>JAZRII010000097.1:0-39456 GCA_045645225.1 Bacteroidaceae bacterium | reverse complement strand
CCAAGTTCTTGACCTTTCTGCCATGGCAGCACACATGACCGCCCACTCCAGCAAGTACGACAAGGGCGACATCATGGCCGTGGTGACCCAACTGGCCTCCTGCATCCGAGAGCAGCTGCTCCTGGGCAACAAGGTGACCCTTGGCGACCTTGGCTCCTTCTCCGTAGGCCTCGATTCGAAGGCGGCTCCCAATGCCGAAGAGTTCAGCACCTCGCAGATTAAGCGTGTGCTGGTGCGCTGGAGTCCCAGCAATACTCTCTCCGGTCTGGAGAAGGAAGCATCCTTCGAGTACGTAAGCACCCGCAAGGCTCAGGGCGAGGCTCGCAAGGCTGAGAAGGAACTTCTCAACAACATGGCCACCATCCAGCCCGGCCAGAACCCCGACGACGAGGGCACTGGCGACGATGAAGGCGGCGAGAACCTCGGCGAGTAAAAAGACCCCCTCAATCCCAAGACCCCCTCAATCCCCCTGCAAGGGGGAGGAGAGGGTGAGCGGATGAGCGGTGAGTGTTTAACGGTGAGCGTTTAGCGGTGAGCGGTGAACGTTGACAGGCATGGTAGGGACGCTGCGTGCAGCGCCCGAGAACGATAAAACAAGGCGGACGCTGCACGCAGCCTCCCTACATTGCAATGGAGATTGCGACCCTCACTAGGCACAGATTGACATCCCTGTCAATCTTCCAAGGACCTCGTTCGCCCTACATTGCCGAGCGATAAGGAATAAAAGAGCGCGAAGCGGGATTAAAACGGAAAACTAACCGCTCACCCGCTCATCCGCTCACCTCTAACCTTTCCTCCCCCTCTCAGGGGGACAGTCAGTTACTGCTTGCTAATGCAAAACAAGATGGCACCACGCAATGTGTTGCCATCTTTATTTTATATACTCTCCGAAGAGGGTGTCCTCAGTGTCCTCAGTCCTCAGTCCGTTTTTCGTTCTCCTTCATACTCACGCCAAATCCTATAAGAAACATAGTATCCATACACTAAACATCAGCGAAGCATCGTTCGAGAGGGAACGGCCTCGCTGATGTTGTTTTTAAACCCAAACCGGTCATTAGCGACATGGTGATAATAACTTTTATCCTAATCACAAATGTAGTATTCTACGGTTGATACTACACGCACGTTCTTTATATGAGGAGTGTTGCCGTCACGGTCCACAATGCTGAACTGTCCCTGGGAGGCGCGTCGTATCTTGCCCAATTCGCTATCCGAATCCTTGGCAAACTGCTGAGCAGCCGCTCTGGCATTCTTGGTGGATTCCTCTATCATTTGGGGGTTGATTGTATTCAAGCCTGTAAATTCGTAAACAACGGCATTGCTTACGTATTCCTCTGATATTATAGCCACACCCTTCTTCATCAACTGAGGTTGCATTTGGATGGCAGAGCGAACCTGCACAACATTTCTGCTGCTTACTATAATAACGCTTGTGGCCACATACCGGTCGTTGATATTTTCCTGCGACCAGCTGTTGGCAAAGCGGTCCACTACCTTAGGTGCACTTATGCTTATCTCGTTGTCAGAGATTCCGTTATATTTTTCACATTATATATTAATAAGGAGCGGTACGCAGATGCACCGCTCCTTAATATGATATGCTGCGGACAAGTCCGCTACATACTTACTTTACCAATATAGTCTTGCCTTCAGAGGTAACGTAAATGCGTCCCTTCTGCAATTTGTTTGCACGCATGCCGTTCAGTTCATAGAACTTCTGGTTGGCGGAAGCAGCTGCTTCAACATCGCTGATTGCAGTAACGAACTCGCTGCTCTGGAAGTAGACCTCTGTAGCTCCGTCAACATCGGAGGTGAGCAGGTAGGCACGGTTTACGGGAATAGTATTAGCTGTTGCATTTACCTTAACCATACCTGTTGCACCTGCCTCTTCTGTAGCCGAAGGATTGTACATGCCAGTACCCTTGGTGATGCCTGTAAGCTTGAGGTTGGTACCCTTAAGGATATTAGGAGTTGCAGGAGCAGTGCTGTCCTCAGCAAGCAGCTTTACAGTGTACTTGGCAGGGCTGCCTACATATACAACGGGCATGTTGGCGGGAACTACGTTGCCCTCTATCTTTTCCAAGCCCAGGTATTGGTAGTCGGTACCCTCGTAGTTGACCTTGGCTGTTGTGCTAACCACATTAGCCTCCACGCCTTCGGGCAGCTCAATAGCAAAGGGATAGCAAGCCATATAGTAACCGGAATTTGGTATTGACAGTTCGGCTGTGGTTACCTCTTCAACGGTCCAGATGTTGTTGGCATCGCCAGAACCGCCTCCCCAGAAGCCAGTTTCAGTGGCATTGTATGAATTGATATACTGGCCGCTACCGTTCATATTAAATGTATAGGTTCCCTTTGCTTCGTCGACACATGCCACTTCAAAGTAGGGAGCATTTGCCTTACCGCAAAGTTCTGTTGTCTTTGAACTGCCAGAACCGGTGAAATAGGAATTGCTCTGTGGATTGTAGAGGTAGGTCTTGCCGTCTCTCTTCTCCAGGAACCACACGAAATTGGCAGAGTTTGACTTGGCGGCACGAGCCAGGTTCCAGGTAATCTTTCCCTTTGTATCAATGGAGGTGCCGGTACCGCAGCTCAATGCGTTGCCCTTACCTACACTGGTAATAGTATAGAACTTGTTTGCCTCCAGACCCTTCTGGAAATTGTTCTTTTCGTAAATCTTTGTACGTGTGCCATCGTATCCAACAGCCATGATATAGGCAGAAGCATCAGACTCTTCTGTAGCTGCAGGATACAGAACCATGGTGAAGGAATGAGCGTCGTCTGCACCAAGACCATACATGGTAATGCGGATAAGGGAGTCCTTTGCGTTGTATGTCTCGAAAGCAACAGCATTCTGTACCTTCTTGTGGTCAACCTTTACCTTGCCATTGGAGTATGTGCAGCCATCACCCATCTTGGTGGGAGCTGAGAGTTTTAGATTGTCGCGGTAGATCTGGAAGTTGTGCGCATTGATGTAGTTGATTTCTTCAGTATAGTCAGGATAGCCCATCTCGGCAACGTGCTGCTTCAGGTCGTCTATCATCTTCTTGTTGATCTTAATCCAACCTGCGCCATAGTCCTCTATGTAGGCATTGATGGGCTTGAGCATACCAGCCTTCTCGAAGAATGGCAGAAGGTTGATCTGTGCGCTGTCGCAAGCCAGCTTCATCCAGTTTATCTGCTGCTTGCCGTTTGAGTTATAGGTTTTCTTGTAGTTAGGAGTATTGCGGATGCCTTCAATAACCATGGGAATGATGTCTGGGCACTTGCCAGCCAGAGTACCCCAGAGGTTCAGCTGCCAGAAGGGGACAAGCTTGACGAAGTGGTCATAATTGCGCGAAGTGGTAGTTACCTGTCCTGTGTTGTTGCCGTTATAGTCCTGTCCTGTTACCGTCTTCTTTTCGGGAGTGGCACCATGATAGTCGGGACCATCCTGCAATTGCCACTGAACCCCCTTGCGCAGACCTTCTTCAAAGTATGTCTGCATACGGCCGCCGCGCATATTTGAGTATTCGTTGATACCGCTCCATTCGTCCTCAAGACGCAGGTTGTGGCGGTTGCCAGAGAAGTGCAGCTGTGCCCAAGAGGCATAAACATTGTTACTGGTTTCGCCCAAACCGCTCCAATGGAAACCTGGTTCAATCTGGTTGTTGTGTCCCCATTCGTGACCTACACCCCAGAAGTCAAATCTCTTGGAGTCGGGACACATGATGCTGCCCAGGCTGGTTACATTGCAATAAGAGCCATGAGCACCAGCAGCCATGAAACCATAAGTGGTGGCATAGAACAGCTGACGGTTCTTGGCTTGTCTTCCGTATTTCTCCCAACCCATTATATTACGCTCTGCCCACTGAACCTGCTGGTAGAGGGTCATCAGCGAATCCACGTTCTCGGGACAATGCTCCTTCCATGCAGAAACGGGATATGCAAGCTGTGCATGCTGACTACGAACAACGATTACGCTGTTGTCCTTTGGAAGTTTTGAAAGCATAGCCTTCCAATCAGCATTGGTCATTGTCTGCTGATCCCAGTATCCACGCACAGGTGCATTGATGAAGTGAATCTTGGCATTGGAGGCCGTCTTGTAATTGTCTGTGTAATAATCAACGAATACATTACCCTCGGTGGTGGCAGTAATTTTATTCAAACCACGGCTAAGGCTGTACAGACTCTGGTTCTCGTTTTCTACCCAATTCTTTATCTTCAAACCTACGGTCTCCTTGTCTGCACCTTCAAGGACAACGTAGCATGACTCGCCGGCCTTCAGATAAATACCAGTTGGGTTCTCCCATTGGTTGTACTGATTCTTTGTCAAGGTCTCGCTTTGTAAGGATCCGATAGGACGATATGGTTCATACTCTGCAACACGGAACTTCTTGTAGCCTTCAGCATCTGCAAGAAGATTATCCACCAAGGCCTTTACGTCCTTGTCTTCAATGCCTTCGCTTGAAGTAACCTCTGGCTTGAGCTCGGTAAACATCGCGTCTTCAAAGTAGGTCTTAAACACCTCCAGCTTTGTATTGTCTCGAATATAGGCTGCTATCTCTGAGGCTGTTGCCCAGCCACCCTTACCGTCCTTAATCTTGAACTGGATCTGAGAGCATACTTTGCTTATCTCAAAGTCATAGGTATTGTCGCTATGATTAAGATTATAGGAATCTATAGAAACAAACTTGTTGCTTGTCTCAGAACTCTTATAGAGAACCTCGACATTGCCCCAGTTGCCATTTGAATTGCCAACACGGGGGAAGTAGCGCACTACATCAACAAGTGTCTCCTCTGCCAAAGTAATGGTAAACATAACAGGGAATTGAGTTACACCTCCACTCCACACACTATGCCAGAAAGTATCCGACTTGCCGTCGATTGCCTTTGCTGCATTCTCGCTTGCAGAGTTCTCGCTAGATGCCGTTGCAGACTTAATCTTCACCGGTATCAAATCCTGTGCCATGGCAAATGTTGTTGCTGACAGACACATTAAGATTAGTAAAAGCTTTTTCATGTCTTTAATAAAATATGGTTATTTGGTTTGTCTACATACTTTGCGAATAGCAAAAGTATAAAAAATATTAATTCATAACAAAGCATTTTCACATTTATTTATATAATATGACATTGTTGTAGTATTTGCTATGAGTTTATATAAGAGAATTTACGTAAATTTGTAGGCTAATAAAAGCAAGAAAGATTAAACTAAAGGTAGGTTCTATAAATTAGCTTTGAGTTGTTTGATGTCTATTACGCAGTAGATTTTAAATTTGAGCGAATGAACATAGTGGTCTATGTGAGTAAGTGAAAATGATAAAGATACAAGTAAGAGGCATGAAAGAGCCAAAGTCACGAGAATTCTACCAGAATAAAGTATAAACTAATTTATAGAACATACCTAAACTTACTATGAGCATAAACATAGGCGATACCGTACGTTTCCTACGCGAAAAGGGAGGCGGCAAAGTTTCGGGATTCCGCAAAGGTGGCTTTATCCTTGTAGAGGACGAGGACGGTTTTGAAATACCCATGCTCGAGGGCGACCTTGTGGTTATTCCAGTCACCGGCAGCACTTCACTGGCAAAGACGCCTGCAGGTTCGCAATCTGCCGTGAACAGTGCACCTGCACCGGTCGTGCCAACAGGCAGAGCACCTCGCCAGGAAGCACTGGAGGAACGGGTGGCCAGATTGGAGCATCTTGTGCAGAAACTGGAACGCCGCATAGAGGAAATGGAAGCGGCAAATGCCCTGCGTGCACATGCACGTTTGTCCAATGCTGACGGCGAGAACGCTACACGTAGAAACAAGAAACCTGCCAAGGACGAAATCATTGAGGTGGACCTGCATGCACATGCACTGCTGGATAGTACCGACGGACTCTCGGCTACGGAGATAAAGGACTATCAGATGAAGGTGTTCCGCGAAAAGATGAACGAATACCTTCGCGACAAGGGACGCAGGATAGTCTTCATTCATGGCAATGGCGACGGTGTGCTTCGCAAAGCCATACTCACCGAAATGAAATACTCCTACAAGACTTGCCGGCACCAGGATGCATCGTTCCAGCAGTACGGTTTCGGCGCAACGATGGTCACAATAGGATAAACTGTTTTAATTAATTATATTCACTAACCAATCAATTCAATTATGTCAAAAACATTGAGGTCTATTTGGGTAGCGGCACTGTTGCTTGTCACTACCCTGGTTTCTGCTCAGGTGACAACATCCGGAATGAGCGGTAAACTGACGGACGAGGCCAAGGAAGCCATCATCGGCGCCGTGGTCAATGCCGTACACACTCCATCAGGTACACGCTATGGAGCTGTTACCAACGAGGATGGACGTTTCTTCATCCAAGGTATGCGCCCCGGCGGTCCCTACGAGGTGAACATCACCTACATGGGTTTCAAGCCCAAGAGCGTTAAGGGTATTACTCTGGAACTGGGTGAAACCTACAACATGAACATCGTTATCAACGAGGACACCAAGAACATGGACGAACTCGTGGTTGTGGGCAGCTCTTCAAAGTTTGCTGGCGAGAAGACCGGTGCTTCAACCAACATCAGCAATGCACAGCTGGAGTCTATGCCCACCATCAGCCGCAGCATCACCGACATCACACGTCTGTCTCCCTATGGCGGCAACGGCATGAACTTTGCCGGTGTGGACGGCCGTACCGCCAACTTCACCGTGGATGGTGCCAACTTCAACAACAACTTTGGTCTTAGCGACGGTCTCCCCGGTGGTGGCAGTCCCATCTCTATCGATGCTATCGAGGAACTTCAGGTTGTAATTTCTCCCTTTGACGTTCGCCAGACAAACTTCATCGGCGGTGGTGTCAATGCCATTACCAAGTCTGGTACCAACAAGTTCAAGGGTACTGCCTACGTACACCACCACAACGAGAACATGCGTGGTGATGTGGTTTACGGACAGACCATCCCCGGTGCCCGCGATCGCGACAGAAGCACCACATACGGCGCCACATTCGGCGGACCCATCATTAAGAACAAGCTGTTCTTCTTTGCCAATGCCGAGTACGAGGCTTCTCCCTCTGTGGCTGTACGCTGGAGACCTTCTGTAGACGGTAAGGGCAGCGAGGAGCAGTACCTCTCCTACACCACCGTGGCCGACATGGAGCGTGTGCAGGAGCATGTAAAGCAGAAGTATGGCTACGATACAGGTTCCTTCACCGACTTCCCTGCCGACGAGAGCAACCTGAAACTGCTGGCACGCGTGGACTGGAACATCAACGACCGCAACAAGCTGGCCCTGCGCTACAACTACACCAAGAACACAGCATGGAATGCACCCAACGTGTCTTCTATGGACGGCGGCGAGCGTTCTGCATTCGGACGTACCTCTCTCTACTCCATGCCCTTCGCCAACTCTATGTACTCCATGAACAACCTGGTGCACTCTGCAACTCTGGATCTGAACAGCCGTATCACCAACAACCTGTCCAACCAGTTCCTGGCTACATTCTCTAAGCTCGATGACGTGCGTGGCAGCAACTCTTCTGAGTTCCCCTTCATCGACATCCACGACGGCACCAACACTACCACCCAGTACATGGCCCTTGGCTACGAGCTTTTCACCTGGAACAATGCCGTGCACAACACCGTCTTCAACATCAAGGACGACATTACCTACTACAACGGCAACCATAAGTTTATGGCAGGTATCAGCTACGAGTATCAGATGGCTGACAACCAGTACATGCGCAACGGTACCGGTTACTATCGCTACCGCAGCGTGGACGACTTTATCAACGGTGCTACACCCGAGGTGGTTTGTCTGACCTACGGCTACGATGGCGAGGAGGCTCCTGCCGCCCGCGTGCGCTTCCACAAGCTTGGCATCTACGGCCAGGAGGAATGGGATGCTACCGACAACTTCAAGCTCACCGCAGGTCTGCGTCTGGACGGTCTCTTCTTCAGCAACAGCGACCTGATGACCAACAACGCAATCAAGGATCTTGACTACAACGGCCGTCACATCGACACTGGCAAGTGGCCCGGCGCACAAGTTATCGTTTCTCCCCGTATAGGCTTCGTTTATGACATCTTGGGCGACAAGTCCCTGAAGCTCCGCGGCGGTACCGGTTTCTTCTCCGGCCGTCTGCCTTTGGTATTCTTCACCAACATGCCCACAAACGGCGGTATGGTTCAGTACCAGGCTCAGCTCGGTCCCAAGAGCAACTACAACTACCTGCCCGACGAGGTCAAGGCACAGTATGGCAGCATGAGCGACGTAATGGCTCAGTTTGCCGGCGGCCTGGTCAAGGAGCAGGGCAAGTCATACACCGAGTCTCTGCGCGACAAACTCATCGGCATGGGCTTCCCCAGCACCGTGAGTCCTGAGGATGGCACACGCCCCTCTTCTATCTCTGCCGTGGACCCCAACTTCAAGATGCCTGAGGTGTGGAAGACCTCTCTGGCTGTAGACTATGTACTGCCCGTTTCCTTCCCCTTCACCATTTCTGCCGAGGGTATCATCAACAAGACCATCAACGCAGCCACCATCTCCGACTGGAGCATCATGCCTGTAGAAGGCTATGCACGCTTCAACGGTGCTGACGCTCGCCCCATCTATCCCTCTACCTTCCGTTCTGGCACCAAGGCTTTCGTTCTGGAAAACACCGACGAGGGCTATGGCTGGTCGGCTAACGTGAGCATGAACATGCGCCCCGTTAAGGAACTGGAACTGATGGCTTCTTATACACACACCGTTTCAAAGGAGGTTACAGGTCTTCCCGGTTCTAACGCCGAGTCAGCATTTACCTACGTGCCCACCGTGAACGGTCCCAACAACATTGCCTTGCACAACTCCGAGTACGTTACTCCCAACCGTGTTCTGGCTGGTGCTACCTTCCACATGAAGAACAGCCACTTCAGCCTTATCTACGAGGCATGGAACGGTGGCTACAACTACTCTTACATGACCGCCAACGATATGAACGGCGACGGTTACAACTACGATGCTCTCTACATCCCCACCGACGAGCAGGTTGCCAACAACGAGTTCCGCTTCGTAAGCGCTGGCGACCGCGACCGCTTCATGGACTTTGTTCACGGCGACAGCTACCTGAGCAAGAACCAGGGCAAGTATGCCGAGGCCTATAGCGTATACAATCCCTGGGTGCACCGCGTGGACCTGGCCTACAAGCACGACTTCAAGATCAAGTGCGGCAAGAACCTGAACACCATCCAGCTGAGCCTCGACATGAAGAACGTACTGAACCTGTTCAGCTCCGAACTTGGCGTAAGCAAGACCATGAACTCCGACCTCAACTCCGGCCGCATCCTCAAGTTCGAGGGTACCGATGCTGAGGGCTATGCCCTGTTCTCTACTCCCGAGAAGGTTAACGCCAACACCCAGACTTGGGTTCCCAACTACTCTATCGGCCAGTGCTGGAACATCGCAGTGGGTATAAAGTATATGTTTAACTAAAGAACCATACGACTCAATATGAAATTCAAGTCAATATTAACACTCATCTTCTCCGCCCTGCTTCTGGCAGGATGTTCAGAAGACCAGGTTCTTGGCACATTCGACGACCTGAACCTGTCCACCACCTACATCAGCATTCCTGCTGAAGGCGGTGACGTGAAAGTAACCCTCAAGGCCAGCGAGGCTTGGGAGTTCAGCACAGAGAAGGGTTTTGCACAGCCTGATTGGATTACCCTGTCACAGACAAGCGGTGAAGCCGGCAAGACCGAACTCACCTTCTCTGCCGAGGCTTCAAATTCTGGCCGCGAGGCTGAGATGAAGATCATTTCCGGTGCAAAGAGCCAGTTCCTCAAGATTCGCCAGGGCGACATGACCGCTTCTGCGGCAACTTGCAAGGAAGTTAACGAGGCACCCGACGGAAAGAGCTTCGTGGTATCTGGTACCATCACCAAGATTGTAAACACCGAGTACGGCAACTGGTACATGACCGACGGTACAGCAGAACTGTACATCTATGGCACTCTCGATGCCAATGGCAAGACCAAGAACTTCCTGAGCCTTGGTATTGAGGTTGGCGACAAGATTACCATCGAAGGTCCCAAGAGTTCCTACAAGGGCGATCCCCAGATGGTGGACGTTACCGTCAAGAACATCGTGAAGGCTCTGCTCAAGGTGGTTACACCTTCTGTGGAGATCAGCAAGGAAGGTGGCGTTCTGGAGGTTAAGCTGGCCAGCAAGGGCAAAGCTGCCTTCTACGAGATCAGCGAAGAGTGCCAGGAGTGGATTTCCTACGAGAACGCAGAGTACATCTCTGGCGTGGCCACAAAGCTCGAGCCCAATCCTGCCGACACCGTAGTGTACACCTTCAACATCGCTCCCAACAGCGCCAGCGCACGCGAGGGCAGCATCAGCTTCCGTTCCAGCGAGGGCGAGCCTATCCCCTACACCTTCACCCAGGCAGGTGGTATTGCCGATGTTACCGTGGCAGAATTCCTTGCCGCCGAGGTTAACGACGCTGCTCAGTACCGCATTGTGGGTCACGTTACTGGTTTCAACAAGTACAACAACAACTTCTACCTCAAGGACTGGAGCGGCGAGGTATATGCCTACTATGTCAACACTCAGGGCGTTGAGAACATTGCCATCGGCGACTTCGTAACCGTTGTAGGTAAGCGTAGCGAATACAATGGCACACCCCAGCTGCCCAAGGGCACTCTGCTGGAGAAGTACACCGCCAGCCCCGAAGTTAGCGTAGCAGACTTCCTCACCAAGGAGGACAGCAAGGACGTTTACTACAAGCTCACCGGCACTATCGACGAGATTAAGAATGCCCAGTATGGCAATATTAACCTCAAGGATGCCAACGGTGATATTGTATATGTATACGGTCTTCTGCCCGGTTATGGCGCAACAGGTGCTGCCAAGCAGGGACTTGTAGAAGCAAAGGGCCTGAAGGTAGGTGATACCATCACCATCGTAGGCAACAAGGCTTCCTACAAGGGCGATCCCCAGGTAGGCAACGCCGTCTATATGTCACACACTTCCAATTAAGGAATATCAAGGACACATATAGGCACCGGCCCTATATAATAATGAATGGAGATATGCTTCTATGGCATATCTCCATTCTCAATTTTAGGGCATATTCATGTCTCAGGCATAAACACAAATAGATATTTTCATACTGACGTGATTCCGCCCTACGGCAGAAGTGCCATCCCATTACCGAGCCTGCTTACGGAATAGCAGTTAGTCTTATTGCAACATTGACCTATACTTGCCGTTATTGGGGAGGCTGGGATGTAGGCAATAAAACAAAGAAATCATCCCCGATATTGTCACGTTTTTGTCCTCGGTATTGTCACACCCTTGCATATAGTATTGTCACGACCTTGTCCTCGGGAGGGTTAAAACATGCCCTTTGGAACAACATGGCGAAGAGTACTTGAAGGTCGTTACTACTCATTGAAAGATACAATGCCGCTCTAACCTTCCACTCTCGTTACGCATAAAGTTACAATGCAGTTTTCTTGCTGATATCCCCCCCCTCATTTTGCTATCTTTAACATATTGTTAAATTTTGGTTGGTTTATTGCGTTCTGCCCTTGTTTATGATAATTTAAAATCTACGAGGCAAACACCTATCGCAACTGGAACTGAGTGCGCAACCGAGAGCACGGCTACAGTACTATGGCGTACTGAAATAAAAATCCCAACCGCAGGTCATAGCGGTTGGGATTTCTTTATTTATCGCTTACGAAAAGTTACATTGAAATATTACTTATAATCCTCAGGGGCAAATGTGAATTCCATATACTGCTCCGGACCCGTGGAGGAGAGATAATGGTACTGGAATGTAACTCCATGCTCTTTTAGTTCTATCAAGCCTGTGTTTTGCCTGATGTTGTCAAGAAGATTGGCATGAAATAGCGCCTTCATGTCAGATGTGTAAACAGATGTGCTGTCCATTAAACCCGACATGGAGTAATGATACTTCATAATGCGACCCTCGGTGTCATATACCATACTGTCGAGCATGGTGTACCTGTCCATTGGCTTGGGACAGGATGACTTGGAGAATTCCCGTACCTGACGCATGATTCTTTCATCCCTCGTCTCGTGGTTGCAGGAAACAAGGAGAGGCATTAGCAAGATGGAAAGTATAGATTTCTTCATGTCGCTGGAAGATTATATACCTTATGTATATATGGCAGGGACGCTACGTGCAACTCGTATCCGTCAAATATCTCGGACGCTGCACGCAGCGTCCCTACGAGTAAGGTAGAGAGCTGCTCTCTTATATGGTTCTATGTTTTGTTGGCACAATTGTGGCGCTGACAAAACATCTTAGTTATTTACTCCTCGGGCTTCATGTTGGTGTAGACGGTCTGCACGTCGTCGAACTCCTCCATCTTCTCCACCATCTTGTTGATTACCTCGCGCTGCTCGGGTGTAACGTCCTTCAGGTCGTTGGGGATGTAGGTGAACTCACCGCCTACTTCCTCAAAGCCTCTGGCTTCCAGGGCCTTCTGGATTTCGCTGTAGCTGGTAGGCTCGCCATAGATGGTGATTGTGGTCTCGTCCTTGTCCTCGTCGTACTCCTCGTCGTATTCCTCCTCCACTCCGAAGTCAATCATCTCCAGGATGAAATCGTCCATGTCCATGTCGGCACTCTTCTTGAAGGTGAATACACACTTGTGGTCGAAGAGGAATGAGAGAGAACCGGTTGTTCCCATATTGCCGTTGAACTTGTTGAAGATAGAGCGCACGTCGGCAACGGTACGTGTGGTGTTGTCGGTCAGAGTGTCCACGAACACGGCCACGCCATGAGGGCCATATCCCTCGTAGGTAACGCTCTTGTACTCGCTCTGGTCCTTGCCCATGGCATTCTTGATAGCACGCTCGATGTTGTCCTTCGGCATGTTCTCGCGCTTGCACACGGCTATAACGGAGCGGAGTGTGGGATTGTTCTCGGGTTCGGGGCCGCCAGCCTTAACGGCTATGGCAATCTGCTTGCCCAGGCGGGTGAAAGTCTTGGCCATGTGGCCCCATCTCTTCATTTTTGCTGCTTTGCGATATTCAAATGCGCGTCCCATATTGTTATGTTGTTATTTTGTTTTATACTATTCTTCTGGTTATGGAATATTATCTGAGTTCTGCACCCAGCTGCTTGGTCAGCTGCTGGATGAGCTTCTGCATGATGGCATCGATAGCCTTCTCGCTCATGGTCTTCTCGGTGTCCTGAAGGATGAAGTTCACGGCGTACGACTTCTTGCCAGCAGGCAGGTTCTTGCCCTCGTACACGTCGAAGAGCGTAACGGCCTTCAGCAGTTTCTTCTCCGTCTGGTATGCAATCTGCTCTATGCTTGCAAACTCCACATTCTGGTCGATGAGCAGAGCCAGGTCGCGGCTCACGGCAGGGAACTTGCTAATCTCCGTGTACTTGACAGCCTGGTTGCGGATGGTCTTCATGAGCAGCCTCCAGTCAAGGTCGGCAAAGAACACAGGGTTCTCTATGTCGAATGCCTTCAGCACCTTGCTGCTCACGATACCCATCTTCACCAGCACCTTGCCGCCACGGTTGCGGATTTCCTGGCTCTTGTCGAAGATGTCCTCTGCACCATCGGCAAAGACGAGCATGCCGAAGGGAACGCCCAGGCGTGAGATGATGTTCATCACGTAGGCCTTGAGTTCGGCAAAGGTGCTGTCCTCATTGGCATGCGCCCAGTTGCCCGATACTCGCTTGCCGGTTACCCACAGGCCCATGTGCATCTCCTCGGAGTATGCATCCAGAACATGCTTTATCACCTCGGGGTCACGGCTGCTGGACACACCGGGAATGATGTCGGCACACTTGCGTGCCTCATCGTAGCGGTAGCAGTTGCCAAACTCGAACATGCGCTGGTCGGGCATGCGGTGAGCGCTGTTGCGTGCTATGCTCTCAAGACCACCGAACAGCAGGCTCTGGCGCAATACGCTCAGGTCCTGGGAAAGGGGATTGAGCAGGCGCACACAGTTCTCTTCCTTGTAGGTCTGCTGGGCACCGTTGGTATAGTAGGAAATCTTCTGCAGGCTGTTGTTCAGTATCTCGTGGAAACCGCAGCCCACCAGCTGCTCTGCTATGAGGTTCTGCAACTTGTGGCTCTTGTCTGCCTCGCCCTTTACGGACAGGCTTGACTTCACCGTTGAAGGAATCTCAATATTGTTGTATCCGTAGATGCGCAGGATGTCCTCCACCACGTCGCAGGGACGCTGCACGTCCACACGGTAGGCGGGCACGGAGAGCAGAATGCCCTCGGCATCCTCCTTCACAATCTCCATTTCCAGGGATGTAACGATGCTCTTCACCGTCTCGGCAGGAATGTCCTTGCCAATGAGGGTGTTCACGTAGGCATACTTCAGGTCTATGCTGAAGGGTTCCACCACCTGCGACTGTACGTCCACTATCTGCATGCTCACCTTGGCACCAGCCAGTTCCTTGGCCATGATGGCAGCCTGCTTCAGAGCATAGATCTGTCCGTTGGGGTCGATGCCACGCTCGAAGCGGAAACTTGCATCCGTCTGCAGGGTATGACGGCGCGAACTCTTGCGGATCCATGTGGGGTTGAAGTAAGCGCTCTCCAGAAGCACGTTGCATGTAGTGTCGTATGTACCGCTGCCCTTGCCGCCAAACACACCTGCTATGCACATGGGTTCCTCGGCATTGCAGATGGCCAAGTCGCGCTCGCTCAGTTTGTGCTCCACGCCGTCCAGGGTAACAAAGGGAGTTCCCTCGGGCATGGTCTTCACCACCACCTTGCCGCCCTGTATCATGTCTGCGTCGAAGCAGTGCAGGGGCTGGCCGTATGCCATCATTATGTAGTTGGTAATGTCCACGATGTTGTTGATGGGGCGCAGGCCTATGATACGCAGACGGTCCTGCAACCATTCGGGGCTTTCCTTCACCTCGCATCCGGTCAGTGTCAGGGCACAATAGCGGGGACAAGCCTCGGTGGCCTCCACCGTTACGGGAATCTCCAGGTCGGTGTTGTCCACCTGGAATGCATCGCATGAAGGACGGTGCAAAGAGGTCTTGTAACCGTTCTGCACCAGCCATGCGTAGAGGTCGCGGGCCACACCCCAGTGGCTGCATGCATCAGCACGGTTGGGGGTAATATCCACCTCTATCAGGTAGTCGCTCTCCAGGTTGTAATACTGCTTGGCAGGTATGCCCACGGGGGTGTCCTCGGGCAGCACGATGATACCGTCGTGGCTGGTGCCAACGCCTATCTCGTCCTCGGCACAGATCATGCCCAGACTTTCCACACCGCGCAACTTGCTGCGCTTGATAACGAACTCCTGGTCGCCATCATACAACTTGGTGCCCACTACGGCAACAATCACCTTCTGTCCGGCCGCCACATTGGGAGCACCGCACACAATCTGCAGGGGGGCATCCTGTCCCACATTTACAGTGCAGACATGCATGTGGTCGCTATTGGGATGCTCTTCGCAAGTGAGCACCTCACCTGTCCACAGGCCTTCCAGTCCTCCCTTTATGCTTTGAACTTCCTCCACACTGCCTACCTCCAGACCTATGCTGGTCAGTGCTTTTGCCACCTCTTCGGCAGAGAGGTCTACGTCTACGTATTCACGAAGCCATTTATAGGATATATTCATATCAGTATATAAATAATGTATTCTCGTATTTCAAGGCGCAAAATTATAAAAAAAAAAGCACAAAAATGGGGAAAGGCGCAAATAAATGCTCTTTCCCCATTGTAATTGTGTCCTTTGCGACCTTTGCGTGAGATAAAGACAACGGCGATTTTTTCACGCAAAGAACGCAAAGAGCGCAGAATTTTCATCCCCATTCTATTTCACGCTTGCACTGGAGGGTCGTAAACTTCGTTACAACGGTTCTGTGGGTGTGAAATATATTCTCTTCTCACTCTGATATTTTTTTCTCACACAGAATTGACTTCAGTTCCTTTGGGCGTCGACCTTTGGTTCACCTTTCCGTTCATTTTGCCTCTGCGTTCTCCTGTCGTAGCATAGCTTGCGACCACTCCAGCGCCAGCGTGGAATGTAATGAAAAAACTCTGCGATATCTGCGGCCTCTGCGTGAAATATAAAAATAACCACCACACGGACATCATTTCCTCACGCAAAGAACGCGGAGAGCGCAAATATTCCTGTCCTGTTACGCTGACGCTGAAGAAGTCGCAGCTTCGCGCGAAGAGAGCGCAGAGGTGAGCAGGAAGCTGGTTCTAATCCACCCCCTCCCCCTTCGGGTACTCACCCCTGTCTCAGGGGGAGAGTTTGCTGGCGCGGTGTTTGCGGTTGTAACTAACTGTCCCCCTAGGGGGACGAGCGCGTAGCGCGGAGGGGGTAGATAGTTTTCCGTTTTCACCTTTCCGTTTTAGAATGGCGGTTCGTTCATGCCCGATGGTGGAGGCGGCACATTGTCATCGAAGGGATTCTGTGCCATCATGTGCGCCTGCTCCTCGGGGGTGAGTCCTTTGGACACTATCAATCCGCCCTGCTCGCCCGGCACGGGTATGTAGCGGTTCTCGTCGGGATCGGAGAAGCGTGCAAACTCGCCACGGAACTCCAGCAGCACATCGCCCACGGCACCGTTACGGTGCTTGGCAATGATTATCTCCGCCTTGCCGTGCAGGTCCCTGCCCTTCTCGTCCTGGTATATCTTGTAGTATTCGGGACGGTGGATGAAGCACACCATATCGGCATCCTGCTCGATGGCACCGGATTCACGAAGGTCGGACAACTGGGGTCGCTTGCCCTCGGGTCCTTCACGCGATTCCACACCACGGTTCAACTGGGAAAGGGCAATGATGGGTATGTTCAGCTCCTTGGCCAACTGCTTCAGGCTTCGGCTTATGGTAGATACCTCTTCCTGTCGGCTGCCGTAGCTCATGCCCGAGGCATTCATAAGCTGCAGGTAGTCAATCATGATTATCTTCACACCATGCTCTCGCACCAGTCGGCGTGCCTTGGTGCGCAGTTCGAATACGCTGAGCGAAGGAGTATCGTCCACATAGATGGGGGCATCGTACAGCTGGGTGATGCGTGTGTCCAGCTGGCTCCATTCATAGGGGGCAAGCTGACCGCTCTTTATCTTTTCGCCGGTGATTTCGCACACGTTGACTATCAGACGGTTAACCAACTGCACGTTGGCCATCTCAAGGGAGAACATTGCACATGGTATCTTCAGGTCCACCGCCATCTTCCTGATCATGGAAATGACGAATGCCGTCTTACCCATAGCAGGACGTGCGGCTATGATGATGAGGTCGGAATTCTGCCAGCCCGATGTCATCTTGTCCAGACGGTCGAAGCCTGAGGACAAACCAGACAAACCGTCGGTACGTGCCGCCGCCCTCTGCAACATGTCGTAGGCTTCCTTGATGACAGGATTTATCTGCGTATAATCCTTCTTCATGTTGCTCTGCGAGAGTTCGAAGAGCTTGCCCTCGGCCTCCTGCATCAGGTCGTCCACATCCGTGCCGGGGTCAAAGGCATGCTGCTGTATGCGGCTGGCATATGTGATGAGCTGGCGTGCCAGGAACTTCTGCTGGATTATCCTTGCATGGTACTCTATGTGGGCACTGCTTATTACTGCATCCGAAAGGGTAGCCACATAGGGCATTCCGCCCACTTCGTCCAGATGCCCCTTCTGGTCCAGCTGCTCCACCACGGTAATCACGTCCACAGGCTTCTGCTGTGCAGCCAGGTCGCGTATGGCCTCGTACACCAACTGGTTCTTATGGTCGTAGAAACTCTCCGGGCGAAGTATCTCTGCCACCTGTCCGAAGGCATCCTGCTCGTTCATCAGCGCACCAAGCACTGCTGTCTCCATTTCCAGATTCTGCGGCTGGCGGTGTCCCAAAGAATCCATGCTTGGGACTTCAACCACCTTGGGGTTTGTCTTGCGTCTTGCTTCTGCCATGTGTTGGTCTTTGTTTATTGTTTTAGGGTCAGCAAAGGTAATGAATTTATATGAGTTTAGCGAAAAACATACCACATTTATTGAGGTCATTCCAAAAAAAAGGATTAACTTTGCCTACATGGTAAAGACTAATTCCCTGCATGCCTGGTGCCTTGCCGCCAGGCCCAAGACACTCACCGGTGCTGCTGCTCCGGTCATACTGGCCCTTTCTGCCGCCTATGGCATCTACGGACACATAGATTGGATTCCTGCCCTTCTGTGCCTGGCCTTTGCCCTGCTCATGCAGGTGGACGCCAATCTAGTGAACGACTATTTCGACTGCATCCGTGGCGTGGACACCCAAGACCGTCTTGGTCCAGAACGAGCATGCTCTCAAGGCTGGATAACGCTTCCCGCCATGCGCATGGGCATAGGCATAACCACACTGCTGGCATGCCTGGCAGGACTTCCGCTCGTGTGGTGGGGAGGCTGGGAGTGCATACTGGTGGGCATAGCTTGTGTGGCCTTCTGCTTTCTCTACACCACCCTGTTTTCGCGCATTGCCATGGGCGACGTACTCGTACTGCTTTTCTTCGGCATCATACCGGTCAGTTACACCTTCTTTTTCCAAAGCCCTCTGGCCTCTATCCTGGACGTTCCTCTGGCCGTATGGCTTCTGGCCATTGCACAAGGACTCGTAACAGACTGCCTGCTGCTGGTCAACAATTTCCGCGACCGCCACACGGATGCTGCTGTGGGCAAGACTACATTGGTCACCATCATAGGCGAATTATCCACGCTTGCCCTGTATCTCTTAATTGGCATTATCTCCGTATTTCTGGCCATGGTGGCAATATATATAATAAGGAAGGGCAATTCCCTTGAAGCGCTTATTCCCGTCGTTTTCATTCCAGTGCACCTGAGGATACATCATCTTCTCCGCACCATCAACCAGGGCAAGGCGCTGAACCGTGTCCTTGGCATGACAGCAATGTCTATATTCTTGTTTGCGATATTGGTGTCCATCGCACTGGCAATATAGATATTGGAGCAATACTCCGAGTATTTTTGGAAAGAAAATTCACAATGCAACTTGAAAAGCGAAGCATTGTGGCATGGACTTTGCATTATAAATATGTAACATTGCAGTAAAACAAGTAACAACAATTGCTGCATATCACATAATTACGCATATGGACAACAAGTTCTCAAACGATATGGCTTCGGTTTTCAACTTCTCAAGAGAGGAAGCAGAAAGGACAGAGTGTGACAATGTGTCACCCGAACACCTGCTTCTTGGAATGCTGAGACAAAATGTCAGCAAGGCAACAAGGTTGATGCACCAGGTACAGCCCGACCTGCTTTCGCTGAAGAGAAATCTGGAAAAGATGGCTCGAGAGAAGAAAGTGGAGATGGTACCCAATAAGAACAGCATGGAGTTGAACAGGGAAGCAACACGCCTGATGCGCCTGAGTGTTCTGGAAGCACGTGCGCAACATGCCGAGGAAGTGGATACCGAGCACTTGCTGAAGGCTATGCTGAAAGACCAGGGTAGCCCCATACAGCAACTACTGGAGGAGCATGGCCTGACCCGCGAAAAGCTCTACGGAGAAACAAGGAGCGGATACAGCCAGACAGACGACGACGATGATGACCAGGCAGAGAGCAATAAGGGATATGAGATGAGCGGAGGACAAGAAAGCGACTCCCCCACCCTGACGAAAAAGAAGGCGCACAAGAGCGGCACCCCAGTTCTGGACAATTTCTGCATAGACCTGACGGAGAAGGCACGCAAAGGCGAACTGGACCCTGTGGTGGGAAGAGAGAAGGAGATGGAGCGCGTAGCACAGATCCTGGCGCGCAGAAAGAAGAACAATCCCATACTCATTGGCGAACCCGGTGTGGGCAAGAGCGCCATTGTGGAGGGACTGGCACAAAGAATCATAGAGCGTAAGGTGGCGAGCCAACTGTGGGGCAAGCGAATTCTCACACTGGACATGGCCGGCATGGTGGCAGGAACGAAGTTCCGCGGACAGTTTGAGGAACGTGTGCGCAACCTGCTCATGGAACTAGAAGCCAATCCCGACGTAATCATATACATAGACGAAATACACACCATCATCGGTGCTGGCGGTTCGCAGGGAAGCATGGATGCAGCCAATATGCTCAAGCCTGCCCTTGCACGAGGCCAGATGCAGTGCATTGGCGCTACCACCATAGACGAATTCCGAAAGACCATAGAGAAGGACGGAGCACTGGAGAGGCGATTCCAAAAAATCATCGTGGCACAATCCACTGCCGAGGAAACCTTGCAGATACTGCACCGTCTGCGCCCTGCCTATGAAAAGCACCACAAGGTGAAGTACACCGATGAGGCGCTTGAGGCCTGCGTGCACCTGACACAGCGCTACGTGAGCGACCGTTCCTTCCCCGACAAGGCAATCGACGCAATGGACGAGAGCGGTGCACGCATGCACATCTTCAACATCCCCGCCAACATGGAAATCGACAATCTGGAAACAGAACTGCGCGACATAGAGGAAAGGAAGAACATGGCCATAAAGGCACAGAACTACGAGACGGCCGCGGACTTGCGCGATGAACTGCAGATGAAGACCGAACAGCTCGAGCAACTACAGAAGGCATGGGTGGAGCAGCAGGAGAAGAACTACACCGAGGTGACGGCAGAAACCGTGGCACAGGTGGTGAGCATAATGACCGGAATTCCCGCTCATCGCATAGGAGACGAGGAGAACAGCCGTCTGCGCTTGCTGGAACAGAACCTCAAAGGCAGCGTAGTGGGTCAGGACGATGCCGTACTGAAGGTGACACGTGCCATACAGAGAAGCAGAGTGGGACTGAAAGACCCCAACCGCCCCATTGGCACCTTCCTGTTCGTGGGACCAACCGGTGTGGGCAAAACCTACCTGACCAAGCGTCTGGCCATGGAAATGTTCGGCAGCGAGGCATCACTCATACGCATAGACATGAGCGAGTATGGCGAGAAGCATACCGTAAGCCGAATGATGGGCGCACCTCCGGGTTATGTGGGATATGAGGAAGGCGGACAACTGACCGAGCGAGTGCGCCGCAAGCCATACTCCATAGTTCTGCTCGACGAGATTGAGAAGGCCCATCCAGATGTGTTCAACATCCTGCTGCAGGTAATGGACGAGGGAAGACTGACCGACGGAAACGGTACAACCATAGACTTCCGCAACACGGTTATAATCATGACCAGCAACTCGGGCACACGACAGATCAAGGACTTTGGCACGGGTATAGGTTTCCAGGCCATGCCCACCGATGAAGACCGCAAGAAGCAGACACGCTCCATCGTAGAGAAGGCACTGAAGAAACAGTTTGCCCCAGAGTTCCTGAACCGACTGGACGACATCGTTTTCTTTGACCAGCTCTCTCAGGAAGACATACGCCGCATCACCGACATTGAACTGCGACCTTTGCTCCGGCGCATAAAGGAAATGGGGTATACACTGGAACTTTCCGAGGATACAATCAACAAGATTGCCACAGAGGGATACGACGTACAGTACGGAGCACGCCCGCTGCGCCGTGCCATCCAGCGCATCATAGAGGACCCCATTTGCGAAATGCTCCTCTCGGACAAGGCAGATGGTATTTCGGAAGACAAGGTGATAAGACTATAGGCGGGTTCTATAAACAATGCAGCATACGCATAGCACATAAGAAAAGATAAATAAGAAAATATATGAAACAAGGTAACATTGGGGTTACAACAGAGAACATCTTCCCCGTAATCAAAAAGTTTCTCTATAGCGACCACGAGATTTTCCTCCGCGAAATTGTAAGCAACGCCGTGGATGCCACCCAGAAGCTGAAGGCGCTTGCCGGCAAGGGCGAGTTCCAGGGCGAGATGGGCGAACTGAAGGTGAGCGTGAGCGTTGACAAGGAAGCAAAGACTATCACCGTGAGCGACAACGGCATAGGCATGACCGCCGAGGAGATTGAGAAGTACATCAACCAGATTGCCTTCTCTGGCGCCAACGACTTCCTGGACAAGTACAAGGACGACGCTCCGCAGATTATCGGCCACTTCGGTCTTGGCTTCTACTCCAGCTTCATGGTGAGCGACCGCGTGGACATTATCACCAAGAGCTACAAGGAGGGCGAACCTGCCCAGAAATGGTCGTGCGACGGAAGTCCCGAGTTCACCCTGGAAGAGGTTGAGAAGGAGGGCCGCGGTACGGATATCGTAATGCACATCAGCGAGGATTGCGAGGAGTTCCTGGATAAATACAAAATAGAAGGCTTGCTGAAGAAATACTGCCACTTCCTGCCTGTTGCCATCGCATTCGGCAAGAAAAGCGAGTGGAACGAGGAAAAGAAGGAGATGCAGGAAACTGAGGAGGATAACATAATCAACGACACCCTGCCCCTCTGGACACGCAAACCCAGCGAACTGAAGGACGAGGACTACAAGGAGTTCTACCGCAAGCTCTACCCCATGGCCGACGAGCCTCTGTTCTGGATTCACCTCAACGTGGACTATCCATTCAACCTCACTGGAATACTCTACTTCCCCAAGATCAAGAACCAGCTGGACATTCAGCGCAACAAAATACAGCTGTATTGCAACCAGGTGTTCGTAACCGACCAGGTAGAGGGCATCGTTCCCGAGTTCCTCACCTTGCTGCATGGTGTCATTGACTCTCCCGACATTCCATTGAATGTGAGCCGCAGCTACCTGCAGAGCGACCAGAATGTGAAGAAGATAAGCCAGTACATTACCAAGAAGGTGGCCGACCGTCTGAGCAGCATCTTCAAGAACGACCGCAAGGAGTTTGAAGAGAAGTGGGACGACATCAGCATATTCATTGACTATGGCATGCTCAGCGAGGAGCAGTTCTACGACAAGGCAAAGCAGTTCTTCCTCCTGAAGGACACCGACGGCAAGTTCTTCACCCTGGAGGAGTACAAGACACTCATAGAGAGCAGCCAGACCGACAAGGACGGGCAGCTCATCTACCTGTACGCACAGGATGCACAGAGCCAGTACACCTACATTGAGGCGGCAAAGCAGAAGGGATATAGCGTGCTAATGATGAACGGCCAGCTGGACACTCCGCTCATCAACATGCTGGAGCAGAAACTGGAGAAGACACACTTCTCACGCGTGGATGCCGACACCGTGGACAACCTCATCAAGCGCGACGACACAGAGAAGGAGCAGCTTGACAAGGAGCAGGCAGAGAAACTTCAGAACCAGTTCAAGGAACTCCTGCCCAAGATGGACAAGGTGGAGTTCACCCTGCAGACACAGGCCATGGGCGAGGAGCAGTTGCCCGTCATCATCACACAGAGCGAGTACATGCGCCGCATGAAGGACATGGCACGCCTGCAGCCCGGAATGCAGTTCTATGGCGAGATGCCCGATATGTACAACATGGTGCTCAACACCGACTCTCCTCTCGTAAAGGAACTTCTCGATACAGAGAACAACGAGCGCATAAGCCAGCTCATAGACCTTGCCCTCCTGCAGAACGGCATGCTCTCTGGCGAAGCACTGACCAAGTTCGTGAAACGCTCAGTGGGCATGATCAAGTAGGAGCCTGCCTGCAAGACTTATAAATACAAAAGCGAGGTACTGACAATTGATGCAGGTACCTCGCTTTTTGGATAGTCTTTGAACGGATGACTATGATGATGACGAAAACTATCCACCCCATCCTGGCTTCACCTCTGCGCTCTCTTCGCGCGAAGCTGCGATTTCTCCAGCGCCAGCGTAACAGGACAGGAATCTTTGCGCTCTCTGCGTTCTTTGCGTGAGGAAATGATGTCCGTGTGGTGGTTATTTTTATATTTCACGCAGGCCGCAGAGTTTTTTCATTACATTCCACGCTGGCGCTGGAGTGGTCGCAAGCTATGCTACGACAGGAGAACGCAGAGGCAAAACGAACGGAAAGGTGAACCAAAGGTCGACGGTAAGTCAAGTCAAAACGGACTTGCGGAGCTTGATGAGCGAAGGCGACTGCTTTAGTTTGATGAAGCAAAGATGAATAATAAAGGTGAAAACTATCCACCCCTGTCTCAAGGGAACAGTAAGTTACTGCTGGCTAATGCTAAATAAGGATGGCGTCACGAGATGTG
The DNA here is from genome assembly GCA_045645225.1 of Bacteroidaceae bacterium. GTDB lineage: Bacteria > Bacteroidota > Bacteroidia > Bacteroidales > Bacteroidaceae > Physcousia. Next base: position 15,458 of record JAZRII010000097.1, on the reverse strand, counting down.
ATGCCATCATGCTTTTATCAGATGTCTGACAGGGCGTTCCTCAGTTCCTCAGTTTGTTTTTCAAGATACCCTACCCCATCCAAATAGCGATTCGGCCCTAATGAGAGGAAATAGAGTATGCTGACATCATAGCATTATCAATGGGACACAAAATATGTCAAAACGTTCAGACATACTAACGAGAGGACACTAATCCATGCGGTCTCGGTAGTCCTCGTAGGTGTACTCACGTAGAAGTTCGTGGGTGCCATCCTCACGAAGAATAGTAAGCGAGGGATGATGTATACCGTTGAACATGCACGTCTTTACCGTAGTGTAGTGTATCATGTCCTCAAAGATAATTTGTTCACCTATCTGCAGAGGATGGTCAAAGCGCCATGAACTAAGGAAATCTCCACTAAGGCAGGAATTTGCACCAAGACGATAGACATAGCCATCATTGTCCTGCTCTGAAGTCACATGGCCCTCCGGATCTTCAATCGTCTCTGCTCCTCTCACGGCCGGCCAATAAGGCATCTCCAGACAATCGGGCATGTGGCAGGTGAATGATACATCCAGGATTGCTGTACGTATGCCATGATTCTCCACTATGTCAACTACAGATGAGACAAGCGGACCTGTCTGCCAGGCAAAAGCAGAACCTGGTTCCAATATGATGCGAAGATTGGGATAACGCTGACGAAGCCCACGAATGGTTTCCACAAGCAAAGGCACATTATAACCCTTGCGTGTCATGAGATGACCGCCACCAAGGTTTACCCATTTTAGTTGGAGGAACCATCCTGCAAAACGTTTCTCGATATAGATGAGATTATCAACCAAATCCTCGGCACTGCTCTCGCAATGACAATGGCAATGAAAACCCTCGATACCAGCAGGCAGGCGTTCAGGCAATTGGTCGGAAATTACACCGAAGCGCGAACCTGGCGAAGTGGGGTTATACAAATCTGTCTCTATGTGCGAATGTTCGGGATTGATGCGCAAGCCACAACTTATCCTCTCCTTCTCGGCATGCTTCTCATTCCACTGCTCTACCATTGGGAAGAATGCCTCGTATTGTGAGAGGCTATTAAACGTAATGTGAGAGGAATTGGAAAGTATTTCCTCAAAAGTATCCATGGTATACGCAGGGCTATATGTATGGGCAGGACTGCCAAATTCTTCCTTGGCCAGACGCGCCTCGTAGGGACTACTGGCTGTGGTGTGCGTTATATACTCACGGAAGATGGGGAAAGTCTTCCAGAGGGCAAAAGCCTTGAAGGCAAGGATAATCTCAGCCCCGCTCTGTCGGGCAACATCCTGAATCAATGAAAGGTTGCTACGAAGCAACCTCTCTTCTATCATATAATATGGTGTCTTCATGATACTGTTTGTTTTTATTTGTATTTAATAACAGGGAAAACTATTCGGACGCTGCCCGGAGTTCCCCAACGTCGCAATGGGGATTGCGACCCTCACGAGGCACAGATTGAAATCCAGCCAATCTTCCCAGGACCTCGTTCGCCCTAACGCTCACCTCTCACCAACTCCTCCCCCTCAGGGGGGGGACTGAGGGAGCCTAACGCTCACCGTTTAATACACCCACTTGATATTGTCAAGCCACAATGTGGTGCCTATGGTACCTATGTAAGCCCCACCATGACTGCTGTCGAACTTGACGATTACATGCGTTGGAGTCTCCGAAGCATGTGCCCATTCGTTTTCTTCTATGGGCACGATCTTGCCCTTGCTGTTTTGGGCATAATAAGCACTATTGCCGTTCTTAAGGTCCATGCCCGACGTAAAGAAGGATTCCTTCCTGATATCGCCGTAATGTATGTCGATGCTTGCGCCTTCCTTCCATCCATTGGTTGCCTTTGAGAACTTGTATACAAGTGTGCCTACGCGCTTAGCCGTAATGTTGCCGTTAGCATCCTCGGTGCGCTTCTGCAAAATAACAGTCATTTCAGGCATATCCCTGCCAGGTATTGTCTCCACCTTGGAGAAACCGCTTTGACGGATACGGTTGGGGGAACCTGTAAGGCGAACGTTGTAGTCGAACTTTATACTCTTGGGACGACGCACGAACGGTATGCCAAGGTTCATTTTCGACATAGGGTTGTTGGTGTCCGTGAGGGGTTCTATCATTTCACCGGTAAAGATGGAACCTGATGCAAGTACACTGATGTTGATAAGCCCAAGAACCTTGACATTGACCAGCTGAGTTACAAGTTTCGCACAATATCCCGAACCATGTACATCTCTGTATACACAGGCATTGGTCTTGTTTATTCCGCTCACACGTGCATACACATTGCTTGTTGCCCATGGAGAACCTCCCTGATTGGTGTACGCTATGTTCTGTTTGCCGTTCTCCTTGGTCCAATGGGCATTGGGGGCAATTTCGTACAAACTTATTGTCTTACCTCCAATGATGGCACTTTCCTTTATATCGCGCTGCATCCATCTTTCAAAATCTGCAAATTTTATCAGTTCTTCCTCTTGGGCAAAAGATGCCAGACAGATAACGGATGTAAATATAAGACTAATGTATCTTTTCATGCTTTTAAGATAGGATAATACGATGGATAATTAGAATGCCTCGCCTATATTGAATACTATACTGTTGCCGGTCTTGGTAAAGCCCCAGTCGACACGCACATTAACACGGGGCTTGAACTCCCAACGTACACCAAAACCATATGTGGGCAAAGTATGCTTCATGTAGATATGGTTGAAATCATGGAATATATTTATGGCACCGACCCATGCCACAACGCCCAGGCGCCATATCAGACGCTGGCGGAATTCCAACTGGGTTTCCATCACATTGTTGTCGCGATACTGGCCGAAGAAGTATCCGCGTCCCATACCCTGATTGCCAGTGCTGGCCAAACGTATCCAAGGTATCACCTCATTGCCATAGTTGAAACGTCCGTGTGCCTGGAAAGCAAGCGTACACTTCTTCCACAGAGGGGTATAGAACTGGTATTTAACGTCGGTTGTCAGGAAACCGTATTCGTTCAAGCCAGGAGCAAAGCCCAACTGCTGCAGATTGAAGTAATGTCCTTTGTAGGCATTGGTGGCAAAATCGCGAGAATCATATTTCAGTGTCACACCCAAACCCAAGGCCAGTTGCGAGAAAGGCTGATGCCCGCTTCCATCGGGCAGAGCCAGGAAGTGCTCCATCAGACCGTTGGGGTACAACGCCTCCTCACCCTGAGGAATATTGTCATGTGTCTTGTAGAGATTGGAATAAAGGAAGTCCAGTTTGGGACCAAGATACAGGTTCTCAGCAAGTTTCCATGTAAAGTCGCCTTCCAGTTTCAGGAGCAGCTGCTTGGAGTCGACCATGCGGTTGGCATAGTAGTTGTCCAGAGAGGTCTGTGTGCCTATACCCCAGAAAGCAGACGGATAATGGGTGAAACTGAACTCATAGTTGAAGCGGTGCTTGTCGCCTTTCATGAAGTTATGTCCCTCCACACCAACAGCAACTATACCCTTGACACTGGCCTGGAAGAATCCATTGACGATACTCTTCTGCAATTTAGGGTCGTTCTTGTCAAAGGAATAGAGAGCACTGTAACCGCCACCTATGGCAAAACCTGTATTGATGTTGTATGCAGGACCAAACACAAAACCGCCATCGTAGGACACGTCACTTCGTCTCTTGTTGGAATTGGCAAGATAATTATACACCCAATACAAGGGTTTCAGTGCCTTCTTGTCTGTCAACTTATACTTACGCACATCACCGGTAATGGAATCCACTACAATGCTGTCTCTTGTTGCACCTGCCGCATTGCACATGATTGCAACAAGCATAGCAAAACAGAATGAAAAATAACGCTTCATATATCTGTATTTAGTCAATCTTTGCACCTTATTATAAAACATTCAGTGCACAAAGGTACAAAAAAAGCATATAATATTTGCACGAACAGTTATAAAATAGTACATTTGTGGATAAATTGAATACATTCCGATTGCTATGGAGCAGAATAAAAACGACATGGCCGAGCGCATCAAGTCAGACATGAGACTTCTTGGTCTGCTGGCACAGAACTTTCCCAACACAGAGACGGCCTGCACAGAAATCATCAACCTGGAGGCTATACTGAACCTACCCAAAGGTACCGAGCATTTCATGGCAGACATACATGGAGAGCACGAAGCATTCGAGCACATTCTGCGCAATGCCTCGGGCAATATCAAGCGCAAGGTACGCGAACTCTACGAAAACGAGCTCAGCGAGGAGCAGATACGTGAACTTTGCACGCTCATATACTATCCCGAGGAGAAATTGGAAATGCTGGAGGCACAGGAAGAGGAGGTTCCTGCGGAATTCTATGGCGACACCTTGCTTAGACTGATTCGTGTGTGCCAAAGCGTCTGCAGCAAGTACACCCGTAGCAAGGTGCGCAAGGCACTGCCCAAGCAATTCGCCTACATCATCGAAGAACTGATGCATGAAAATGCCGAGGACGGCAACAAGCAGGCCTACTTCCAGTGTATCATAGACAGTATTGTACAGACAGGCCAGGCAGGCAATTTCATAACAGCCATCTGCCAGGTGATACAGCGTCTGGCCATTGACCAGATGCACATTCTGGGCGACGTATGGGACCGCGGCCCCGGTGCACACATCATCATGGATGCATTGATGAACTACCATAACTTCGACTTCACCTGGGGCAACCACGATGCCCTTTGGATGGGAGCTGCGGCAGGCAACGAGTGCTGCATCTGCACCGTACTGAGGTTCTGCCTTCGCTTTGGCAACATGGACACCCTGGAGGATGGCTATGGCATCAACCTCCTGCCCCTCGCAACACTTGCACTGGAGGCCTACAAGGACGACCCTTGTACAATCTTCCTGCCAAGCAACAGATACGGCAAACTGAGCGAACGCCAGAGAGAGCTCATCGGCAAGATGCACAAGGCAATAACCATTATCCAGTTCAAGGTGGAACAGCAGACCATAAACGCACATCCGGAATGGGTCATCTCACGCGAAGGCACACTGGAACATGTCAATCCCGAACGTGGCACATTCACCGTCAACGGTCAGGAGTACCCCCTGCGCGACACACTGTTCCCAACCGTTGACTGGAGCGACCCCTACCGGCTCACACCCGAGGAGGAAGAGATGCTGCGCAAGCTGAAGCACTCATTCCGTGTCTCCGACAAGCTGCAGAAGCACATCAAGTGCATTCTCTCGCATGGCGGCATGTACAACATCTGCAACGGCAACCTGCTCTTCCACGCCTCTGTCCCCCTCAACGAGGACGGCACCCTGAAGGAAGTGGAACTGATGGGCAAGAAGAGTTCCGGACGCGAACTGATGGACAGAATCGGCATCATGGTGCGCAAGGCCTTCAACCGCGACATTCCACGCAAGGAACGTGTGGAAGCACGCGATTACCTGATGTATCTGTGGTGCGGCCCCGAATCGCCTTTGTTCGACAAGAAGCGCATGATTACCTTCGAACGCTATTTCTGCTCCGAAAAGTCACTCATCCACGAGGAAAAGGGTGCATACTTCCGTCTGCGCAACGACCCCAAGGTGTGCGACTACATCCTGGACAGTTTCGGAGTGAAAGGCGAACACCGGCACATCATCAACGGACACGTACCTGTGCATGTTGCCGAGGGCGAAAGCCCCATCAAGGCCGACGGACGACTGATGGTAATCGACGGCGGTTTCTCACAGCACTACCATTCCACCACTGGCATAGCTGGCTATACGCTGGTGTATCACAGCCGTGGCTTCGAGCTCATCCAGCACGAGCCGTTCACCAGCCGCAAGGATGCCATACAGAACGGCACTGACACACATTCCAGCATACAGCTTGTTGAAATGACCGGTCACCGTCTGCGTGTGCGAGACACCGACCTCGGCGGAAAGATACAGGCACGCATAGCCGATCTCCGCGAGCTGGTCTATGCCTACCGCCATGGCTATCTGAAAGAAAGAAAGTAGGAACTACCTTAATAATGCTATAAATGCGAAATATGTCTGGTGCGGCCTATGCCGCAAGCAAATACATAGAAATACCCGTCAGGGAGGAAAGCAACCTCATGGACTTCCTCCTGAAGCAGATGGGAATAACCAAGAACAGGGCCAAGGACCTGCTCACAGGACGTGCCGTGAGTGTGGACCGAAAACTTGCCACACACTACGACACCCCTCTACACCCAGGACAGGTGGTGCGTGTTTCACGACATCGCCAGAACACCATGCTTCTGAACAAATACGTGAAAATCGTATACGAGGACAAGGATATCATTGTCATAGAAAAGAGCGAGGGAATCCTGTCCATGGCTTCAACTCCCAAGCAGTACTGCGTGAAGAACGTATTGGACGAATACTTCGAGAAAAGGCACTTCAAGTGTACAGCACACGTCGTCCACCGTCTTGACCGCGAGACAAGCGGACTGATGATCTATGCCAAGAACATAGAGACAGCCAAGATACTGGAAGACAACTGGCACGACATGGTGTACGACCGCCGCTACATTGCCGTGCTGTGCGGCCGAGTGGAAAAGGAGGGCGGAACCATTCAGTCATGGCTAAGGGAGAGCAAGTCCTTCGTTACCTATTCCTCTCCTACTGACAATGGTGGCAAACTGGCCATAACACATTACCACCGTCTGCGCTCCACCGACGACTTCTCTCTCGTTGAGATGAAACTGGAGACTGGGCGCAAGAACCAGATACGTGTGCACATGGCCGACCTCGGCAACCCTGTGGCCGGAGACCAGAAGTATGGCAACGGGCGCGACCCGCTGCACCGCCTGGCACTACATGCCTATCGTCTCAATTTCTACCATCCCATCACCAGGGAGCAAATGCAGTTTGAGACACCCATACCCAAGGAATTCCTGATATTCTTCAATGAAAAGGAAGACTGACACCATCATCCCTTGGCAAATTCTTTTTTCACACAGAAGCATGGACCCTTAGCAGGCTCTATGCTTCTTTTCTTTGTAGGATATATGTACATTACCAGATTATACATTATATATAATATATAGTTTATGTTTTGGACAAAATATTCATCATCTACACATTGCTATTTAAGGAAAAAGCATACCTTTGCAAAAAGTACAAATCAAACCAAAATAAAATTATCAACATGAAGAAAACCTTTATCGCTGCCACAATGGCCCTGGGCATGGGACTCAGTGCCATGGCACAAAGCACAAATCCGTTGCTGGAGCGCCGCTTCAACACTCCCTACGAGATTGCTCCATTTGAAAAGATTACCACCGAGAACTACCGCGAAGCATTCATCCGTGGCATGGAGGAGCAGAAGAAGGAGATTGACGCCATCGTTAACAACACCGAGGCACCAACCTTCCAGAACACCATCGTAGCCCTGGACGAATCCGGCCAGTTGCTCAGCCGCACCTCGGGTGTGTTCTACGGACTAAGCCGTTCATGCTCCACACCAGAGTATCAGCAGTTGGAAAGCGAACTCTCTCCCCTGCTCTCTGCTCATAGCGATTATATCAACATGAACGAGGCTCTGTTCCAACGCGTCAAGACCGTGTTCGACAAGATGGAGACCCTGAACCTCAATACCGAACAGAAGCGCCTCTTGGACAAGACCTACAAGGGCTTTGTACGTGGCGGTGCTCTCCTGGGCGAGGATGCCAAGAAGAAGATCTCTGAAATCAACCTTCAGTTGGCAAAGTTGCAATTGCTATTCACACAGAACCTCCTTCACGATACCAACAACACCTACGTCACCGTATCCGATGTCAACGACCTTGAAGGCTTGTCGGAAGGCGACATACAGAAGGCTGCTGCCCTGGCCGAGCGCACTGGTGCCAAGGGTCAGTACCGTTTCAACATGCAGCGCCCCAGTTGCAACCCCGTACTCCAGTATGCCAAGAACCGCGACCTTCGTCGTCAGGTGTACGAGATGTACAACAACCGTTGCAACCATGGCGACAAGTACGACAACAAGGCCATTTCGGCTCAAATCGTAGACTTGCGCCTGGAGTTGGCAAAGATAAAGGGTTTCAACACCTTTGCCGACATGCTGTTGGAGACACGTATGGCCAAGAAGCCCGAGAATGTCTACAACCTGCTCGACCAGATATGGACACCTGCCGTGGAGGCTGCTGAGCGCGAACTCGACGACATCCGCCAGATGATGCGCAAGGACGGCATCAAGGGCGAGCCCAAGCCTTGGGATTACATGTACTATCTGGACAAGGCAAAGCAGGAGAAGTTCAACATCAGCGAGGCAGAAGTTAGCGAGTACCTCGAGATAAACAACGTGATGCAGGGCATCTTCTGGACGGCCACAAAACTCTATGGCATCACCTTCCGCGAGCGCACCCAGGACTATCCCCAGTACCACAAGCAGCAACAGAGTTGGGATGTCATAGACGAAAACGCCAACCTCATAGCCATCTTCTATAGCGATATGTTCCCACGCGACGGCAAGGGTGCTGGTGCATGGTGCGGACGCTTCCGTGCCCAGTCATACGATGGCACCATGCGCGTACAGCCTATTGTCACCAATGTATGCAACATGACTCTGCCTGCTCAGGAAGGCGGTCCTGCCTTGCAAACCGTTGACAATGTGCTGACCATGTTCCACGAGTTCGGCCATGCCCTTCATTCCTTCTTCCGCGATGTCAACTACCAGGGTGTTGGCGGTGTAGAGCGCGACTTCGTAGAGTTGCCTTCACAGATCAACGAGCACTGGGCTTTCGAACCCGAGGTATTGCAACAGTATGCACGCCATTACAAGACCGGCGAAATTATCCCCAATGAACTTGTCCAGAAGATTGATGCCAGCAGCAAGTATGGCCAGGGCTTTGCCACGGTGGAATACCTTGCCGCCTCTTATGTGGACCTTGACCTGCATGTGCTCACCGAGATGCCCAAGAAACTCGACGTTATGAAGTTCCAGGCAGAGAAGATGAAGAAGCGTGGCATGCCCTCGCAGATTCTGCCACGTTATAGCGTAACAAACTTCTCCCACACCATGGGCGGAGGCTATAGTGCCGGTTACTACAGCTACATCTGGGCAGAGGTACTGGATGCCGATGCTTTTGAGGCATTCAAGGAGACTGGCGATATCTTCAACCAGGAGGTAGCAGCCAGGTTCCGCAAGGAGGTGCTCACACCTGGCGGCATCCTACCCGGTGATGAGATGTACCGCCGCTTCCGTGGACGCGATCCCAAGATTGACGGCCTGCTCAAGAACCGTGGTTTCCTCCAGGCACAACCCGGCCAGAAAGTTTCCACCGACAACAAGGCAGGAAAGTAAGACAAACGGAAAACGGGAAAGACCCTCCCCCTAGCCCCTCCCTATATGGAGGGGATTAATTTCCACTGTTAATGAAATGCCTACCTGTAGGGACAAGATAAATGGAAAACGTAAAACAGCTAACGTTATCACCCACTTTCTCCCCCTGAGACAGGGGCGAGTACCCCGCAGGGGGGAGGGGGTGGATATAACGGACTTGCGGAGTAAAGACGAGGTGGATAAATCTCTGCGCTCTCTTGTCGTAACGAAGTTTGCGACCACTCCAGCGCCAGCGTTAAACACGAAAAGGAATAAAAACTCGGCGCTCTTCGCGCTCTCTGCGTGCAAAACAAAAACGCTATTGTCTTTATCTCACGCAAAGGTCGCAAAGGACGCAGAAACCCAATGCAAACCACGCTGTCGCTGGAGTAGTCGCTCGCTACGCACGACAGAGAACGCAAAGGCTTAACGCAAACTAAGACTAAAATGAAGAAGTAAACTAATACGATGAGGAAAACATCCACCCCCTCCGTCGCTTCGCTCCTCGTCGCCCCTGTCTCAGGGGGACAATCGGCTGGCGCAGTGTTTTCTGTTGTAACTGACTCTCCCCCTGAGACAGGGCGAAAACAATGGCTAACCTCTCCGCTCACCGCTCACCGTTAAAGCCCGCTCACCGTTAAAGGCCTCTCACCACTCACCACTCACCGCTCACCGTTAATCATTCCCATGCACACATACATTGCCATAGACCTGAAGTCGTTCTACGCCTCCGTGGAGTGCGTAGAACGCGGTCTTGATCCGCTCACTGCCCTATTGGTGGTGGCGGACGAGAGCCGCACGGACAAGACCATATGCCTGGCCGTTACCCCGGCACTGAAGGCCTATGGCATCTCGGGACGTGCCCGTCTGTGGGAAGTGCGCCAGCGTGCCGGACACCTCAACTACATCGTCACTCCTCCGCGCATGGGACTCTACATGGAGTACAGCCAGAGGGTGACAGATGTTTATCTTAAATACGTTGCGCCCGAGGATCTTCACCGCTACTCCGTGGATGAGGTGTTCATGGACGTGACCAACTACATGTTCCTATATAAGGTTTCTGCCCACGAACTAGCCATCCGTATCATCCGCGACGTGCTTCGTACCACCGGCATTACCGCCACGGCAGGCATAGGCGAGAACATGTACCTGGCCAAGGTGGCAATGGACATAGTGGCAAAGCGCATTCCTGCCGACAAAGACGGAGTACGCATAGCCGAACTAACCGAAGCTGAATATCGTCGCCAGCTATGGCACCACCGCCCCCTTACCGACTTCTGGCGCGTAGGGCGCAAGACAGCAGAGAAACTGGCCAGATACGGTGTCACCACCATGGGACAACTGGCACGCATGTCGCTCTCCAGCGAACAGGTCCTGTACAAACTCTTCGGTGTCAATGCCGAACTGCTCATCGACCATGCCTGGGGATGGGAACCGTGCCGAATCAGCGACATCAAGGCATACCGTCCCAAGTCGTCCTCCGTGTCCAGCGGACAGGTTCTGAACCATCCCTACCCTGCCGACAGGGCACGCGTGGTAGTTCGCGAGATGGCCGAGGCTCTGGCTCTCGACCTCCTGTCAAAACACTTGCATACCACGCAAATTGTCCTCACCATCGGGTACGACATGGAGAGCCTTGTGCGCGAAGACATCCGATGTCTCTATGACGGTCCCATCACCACCGACCACTACGGACGTCAGGTTCCACTTCATGCCCACGGCAGCCACAACCTCCACCTCCCCACCAACTCGGCACACCACATCACCGAGGCTGCCATGCAACTCTATGAGCGCATCATCAACCCCATCCTGCTCGTCCGTCGCATAAACATCACCGCCGCCAATGTTACATCGGAATCCGATGGCATGCATCGTGCCAAGGGAGGTGCTGTGCAACTGGACCTTTTCTACGACCTCCCCGAGCAGGACAATCCGTCCACACCACAAGACGAGCAGGACACTAAGGAAAGACGGTTGATGGAGGCATCCCTTGCCATTCGTAAACGTTATGGCAAGAATGCTCTGCTGAAGGGAGTGAACTTCGACGAAGGTGCCACAGGACGCGAACGAAACAGCCAAATAGGAGGACATCGCAAATGAACGACTACGAAGACATCATCAACCTTCCCCATTGGAATCCCACAGGCCGGCGCCGTATGAGCATGGAGGCCCGTGCCTCCCAGTTCGCACCCTTTGCCGCTCTGAAGGAAGGTGAGACCGGCGACCCCGTTGATACTACATCCACATGATACTGACATCCCTGATTATTATCTGCCTGCTTTCGCTTGCATCCGACATATATCTATGGTATAGAGTAGTACGCCATCACGCTTCGCCTTGGCGCTACCTGCACTGGTTGCCACTTTGCATCATGGCCATGCTGATAGTCATGATACTTACCGGCACCATGTTCCCGTGGATGTTCAGCCTTGGCATATACCTGTTTCTGCTTGCATGTCTGCCCAGTTGGTTTCATGCCCTCTTGGCTTTGTTGCGCATGCCAAAGGCAGGCTTGGCTCTGCGGTTGGTGCTCATTGGCGTATCGCTTTATGGCATTACATATGGTTGGAAGCATCTGGTTGTCGTGGAGAAGGAAGTGGCATGCCAAACTCTCCCACCCTCGTTCCAAGGCTTCCGCATTGCTCATATCTCCGACCTCCATCTGGGCACCTATGCCTCACATCCTGAAATTGTGGAAAGAATTGTGGAGATGGTTAACGAGGCTTCACCCGACCTTATTGTCTTTACTGGCGACATTGTAAGCACATCGCCCCAGGAACTTCGTCCATTCACAGAGACTCTTTCCCGTCTTCAAGCCCCTTATGGCATTGTCTCCATTCTAGGTAATCACGACTACTGCACCTATGGTCCCAGGAAATCAGCCGCCGAACAGGAGGTTCTGCTGGAGGAAGTCATTACCATGCAGAGGCAGATGGGCTGGAACCTGCTTATGAACGAACACATTGTCCTGCGCAATGGCAATGACTCCATAGCCATCATTGGCGTGGAAAACGACGGGCATCCGCCCTTTCCAGCACGTGCCAACCTTGGCAAAGCCACCGAAGGCATTTCAGCAGGATGCTACAAGGTTCTGCTCACTCACGACCCATCACATTGGCGTCGTGCCATACTATCCCACACAGACATCCCACTCACCCTCTCTGGCCATACCCATGCCATGCATCTTCGCATAGGCGGATGGTCGCCCTCTGCCCTGCTCTTTTCCGAATGGGGAGGCCTTTACAAAGAAAACAACCAGTACCTGCATGTCAACACAGGCACTGGTTCCAATATTCCATTCCGTCTGGGCGCATGGCCGGAAATAACAATCATCACTCTCACATCGGCAGACGCAAAGTGAAGCGCACACCTTTGCTTCCGTCGGCATAGCTTTTGTTTTCCACACCTATCAGGCCACCGTGGTTGCTAACTATCTGTCGGCATACGGCCAGGCCTATACCCTGTCCGCCTTCCTTGGTGGTAAAGAACGGGGTGAAGATATTGTCCACCACTTCCTGCGATATGCCGCCACCGTTGTCCTCTACGGACATTACAACATGTCTGCCGTTTTCGGACAGAGCCACCTTCACCCTTACACTTGTCGCCTCCGTTTCCAGAGCGTTCTTCATCAGGTTTATCAGCACCTGCTCTATCTGCGAAGAATCCAGTCGCACAAAGGTTTCGGCACATTGCACATCATACTCCACATGGCAATCCTCCCTTAGCATAGAGGCACACATGCGCTGGAAGTCTTCCATCAATCGTCCTATGCTAATATTTTCTAAATCAGGGCGAGGTATATTAGACACCGTGCGATACCTCTGCACGAAGTCCATCAATCCGTTGGCCCTTCGGCTTATGGTAGACAATACCATCTGCACCTCCTCGTTGCTGTATTTCTCCCCTGCCCCGTCGTTGGAAAGGTTCTCCGCCAAGGTATTGGAGAGCGATACTATTGGAGCCAGCGAGTTCATTATCTCGTGCGTCAGTACACGGATAAGTTTCTGCTGAACTTCAATCTCACCCTGCTCCAGTATGCTTGCCACACTCTGCAGGCTATATAATATATAAGGTATACCGCTTACGAACACTTGTGTGCGCGATGCGGCATATTGTCTTTCCTCGCCCTCCTTGCTGACATACGAAACCAGTTGGGATGCTCCACGTTTCAGGCCTCTCAGTTGCAGGGGCAGTGTATGATGGAGCACGGCCAGTTGGTCAAGGTTGTCAAATCGGAAACCGCACAAGCCCTCTATGGCAGCCTTGTTCATCCATCGCACACGTCCGTTCTCGTCCGTGGCAATCAGTATGGCATCCACCTTGGAGAGCATGGCATCGTAGAGATGCGAATCGCTCACACGCTGATGTTCCGACTCACGGAACTCGCGTATCACGGCATTTATTTCCTCTGCCATACGTCGTTCCTCGCCATGCAGATGCTCCAGAGAGTATTGCAAGCTGAAATCCCTCATGCGCACCGACTCCAGCATCTGCCTAAGCCGTCGTGTGCTTTTGTTGTAGAATATGTTCTGCCAAATACTCATTGTCAGTTTACCATTTTATTCTCGCCTTTTTTGCCCGTAGGGACGTTGCGTGCAGCGTCCGCATATACATTTCTTCACCTCTGTTTTTCGGACGCAGCACGCTGCGTCCCTACGAGTGGGTGATAGCGTATTTCGTTTTCAGTATGACTATCCCCCCCTCCCCTTCGGGACTCCCCCTGCAGGGGGAGAGTCTGTTACAACACTGCGCCAGCCGATTGTCCCCCTGAGACAGGGGCGACGAGGAGCGAAGCGACGGAGGGGGTGGATATTTTCATCATCTTATTAGTTTAGTTCTTCATTTAAGTCTTAGTTTGCGTTTCGCCTTTGCGTTCTCTGTCGTGCGTAGCGAGCGACTCCTCTAGCAAAAGCGTGGTTTGCATTGGGATTCTGCGTACTTTGCGACCTTTGCGTGAGATAAAAGACAATCGCGTTTTTGTTTTGCACGCAGATTACGCGAAGAGCGCCGAGTTTATCTCTATGTGTTTCACGCTGGCGCTGGAGTGGTCGCAAACTTCGTTACGACAAGAGAGCGCAGAGAGCTTATCCACCCCCTCCTTGACTTCAGCCCTTATGGTCGTCGACTTTCGGTTATTCGTCTTTACTCCGCAAGTCCGTTATATCCACCCCCTCCCCCCCTGCGGGGTACTCCCCCTGTCTCAGGGGGAGAAAGTGGGTGATTGCGTTAGCAGTTTTCCGTTTCCCGTTTACTTTGTCCCCCTGAGACAGGGGGGCGAATGAGGTCTTTTGAAAAATGACTAAATGTCATTTTGTGCCTCATGAGGGGAGCACTACCCAGTGCGACGCTACGGCCAGAGGTGAGCGAAGCGACGGAGGGGGTGGATAAATCGCTCAACTCTCATCCGCTCACCGTTAAAGAGTAGATTTCCGTTCTCCGTTTATCTTGTCCCTACAGGTAGGCATTTCATTGGCAGTTGTAACTACTCCCCTCCATAGAGGGAGGGGTAAGGGGGAGGGTCTTCCTCTCTCTCTCTTATATCCCATGCTTATCTATCTTCCTGTACAACGCATAGCGTGTGATACCTAATAGTTCGGAGGCCAGTTTCATGTTGCCATTGGCTTGTTCCAGAGCCTTGCGAATTGCCAGGCGCTCTATGTCCTCCAGATTCAGCGTATCGTAGATGTTCTCCGGTTTTGCCTGCTTCATGCTCTCTGTGACAAGTGGAGCCTGAGGGTCTATTATCCACCGTTCCACACTATGCTGAAGCTCGCGCACATTGCCATACCATGAATGCGCCATCAGTTTGGCCTCCTCGCGAGCAGTGAAGTCCCTCACCTCTCCCCCATGCTTCTCGGCATAACGGGCAAGGAAGTGCCTGGCCAGAAGCATAATATCTCCGCCTCTTTCCCTCAAAGGCGGGATATGCATCTCTATGGTGTTCAGACGGTAAAGCAAGTCCTCGCGGAAAGTTCCCTCCGCCACACGTTCATGCAGATTGGCATTCGTTGCCGCCACTATGCGTATGTCCACCCTCTGCACCTGGTTTGAGCCTACGGGAGAGACCTCGCGCCTCTCTATCACGGTGAGCAATTTCTGTTGCATAGGCAAGGACAGGTTGCCGATCTCGTCCAGGAACAACGTACCGCCGTTTGCCTGCTGAACCCT
>JAZRII010000096.1:0-8694 GCA_045645225.1 Bacteroidaceae bacterium | reverse complement strand
CAGGACACCAAGGCCTATGCCGAGAGGGCACAGCGCATGAAGAAGATTTTCTGCGACAATGGCTTCACCATAACCTATCCGCGTGACGTGACGGAAGAGATAGCCGACGGCTTCTTCTTCTCGCTCTCATATCCCGGCATGACGGGTGGCGAACTTGTACGCGAACTGATCTCCTATGGCGTGTCAAGCATCAACCTCGACACCACCGGCTCGCTGGAACCCGGTGTCAGGGCATGCACCAGCCGTATGCGCGACGAACTCTATCCCGTACTGGAGGAACGCATGCAGATGTTCAGAGAGGACCATCCGCTTGAATAAGCGCCAAACAAAATTATATCTCTAATATAGATAAAAAACATCCGCTGCGTCTAATGCAACGGATGTTTTTGTCTTTATGGCATGATGCTTGCGCTTATTCCTCGCAAAGTTCTGTGAGGATGCCACAGGTGCTCTTGGGGTGCAGGAAAGCAATCTTCAATCCATCAGCACCATTGCGGGGAGCCTTGTCAATAAGGCGGATGCCGTTTGCTTCGCACTGTGCCAGGGCCTCTGTTACACCGTCTTCAACCTTGAAGGCAACGTGGTGAATGCCACGGCCGCCATTGTCAAGGAACTTCTGGATGGTGCTCTCGGGGCAGGTGGGCTCGAGCAGCTCAATCTTGACTTCGCCAACCTTAAGGAAAGCGGTCTTTACCTTCTGGTCTTCAACAACCTCCTCCTTGTAGAACTCCAAACCGAGAACGTCGGTGTAGTAGGGGAGAACCTCTGCGATGTTCTGGACGGCAATGCCCAGATGTTCAATTCTTGAAATCTTCATAATTGATTATGGTTAAGGGTTAAAGTGTCTTGTGAATACGGTTGTTTTCGGGAAATGCAACCTTGGGGGCGAATTCCATCGCTTCCTCAGGGGTCATTCTGGCATAAGCCATGATGATGATGGTGTCGCCGACCTGTACTTTGCGTGCTGCCGCTCCATTCAGGCATACACAACCGCTTCCGCGTTCGCCAGAAATGGTGTATGTGTCGAAACGCTCGCCGTTGTTGTTGTCAACGATGAAAACTCTTTCTCCAGGTATTATGCCTACAGCATCCATAAGGTCCCTGTCCAAGGTGATGCTGCCCATATAGTTGAGGTTGGCTTCAGTTACCTGCACGCAGTGTAACTTGCTTTTTAGAACTTCTATTGTCATTTGTATCTGATGTGGTCAATCAATCTGATGGGTGTCTTGCCGCAGTATACGGTTATGCAGCCGACTACGCTGGATGCCTGTGTCCATTCACAGATGTCGGCCAGGGTGTTTCCGTCTACAATGCTGTAGTACTCTACTTCAAGGCCCGGTATGGCGTTGATGTTGTCTATAACCCACTCTTGTGTTTCCTTGATGGAGAGTCCAAGTGTCTTGCTCTCCTTCAGTATGCGGTAGATGTTGGGGGCAATATCCCTTTCTTCCGGGGCGAGCAGGGTGTTGCGGCTGCTCATGGCCAGACCGTCGGCCTCGCGGATAACGGGGCAGGGGATTATTTCCACGCGGAACTTCAGGTCGTCCACCATTCGCTTAATGACGGCAATCTGCTGATAGTCCTTTTCGCCGAAATATGCTCTGTCTGGATCTGTCATCTGAAACAGTTTGCTTACAATCTGGCATACTCCGTTGAAATGACCGGGGCGACGTGCACCCTCCATAACACTGTCGGTGGGAGGGTAGGAAAACTGCCTTGTGTCGGGTTCTGGGTATATCTCCGAAACGCATGGCGCAAAGGCAACCTGTGCTCCGCATTCCTCAAGCATGGCGCAATCGCTTTCCAGAGTGCGTGGGTATCGCTCCAGATCCTTGGGGTCGTTGAATTGTGTGGGATTGAGAAATATGCTCACCACGGTTACGTCGTTCTCGCTAACACTGCGGCGAACCAATGATGCATGTCCCTCGTGCAGAGCACCCATCGTAGGGACTAGGCCTATGGTCTTGCCTTTGGCGCGCTCTGAGAGCAGGAACTCCTGCAATTGTACTATAGTGTTGATTATCTGCATTACAATGTCTTGATACTGCTGTTTTTCTAAAACCCGCGCAAAGTTATTACTTTTATCATTATTTTGGGAAGGTTTGTTGCCTAAATAAGCAAAAAAGTGCTAAAATGGGCAAATCGCATGGTCAAGTGTCTGAAAATTTCATCGTTTTTTTGTAACTTTGCAGACGAGATAGTATGTATATCAAAGATATGGAAAAAGCAAAGAAGATACTTTTCCTAACTCAGGAGATTGAACCTTATGTCTGCGAAACGGCATTGAGTTCCATAAGTCGCAATCTTATCCCTGCGGTTCAAGAAACAGGACGAGAAGTTCGTACGTTCACTCCCAAATGGGGGCATATCAATGAGCGAAGGAACCAGTTGCATGAGGTGATCAGGCTGTCTGGTATGAATCTTATCATTGATGACACCGACCACCAGTTGATTATCAAGGTTGCAAGTATTGCTGCCGCCCGTATCCAGGTATACTTTATCGACAATGACGATTTCATGAAGAATCGCCTTATGCTTGCCGACGACAAGGGCAAGCTTTACAAGGACAATGTGGAGCGTGCCATGTTCTTTGCAAGAGGTTCGCTGGAAACGGTAAAGAAACTGAGGTGGACGCCTGAGATTGTGCATTGTCAGGGCGTGATGAGCGCATTGGCTCCATATCTGTTGAAATTGGCATATTATGAAGAACCCAGTTTCCGTGAGGTAAAGATTGTCTATACGCCGTCTACAGATATCCCAGAGAGCCCGCTTCCCAAAAACTTTGATGGAATTTTGTCCTACAGGGAAGCCGAGAGGTCTTCCTTGTCCACCTTGGGTGACTTGTCCAATTTTGAGGACCTTAACCGTGTGGCAATGTTCATGAGTGATGGTGTAGTGCTGAACGAACCAGACGAACGCTACGAAAGGATGGCAAAGGAGATGGGCAAGCCCCTTGTAGTTTTGGATAAGGAAAACATAGCATCTTCGCCTACTGGTTTGTATGACCGTCTTTGGGACGAGGTGGTAAGGAACAGGCCCAAGGAAGAGGATGATGATGACGGATTCCTGTTTTAGTGTATTCTTAATGAAAATGCAAGTGAAAATGAAATATATTGGGAGTCGTGTGTTCTCATGGGTGATGGTATTGGCTGTTTCCTTGATGATGTCGTGTACGGAAGATACTGGTAGCATTGGTATCCCTCCAGCTAATGAAACTCTGAAAACGGACATAGCATTTTGGGATGTATATTCATCCACTATGAGACTTGATAGCATCAGGGCGTATTCTACCTCTTCGTATCTGGGATCTATATATGACCCCGAAACGAATGGTAAACTGGTAGCCAATTTTGCCACCCAATTTTCTATCATGGAGGATATGAATTATTTTCCTCACATGGATTCTATAACCAGTCGTGACGAGGATGGCTTGCCTTGTTGTGACAGTGTGATGCTCCAACTGAATTTTGATGGCTACTACGGGGATGTGAATACTCCCATCAAGCTGGCCGTATATCCCCTGGACATGAATAATCCTCTGCGTGAGGATACCATATACTACACCAATACTGACTTGAGGAAGTTTATCCGTCCCGGATATGAGGACAGTCCCATTGCCACCAAGGTGTTTACAGCATGGGATCGTGTGAATGGAACAGATCCGTCAAGTCCGTCGGCAAGCAGTTATCCGGCCATACGCATTCCCCTTCCTTTGTCCGAAGGCAATGCTATCATGCGCAAGTACATGGCCTACCTGGAAGACAACAAAGGACTGAAGGATGACGAGCACGTTAACCGTGATTTTGATGATTCTTACCATTTTATCAGAAATGTCCTGCCCGGATATTACGTTGAGGTGCTGAATGGTGAGGGAGTCATGGTTCGCGTATTTGTGGATGCCTTGTACCTGATTTATAATGCTCGTGTACAGAATGACAGTATAATTGAAGAAGTCCCCTCGTACACCGTCTTTGCAGGAACTCCAGAGGTGGTACAAAGTTGCCTGTTCTCTCAATCTGATGCAGACGAACTTCTCGTGGATGAGTCTTGCACATGGCTGAAGACACCTACGGGTATTTGCACGGAGTTGACTTTGCCTGTTGATGACATCTTTTCAGGAACTCACAAGGACGACAGCCTTAGCAGAGTGGAACTTGTACTAAGCCGTTACAATAAGGAACAGACGGGTGAGCAATTTGGCATACCCAATAATCTGTTGCTTGTGCGTAAGGGTGAGGTGAATACTTTCTTCAGGGAAAAGAAGACTCCCAATGAAATCACTTCATATGTTGCGGGATTCCAAAAGGTTTATAACACGTATATTTTCTCCAACATCAGCCAGCTTGCAACTTTCATGCATAAGGAGAGGGAAAATGCCGTTAGGCAGTATCTGAAGGAGACTCTTGGCATAGAAACTCCCACCGAAGACCAGATGAAGGAAGGCAGGCATGAGTGGGCGAAGAGCAATCCAGATTGGAACAAGTGCTGTCTGGTGCCTGTGGAGATTACGCAGAACACAGCCACTGGTATGGTTACCAGTGTTTCTCATGATCTCTCGCTTACCAGCGCTCGTCTGGTAAGAGGCACTAAAGATAATCCTATCAAGGTACAGGTGTACTATACCCGTGTGACATCTGCCGATTAGATGGCTGTCTTCTTTTCGCTCTATTACAAACATTTTTAGATTTATTATAATAACATTCTTTGGAGATTGACTAAGTTTTCTTATCTTTGTAAAATAAAATAGGTAAGTATGCTTAAATTTATCTCCTTGGGTAGCAGCAGTAGCGGTAATTGCTATTATCTGGCAACGGATAATACGCAAATACTCATTGATGCAGGCATATCTGTCAAGCCGTTAAGGAACGACCTGAAGGAGAGGGGTGTGATGCTCACAGACATAGACGCCGTGTTCATCACACATGACCATGCAGACCATATAAAGGCTGTCGGTCATCTTGCACATGACTATCATCTTCCTATCTATGCCACCGAGGAGGTTCACCGAGGAATCAACCGTAATTACTGTGTCACAACTAAACTGACGCCAGAACACACAAGGCTTATCCAAAAGTCTCAGACAGTAGAGATAGGCGATTTAAGGGTGACGGCATTCAGCGTTCCACACGACAGCAGCGATTGTGTCGGCTACAGGGTTGAGACCAACGAGGAGATCTTTCTTGTGATTACCGACATCGGTCATGCCACGGAACTAATACAGCAAGAAGTCTCGGAGGCCAATTATATAGTCCTGGAATCCAATCACGATGTTGATATGCTCATGATGGGACCATATCCATCCTATCTGAAGGGACGTATTCGCAGTGGTCGGGGGCATATCTCCAATGCGGATAGCGCCAAACTTATAGCAGAACATGCATCGCCTGCATTACGTAGAGTCTGGCTGTGTCATCTCAGTGAAGAGAACAATCATCCCGAACTGGCACGCAAGACACATGAGACGGTGCTTCGCGAGTACGGACTTATAGCAGGGGTGGATTTTCAGCTTGATGTGCTGAGAAGAAAGCAGGCAAGCGAGCTAATGATACTTAAAACGTGATTAAATAGAAAAAAAGTCTGCAAATATTTGGTCATTCCGAATAAAGTCCGTACCTTTGCACACGGAAACAAAAAGATAATGCGTCCTTAGCTCAGTTGGTAGAGCAATTGACTCTTAATCAATGGGTCCAGGGTTCGAGCCCCTGAGGGCGTACTTTCAAAAGGGATGACTTCTCACGAGGTCATCCCTTTCTCTATATTCAGAAAACGAAAACAATATATAAATATAAGTATGTTTAGGACTAAAAACTGTGGTGAGCTTCGTCTCGCCAATGTTGGGCAGGAGGTGATTCTTGTCGGATGGGTTCAAAGCGTTCACAATTTGGGTGCACTCACCTTCGTAGACCTTCGTGACCGCTATGGCATAACACAGCTTGCCTTTAATGAGGATTGTCCCGAGGAATTTAAGCTCAAGGCAGGCAAGTTGGGGCGTGAATACGTAGTTCAGGCCAAGGGTGTTGTGGCTGAGCGTTATTCCAAGAACAAGAACCTGCCCACTGGAGAAATAGAGATAATGGTTTCGGAGTTGAACATAGTCAATGAATCACTCACTCCCCCCTTCACCATAGAGGAGCAGAGCGATGGTGGCGATGACATCCGCATGAAGTATCGTTATCTGGATCTTCGTCGTCCCAATGTTCGCAAGAACCTGGAACTGCGTCATAAGTTTGCCTTCGAGGTTCGCCGCTATCTTGACCAGCAGGGCTTTCTGGAGATAGAGACGCCTGTTCTTGTTAATTCCACTCCTGAAGGTGCACGCGACTTCGTTGTGCCCTCTCGAATGAATCCAGGTCAGTTCTATGCTCTGCCGCAGAGTCCCCAGACCCTCAAGCAGTTGCTCATGGTGGCTGGTATGGACCGCTATTTCCAGATTGTGAAGTGTTTCCGCGATGAGGATCTTCGTGCCGACCGTCAGCCCGAGTTCACCCAGATAGATTGCGAGATGTCATTCGTAGAGCAGGAGGATGTCTTGCAGGTGTTTGAAGGCATGAGCCGTCATCTCTTCAAGGAACTCAAGGGTATAGACATACCTGCTTTGCCTCGTATGACATGGGCCGATGCTATGAAGTTCTATGGAAGCGACAAGCCCGATACACGTTTCGAGATGAAGTTTGTGGAACTCAAGAACATGCAGATTGACAACGCATCTTCTGAGATTGTAGAGAGTATCTTCCCTGAGGGGTTCGGCGTGTTCGATTCTGCGCAGTACATCGGTGCTATTTGCTGTCAGGGACAGGCTGTTCTCACCCGCAAGCAGATAGATCAGATTACAGACTTCGTGAAGCGTCCTCAGATTGGCGCCAAGGGTCTTGTTTATGCTCGAGTGGAGGCCGACGGGTCAGTGAAGAGCAGCGTAGACAAGTTCTATGCCCAGGATACTTTGCAGGTGCTCAAGGATAAGATGAACGCCCAGCCTGGCGATCTCATCCTTATTCTATCCGGAGAGGATGCCATGAAGGTGAGAAAGCAGCTTTGCGAACTTCGTTTGGAGATGGGCCAGCGCATGGGACTTCGCCCCAAGGACCAGTACTCATGCCTGTGGATTGTCGATTTCCCCATGTACGAGTGGAGCGACGAGGAGCAGCGTCTTATGGCTATGCATCATCCATTTACCTCACCCAAGCCAGAGGACGTGCCCTTGCTGGATACCGATCCTGCTCGTGTTCGTGCTAATGCCTACGACATGGTCATCAACGGTGTGGAAGTAGGTGGTGGCAGCATCCGTATTCACGATGCAAAGTTGCAGCAGAAGATATTTGAGATTCTTGGTTTCACCCCCGAACAGGCACAGGAGAAGTTTGGCTTCCTCATGAATGCCTTCAAGTATGGCGCACCTCCTCATGGTGGTCTGGCATATGGTCTGGATCGTTTTGTAAGCCTGTTTGCCGAACTGGATAGCATCCGTGATGTCATTGCATTCCCCAAGAACAATAGCGGTCGCGATGTCATGCTTGATGCTCCCGGTGCCATTGACCAGAAGCAACTCGATGAACTTTCCCTGGCCATAGATATAAAGGAATAATTCGCCGTTGCAAGCGTAAAGCCTATAATATTATAAATAAGGTGTGCCTTTCGCTCCAGTAGGACTAAGGTACACCTTATTTCGTTTTGTTTTGCAACAGAAGTGTATGTGCGAACTTTGGCAATGTTTGCTTATGATAATAAAGAAAAAGTCCGATATTCAAATGAATACCGGACTTCTAAATTTTGTGCCCAAGACAGGAGTCGAACCTGCACGCCTCTCGACACACGCACCTGAAACGTGCGCGTCTACCAATTCCGCCACTTGGGCAAGCATAGAGCGGAAAACGAGGTTCGAACTCGCGACCCCAACCTTGGCAAGGTTGTGCTCTACCAACTGAGCTATTTCCGCATATCTCTCTATATGCCTTGCAACTAATCTTTCAACTTACATCCTTTATGGATGGCTTTTCCTCTGAATTGCGGTGCAAAGGTACTGCTTTTTTTTGAATGGTGCAAGTGTTTTGACGAAAAAATGCATTAATGTTGTGCTTTTCTTTAAGTTTTTTTAGAAGTGCTGGGTTTCTGTTGTGTCTTAGACCCTGCGTGGCTTTGCCCTTCGACTATTTGCTTGATGCTCATTTATGCCTCTTTCAACTAATGCTGTCAGTATGATGAGGCGCTATCGCCCGTTCGTTTAACCGCTATTGCCCGTTCATTTAACCGCTATCGTCAGTTCATTTAACCGCTATTGTCCGTTCGCTGAACTGCCTTAGGTGTGGTGTCGTATGTCCTTATAAAATAAAAGCGAGATCCAGTAGGTGGATGCGAGAAACGTGAGCACACTAAGTTGTATTTCCTTATAAAATAAAAGCGAGATCCAGTGGACCTCGCTTAATGTCTTTGTGTATTCAGAACTTACGCTTCTGCGATGGGCTCAACGCTAACGGTTGAACGGTTCAGGCGACCCTTACGGAAGGTCACGATACCGTCTGCCAGAGCGTACAGAGTGTCATCCTTGCCGATGCCTACGTTCTTGCCAGGGTAGTGGCGTGTGCCACGCTGACGTACGATTACATTACCGGCAATGCACTTCTCACCACCGAAGATCTTGATACCGAGTCGCTGTGATGCTGACTCACGGCCGTTCTTAGAACTACCAACACCTTTTTT
>JAZRII010000095.1:0-95001 GCA_045645225.1 Bacteroidaceae bacterium | reverse complement strand
TACTTCGATTAGGCAGCGAGAGCGTAAGTGTTTTCGCCAGATAAATTCTTGAAGGTCAGATATTATAGAGAGCGGCCAACAACTCTCTGCGTGCTTACATGACATCTCATCCTGCTGTCAAATCCATGTCAGCCCCAATGTCATTTGCAGGGACAAAGGTACGAATAAGTGAGCGAAAAAACAAATTTTATTCGATTTTTCCGAACGAGAGTACCTTCGAACGGAGGTCAAAGGTACGAATAAGTGAGCGAAAAAACAAATTTATATAAAGAAATCACCACTCCGCCACACACTGACACATACAAATTGCAAATATGCAATGACTTTTCAACCATTTTTCCTATCTTTGCCATGATATTGACCCTAAAGGGCAATATATACGGAGCGGCCAGCGTTCTGTACCAAGGGAACACAACACAAAGCCCTACCCTAACCAAGAAAATAAGAACAAAACAAAGATATGAAAAACAAACTCATTGCCTTTGCCACCATCCTGCTCATCAGCATGAGTGCGATGGCACAATCATCAATGACTGACGATCAGGTGCTGAAGTATCTGGTTACGGAAACACAGAAGGGCACATCGCAACAGAAGATGGCCGCAGAACTGCTGAAGAAGGGCGTTACAACCACTCAGTTGCAGCGCGTCCGCAAAAAGGCCGAAAAACTCCGCGAGGAGGCAGGGAAGGCCTCAAAAAAGGACTCCAAGTCGCAGAAAAACGCCAAAAAGAAAAGCAAGAAGAAGGGTGCTGCAGACGGAACTAACGAAGACGAACTGCTCATGGATGCTGCCGAGAACCGTGCCCAGGAACTGGGCCTGGAACAGGACGACAGCGAACTGATGGGCGAAAGCACTGATGACATCATTGGCATATCCGAAGAAGAGCAGAGACAGGTTTTTGGCAGAAATATCTTTAGATCCGAGAACCTTAGTTTCCAGGCACCTGTAAACATAGCCACTCCTGCCAACTACATAATAGGAACCGGCGACCTGGTGACAATAAACATCTGGGGAGCCAGCCAGGAAAGCATCGAAACAGAAGTGAATGCCGACGGGCACGTTGTCATTGACGGTGTGGGTCCGATAAAGATTTCCGGCCTTACAGTTACCAGTGCCAACAAACTGCTCAGCGGCAAACTGGGACAGTTCTACAGCGATTGCGAAATAAGCCTGACACTGACCGAAGCACGCAGTGTGCAGGTGCAGGTTATGGGCGAGGTGGTTACACCTGGCACATACACCCTGAGCAGTTTCTCCACCGCCTTCAATGCCCTGTACATGGCTGGCGGCATAAGCAAGATAGGTACCTTGCGCGACATTAAGGTGTACCGCGGCGGCAAGCTGGTAAGCGCCATTGACGTGTACGACTACATCCTGAACGGCAACACAAAGGGCGACATCCGCCTGGAGGACAACGACGTGATAGTGGTGGGGGCCTACGACTGCCTGGTACAGGTGAAGGGCAACGTGAAACGACCCATGTGGTACGAAATGAAGAAGAGCGAAACCGTGGCAGACCTTATAAGGTATGCCGGTTCCTTCAACGGAAACGCCTACACCAAGAAACTCCGCGTTACACGCAAATCAGGTGACGAGTACAGCGTGCATACCATTGATGAATTCCGCATGGGCACCTTCACCCTATTTGACGAAGATATGGTGGAGATTGACAGCATCCGTGCACGATTCAGCAACAAGGTGGAAGTGAGGGGCGCAGTAAAGCATGAAGGTGTATACGAAATCGGCAAGGACATTAACTCTGTCCGCACCCTGCTGCTGGCGGCTGACGGCCTGAGCGAGGACGTGTATGAAGGCAGAGCCATTATGCACCGCGAAAACAAGGACCTGACCCTGCGCATGATAAGCGTGGACATACATGGCATCCTCGCCGGAACCGTAAGCGACATACCCCTGCACAACAACGACATGCTCTTTATCCCTGCAAAATCCGACATGCTTGGAGAGAGAATCATTGACGTTAAGGGCGAGGTGGTATATCCCGGACAATACCCCTATGCCGACAGCACCACCATACAGGACATTATCCTGCAGACAGGAGGCTTGACAGAAGCCGGTTCTCTGGCACGCGTGGACATTTTCCGCCGCATACGCGACAACAGGACTCCTAAAGAGGGTCCTGTGAGCGCCTTGAGTTTCAGTTTCTCTCTGGACGAAGGCTTCGCCATCCAGCAGGACACCACCTTCTACCTGCAGCCATACGACATCGTAGTTGTACGCAAGAGCCCGTCATACAATGAGCAGAAAAACGTAACCGTGGAGGGCGAGGTCAATTTTGAAGGACAGTACTCCATCACCAACAAGGACTACAGGCTCTCCGACCTGGTGAAAGCATGTGGCGGCCTGACCGAAATGGCATACATCAAGGGAGCCAAGCTCATACGCCTGATGACCCAGGAAGAACTGGAGAAAAGAGACCAGGCCAACTTGAAGGCGCAGATTCTTCTGTACGAAGACGGTTTGAAGGAAGGCAAGGACATGAACATGCAGATAGCCGACTCGCTCCTGTCGCTGAAGACCAGCACCTCAAACACCTTCCCTGTTGCCATAAACCTGGAAAAGGCGCTGGCCAAACCCGGTTCGCATGACGACATTCTCTTGCGCGAAGGCGATGCCCTCATCGTTCCCGAATACACCAACATCATCAAGATCAGCGGCGAGGTGATGTATCCTGTGAGCATGAGTTATGAGAAGGGACGCAACCTGGCATACTACATCCAGCATGCCGGCGGCTACAGCAGCAATGCATCCAAGAGAAAGGTATATGGCATAAATGCCAACGGTTCGGTTGTAAAACTGGGAAGCAACTCAGTTAAAGCCATTGAACCCGGCATGGAAATCGTTGTTCCCCAGAAGAATGCCAAGAAGAAGCTCTCCACAACCGAAATCATCGGCATCGGTTCCGGCATAGCCGCCCTGGCCAGTGTAATCGTAGCGTTGCTGAATGCAATAAAATAACCTTAGAAACCACTAAAATGGCTACAGACAACAGATTGGATTTTACCGCTTTCCTCACAAAGATATGGAAAAGCAAGTTCCTGTTCGTTAAAGTATGGATTGTAGTTTTTGTGCTCGCATGCCTGTGGATATTCCCGCAGCCAAGATACTACACCTGCTCTGTTTCGATAACACCGGAATCTTCCGATTCAAAAGGAGGAGGAGGCCTAACTTCCTTGGCGGCAAGTTTTGGACTGAATATTGGCAACATATCATCTTCGGATGCCATTTACCCACAACTATACCCCGACATCTTTGAGTCAACTGACTTTATTGTTGACCTGTTTGACATACAGATAACAACGCAAGACCGTACCCTGACAACGGACTATTATACATACATCTCCGACTACCAGAAAGAGAATCCGTATGTAGTGCCTTTCAAATGGATGAGGAAGAAGATCAAGTCTTTGCTTCCTAAGAAAGAGGAATATGCGATCCCAACAGAAAACGGCAAGCGCTTCAACCACTTCCAACTAAACAAAAAGGCAGATGAGTGCAAAGAATATATTATGGACGCCATAAAATGCACGTACAGCAAGACTACGGATGTGGTGACCATAACCGTCAAGGACCAGGACCCCTTGGTTTGTGCCCTACTGGCAGACAGCACCATGGCGCATCTGCAGGAGTTCATCATCGCCTATAGAACCAAAAAGGCAAAGATAGATTACGACTACTATAAGGTAATTACTGAAGAAAGCAAGGCGGAATATGACAGTGCGAGAATTGCCTACAGTTCGTATGTAGACAAACACTACAACGCCCGGCTCTCTACACACCAGACAAGGCAAGCTGCACTTGAAAGCGAAATGAACATAAAGCAGCAGATGTATGGTGTGATGGCAACCCGTATGGAGCAGGCCCGTGCCAAGATACAAGAGAGCACCCCTGCCTTTACCACACTGAAGTGCGCTACCGTGCCTCTGCTGCCTGCAGGCCCCAAGCGTCTGATGTTCGTATTGGGAATGCTGGTACTGGCAACCTTCATAACATCGTGCTACGTTCTGCGTGAAGAGATAAGAGAGTGGTTTTAGGCGAAAACAGGTCCGTAACACCTCTATCCTGATGATACCGACAAACAAGACATGATTCAGTTAAGCCAAGCAAAGAAACAAATAGCGGTCCTATACGGAAGTTCCCTGATAGGCGTTGCCCTGGGACTGCTATCCTCTATTGTCAACACGCGCTTTCTGCCACCAGCCGAATATGGCGACGTACGGTACATACAGAACATCATCCAGTTTATATCAATCTTCCTGTTGGTGGGGTTCTTCCACTCCGGTTCAAGGTTGCTGACAAAAAGCGGGGATATCCTCTATACAAGACGCGTAAAGGGGGTAATGTGCGCCATCCTGCTGATTTCATGCATCATCATGGCCCTATCCATGCCTGTATGCTCGATAATTCACACGATGTCGGGAGAGAGCAAGGTACATCTTGCGCACCTGTTCCTTATCTCAACCCCGGTGGCAATGTGCCCGATATTGCTTAATTATCTGGAACATACGACTCAGGGAGACAACCAAATTGGCCGTCTGTCGTTGGCTCGCCTCCTGCCCTATCTCATATACGTGCCCGTGGCATATATCCTGTACAAAGCCTATGGTGCCACATCGGAAAGAATGCTTCTGTTGCAATTGGGCATCTCAAGCATTGTTTATCTGGCAATAATACTTTCTACTCGTCCCCAGTTCAAGAACCCAGGTCCCATATGGAAGGAACTGAAGGCAGAAAACAAGAACTACGGCAGCCATCTGTATATCGGTTCGCTTGTCATGGTGGCAACAAACTATCTGGCGGGCATTTCACTGGGGCAATTCAACAGTGACAACACCGAGGTGGGGTTCTATACTCTTGCGCTAACAGTAACCTATCCCCTTATAACGTTGCCTGCCATCATTGGCACAACCCACTTCAAGAACTTCGCGTCCCAACCAAGAATCCCTAAACACGTGATAAGATTTACCCTGCTTATCACCTTTGGCACGTTTGTCGCGTTCCTGGTTCTTATCCACCCTGTAATAAAGTTCCTGTATGCACCGGAATATGCCGTAGTGGGCACATACGCATCATACCTTGCCACAGGCTTCTGCATACATGGCATCGGAGACATGGTAAACCGCTTTCTCGGTGCACACGGACAGGGCAAGGCTATACGTAATGCCAGCATTGCAAACGGCGTGTTCAAGGTTGCCGGCTACATTGCCCTGGTTTACCTGTTCAACACTCCAGGTGCCATAGCAACGACCATCCTATGCGACGTGATATATCTGCTGGTAATGCTATACTATTACTATAAGTTCACGAACAATCCCGCACAAAATGAATAAGCCCTGGCACAAACTCGTAGTCTTAGGTTCGGATTGGGATGTGTACACCCATGCATTCAGCGACTTCATAGAAAATGAGGCCATATGCTACATGCCCACATTCCGACCTTCTGGAATATCGGGGGCAATACAGCGTCTGCACCTGAACCCCAAACTTAACAGGTGCATACCATTGCCCGGAAAGGGGATTTGGGGATGGCGTATCGCAGACAAGATAAGAAAAGAAGCAAAGGATGCTCCGGTGTGCATCCTGATACTTGAAAACTGGCTAAGGATGGAGAGTGCCCTGCAAATGCTGCCCAAACTAAGGACATCACTTCCATCGGCCAAAATAGTATGCTTTGCACAAGACCTTGTTACCAGAATAGACGACATGTACACCTTGCAGCACACGGATACGGAGTATGCAAAGCGGTACTGCGACCTCTTCATCACATTCGACACCAACGATGCCAAGAGATATGGCATAGAATATTTCCCAACTGTATTCTCCTCTCCACGCAACACCAGCAATGCCTCTAAAGGAAAATACGACATGTACTTTCTGGGCAGGGACAAAGGGAGAGCAATTCTTTTGGCAGAACTGAGCAAACGCGCAAGAGAGTACAATCTGACAACCAACTTCCTGATACTGGAGGACGAAAATGGCAAATCGGTTCCTGTAGACGGATTAAGGTATACAAACAAAGGTATCACTTACGAAGAGAACCTGCAAAACGTTGCCGGATGCAACTGTATCGTAGAATTGCTACAAAAGAATGCAGCCAGCCCTACATTCAGGCTATGGGAAGCAATCTGCTTTAACAAGAAACTTCTGACGAACAATTGTTCAATAAAAGAATCCCCCTTCTACGATTCAAGGTATGTGAGCACCTTCTCAACAATGGAGGATATCGACTGGGAGTTCGTCAGGAATATAGCGGAACCAGCCTTCCCAGACAAGAATCCGTTTGGTGAACAGATAAAACCAGCATCACTCATACATTTCATAGAAACATCATTGGACATCAGAATACATCAATGAGCCTCATCTATATAGTCTTTCTTCTGCTTGCGGCATACTACTCCCTGCGATGGGATGGTGTAACCGAGGACAATGCCTTCAAGAGTCACCGGTTCTGGTTGATGTGCATAATGCTGATATGCATATCCGGATTCAGTTATGGCCTGGGCGGAGACAAGTTCACGTACATGGAACAGTTCGAATCTATTCCAAATGACGTTTCCATAATTGAATATATGTCACTTGCCATTCTGGTTCAAGGCAACATGCCTCTATGGACTTTGCTTGCTATTCTTGCCAAAAGATGCTTTGACTCCTTCTATGCCCTACAACTCACCCAGGCTATCATTGTAAACGGAACATTCTGCTATATTGCTTCTAAATACACGCATAGGAGGTTTATCTTCCTCATAGCATACTTTCTCTCATTGTCCTTCTTCATCTTCAACACCGAGGTTATGCGAGAAGGCATTGCCATTGCTATATGCATGGCGGGTATGGAGGCATATATGAAGGGGAATAAAAAATGGTTCTATATCTGCTACGCTTTCGCTATACTGTTTCATATCTCTGCGGCAGTAGTAATCATCTTTCCCTTCCTCAAATTCAAGATATCCTTCAAGACCCTGGGCATTGCCGTACTGTCTTCGCTTGCCATATGGGTGTTAAGCGACTTGGTCTTTGGAAAAATCGTTGTCTCCGTATTGGGCAGTACAGGTGCTATGGCAACCAAGATCATAAGATATTCTTCTGTTGCAAGCAACCTAAACGGATACATCGGAAGCCTGATCCGTTACATGATACTGCCCTTCATAGTAATGTATTATTCATACTGCTGGGAAGAAGACCAAAACACTAAGGAGAAAAAGGAACGGTTGATATCGTTTCACCTGATTCTCGCTATATGCGCATGTTCGCTGGCTGGTTTTACCAGATTCCGCAACTACATGGAAATATATTACCTTATTATGCTAAGCGACTTTATATATATGCTATTCAAGACCAAGGAAAAACTGATACTCAGGGTTGGTACACTGGTTCTGACGATATTCTTTTTGCTTTGGTTGCAATATTTTGTCTACTTCCCTGAAAACAAGGCATATTTCTATCAACTTTTCACACCGTATCGTTGCATACTGAATGAGAACAAGGATGTATATTTCAGAGAAGAAGTCCATATAGAAGCGACCCGCAATGAAATTAGCGATGAAGCCACAAGAGACATCAAATAAGCAACAGCATAGATTTTCCGAATGCCACTCTGCAATGATGCATCAAACGGAAGTTCCTAACATTTATGACTAAAGTTCTATTCATAACACACTTTCTCCGGCCGAATGGCACCGAAAACTTCATAATGAACGTTTTCAGGCACATTGACTCATCAAAAATCCATATAGACTTCCTTCTTTACACCAATGAAGAGACCTGCCACACGAAGGAAGCCAGGGAGAAGGGCAGCATTATATATGTTGTTCCTGGCAGGAAGGAATCCATCTCAGGCTACTACCTGGGACTTAAGGATTTTTTCAAGCAACATCGTGGAGAATACGATGCAATTCACTTCTGCGGCGGTTCGCTTACATCCATCGCTCCCTTGTTCTTTGCATGGAAATACGATGTCCCTGTTCGCATAGCACATTCCCACAGCTCATTTACATTCGGACTTCATAACAAGGTCTTGCATTACCTGAACCGTATTTTCATACATAAAATATGCACTCATTATCTGGCATGCTCCGACGTGGCGGGAAAGTGGTTCTTCGGCAAGCATCCTTTTGAGATAGTAAAAAACGGAATAGACGTGGAAGATTTCCGATTCAGTGAAGCGATCCGTAATGAAGAACGGCAGAAACTAAATACTACCCACGACAGCCTTGTCATAGGACATGCGGGAAGGTTCAGTTCGGAAAAGAACCACGAATACCTGATAGATATCTTTAATGAAGTGCGACAGATCAACGACAAGTCCATTCTGCTACTGGCAGGAAGCGGTGACTTGCTGGAGAAAACAAAGAAGAAAGTTGAACATCTCGGATTGTCGCCATACGTTCACTTCTTAGGGCAACGACACGATGTGAACCGATTGATGCAGGCCATGGATTGTTTCGTGATGCCATCCACTTTTGAAGGCTTGCCTTTTGTCCTGGTGGAAGCACAATGTGCAGGACTTCCATGCTATGTTTCCAACAACGTAAGCAAAGACTCTGCCCTTCTGCCAACTACCCATTTCAATTCCATAACATCGCCTGCAGGGATTTGGGCACAGGATATATGCAAAGATGGCATACATGCCGACAGGGAGAATGCTGCCGATGTGATTATCTCCAAGGGGTATTCTATTCATGATATAGCAGATAAACTGGAAAACATCTATACATCAAAGCGTGAATAACCTCTATACGGAAAAACAGGCAATAAACGTACACAAAAACCTTATAAATATATGGACTCGGTAAAAGCAAAATCATCGACAAGAATTGAGTACATCGATGCTCTAAGGGGATTCACCATGATACTGGTTGTTTTCGCTCACGTAGAGTGGTTCACTTTTGACATGAAGGCATCGTTTTCTCTAATAAACGAACTGTTCATGTCATTCCGCATGCCATTGTTCTTCTTCATAAGCGGCTTTATCAGTTACAAGGAAAATGTAGAGTGGAACAGGCAGACATGGTGCTCGATGAGCAAGAAGAAGATGCTCGTACAAATAATCCCCACATTGGTTTTCGGTATCGCATATACTTGTCTGTACCTGAAAGTTTCCCCACAAATGTTCGTGGCAAGTCACACGAAGTTGGGTTACTGGTTCACGGTTGTCCTGTTCGAGATGTTCCTATTGGTATATACCATGAACTATGCCCTGCACTTATGCCCCAAAGGGAAGCAGAGGAATCTTAAACTTATCGGTTTAGTCACTTTGACCGCGGTCCTGTTCATCGCCAGGCTTGTTCCTGTGGTACTTCCCTCTTGCCAGAATGTTTTTGACATACTGTGCTTGCACCAGACTATCAAATACTTTCCTTTCTTCGCGTTCGGATACATTTGCTCCATGTACAAGGACATCTTCAACAAATACCTTGAAAACAAATACGCAACCACATCAATCATTGTTCTGTTTGCCGTTATGTTCTACGTAATGGTAACTTACCTTACACCTAATAAGGACGCAAGCATCATCATTTTCTTCACAGAAATAATTGTTGAGATAATAGCAGGCATTCTAGGACTGCTAATCGTATATAATACGTTCAAGACATACGCACAGAACTTTACATCGGAAAAAAAGGCGGGCAGAGCATTACAGAGCATAGGCAGAAGAACACTGGACATCTATCTCCTGCACTACTTCTTCCTTCCATATCTTCCCCAATTAAAAGATATTATATCAGACAGCAACAATTCTGTATTGGAACTGGCTATAGGCGGAAGCATCTCCATCTGCGTAATATGGACCTGCATGGTTGTCAGCAACATTTTACGCACAAGTCCAATATTGGGAAAATATTTGTTTGGAGCCAAATAACGGGGTTGCCTGCACAGGAATGAATATGCGTATTTGATTAACAAGGGGAGCATGTTCTGCTGAACCTCAACAGATGCGGCAAGGACAGCACATGCCAGCATTTCTGTGGAATCATGCCAATGGAATGACCGATAAGGTTTACTAATAGGGAAACTGGAGTTTTCATATAAGGAAACTCCAGTTTTCTTAATAGGAAACGTCGAATGAATACTATAACGAGGAAAACTGCCCTCTGAGCCACTGAAATCTTTGCTCCAGCCAGTTCTCTATCAGTTCTGCTTCATGGACATACAAACTCTTCACATGCTGGCTGGACTTGTTGTCATCGCATAACTGATGCCACTTACTGTTCTCATCGCATATGAACTCCTTCAAGTATTCATGCCTGCTATACAACCTTGAATAGAACTTGTCCCTATTTGAATAAAGGAACTCGAATCTGTCTTTTACCCTCTGTACAAAATACGGGTCCTGGAAAAGCCGGCTATACCACTTCACATTCTTTATCCAGAAGCCCTCTGGGTTGTTGCAAATATCTGCTGCGGGTTCGTCAAAATGATATCCGCCAAAAGCCAAGTCAAAATCCCATAAGGGACCCATTTTCAGTTTTCCGTTACGTGCGAGGTGCATATAGCAACTGGTATAGAATATCGCGTCTGCATTCTTCGTGATTTCGTTTATCAGATACCAGTCAACAAAAGTCTCGACATCAAGATACCTTGTATACCCATTGGCGGAATCTGTAAAATTCTCGCTGAACAAGACCTCATCCACCTGCCTCAGATATTCTGTAATATAATTATATGATGCATCGCCTACCTCCACATCTGGTTCCTTTATGTTTATGGGCATCTCAATGTGAGGAACATTAAAGGTAATATCTTCTGATTCTGCTTTTGCATCAATCTCAAGCAAGAAACCGTCATCTCCAACGTTTACCCTGCTCTTGGCAATCTTCAGCTGCTCGCTTAACTGGTATACTCCACAGTACTCTCCATTTAAATAAAGCTGAACAAAATGCGAACAACTGGTATACTCCAGATTGCTGATTCCACCCATATAGAAAGCAATGTCATTGCGCAACAACGACTTATCCAGGTAATTAGCAAGCAGTACCCACTCCTTGTCGGGGGCTTCGCCAAACATCGGAATCTTGGAATCAAACTTAATCTTATAGGGTTTCTTGGGATACTGCCATGTTGAATTGCCTCGGCCCTTGATTTTCATCGGCTGGTCCTGAATGGAAGAAGAAGAGGAAGATGAACTATCCTGCAATCCCCCAACAACACTTAAAGTTCCGACGACATACTCATCCTTTGATAGCACAGGAGCACCATTTTCTGTATTGACATACATTATTGGCAATACAGCGGAAGTGTTTGCTGGCGCTTCTGGGTCTGAAACATCATTGGCGCTATTGCATGAAAAGAATGTCATGACAATAGAAATGTACAAATAAAAACAAAACTTTCTTTTCATCATATGGCTATACAAAACATTTATAACAGATATAACGTCACTCTATGCGTTTCCCCGAAAGAAGGCATAGAACCTTGCCACACACGCCCTCAATTTAGGGCCACCCAAGAACAGGACAATCTTACGCATTATCCTATGTAGAGGAGACACCCATGAAGCCACAAAATGATGAATGGATACAGTTCGCTCTGTTATTGTAAGCCTGCCGTCGAAGTCCTTGGGACTAAAGAAATCCTGTGCAAAGACTGGTATCTCATTACTACCTGTAATCTTTACGGCATCAGGAACATTGTCTACATCTACCAACTTGTAGCCATTGGCCTTTAGCGTCTCTTCTATAATCAGAGGCAGCGTCTTTGTGTTTAAGGAACCATTGGCGTTAATGAATTCCCTTCCATCATAGTAATCCAGACATTTCCTTATCCACTCCGTCCCTTTCTCGGCGCCGAAACATGCTATCTCCAATCCATTCTTGTTGCATTGCCATCCTATCATTGTCTCCAAACACAAGAAAGGATCAAAAGTTTTCAAGACCTGAACATCCGAATCAAGATAGATTCCTCCGTAATTATATACAGCATAAAGTCTTATGAAATCCGAAGCAAAGGCATACTTCTTCTGGTCAAATGCCTGTTCGACCCATTTGCTGCTTGATTTGTCAAATATTGAGAAATCCCACTTCATTATCTGATACTCTGGAAGTTTTTCCTTCCACGAATCAATGTATTCCTGGATATCTTTTGGCAACGGGTCGTTGCTCAACCAGCAATAATGTATAATCTTAGGTATCATATATACGTTGAGAATTAATTAGACATCATAACTACATCCAAACGCAGACAAAGTTAATAAAATATTTCGTACATCACTGATTACCGCAAATTTTTTTGTCTACTACGATGCAGATTCTACTAAGTTAAAGTTAACTGTGCTTTTGACTGATAATTGCCTTATATTCCTCTATAACTGTTTCTATGGAGAACCTGCTCTCTGCCAAAGAACGTGACATGCTGCTCATCCTGAGTTTCTCTTCTGCAGACAAAGACATATAGCGCAACATTGCATCTGCCAATGCCTTGGCATCACGTGTAGGCACAGTATACCCATTACCTCCTTCTGCCACCATCTCCATGCATCCATGAATGCGGGTGCATATTATAGGTTTACCTGTAGAGCATGCTTCCATTAGCGTACGATTCATGCCCTCATGGTATGAAGGAATCACAATTACTACACCACCTCTATTATATATGTCCGACGAATTATGCGTAAAACCCTTGTATGTAATGACATTCCTGCCCACATCGAATTGCAGTTTCTCCAAAGGTACAGCATTCGGGAACTGGGGATCCAGAGAACCCCAGATCTCAAAACTTGTTTCAGGGTACCTCTCCTTCACAATCTCAGCAGCCGCCACGTACTCCTCATAACCCTTATCGTAAAGCACTCTGCCCACGAAACAGAATATCACCGGAGATGCTGGAGAATTGTCGTACAAGGGATACTTCCTCGTATTTATACCCTCTCCTCCAGGAAGAAGCCTTACCTTCTTCTCCGAACATAAATTCTTACGCAATATGACATCCCTGTTGCCCTCGTTCAAGACAAACAGGTAATCCGTGAAAAGCAATCCAATCTTATACAGGAAACGGGCCACCAGTGCAGAAATGCTTCTGTTGTTGAAAACATACCCCAAACCGGCAATCATGGCTGTTGAACATTCGGCGCCGTTCAAATAGGCCGCTATACTGCCGTATATGTTGGGTTTTATTGTATAGTGGAAACAATAATGCGGTTTAACTTTGGCATATATTTTACATAACGTTATGAAGTAGCGCAAGTCGTTCAGGGGAGAGGTGCTGGTTCTTCCCATAGAAACAGGAATAAACGTTACCCCATCCGGAACAGAAACCACCATCTGACGGTCCTCCTTTTCTGGAGCAACGAGATAAACCTTAAAACCCTGACGGACGTAATAGTCAATGATATCACCTCTAAAGTTTACCAAGCCCCACAATGTATTGTCACAAAAAAGTATGCGCTTTGCTGTTGGACAATCGGCTCCAGTGCCTTGAGGAGCAGGCAACATAGTGCATAGTGCAAAGAAAGAAAAGACATCCAATAGCAAGATCCACGTTATGTTGATTCCCCAATACAGCAACACAACATCTATCGACACGAACGAAATATAAATGAGCAGCAATGCGATTGTTACCATATGTTCGCTACCGAAATGCATCTTCAGTTTGTGATACACCAACCTTTTACGTACATTGGCCGGAACTATTGACCTTTCCTTCAGCATGGAATGCAGAAGGGATTGTACAGCATCGGCACATGGAGTAAACAACATTATCATCGTCAATGCGAAACCATCATGAGCAGAGGTAACCGCAGCCTCCTCTATCATTGCGGTCTTGACCGACAGATAAGCAACGAACGCTCCCAAAAAAGAACTGGCACTGCTACATAAATACATGTTCTTGCACTGCATTTCCTTATGAAACGCCACATATACTATTACTGCAGACATAGAGCCTATCACTGCCACAGAACCGAGATAATATACCGGCAGTCCCCAGTGCAGGAACATATAGCAGAATCCTGCCAACATGAAAACAAGCACCATCATAGCCGTGAACTTGCTTCTGCTCATCAGCCACATCACATGCTGCAATGCCAAAACAAAAAGCACGGTCAGCACACTGCCCTGAAATTGCGACAACTCATGTATGCCAAACAAGCCAGACAAGTTGGTTATATATATATGGCACAATGGAAATGACATTGCCACAGCAAATTGAAGCATTCCCCTAACCCATGTCTTAATGCCAAAGATATCGTCCAATAAAGACACAAGATAGAATAGGACCATGCAGGCACCCAACAGTTGAATGGAAAGCTTAACCGCAAAATCAGAAATACTGTTTTCGAGCATCACCATAGTCACCACACAGGCACCAATAATGGAACAGGGCATAATCACTGAACTGGCGATGAAAGAAAACACCTTATTCTTCTTGGGAAAAGATGCCACAGTGTCGTTCTTCATAATTACATACAGCAACCATGGAAAGATAAGCAATGTGGCAAAGGCAGATATAAGAAAAGCGAACAGTAAATATAAAAATGCGGTCATATGCTAAATCTATATTCAGTTATATACAACATAACGATTGATCTCCAGAATATATTGTATGCCAGGCTACAGTTCTGCGGCAGGCATTGGTTTTCTCTACAAATATACCCATAATAAAGATTCTCTGCAATGATTTGCACTATTTTAGAATATGGATAAGGCATTTCTTGCGGTTTCTTGCGGTTTTGTATTATCTTTGCACTTGCTTACAACTTCTATTACCCTAACGGAAGAAAATACAGCATACCAAATATGCCCACCATGGAGTGCCGACAAATTTCAAAAAACAACAATTGCTTTGATGCCATCAGGTACTTTCTGGCTATACTCATAACTGTGGCACATTACTGTGTCTTGTCTGACACACATCTCACTAGTGACTTCAACATTATTGAAAACAGGGTAAGCATATTCTTTATCATCAGCGGTTTCTTCTCCTTCATGATGTATGACAAAAAGCCAAACCCTTGGCACTTTGCATACAAGCGTTTGAAACGTCTGGTTCCTGCGTACTGGCTTACAATACTCCTCTCCGTTCTTCTGCTATCATTCATCAGTTCTGAGGATGCTGGATGTTTCTGGACAAACAGACAGGTTTACAAATATTTGTCCGCCAACTTGACATTTGCGAATTTCATTGAACCGGCTCTGCCTGGAGTCTTTGAAAACAACAAGATGTCAGCCGTCAATGGTTCGCTATGGACCATGAAAGTGGAAATAATGCTACTAATAACAGTACCATTTGCTTATGCAGCGTTTAGCAGATGGGGTAAGAAAAGATGCCTTTTAGCCATATTTGTCTTTTCCACTTTCTACCGATTGGTTCTGAACCACCTCTACAGCAGCACTGGTGAGGAAATATACAATATACTCAGCAGACAAATGGTAGGCCAATTGGTTTATTTCTACTCGGGCGCAGGAACATATCTATACAAGGACTTCCTTATCTCAAACACGAAAATATTATTACCCGTTACCTTAGCCGCGTATCTGTTCCAAACAAAGGTTGAACTGCTTTATCACATATCACCCATCTGCCTGGCAATTATTGTGATTATTTTCGCCTTTCGGTTCAAATATCTCTACTTTCTCAGCCGCTTACCAAACATTTCCTATAGCATGTACCTTGTACACTTCCCCATAATACAGACTTTTGTATGGCTGGGACTTAACAAAGATTACCCCATCGCAACCCTGTTGCTCAGCCTTCTCGCCACAATTATTGCAGCATACATCATGTGGCTCATTGCAGAGAAACCATTTATGAAGCGAAATGCGGCAAAACGAGGGAACTAATATTTTCTAAAAGATAGTGTGCCTGCACTCGGACTGCTCAGGACAAGTTTTCCTGATGTCAATTCCTCTATCCTAAACATTCCATCCTGAGGTACACCATACATAGAGAGCGTGCTCATAGGAAGAATATTACTATGCCCGGCGCCTGCATACTCATAAGGAGAATGGATACGAATAATCCCATTCTTGTTCTCAAAACATGCATGACTAAAACCATCAGGAAGGGACACTTTATGAAAATCTATCAGTCCTAACTGAAAACGATAATATATCTGTATATCCTGACTGGCATAGAGCTGTCCGTTAGAATCTACCCATTCTGTCAATTGCCACTGACCTTCCAATCCATCCAAATCATCATTCTTGTCACAGGAAACAAGCAGCAGACAAAAGACACACAATGAAATCAACTTAATATAAATACTCCTCATGACTTTGGGAATTTCAATATTTTCTTTTCTATATTTTTATTTACCACTGGGTTCTGTTCAACCATCCGTCAAACTTTACACTCAGCATTGCTCCATGCGAATTGCCTAAGAGATCTCCTATATTATTACCATATGAGGTAGAGAAGGACAAACCAGGACACCAACGTGGACTATAGATAGCCTCCAGGAGGAGATAATTTGAACTCTGGGGATTAAGAAGTGGGGTCTTGTATGTACCAAAACTTACCTGATGTGTATACATCGCACGCCATGCCCACTCGCTTGAGGGATTGCCTGTCAAACCGATATGATGCACCTTCAAACGGTTGTGCTGGACTTCAAGGTTGCCCCTCCGATTATAATAAGGATTATAAATAGGTGATATCACCAGTGGATTTCCCATAACAAATCCGCCCATCTGCCATGCGCCATAAACGTGATTGTTGTAATAGTCATCACGTGCACTCACCTGAACAGGAATTTCCGCAGTCGCATCATGGTAAATGGTACCAGACTGGTCCATTGTGTGGTTATATTCGTATACGATTGTGGACAGGAACGGATTTTTTGGCAAATTGGCCTCTACACCAAGGAGCATATCCTTCCAGAAACCATATTGCATAAACATCTGACTATGGTCCTCAAACAAGTGCTCCATATATATCCCGATATTCCATTTTTCTTCCTTCCAATCCATACGCAGATGCCATGAACCGATATGGTTGCCAGCAGCATTGGTGAAGTTTTCGTCATTGACATCGCCTCCCCCGGGAACAAAAGCGGTCAAAAAATTTCCACCTAAGTCTACATCTTGAAGCAAGGTTGTGCCCACATATGGGAGAATATTCCATCCTGTTCCACCAAATTGGCATGCCATCTCAAGACCAGCGGAAACTTCCAGCGGAAACAGTTCTCTGTTGCCAAGCCTTATGAAAAGAGCTTTGGAATGAAACATGCTGCCAGAAGTATAGATATTAGGTGTTCCTGCATTGAACTTGCGTTGCCATGCACCATCTGTATACATACCATAGGCCAGATGTCCTTTGAAGGAGAATATGCCATTGGTGCCCGGTACACGCCAAAACTCTGGCATTTCTACCCTGACCTGCGGAATGGGACGGGCATTGATTCCCAATGTCAAACCTCCTGTTGACAATAACGGGTTCTTCAATTCAGAGGGACGCTCCTTTTGTCCTATACTTAGCCTAAGCATTTTCCATTCTATATCAAGATATGCCTGCTGTACGCAAAAGTAACCATTCTCGCTATTGATGGGCGAAGCTAAATCTACACCATAGCCAATACGCCAGAACCATAAGGAATCCGCTTCCACATCTCTCCACAGAGCAACTCGAGCAAGTCCAGAAAAATTGTCGGTTGTACCTAATCCGTATCGGTTGTTCGTAAACCAAAATGGGGCATTATCACCTCCACCAGCGGTACCTTGAGCAGAGAAGGAGTACTGAACATTTTCTGCCATACGCGAAATTTGCGCCGTGCTACACAATGACAGGAACAACAAAAATATACAAACTAAATTTCTTATCATCTATATGAATATTAATTTATAACAATAATACGGGAAACAACTGTCTTACCTGCATCCACGGTGTTACATACTACATGATAGACTCCGCTAGACACTCTTTTTCCAGACATATCGCAACAATTCCACCTGACACTTCCTCCAATACT
Organism: Bacteroidaceae bacterium; assembly: GCA_045645225.1. Classification (GTDB taxonomy): domain Bacteria; phylum Bacteroidota; class Bacteroidia; order Bacteroidales; family Bacteroidaceae; genus Physcousia. The sequence goes on along the minus strand of JAZRII010000095.1, from coordinate 77,083 downwards.
TCTATTCATCCACACATTTTTCCCAGAGGAAGTTAGAATTTTAACCTCAGTTCCATCCGTCAAGCCTGATATTGTTACACTGGAATCTACCGAGGGGCGAACAGGATTGGGATAGACAATGACATTTTCATTTAGCAAATCCTCTTCTGTCTCTGTGACCTGCTCAGCATAACTGCACAATCCCATATCGGTACCTATCATCACAAATCCGTTTTGAGGATTTATGGCTATGGAATAAATATAATTGGACAGCAATGGCGAAGTCTCTTTGGTAAAATGATATATAGTCTCCTGGCCATCCGGACTCAGAAGATATACTCCATTATTCAATGTACCTATCCACTTCCTGTTGGATGCATCCACCGCAATACATGTAATATCTACGCCTGCCAACAAATAGTCAGCATATCCACTGCCATCATTCCTGTTTCTCTTTATTTGATGAAAACGGAAATCATCATTGAACCAGTCTTGGGGACTGGTTATGACAAACAATCCCTCGTTTGTTCCGCACCATATCTCACGATCCTTGTCCTCGGACATACAATAGAACTGAGTTGGCATTACGGTGGTGCCATCCTGATTCGTAATGACATTACGCAAAAGATGGCGATCGTCATCGGCATAATTCAATGTTCCATTAGTATCAAAACCGAAGAAACCGCTTTTGTCTCCCTGATAACTAACCAGGAAATTTATATCATGAGAACTGAAAAGGTATTGGAACACATTTGTTGTCTCGGCAATGTCCGGATAGAACAAGGACATCCACTTGCCGTCAGGGCGAACGAATCTGATAATTGTATCTGTATGCTGATTGGCCATCCAGAGATTTCCTTTCACATCATATTGGAGGGCCGTACACGTTGTATAGTTCCATGGGTCATTTACTGGAACATCTATGTTCTTTATGGGCGAATTGTAGTAATTGAAAAAGTTCTTCAGTTCCAGATAACCGTCATCATTCATATAATATTCATGCAGGCCATTCCGCCAGACTGCACCATAAAAATGCCTTTCGTCAAGAGGATCCTGAACTAAATTGAGAGCATTGATATTGTTCATCCGGGGAAACTCTGCCGTAGCCTGTGTTTCATCGAAATTAACCCAGCGCCCGTCCGGTTCCATGTACATGAATGTAACAGGATAGTATGCTGGTTCTATCGGATTGACACCACCAGCAACTAACAAACGTCCATTCATATATTGCATGCGATAAAAGAAATCGCGTTTTGGCGAATTTATCTTTAGTATAGAGTCATCGGTTTGGGGGATGAATTTCTTTATGACACCATCATAAACATATTCAACCAATCTTCCCGACTTATCTACAGCATATAGTCTGTCATGAGCGAATCCGGCATCCATCCAGTCATGTTCCTGCTTGAAGACCACCGGGGACGTTGGACGTTCCTCATTAAACAGCCCAAGCCAGTCACCATAATTCAAACATAGAAGACTCTGTTCTGAAGGGAAAAATTCTGAGAAAGAATATCCAGATTTCACTGAACGAAGAGTTCCTGCTTCGAACAGTACATAATACAACTGTTCACCAGGTGTTATAACATACAGCGTACCGGCAAATTCTGCTATTTTTTCAATTTCCACATCACAAACAGGTTCCCATGAGCGAGGATTAACCAGTTGCTCTTCATGATCCAAAGCAGAAATTCCATGATCCAAAGCAACATAGATTTTATCTTCAATAAAGAATATTCCGTGCACTCTTTGTCCAACCTTATAGGTGTCGAGAATTATCCCCTCCCTTACATCCAACTTGATTACCAAATCTGACGTACACAGATATGCAACATCGCCAAAATGATTAATGCAATTGATACTGCTTCCTGTAACCGACTTATCCTTAAGGGCAGACTGATTGATGACAGTATCATCAGCACCAACAATATCTATATTACCGTTTTCATATATTACTACCAGACGACCAACGGAATTGTTGTATGATACGTACATTACCTCCTTGTCATGCAGTTCATGCAGGCAATCATAGGTTTTGACACTTCCGTCCTCTGTATCATAACGCACCAGGTTACCCGTTGTTGAGCCTACTGTCCCACTACCCTTCATTACACAATACAGATAGTCACCAGCAACCTCCACCTGTACCGCCTCGGTATAAGCAGGATACACCTGCCACTTCTCGGTTTGCGAAAACGAGAAGAGACAGGTGCAACAAAACAGAACAGAAAATAAAAATCTCCTTTGCATTCTATTTTTCGGTATGGACGCCACCGGTCGCAGAACCGTAGTTTCCATATAACCCATAGTGTCCGTAGTGTCCGTACTGACGTGTATGGCGACGCTTGGTCATATCCACACCATTGAGGACAATATTACAATTGGTCAATTTGCCCTCCCTTGTGAGACTGTTGATCAATTCAAAGTTTGCCTTGGGACTATAATCAGCACGTGTAACGAATATTGTAACATTTGCCAGTCTGCCAATCGTTAATGTATCAGCCACCAGGCCCACTGGAGGCGTATCAAGAATGACATAGTCATACTTTGTGGACAAGTAATCTAAAGCATCCTTGAGCAATGGACCGCTCAACAGCTCTGCGGGGTTGGGAGGAATAATACCTGCCGGAAGGACATCCATATTGGCATGGATTCCAGAAGGTATTACCTGCTTGTCAAGCATGTCATAGTCTGGTTCCGCCCCACACAGGAAATTAACAATGCCCAGTCTTGTTGGCTTGAGTCCAAACAACGCTACAAGCCTTGGTTTACGAATATCCAGACCTACAACTACAACCTTCTTGCCCAAAAGAGCCAAAGACATCGCAAGGTTAGCTGCAACAAATGTTTTACCCTCACCTGGAATGCATGATGTTGTCATGATTACCTTTTCACCAGGTTTAAGCACAAAGCCAATACTTGTTCTCAAACCACGGAAAGCTTCCTCTATGACATCATTAAAGTTCTCTCGTACAACAATGGCACGCTGGTCACGCTTTTTATCCAAAACCTTTGATACTGGTATATCTGCCAGTATGGGCAATTTAGTAAGGCTCTCAACATCCCTACGTCCCTCTATACGATAACGCAGCATGTCAATCAGCAACAACAGCACAACAGGAATGACAATACCCATAACCAGGCCAAAGAGCAATACAACGCTAGTCCTCGGACTAACCTTACCCATAATCACTGGTTCGTCTATCATACGTCCCTTTGCTACTGTGCTATACAACTGGATAAAATTCTCCTCACGCTTCTGCAAGAGGGCAAGGTAAAGTTCTGACTGCAAGGTCTGCTGACGGATGATACCCGTAAGAACACGTTCCTGTGTCGGGGTCTTTGATATTCTACCGGTCACATATCTGTACTCATCTTCAATAGCATTCTTTTTAATTTCTGCATTACGACAGATGTTTTCCATATTCTGTCGGATTGAAGGCCACATATCCTTGATTTCACGTGTAAGTCTAACAACCAACGGATTGTCCTCGCTACTGTCTCTAATAAAACGACTTCTCTTCAGAACACCAGAATTGTATTCAGCTATCATAGATACCAACGGAGCCATCAAAGCAGAACCTTCTAATCCCAAATTTGCAGGTATAATCTGAAGGTAGTTCTCTGGAGCATCCATATAATCCATTAAAGATTTCAGTACGGACACCTGCATCTGCGCCTCCAGCAAGCGCTTTCTATATTCTGACGACGCAGTAAGAACAGATGTGGCATCATTTGCAAGGTTTATCAAGTCGTTGTCCTTTTTATAAGACTCCATACTGCCTTCAGTATGCTCCAGCTCTCTTCCTATATCTGCCAATCTGTCAGTAATAAATTCCTCTGTTTTGCGTGCTATTTCGTTCTTGTCTTCATTTGCCTCCTCATTATAACTTACAAACAGTTCATTCAGGAAATCCAATGCACGTGCCTTCTTGGTATCAGTAACTGACACTTCTGCCACAGTAGTAGTCTTGGTTGTTGACGAAGCACTAAGTTTCTTTGCAGAATACAATCTGCCTACATATTTGGGAGAATATATAGTCACAAACATTCGCTTGCCACGCTGCATTATTTTAGTTACTTTTTCTGCATCAACCTTTGCCTGCTTGGTCTCCATCTCCAAATTTGGCTCTATTGTAATGGTACCATAAGGTGTCTGCAAAGATGCTGGCAACTCCGACAAATCCTGACTAAGTGTCAATTCATTTGGTTCCAGAACATTAAAGAAACCTTCTACATAATAGGAATTATCCTTATGCGAGATTTCAAGATAAAGATTTGTACTAAGGGTATCCAGGCAGTTCTTATCCAAATCAACAAGAATCGGTGAATTCTTGTACAATTCCTGATTCTTAACCGTACCTTCGAGGTGATATCTCACATAGAGCTTTAGACGTTTTGCAACACTGGTAGATAATGATGTGCTGCCCAAAATCTCCAACTCGTTGTCAAAGCCGTCCGAATTTGACATCAAGCCCATTTCGCCCAATGCCAGACTCATTCCAGACAATCCCCTACCCTTTCGATCTGAGTCTTTTACCAAAACCTTCATCGAAGCAGCGTATACGGGAGACTTGTACCTTAAATACACAAACGTCGCACCAAGACACAATACTACAGAAAGTAACACCCAGTACCAATTCAGGAGCATTAATCCCCAAATCTTTTTAAGGTCAAACAACTCTTTCTCTTCGGAATTGTCAAGCATATTCATGTCATTGAATCCTGCCATAGTTCTATATTTATTTGCAAATATTTATATTAATTTGAACAAGAATGACCGCCATACAGGTCAGGCCGTCCGAAACTTGGTTGACAAAAGTACAAATTATTTCATACATAACAAAAAAAAACGCCCAAAACTCACTGAACAATAAAAAAAAACATGCATCTACGCAATATTACTAATTTATATTATAACTTTGCCGAATAAAGAGACTTATGACACAGAACAACGACAGCAATACACAAAGGACAAAGAAACTTCTCGTTTCAGCATGCGATTTCATCATGCTGAACGCATGTTTTATTGCGGTTTGGTTCGGATTTGCATTCAACAAAGCTTCATTTTTGACTATGTTATGCATAAACGCTGTAGCAATCATAGCATTGCGACAGTGGTTATGTCACTACATTCAAATCCCTTGGTTATACAGTCCCTTTAACCGCTTCCTCAAAAGAGGAACAGACATACTTCTTGCCACAACATTTCTCCTGAGCATTTTCCCTCTAATACTCATTTTGCAAACCATTAGTATCAAGAAGAGGAGAGGAGGCGCCGTTTTGCACTTTTGCAGAATAGGGAGAGAAAACGGAAATTCCTTTAAGGCGTTGGAATTTGGAGAGAACTACTTTTCCGACATATGGCATTTAGGACTATCACCGCTTGCATTAAACATACTTTGGGGCAACATTTCCATGTGGGATCTTCGCTCCATATCCAGAATTGAAACCCCAAGCGAAGAAAAAACAGAAACATGCAGCAGCATCAACGACGTTTTTTCCCAAAATGGCGCAGACGAACCGGACAGCACGGAAGAAAACTGCGAAACGACGGATAACGATGTGGCTGCATTAGTCGAGACAAGCAACGATACAACACTTTCAGAAAAACAATTTATAGGCAATGAACATATTTAACAGACTCTTCAACAAGAAAAAGGACAACACCGTAGGAGGAGTAGAGGACTTCATGCTCCTTATACGTGTTTACTACCAGGCCACCATAGCAGCACAAATTGGAATCAACAACTTGGCTGCGCTTCCAGACCTAAGGATTTTCAAGCAAACGTATCACGTTGCCACACTAAACAACAAACTGGGTCTGGCAGAAAAGAAGCAATGCCAGAAAATGCTTCAAAGCATTTATAATAGCAGCGACAGCTTCTTTAAGGAAATTGACCTTAGCATAAAAAAAAGATGCAAGACCATTCAGGACGTACAACCCTACCTGTTACAGTTCCAGGGGTTCAGTCAGGATCTGATGATGCTCATGGGCAATCTTATGCAATGGAAATTCCGTCTCCCCTCATTTTTCCATAAAGCACTCCGCACAATGGTCGAAAAACAGGTACACGACATTATGACCAGGAATGACTGGAAAGATGATGCCGTCAGAAGGGCATGCGCATCTGTACGCAAGTATCAAGCATCACTGTCATATAGCGAAGCCTGGATGACGGAATACGTACACACCACCGTAATGCTTGCAAAGAAAGAAAACAGACCACAAAACATGGAATAGGCATGAATCAGGATGTTACTTCTCTTATCACACGACTTGACGCACGTACACGCCAACTGATGCTGCAATATGCAAAAGTAAAGCAACAGTTGGCAGAAACCGAGCGACAACTTTCCCTTCAAAAGCAGAAATACGAAGACCTTGAGAAAGAGAAAGAGGCAACAGAGGAAAAATATTCCAGACTTAAAATGGCCCGAGTGATAGACATGCTTGACGACGACGAACTCAGGACTGCCCGTCAACGCATAAACAAGATGATAGCATCTGTAGACAAATGCCTAGCCACCATGAAAGCACAGTAAAAATGGAAGACAAGCAAAAAATTAACATACGTTTCGGTTCATGGGATCTGCCTATGACTGTACTTCGCAAGGATGAACACCTATATAGAGAGGCCGAGCAGCTGATGAAGGAAAGATATGCCTTTTACACCAGAAGCTATAAGGGGTTAACCCCCGAACGATATATGGTCATGTGCATGCTTGACATCGCAGTCAGACTGCAACACTCCCTCGAACGGAACAACAACTCCGACATTGTGGACAAACTGCTTCCATTAGCAGAAGAAATCGAAAGAGTCCTTGAAACATGATTACACATTATTTATATATATAACATCATTTTTTTAAAACACATGAACGAAATAATAATCGGATTAGCCTGTGCAGCAATAATCATTGGTGCATGGTGGGCCATTTGGTACTTTGTTGTTGCCCCTCAGAAAATGAAAAAAATGACAGACGAGGTGCATAAGGAAGCAGAAGTTATCAAACAGAAGAAACTTCTTGAAGTTAAAGAGAAATTCCTGTCCAAGAAGAACGAACTTGACAAGGAGATACATCAGCGCAACCAGCAACTTCAACAAGCAGAAAACCGCAACAAGCAGCGCGAAATGAGCTTGAACCAAAAACAAGACGAACTCAACCGCCGCAAGCAGGAAACAGAAAATCTTAGGACCCGCCTGGAAAACCAGCAAAGTCTGCTGGAAAAGAAAGAGGAGGAACTTGATGCAAAACAAGCAGATCTGATTAACCAGGAACGAAGCAAGTTGGAAGAGCTCTCAGGTCTATCTGCAGAAGAAGCGAAACAGCAGCTCATAGACTCGCTGAAAGATGAGGCGCGTACCAACGCACAGGCCTACATCAATGAAATAATGGACGAAGCCAAGATAAATGCCAACAAGGAAGCCAAGAGAATCATCATACAGAGCATACAGCGTGTAGCGACAGAAACGGCCGTCGAAAACAGCGTTACGGTATTCCATATTGACAACGACGAAGTCAAAGGTAGGGTCATCGGACGCGAAGGCCGCAACATCCGTGCACTGGAAAATGCAACAGGTGTGGAAATTGTTGTTGACGACACCCCAGAGGCTATCGTTATCAGCGCTTTTGATCCAGTCCGCAGAGAAATATGCCGTCTGGCTCTTCACCAGCTTGTCTCCGACGGAAGAATACACCCAGCACGAATCGAAGAGGTTGTTGCAAAAGTCAAGAAACAAGTTGAGGAGGAAATACAGGAAACCGGCAAACGAACAACAATTGACCTTGGCATACATGGTCTCCACCCAGAACTTGTACGTATCATTGGCAAGATGAAATATCGCAGTTCATATGGTCAAAACCTGCTTCAGCATGCAAGGGAAACAGCCAATCTCTGTGCAGTTATGGCAAGCGAACTTGGCCTTAACCCTAAAAAGGCAAAACGTGCAGGTCTGCTGCACGACATAGGTAAAGTGCCTGACGAAGAACCAGAAATGCCACATGCACTGTATGGAGCAAAACTGGCAGAAAAATACAAGGAGAAACCAGATATCTGCAATGCAATTGGAGCACACCACGAGGAGACAGAGATGACATCACTGATTGCTCCTATTGTACAGGTCTGCGACGCCATCAGCGGAGCTCGCCCTGGAGCACGCCGTGAAATCGTGGAAGCATACATCAAGCGTCTTAAGGATCTGGAGAATATTGCCATGTCGTATCCCGGCGTCACCAAGACATACGCTATACAGGCTGGTCGCGAACTACGTGTCATCGTTGGTGCAGACAAAATTGACGACAAGCAGACTGAAAAACTCTCTGGCGAAATTGCCACACGTATACAGAACGAAATGACATACCCTGGCCAGGTAAAGATAACAGTTATACGTGAAACCAGATCTGTAGCATACGCTAAATAAGCACGTACAAGACACGGTTATGACAATTGCTGTAGATTTTGACGGAACTATCGTCACGCATGAATATCCAAACATCGGCAAGGAGATTCCTTTTGCAGTACAAACTCTGAAAATGCTCCAAGATGACGGTCACAAATTAATTTTGTGGACCGTCAGAGAGGGGGACCTTTTAAGAGATGCCATACAATGGTGCAGAGAAAAAGGCCTTGAATTCTATGCTGCCAACAAGGACTATCCTGAAGAAGAGGAACAAAACAACAATCACTATTCCCGCAAACTTAAAGCCGACATATGGATAGATGATCGTAACATCGGCGGCTTGCCTGATTGGGGGACAATATACCAAATCATCAAGAACAAAAAGACATACGAAGAAATAATATACGACAAAGTACAGTCAGAGGACGTCACTGCTACGAAAATGCGCAAGTGGTGGCAATTCTGGTCCTGATGCTTAAATGCATCCTGCATCCGTTTACAGCAATCTATCAGCAAAGCATATCATCAATCAATTCAATTATGAAAAATCTATTTACATTTGCCTGCACTGCATTGATACTTGTGTCAAGCCTCATCTCTACCAGTTGTATCAGTCAGAAGAAACTCGTATATTTCCAAGGAGCAGACACGCTATACACCAATGCACAAGCCATTGTCCAGCAATACGAAATGAGGCTCAAGCCTGCCGACCAAATCCTGGTAAAGATTACCACCTCAGGCTCTGAGCCAGAGTTACTTGAAATTTTCGCAAGAGATGTAACAATGGGTTCATATGGTCCAAGTGGATCTTCATATAACCAAGGAGGATCTCTGTCCAATTCCTATGGCTACACTGTCACCAATGACGGATACGTTGTGCTCCCTGCAATAGGAAGAGTTAACGTAGACAACATGACTTGCGAAGAAGCTGCAAGAACCATAGAAGACAAGGTCAAGGAAATGAAATTGATCAAAGACCCGGAGGTTACAGTACGATTGCAAAACGCAAGAGTTACGGTAATCGGAGCTGTTTCGTCACCAAGAACCATCAGCCTTACCAGCGAACGCAATACCGTCATTGACATTTTAGCACAATGCGGAGACCTGGATCCAGCTTCCCTGCGCAGAAACATCAAACTGTTTAGAGAAGAGGATGGCAAAAGGCAAATGTATACACTTGACCTTACAGACGTAAACATATTCAATAGTCCGGCATTCTACGTTGAACAGAATGATATGATATACGTTGAACCCAATAAGAGTCTTGGTGTAAAGAGCAGTGCCTTCTACACATTCCTCGGTGCTGGCGCAAGCATACTTGGACTTGCTTCAAGCATCGTAGCATTGGTACTCAGTATCAAGAACTCAAACTAATGCAGTTCTGAAACAAGTAATAATAATTGCGATAAAAGGTATTATGTCTTATCAAGCCATAATACCTTTTTCTGCTTTTTTATAGCAATGACGTTTTGCAAACAGCAAAAACCGCAGTTTTTTTCTGTAACACAAATCATTTAATATTATTTTAGTTATCTTTGCGCTGGAACCAAAGAACAACCTTCACATTTATCACGTATAAAGATATGAAACACATTAGATCAAGTTTACTCCTCCTTGTCATTTTACTGACTTCATGCCAGAAGATTTCCTTTAACGAAAATGAAACTGGAGAAATTCACAATACAAGATGCATGTATTTCCATTTAGGAGGTTTCACCATGACTGGAATGGAGGAGATGGATCCTCATGATGCGTCAGAATCCAGGGCATCTACAAATCAGGCGAACTATACCGACAATCTTCTACTTGGAATATTTGACAATGACGGCAATGTAATTGACAGCATACAATACCAAAGAAAAAGCGACACGAACCCCTCCTACGGAAGTTTCTCTCACACCTTGAAATACGGCAAATATACTGTTCTCGCTTTAGGATGGAACGGTACCCAGGAATGCCACGTACATAGTTTGGACAGCATCTACTACAGCGAGGACTGGGTCCCCAACACCTTCCTCTGCAGGCAGAACTTCATAGTAAATGACACTTATTCCGACACACGAAGCCTGACACTTAAAAGATGTGTCGCAAAATTTGTACTTTCATTCAAGGATGAAATAATACCGAATGACCTTGCTTACTTTACCCTAAAATTTTCTGGAGCCGGCAACACAATTAACAGCGAAACACGCCACTGCACCCACATTCAGGACTTCAGCAGGAAACTTGATGTTAAAACAGATCCATCCAAAATAAAGACGCTGACCTCATACTGCTTCCTGCCAGAAGACAGTGCAACAACAACAGTAGACATTATTGCATTTGACAGCAAGGGCGACACTGTCTCGCACAAGAACTTCACAAATGTGCCCATGAAAATAAACTATTCCACCAACTACATGGGCAATTTCTATAACTTCGCATCCGCTACAGACGACATTTCTTTCGAAACTGCCTTCGACGGAGAATTCAACCACGATTTTTAACCCAAATCTGGTCATTATGCGGTTACGCGCTAATGACCCGATTTGGGTTTAAAGAATATCCTTTTCACGATTCATACATCAAGAATCAGAGCGTCTTCGTCATCGTAATATCTATAGTGGCGAAGACGTTTCCATTCTGGATTATGCAACATCCATGCAGGGGAGAAATCTTCAGTCCCTCTTGCATCCAATCGGCCAACCACCATGCGTACTGTCAACTTATGTATATCGATAGCTGGTGTATACTGTATCTCTGTGCCAGACTTGTTGTAGGTAATAGCCAATACTCCTACACTCACCAATTCGTCAAGCAGAACCTTCACCAAAGTTTCCGGCAAATGGGTAGTACGTGATAATGCATGCTGACTCAGAGGACGGTTGCCCAAAGCAAACCCCTTAGCAATATGTGCAACCAACAATAAAGACAAGGTATCCCGGAAACGCCGGCTCATGCCACGTGTTGAGCGCTCGAAAGCATATTCCTGAACCATTTGGTTTGCATAACTCAACTGGCACCCAATCAGACATATATACCAAGTGAACTGAAGGAAGATAAGCAACAGAGGGATGGCGGCAAACGATCCATAAATGGCATTATATGCAGACAGTTTAATCTGGTAGTGTATATAGAAAAACTGGAGTCCTTGAAACAACAGACCTGCTATCACACCTGGACCAATGCATGCGCTCCATCTGACATGCGTATTGGGCATAAGTTTATATAGAAGTATAAATACTATACAACTTACAACTGAAGGCAAGATAACTATCAAAATATGCAAAGTCCACCCTGCAGAAAAATACACATCCATCCATGACTCCAGTGCTTGCACCATAACATGAAGACCATTTGTTATAATCATCAGTATGGGAAGCAGCAGGAATACGGATATGTAATCCACAATCTGTCGGTATATATTCCTGCTTGTTGTAACCTGCCATACAGCATTGAAGGCTGTCTCTATATTCATGGTTAGATTTACCAAGGTATAGAACAACAACAATATACCTACACCCAAGAACACACCACTCTTGGTGTGCTGAAGATAACTCTCCACAAAGTTAAGAACAGTTAAGGTTATTTCTGGACTGAACGGTTCCAATGCCATACGAAGACGCGACTCTATCAAACTGTCAAAGCCAAATCCGCGTGCAATGGCAAAAATAATTGCCAGCACAGGAACTACGGCCAGTGTGGTATTGTACGTAAGAGCCGAGGCATAGGAACCAAGATTATTGTTTATAAAATGATCTACGGTTATATATATGCGTCTGAACAACAATAAAGCCCAACGCTTGAAGCAATTACATTTTCTTTCATCCAGAGCCCACCACGACTCCATTCTTTCCATCATTGTCATAAAGAGCAGTCGGATTTTCTTCTGTTATACGCAATAAAAGGAACAGTGGTCCTATAAGCCGGGTTCTGTGCACGGGAACAGTATGCATAAAGCACTTTTTCCCGCCGCTTGTCATTTATCCACTACCGGCGTCACCACCAGTCTCTATCGTTCTACCCTCCAGCTCGGACGGACAATCCTCTCATCCTCATGCCCTTATGGTCATGAAGACATCGCCGGTATACGCGAACTTTCAACATCCGGAGTGCACAGCACGCATGTCGCCATACGTCTGGTGGGCTCTTGCCCCACCTTCTCACCCTTACCTGTATAATATAATACTGGCGGTTATTTTCTTCTGCACTGACCAGCCATCACTGACTCCTACCCGTTAGGTAGCGGATTGTCCTGCGTTGCCCGGACTTTCCTCTCGCTCTCCTCAAAAAGAGAAGAACCAGCGACAAGCCGGACCACTGTTTCTTTGTGTGCAAATTTACGAATATTCCTTAAAATGGCAAAATCACCATCACTAAAAGGTTAAAATAAGACAAGGAAAAGTACATCGGATACCTTTTCTCATTACTTTTGCAAATGGAATACCGACACACGTCAAAGCGAATATCCAACAATAAACATACAAGAATATGAAAAAGACACTATTCATCATCATTGGTTCAACATTGATTGCATGTTCTGGCAATGCTGAAACATCCGGCAAAAACGACTTGTCATCACACGACGAGACCAAGACTCACGTCACTGTCGTTCCTCAAGTAGGCTATGTCGACCTCACCTATGCTGCCGAACAGAGTGTTAATGCCGTTGTGTACATCAAGGTAACGAAAATGGGCAAAACCCACAAGGTAACCTATCGTGACCCGTTTGCTGAATTTTTCGGTGATTTCTTCGGTCACCGTGGAGTTGCTCCACAACAGCGCGAATACAAGGAACCCGACCAAAGAGGAGCAGGTTCCGGTGTCATTATTTCCAACGACGGATATATCGTCACCAACAACCATGTTGTGGCTGGAGCAGACGAGATTCTTGTGAAGCTTAATGACAACCGTGAATTCTCTGGCCGCATAATCGGACTTGATGCCAGCACAGACCTTGCACTTATAAAAATAGAAGGAAAGGACCTCCCCACCCTACCCATCGGAAACAGCGACGAACTCAAGATCGGCCAGTGGGTACTGGCAGTTGGCAACCCCTTTAACCTCACCAGCACAGTTACTGCCGGCATCGTTTCTGCAAAAGCACGTAGCCTTGGAGCCAACGGCATAGAAAGTTTCATCCAGACCGACGCTGCTATCAACCAGGGTAATTCCGGAGGTGCATTGGTAAATGCCAAAGGAGAACTGGTTGGCATCAATGCCATGCTATATTCACAAACTGGCAGTTACAGCGGATATGGTTTTGCCATCCCTACAACAATAATGAACAAGGTTGTTGCCGACCTTAAAGCATACGGAACAGTTCAGCGTGCTGTACTGGGAGTAACCGGCACCGATGTAACAAACTACATAGACATGGAGAAGGCAAAGGGCAATACACCCGACCTTGGCACTCTCACAGGCATATGGGTAAATGAAGCCGTAGAAGGTTCCGCTGCTGCAGAAGCCGGTCTTCAAAAGGGCGACATCATTATCAGTTTCGACGGCAAGGAGGTGCACAAAATGTCTGAATTGCAAGAAGCAATCACCCAGCACCGCCCTGGCGACAAGGTTAAGGTAACATGGCTTAGAGACAAGAAAAAACACACCGAGACTGTAACTATGAAGAACTCACAGGGTTCTACCCAATTGATGGAAGAGGTGGATATTGACGACTTAGGCGTTTCCCTTGCACCATTGTCGCAGGAAGAGAAATCACGTCTAAGCATCCCATACGGACTGGTAGTCAAAGCCATACGCAATGGAAAGATGCAGAAGGCCGGAGTTTCCAAGGGCACTATTATTTTGGCGGTCAATGAAACCAGGATGGAGACAACTGAGAACTGGGAGCAGGCCATCAAGGCTGCCAATCAAAGTTCTGACCGCACACTATGGATCAAGGCCATTGCACCAAGCGGCCGCAAACAAAGTTTCGTGATAGATTTGAACGAAAACTAGTTAAGTATCGCACGCTTGCAACAAACGATTCCTCTTCCTACAAGGAGGTACTGCCAGCACCACGTACATAAGACAGTCCTCCTATAGGAGCACCATAGTCCTCTTAATGGAAGCACTCTCATCCTCTTAATAGGAGGATTGCAGTACTCCTATTAGGAGGACTAACCTGTTGCCACGGACAGCATACAAGACAATTATAGGACCTACACTTTATTTTTCATGTCTCCTCAAGCATTTATCCGCTTTATTTTGTATCTTTGAACTAAAGTTCGAAAATACTTTCGTTCGCTGTGAAAAATATTCAAGCAAGTTTGATATTTCTCGCTCACTTATTCGTATCTTTGAACTAAAGCTCGAAAATACTTTCACTCGTTGGGAGAAAATATTCAAGCAGCTTGATATTTTTTCACTCGTTTATTCGTATCTTTGCACGAAATAAATACAATATAGCATGAAGAGCAGATTTAAAATTATCGGTATAATACTTATTGCAATGCTCACCCTTTTCAGCGGTGACATCTGCGCGAAACCGAAAGAGGCCAAAGTGTATGTATTCGGAATCAGCATGAACTTCACAGACTCCATAACATATATGACCGACATCCAAGTTCTGGAACCGGCATATATTGAAACAAAGAGCGGATTCCTGTACGACCGCAGCATCTACTCCCAGCAACTGCAAATTTGGGTCGAGCAGGTCAAAGGCCAACCCTATACGACCTGTGCCATTTTCTTTAGTGAGAGCAAGAGCAAAATTGAAAAGAAGTATAAGAAGGTACAGGACAAACTCTATAAGGACCAGAGTACAATAGTTAAAAGTCTGGAACCTGGGGATTTTGTTTTCAAACCACAAGAATGGACAGAGCATGAAAGACTATAAGATTGCAGGCCTTCGTGTTTCCATTGAGTTTGCAGACAATACTGTCAACGAGACCCTATTGCCCAATTTCGCTCCTTTCAAGTACCAAGGCACAGATTCACCTGTACTGACTGCAACCATAGTCAACGACTATCCTTGGGACCAAGATGCAAAGGAGATAGGACTGTTCGACGTTGGCGGCAGCAACCATGGCGTATCACGCAATTCCGACGGCGGTTATTTATTCAATGTCTATGATACAAGCGAGCACCTTTGTGCACGCATGCAGTCTAATCCCGACTTCAGCAAGTGCTACATAAAAGTCTATGAAGGCACATCATCACAACGCAACTATGGCCTTAACAACTGCATGATGATGGCCTATGCCTTTGCCACCGCCACCATGGACACAGTGCTGATACACTCCAGTGTGATCCGTTGCGACGGAAAGGGTTACCTCATGACTGCACCAAGCGGCACAGGCAAAAGCACACATACCCACCTATGGTATACGACCATCCCCGGATGCGACCTTATGAACGATGACAACCCCATTATAAGAATCATCAACAACAAACCCTTTGTCTTTGGATCGCCCTGGAGCGGCAAAACTCCATGCTACAGAAACATACAGGCACCTATCGGAGGCATCGTGCGCATCAAGCAGCGCCCCGAAAACGCCATACGCAGATTAGGTGCAGTTGAAGCATTCACCACATTGCTGCCCGCTTGCAGCAACATGAAATGGGATGCCAGAATCTACAACGGAATATGCGACAGCATAACAAAGTTCATACAAACGTGCGGTATATGGGAACTTGGATGCCTGCCCAACAGCGAAGCAGCAATACTATGCCATGATACAGTTAGCCAAGAAAGCAATACTTAAAGTCC
This sequence comes from Bacteroidaceae bacterium, assembly GCA_045645225.1. Classification (GTDB taxonomy): domain Bacteria; phylum Bacteroidota; class Bacteroidia; order Bacteroidales; family Bacteroidaceae; genus Physcousia. The sequence continues at coordinate 61,009 of JAZRII010000095.1, read as the reverse complement.
TGAGTCTTCTCCTATACCCCGTCCACAGGGTATACAGAAGGAAGAACGGACAGGAGGCAATGGCTCCTCGCATGGAACTACCCAATCACATTCTGCTTGGCGCAGTCAAGGATGCCATACGCGAAGGGCACACGGCAACCATCGTAGTGAAAGGATGGAGCATGCGCCCGTTTCTTGAGCACCAAAGAGACAAGGTCATACTCGACACCCCAGCCGGCGCACAGATCTATGATGCCGTTCTGGCAGAAATAGCCCCCGGGAAATACGTCCTACATAGGATTATAGACATAAAGCCTATCCCTGGCAACACTGACATGGACGAGATCACCCTGATGGGCGATGGCAACGTCCAAGGCACCGAGCAATGCCTCCGCAAGGACATCTGTGGCAAAGTAACACACTACGTCCGTCCCAACAGGGTTATCAGCGCCACCGACCCAAGGCTCATAAAGGACATCAGGCTTTGGAGGCGTCTTCTCCCTATCCGGGGATACCTGCTCATAATATATAAAGCAATAATATAATCTACATAGAAATGAAAATAAAAGAAGGTTTTGAACTCCGCGAAGTATGCGGAGAGTACATTGTGGTTGCCCATGGCGACAAGAATATTGACTTTTCAAAAGTCATAAACCTCAACGAATCTGCCGCCATCATGTGGAAGGCTGTTGCAGACAAGGACTTCTCCTCAGACGACCTTACTGCAATTCTGCTGGACACATACGATGTGGACAAAGACACAGCCTGTGCAGACGCCTTGCGCATAATGCAGGAGTGGAAGGAAATCGGTCTGGCAGAATAAGCACACCTCAACATATCTTCATATGGAACAGATTTGGCAAGATGTAGCGGAATGGATAAATCTGCTGGCACAGACCCTGCGCATTCCCACCTCCTTCCTTCTCATCGAGTTCATAGGTACATTCGCCTTTGCATTGTCAGGCATCCGCCTGGCCAGTGCCAAGCAGTTTGACATCTTCGGAGCATGGATAGTGGGTATGGCCACAGCCATCGGAGGCGGAACTTTCCGCGACGTCATGCTGGGTGTAAATCCCTTTTGGATGACCAACGAGATTTACTTCATTTGGTGTGCATTGGCAGTTCTCTTCGTGCATATCTTTGCAAAATACCTGGTAAAGCAGAAGAACACATGGTTCATCTTTGATACCGTAGGTTTGGCCCTATTCAACGTCGTTGGCATAGAGAAGACCCTGCAAATGGGATTCCCCATGTGGACGGCCATCACCATGGGTTCCGTTACCGGAGCTGCGGGCGGTGTAATACGTGACGTGCTCATCAACGAAGTACCTCTCATCTTCCGCAAGGAGATATATGCCCTTGCATGTGTGGCCGGAGGCATTGTCTATTCTGCACTTCATGTATTGGAATTTGACCCTAACATCAGTGCACTTTTCTCCAGCATCGTCGTTATAGCCGTTCGTTGCTTTGCTGTAAAATTCCATTGGCATCTGCCCATAGTAAAGGGAGAATAACCAATTGTCATGAGACGCGCATTACTCGTCATAGTTACCATTATGCTGACCACTGTAGCACATGGCCGGCATAGGGTCTTTGACGAGAATGTACGCACACTTCAGGTTAGCCTCAACGACAACCCTCTCCTCCCTCCCGTGCTCACCTTGGGAAAGACGTCCTACCTCAGGATTTCTTGGGACGAGATGTCGCACGAATATCACCGCTATATCTACCGCATACAGCATTGCACCCGCAACTGGGAACCCACCGAAGGATTGTTTGAAAGCGATTTTCTTCACGGAACCAACGACCTGCCCGTCGAAGACTACGAATACAGTTTCAACACCACCCAAAACTACACCCACTATTCCATGACCTTCCCCAACAAGGATGCCAATGTGCTGCTTAGCGGGAACTACAAACTGCTGGTCTTTAACGAGGACGATACGGATGAAGGTCCCGCCATAGAAGTCCGTTTACAGGTCGTTGAAAACGTAATGCCTGTTTCCATGCAGGTTTCTTCCAACACCGACATTGATTTTAATGCACAGCACCAACAAGTGGCCTTGAGTCTCAACTACGGCACGTGCAGAGTAACAGACCCCTACAACCAGATCCACGCTGTTGTCATGCAAAACAGGCGCCCTTCCCATACCGTTGCCGGAATACGCCCAGACATAAACAAAGCCAACGGACTGGAGTGGAAGCACTGCAAAGAACTCATTTTTCCTGCCGGCAACGAATATCACAAGTTTGAGATACTTGACGTCAACCATTCCGGCATGAACGTAGACCACATGCGCTGGTTCGAACCATTTCACCATGCCATCTTGTGGGAAGACAAAGTTCCCCATAGTTATCTTACGGAAAAAGACCACAACGGAACGTTTTATCCCAGGACGGACGACCAGGAGGCCAACGACACCCAGTCGGAATACGTCATCGTACACTTCGCCTTACAGTCTCCCCGCCTTTCCAAGAGGGTCTTTGTAAATGGAGAATGGTCCAACGGAGAATTTGCAGAGGACTGCCAGATGCAGTACAACGAAGAATATAGTCTGTACGAAGCCTCCATTCTCTTGAAACAAGGATACTACGACTACCAGTACACCACTGACGATGGAGCAACAGCAGACACCATGGGCAACTTCTGGCAGACAGAAAACGAATACCAGGCATTCATCTACTACAAGGAATCCGGAAGCAGGTATGACAGAATTGTAGGATACACACGTGTGAACACACGATTCTAACCTCGGCATCCACACCCCACCAGCCAAGATCTACCGATGAAGAACAAAGAGTACACATCCACCCATCACATACTAAAGTATATTGGAATATTCGGAAGCGTAGAAGCCCTGAAAATTCTGGCAAACTTGTCAAGAGGCAAGATCACGGCCTTCTTTCTGGGTCCTCTCGGTGCCGGTCTAATAGCCATATACCAGAACATTCTGGATGTTATAAACTCATGTACCAACATCGGTCTTGAAACAGCCAGTATCCAGCAACTGAGCGAGATAGACAGCCGCACCAATCAGCACGAGGTTGCCGCAATGGCATGCGTGATACGCACCTGGTCCATGGCAGTGGCTTTTGCCGCCCTTACGATCTGCCTTTTGGCTGCGACAGTTTTCTCTGGCCTGTTTTTTAACGACACTGCCACACACTTAAACGTTCTATTGCTTGCTCCGGCAACATTCCTCACTCCCATTGCTGCCGGGGAATGTGCCATTCTGAAAGGCATGCACAAACTAAAGCGGGTTGCTACAGTTGAACTCATCTGTGCCATAGGTGCAGTAGTTAGCACGTTCGCTGTGTATTCCATCCTTGGCACCAACGGCATACTGCTGGCAATAAATGTCTGCATAGCCATCAGCGCCATTGTGCACCTTTATTTCTGCACGCAGGTTATGCCCTATCACGTGGACTTCCTTTCTGCCGAAACATGGAGAAAAGGTATGCCTTTGCTTAAGTTCGGCATACCCTATGCAGCAACAGCTATTATGACTGCCGTCACCACTACCACACTGTATCATGTGATACAGACTACAGGCGAAGTTGGCTTATACAAGAATGGATATGCACTGATCATGTATTATGTAGGTGTTATATTCAGTTCGTACGCCATCGACTACTTCCCACGCCTCACCAGTGCATGTCACGACACAGAACTTAAGACACGTACCGTGAACAAACAGATTCATGTCAGTTTCACAGTCACCACTCCCTTGGTCATGTGCTTCATCCTGGCCTTGCCAATCACCATACCTCTTCTATACACCAAGGAATTCATGCCCATGGCTGGCATATGCGTAATGGCCGGGTTGTTCCAACTGCATCGTGCCGTGGCACTGCCACTGGAATACGTGTCTTTGGCACACGGGCATTCATGGATGTTCCTCATTCTGGAAAGCATCTATAACCTTATGGTCATAGGAGCCGCATATCTAATGTATGGCCTATGGGGATTGCCTGGCATGGGCATGGCGCTTTCTGTGGTAGCAGTAGTCAATACCGTTATTTTAGGTATTGTGAACAAATGCTTCTACCATATCCGCATCTCGTGCAAAAATTGGACAACAATAATTATCGGATCATGCCTCGTACTTGTTATCATGATTTTATGCAGCACAGACAACATGGTTCTACGTTATGGAGCAGGAATACCTATAACCCTAATGACTGCCGCCTATAGTTATCTCACGCTTAAAAAAGGAGTAAAACAGGAGGGACAGTAACTTTTACATTATAACCATATTTCATACACCGAACAATAATGACGAACCTAATCTAAGGCTCGTCATTATTGCATAGTGATTTATAAAGTTTTTCGTATTCCTTAGCTACCCGTTCCACTCTGTGATGCTTACGGACATACTCTATGCTTTGCCGTTTCAACTCTGAAATGCGTTCTGGATGCAGCACCAATGTCTCCAACTCCCTATATACGCTTTCTTCATTGGGCAACACGTTCAGAATCGGCCGCAAATCACACTCTCCAAGCAACTCGTATTGCTCCTCCTCACCACCGCCAACACATATTATTCCCTTGCTCATTGCCAAAAGGGCATTCATAGCCGGAGTATAGCTATACAACTGGTCTAATATCACATCACTGCCATCCATCATAGACTGATATTGTGCAAAGGGAACACCTTCTGCCACCAGCAGTTCCAGCCTTCCTGGATATTTCTCCTCAAGACGCCTTGCCGCTCTCAGCATCACATCCGTTCCTTTATATACCGAACGTCCTCTGCTTATGCCTATGAAGATTTTTATAGGAACATCATTCCTCCCACTATTTGTCACCTGAGGCATTGGCACAGGAAACGGAATAAATACCGTCTTAGGTTTCAATCCCCCTCCCTCAGCCAATTGGTAGGTTATCAAGTATTCATACAACCCAGCAACAATCGCGTCACATTTTTCTGCCACATATCTGCAAAGTCTTTCTGCTTCTGTCCCTATCCAAATGTCCACATCAGTCTGCGCCACCTTATCCGTACGCACCACATCACCGATATTAAAGTCGCTGTAACGCATCGGACGCAGTTCCCTGTTCACCTTCACCCAATAATGGTCCATGCCAAAGGCACCAAGCACAATATTTTTGTTATACCTGCGAAGATAGTCGAAGATAAAGCGGTGAGGCCATGGACTCAACTCCAGGAAAACGGGATTTATCAACTGCACTATGTCGTATCCCCGCATCTTGGGCAAGGCACGCAGCAGCCTCCATGCAAAAGAAACATGTCCTTTCAGTGTCAGGACATGCGCCAGGTCCACATCACGCGGATATCCCTTCCAACTGTCACCGCCACTTGCCACCGTCACCTCATGGCCAAGCATTCGCAGTCCCTGCGCCAAAGTCCAATGGACATTACTGTATTCACCTATCAACAATATCCTCATCTCTTCACAAACAGTTCTATCCAACGACGGATTATCACCTCTCTGGAAAACCATGCAGAGGTTTCTAAAGCCTTCCTCCCCATCTCCTTCCTCATCATATCATCTCCAATAAGAACTGACACTGCATCCACAAAGCTCGTATCATCATTCATGGGCACCAGGTAACCGTTTTCTCCATTCTTGATTATATCGGCAGGACCATAGGGACAATCCATGCTTACAACAGGCAAACCATTTCGCATCGCCTCTATCAGCACCATAGGCAGTCCCTCTGTTTGCGAACACAACAATAGCATTGCACTTTGGGCGTACATTTTAGAAACATTAGAGACATGACCATGCATTTGCACACTGTCCTCTATGGAAAGGCGCACTATCTCTGCACGAACCTCTTTGTCCAGTTCGCCTTCTCCGCAAATATCCAGTTTCCAATTGGGATGCCTGCCAACTATCTCTTTCCAAAGACACAGAAGTCTTAACGGGTCCTTCTCTGGGCACAGGCGTCCAACAAACAGGCAGCTGTTTTCTCTCTCACAGGAACAACTGGGAATGGACGTTACAAAATTAGGGATCACCTCCACCCTCTTAGCCCTGGAATAGTTCTTTGCATCGCCTCTTGTCAGGCAAACCACCACATCAGCCCTGCGTTCCATCAACGGGTAAAGCCACCTGTGATTGCTGAATTGTCTTGCTGTATGAGCCTCAAAAACTGTGTACCCTTTCCATGAGGAGAAGACTGTGAGCATAGCACCCATGGCACGGAAATGTATCACCACATCCGGTGCTATCGCGCGTACCTTATTATTATATATATATAGCACCTTGGGCATTGTTGCCAACCACCCAAACCCCGACTTGGGACGCTTTACATCAAGGCAGACCTGCTCCACCCTATCATCCAAGGGGAAAGCAGGTCTGTTTTCATCCTGCCATATCGTCATCAGAACAACATCAAAACCATCCTCGGCAACCAGGGCATTCATCTTGTCTATAAGAATGCGTTCCAGACCGCCTACAGTGGATATATGTTCTATGACGTATAGCAGTTTCATCCTATTTTTGCTTTTTAACCACAGACACCTCTTCGTCGTTCAGGCGAAGAGGTGTCTGCTTTATATATCATAAGTAACGTTCTCTTGTTATTTACAGAGACCAGTCTTCCTGAGTCTTGCGGATGTAGGACTTGTAGCGGCGCTGTGCAGCTTCCTTACAAGCGTCAAACAGTTCCTGAGCCTCCTGAGGAGCAGCCTTCTTCAGAGAGAGGAAGCGAACCTCACCCTCGAGGAAGTCCTGGAACTTGTCCCAAGCGGGTTCCTTGCTGTCGAGCTGGAAGGGGTTCTTGCCCTCTTCGCCCAGGGCAGGATTGTAGCGCCACAAGTGCCAGTAGCCGCACTCTACAGCCTTAGCCTCCTCTGCCTGACTCTTGCCCATGCCGCCCTTGGCCCTCAGGCCGTGGTTGATACATGGAGCATAAGCGATCACCAGTGAAGGACCGTTCCATGCCTCAGCCTCCTTGATAGCCTTGAGGCACTGAGCCTGGTCGGCACCCATAGCCACCTGAGCCACATATACGTTGCCGTATGTTGCCTGCATCAAGCCCAGATCCTTCTTGCCTACACGCTTGCCGTTGGCAGCAAACTGTGCAATGGCGCCAATAGGAGTAGCCTTTGAAGCCTGGCCACCGGTATTTGAGTAAACCTCGGTATCGAGCACGAAGATGTTCACGTCCTCGCCAGAACCGATAACGTGGTCCAGACCGCCATAGCCGATATCGTATGAAGCACCGTCACCACCGATAATCCACTGGCTGCGCTTAACCAAATAGTGCTCCAGTTGCTTCAACTGCAGACAAACAGGACAACCTGCCTCAACGCCTGCAGCAATCATGGGCTTCAATACGGCAGCTGCTGCCTTGGAAGCATCGCTGTCGTTCTGACCGTCTATCCACTGCTGTGCTGCCTCCTTGAACTCGGCAGGAGTCTCGGCATCAGCCATAGCCTCCTTCAGCAATTCGGTGATACGAGCCTTCATCTTCTTGTTGGCCAGCACCATACCCAGTCCGAACTCGCAGAAGTCCTCGAACAGAGAGTTAGCCCATGCGGGACCCTGACCCTCAGCATTCTTGGTGTAGGGAGTAGAGGGGATAGAACCAGAGTAGATTGAAGAACAGCCTGTAGCATTAGCCACCATCTGGCGGTCGCCGAACAGCTGGCTGATGAGCTTCACGTATGGAGTCTCGCCACAACCGGCACAAGCACCGCTGAACTCAAACAAAGGCTGTGCGAACTGGCTGTTCTTGGGACTCTGCTTGATGTCAACCAAGTGCTGCTTGCTTGTCACCTTCTGCATGAAGTACTTCCAGTCAGCAGCATTCTTCTGTGCCTCCTCTGAAGAGTCGTCGTATGCCTTCATGGTCAGGGCCACACCCTTCTTGGGATTGCCGGGACAAACGTCGGCACAGTTGCCGCAGCCCAGACAGTCCTTGTCGTCCACTGCGATAACGAAGTGCATGCCCTTCATTGTAGCAGGAGCCTTCATCTCGATGCTCTCGCCCTCGTAACCTGCCAACTCCTCGTCGGTCATAACGATAGGACGGATAGCAGCATGAGGACAAACGAATGCACACTTGTTACACTGAATACAGTTCTCGCTGTTCCATACGGGCACGAAGCCAGCCACTCCACGCTTCTCGAAAGCAGAAGTGCCCTGTTCCCATGCACCGTCTTCGATACCCTTGTAAGCGCTTACGGGCAGCAGGTCACCGTTCTGGGCGTTGATGGGGCGTACCAGACTGGTGATGTATTCGGGCTCGTCATACTTGGGAGCCTCATCAGCAGGCAGGTTGGCCCATGCGGGATCCACAGTCAGCACTTTGTACTCGCCACCACGGTCCACGGCAGCAAAGTTCATGTTCACCACGTCCTCACCCTTCTTGCCGTAAGACTTCACGATAGCCTTCTTCATCTGTTCTACTGCCATCTCCACGGGAATAACCTCGGTAATACGGAAGAATGCAGACTGCAGGATGGTATTTGTACGGTTGCCCAGACCAATCTCCTGAGCAATCTTTGTTGCGTTGATATAATATACGGTGATGTTCTTCTCGGCGAAGTACTTCTTCAGATTGTTGGGGATGAAGTTAACAAGTTCCTCACCCTCGAAGATAGTGTTCAGCAGGAACTGACCACCGGGCTGCAGACCACGGATTACATCGTACATGCGCATATAAGCCTGAACGTGGCATGCTACGAAGTTGGGAGTCTTGATCTGGTATGTGCTGCGGATGGGAGTGTCACCGAAACGCAGGTGAGAGCAGGTAAAGCCACCGCTCTTCTTGGAGTCGTATGAGAAGTATGCCTGACAGTACTTGTTGGTATTGTCACCGATAATCTTCACAGAGTTCTTGTTGGCACCCACGGTACCATCAGCACCCAGACCGAAGAACTTTGCCTCGAAGATGCCCTTGCCACCCAGTGCCATCTCTTCCTTCTTGGGCAGAGAGGTGAAGGTCAGGTCGTCCACGATACCCACTGTGAAGTGATCCTTGGGCATAGCCAGTTCCAGATTCTCGAACACACCCAGAATCATGGTGGGAGTAACGTCGGCACTGCCCAAACCATAGCGGCCGCCGACAATCAGAGGAGCATTCTCTACGCCGTAGAAAGCGTCCTTCACGTCCAGCAACAGAGGTTCGCCATTGCTGCCGGGTTCCTTTGTACGGTCCAGAACGGCAATACGCTTGCAGTTTGCAGGCACAGCCTTCAGCAGGTGCTTCACAGAGAAGGGACGATACAGGTGAACGCTCACCATACCATACTTCTTGCCGTTGGCATTTGCGTGGTCTATAGCCTCGCGTGCAGCTTCGGTAGCAGAACCCATCAGGATGATGATGTTCTCTGCATCCTCTGCACCATAGTATGTAAACAGGTCGTACTTGCGGCCTGTGCGCTCGCTGATGGCAGCCATGTACTTCTCCACGATGGCAGGAACTGCATCATAGTAGCGGTTGCAGCTCTCGCGGTGAGCAAAGAAAGTCTCGGGATTCTCTGCCATACCCTTTGCCATGGGGCGTTCGGGTGTCAGTGCACGAGAACGGAAGTTGCTCACAGCCTCCATGTCCACCAGGTCGCGAACATCATCTTCCTCAATCAGTTCAACCTTCTGGTACTCGTGAGAGGTACGGAAACCATCAAAGAAATTGATGAAGGGAACACGAGATTCTATAGAAGCCAGATGAGCCACAGCACTGAGGTCCATAACCTCCTGCACGCTGCCCTCTGCCAGCATTGCGAAACCAGTCTGGCGGCAAGCCATCACGTCGCTGTGGTCACCGAAGATACACAAAGAGTGAGTAGCCACGGTACGTGCGCTCACGTGGAACACGCTGGGCAGCAGTTCGCCGGCAATCTTGTACATATTGGGAATCATCAGCAGCAGACCCTGGCTGGCGGTGAAGGTAGATGTCAAAGCACCTGCCTGCAAGGAGCCATGAACGGCACCGGCAGCACCGGCTTCAGACTGCATTTCCTGAACCAGGACTGTATCACCAAACAGATTCTTTCTGCCCTGTGCAGCCCACTCGTCCACATGCTCCGCCATAGGAGACGAAGGAGTGATGGGATAGATGGCGGCAACCTCACTGAACATGTAAGCCACATGTCCGGCACAGGTATTACCGTCCCATGTCACAAATTTCTTTTCTTTTGCCATTGTTATTGTTGTTTTATCGTCAGGCCCTCGGCCTGATAGCGGTTAATAATTATATTTCTTTTTATAATCTAAATGGTCTAATTTGTCTAGAAATACTAGATATACTAGAAATACTAGAAATGACTAGAAAACACCCCTGTAACCTCTAATACAGCAGACCGAACATCCACAAGGGTATCTCCTGTCCTTCTCCCTCCCTTCTGTCCGAACAAACATAGATCACATCTGTCGCCTTGCGCTTAGGAACCTCGTCCATTATTCGGAAACGGTGTTTGCCGTCCAGCATAAAAGTGGAAGACCTGTCGCTCACGTTCAGTTTGTGCTTAGCACTTACTGCATTCATGAAGAATGTCTCTATCATGTCCTGTCTGTCCACACGTCCTGGAGTCATCACGTGCATCAGGTTTGTATTGTGCATGAGCAGGCGTGCAGGCTTCTTGGGATAGTCATCGCCTTTTCTGTATACCATGTTCATCAGGCGAGCATCACTCAGGAACTTCACATAATTCATTATTGTTGTTCGTGAAGTCTGTACCTCCATCGCCAGCTGGCTCACATTTGGTGCTCCGGTCCCACTCGTTGCCAGCATAAAGAACAGCTTCTTCAGTCGGTTCAGGTTCTTCTGTTCCATCTGGTATATCAGCAGGATATCCACCTCTATCATCATGTTCATTACCTTCAGCAGATTCTCGCTGAAGTTTCTCTTCTCCAGATAGAAAGGATAGTAACCGTGGTGCAGATAGGCATTAAAGTATTCCAGCGGGTCACATTGGGCACATACTTCCTTCGCTATGCGCTCATGTCTGTTTTGCAGTTCGCGCAAGGTATATGGCTTGATATCCGTACCTGCCTTTATGTTCAGAAACTCGCGGAACGAGAAACCTCTCAGGCTATAGCTGCGGCATATGCCGTTGAGTTCCGGATTTTCGTCCTTCAGTCTCATCACCGTACTGCCTGTAAACACAATGCGCAACATTGGATACTTCTCGTAGCACTCATGCAAGAGATGGCTCCAGTTGGGCAGTTTGAATATCTGGTCCACAAGCAGCACCTGGCCACCGGCCTTATAGAATTCCCCCGCAAACTTCACCAGACTGTAGGTCTGAAAAAAGAAGTTGTTCATATTTATATAAAGGCATGCCCTATCCTTTATTGAGAAGTTCTCTTTAGCATAGTGCAGCAGGAAAGTTGTCTTTCCCACTCCTCGGCTGCCTTTAATTCCTATAAGGCGGTCTTTCCAATTTATCTCGTCCATCAACGAACGACGGACAGGCTCTCCCAGGTGCTCCAGCAGATACTGGTGTGTTCTGAATAGGGTCTCCAACATACTCGGAAGTTAAATTTAGATACTTCTAACGTACACTTTACGTTGACAAAGATACACTTTTTTCCCGAAATTGCAAAGTTGAAGTGACAAAAAAGGTGTTAAGCATAAAATGTGCAAGCGTAATTTGAGGGCAATATAATCGCAGAACGCCACCAATTACTATTGGTTCGGCTAAGACAAGACATAAAAAGTTTAGAGAATCTATGTTCAACGTCAATCGCTCACCGTTCATCACTCCTCATATTCAATTCTCCCAGGTTCCTCATCTGCCTCATTATCTGAGTCTGCCTTTTCAGCATATATCTCGAAGGTTCTTTAGAACTGAACTTTAATGGATTAGGCAGTGTAGCGGCTATCAGTGCACAATTAGCACGAGTCAGCCGGTCGGCACCACGACTAAAGTGCTGCCATGCCACAGCATCTACACCGTAAATACCGTCCCCTGTCTCAATGACATTCAGGTACACCTCCATTATCCTGTGCTTGTCCCACATCAACTCTATCAGTATGGTAAAGTAAGCCTCCAGTCCTTTCCTGAACCATCCGCCACCAGGCCAAAGGAACACGTTCTTGGCTGTCTGCTGACTGATGGTACTGGCACCGCGCTTGCGCTTGCCGGTCTGTCTCTCATCCCATGCCTTGGAAATGGCATCAAAATCAAAGCCATTATGTGTCATGAACCTCTGGTCCTCGCTTGCCACAACAGCGAGCGCCATATCCGGAGTCATGCCTTCATCCATACTCACCCAATGGTGCTTCAGCCTTATTTTCTCCCCTCTGCCCATCTGCTGGCAGCATCTTATCAGCATCAGAGGAGTCACCTTCACTGGTATCCACCTATATGCAAGCACCGATAAAAAAGAAAGGGCGAAGAACAGGCACACTGCCCATCGCAAGATCAAACGCACACGCTTCAGAAATATCATTTTAACACATTATATATTATTATATATTCAATACCCCTTCCCTCAAATGAGAGAAGGGGCATATATATTTAATCAGTTACCTTTACTTTACCAGCACAGTCTTGCCGCTCACGATATACACACCCTTGGAGGGGTTGTTGATGCGACGTCCGCTCATATCATAGATTTCTGTGTCGGTGCTGTCCTTGTCAGTCTGAATCCTGTCTATGGCAGTTTCATCTTCAGATGTGCTGTATGCACCATTGGTGATTTCCTCTATTGTCAGGGGCACATAGACCATGCAGTAGCCCTTGGCCTGGTCATCGCCAAAGCAGGGAGCCTCCTCGAAGAAGAATGCCACCTTGCCATCATCCTGCAGTGTCATGGCGCTATAGGCACTCTGCTGGGTGCTCACCTGCATGCCCTGTTTCCAGTCTGCCGCAATCTTTGCAGAGGTGTACTTGGCATCGGAAATCTCCTTGTACCAGATGGTGACATCGCGACGGTCATATAGTCCGCTGCCACCCTTGGGCTGAGATTGCAGGAGCAGCTTTACTGGTTCGCCATCTGCATTCTTTGCATCGATGCAATAGGGCTCGCCATTACAGGTGTTGCTGCCGCCATTGTTGCAGCCATTCACATTGGTGTCCCATTTACCTGCATTTGTAGCCTTATTTGTATAAGTGAACACATTGAACTGGCGGCCGCCACCACGACGTACGCTCAAAAGTATCTGACCGCTGGGCAGAATCTCCACCTTGGGTTCATCCTGGTTCGCCACAGGATCCTGGCTGCGGCCCAGAATGTTCCATGTAAGACCAAGGTCGTCGGTATAGATGACATAGTTGCCAGTGCCAGAGGCTTTCTTCAGCAGCAATGCACCATAGATGCGAGCCTTGCCTGTGCCGTTGTAGTTCTCGTCCACAGCCAAACGGCCGCTGCCGAAGAAGGAAGAGTAACCGTTCTTGATAGTAGCATCATCGCCCAGGAACAATGTCTCAGAGATATCCTGCTTGGTCCATGTAGCGCCATTGTCCTCGCTAAACACGCGAACTGCTCTGTTGTGTGCTGTAGCACTTCCGTTGCCAAACATCACATCGCCTGCAGCAGCCATAACAAGGATTTTCTCCCCAACCACAGCAATTGCAGCATCGCCATAGGCACAGTCGTCGGTTCCTCGCTTGCACGAACCCTTGGCAATGGTCTTTGTCTCGCTCCATGTGGCACCATTGTCGTCACTGTAGCGCATCACCAGGTCGATACCGGGATTGGCTGTACCAAAGTTGTAGCGGCCGATATCGTCGAGGCTGTAACGGTAGTCGCTGACAGCAACAAGACGGCCTGTTGAGGTCTTGCCTATGGCAGGAATACGGTACGAGAAGGGGTCGTTGTCCGAGAAGAGCATGACATCGTCTGTGGCTGTGAACTTAGCCACAAGAGGATTCTCCTCGCTGATGCGCTCCTGGAGCTCTGCTGTCAGTTCGAATCTCTTGCCCAGACTTTCGTCACCAACGAAATAGCCCTGGAAGTCAAAGCCACGGTAGGCACGTGTGAAGTCGATGGTACTTGCCTTTGTGCCGTCGAAGCTGAAGAATGTCACACCCTCGCCTCTCTGCAGCTTGGTGGTGATAGCACCAGTTGTGTTTGTTGCCCTGATGCTGCCCAGATAGGTATTGGGATTATTGTCCTGCAAGCCTTCGATTACCGTCATTACAGGCAAGCCCTTGTCGTATGACTCAACGATGTCAGCTATTTTCTGAAGCTCTTCAGCAGTAAGCATGTCCACCATTGCCACCTTGTGATTGCTGCCAGCATCATCAGGATTGTTCCAGCCGCCTGTCCAGTTGATCAGACCGCCACCGTGATTCGCACTATGGTTTACAACACCAGCATTGTCGGTAGAGAACATGATGGGATATTCAGCAGAATTGCTTTGCTTGAAAGTCAAAGTCTTGCCTGCAGGAGTATCTACAAGGGGGATATCAGTGTTATTGGCGCTCTGTATGCCCAGGAACTTCTGCTTGCCTATGTTGTAGAGGTAGTAGTTGCCGTTGAACGACTTGTATACGGTCCACTGGAAATAGGCATTGTCTGCTGCTGGGGTAACGTTGGTACGGGCTGTGGAAATAGCATTGCCGTTTTCCGCCGTAGCACCCATCCAGCCACGAGCTGTCACGAAGGTGTAGACTCCGCCATTGACAAAGTCGCCAACGTTGTTCACGACAACATCACCGGGAATCTTGGCATAGTCTATCTGGGCAATCTCGTCAGCACCGAGCGCACCTTCAAAAAAATGTACTGAATGAACCTTGCCACCAAACTTGTCGTAAGCCGTTGTGTTATTAACCACACCGCCACCTACATAAAGTTGGGCATTTGCATTGGCGGCAAAATTGCTGAACGACTGCAGGTCATACTCCACAACTGGATAATTGGCAGAACTCTTCAACGCACCGTCAACATAGATAGAAAACTTCTGGTTGGTCTTGTCAATAACGTAAACCACCTTATAGTTTGTGCCGCCAGCAAACGTATGCTCTCTATAGGTGAACTTGTCGCCACTTGCAGAAGAAGGAAGATAGGCAGGATTGCTGCCGTTAAGTCCGAAGCCTATATAGGGAGAGTCCTTTTTTGTTGCCCCAGTAACTGCCTTTGTGGGGTCGGCAGCACACACGAGGGCATAACGGGTATTGGCAGCCATTGATGCAGGCATAGTCACATCAACGGCGATGGTGATATCCTCCTTGGCGAACACCTTTGATGCTACAGAAGGACTTACGGCATAAGGGTAGCCCTGGAATTCTGTACCGCCCACAAAGGCGAAGGGTTCGGGAGACGTTCCGTCGCCACTGTCCTCTTTCACCTCCACTTCAGTCACTACATACTTACAGCCAGTATCGGTGATGTTAGTACCGTCACCCCAGTTGTAGAGCTTGAACTGCTGTCCGCCGTTGGTCTGGTTGAACTGTACCGTGCCGCTGGTAATTATCACATAACCGGCAGCATCTGCGGGTTTCAGTGTCCATCCGGCATTGGGCTGTGCCTTTACTGTAGTCAATGCAGTGTTGTTGCTGCTGGCAGGAGAGATATAGGTCTGGTCGCCATAGTTTACGATATCAAAACTGCCATCCTCTCTCTGCACGAACGTCCACACCGAAGCATTCGTTGCAGGATTCTGCTCACCTATTATCGCCTGACCAGCACCCTTGCCTGTAGGAAAGCGGTTGTCGCGCAAGGGAGTACTCATGCGATAGTATTTCCCCTCCTCAGGCTGGTTCATCTTGTCTGCTGTCAGGCTGGACTTAAAAGCCAGCCACGCCTCCTCGAGTTCCTCCAGCTGCTGCTGGCGCTCGGCTTCGGTCATAGTGGCAGAATACGTTGCCTCTATCTCCTTCACCTTGGCATCCAGCTCTGCTGCCACCGATTCAGGCCAGTAGCCTACCTCTGTGCCGATATAGTTTCCCAAGGCGCGCTTCTTCTCGCTCACCTGTGCTGCCACCATTTCTGTAGCCTCGTCCATGCACTGGTTGGGAGAGTAGATAAGTCCGTCTACTGCATTCTTGCCCTCTGTATCGGTAAACACGCAGGTAAACATCCACTTCTTCAGGCGGTAGCCCTTGTTGAAATAGGGCAACTTCATGAACACCTTGTTCCATCCCTCTTTCAGAGTCACCTTGATAGGCTTACGGCCGGGGAAGTTCTCGTTCTTCAGTTCAACCTCCTTGCTGCTAATGCTCACGCCGGTATTGTCCCACTTGGGAGCAGCAATCTCCTCACCATTGATCCATATCTTTGAACCGAAGTGGTCCCACTTGCCTGCAGGGGCAGCACCATCCTGCTCCGAACGGCTATAGTTCTGGAACTCGATCTGCGCACCCACCTCCTGTGCCTTGGGAGAATATACATATGTCCATGCATAGGCAGTGCTGTTGAATGCAGGAGCATCGTAGTATGCGTCAATAATGCTATTTCCCCAGGTGTGACTCAGGTAAATGCCTGCACCGGTTGCAATGCCTGTGTAGTAGTTCTTGCCCTCGTGTGCAAACATCTCTGGAAGCATCTCCGTAGAAGCAGTCTTGCCTTCAGCCTCGGGACCGAAAGCGGCAGTCTCCGAACCACCGTTGGGGAAGGCATCGGTAATGCGCCAGCGAACGTTGGTCTGCTTCACATAGGGTATGGGCTCGTTCTTCAGTGAGTTTGCCTTGTGGAAAAGGAAGCGTGTCTCCCAGCTCTTGAACTCCTCATATTCCTCACCCGAATTGGGCAGCATCACACCACCATGACCACCGTCAGTCTTCAGGTTATTGGGAGTGTTTGTCATGTTGTCGATATACTGCTTGCCGCCGCCTATCCATGTGCGCTCGGCAGTAGCGATGACATTGGCCCACACGTTGTTCTGTGCCATAATGGCCTTCTCGTCAGCCACCTTGCGGTCGTTCCAGCAGCCGGACACTGAACCTGCCACCTCGGGCGTGCCCTTCTCGTGATAGTAGATATTGCTCTTGTAGATACCCACCAGGTCGGCAAACACGTCGAAGTGGTTGGTGTAGTTATATCGGCTGTCTATGTTTGCCTTGCCCGATGCAAGATAACCGCGGGTACCCCACATCTGTGCATAGGTAGCATTGAGAGCATCCTGGCCAACGCCATTGATGGGATTCCATATCTCCACCTTCTTGCCCTTGCTCTCCACGTAGGCTATCATTTCGTTCAGGTATGCAGCAGTAGTTGCCACCTCGTCACCACCGATGTGGATATATGGAGCATCGGCAAATACCTCACACACCTCGTCAAGCACCTTCTTCAGCACCGCCTTGCCCTCCTCGGTCTGCATGCCAAATCCCATGGCGCGCTCAAAGGCCTCGCTATGGCCAGGCATGTCAATCTCGGGAACCACTGTCATACCATGCTTCTTGGCAGCAGCCAGCAAGCGCTTGCAGTCCTCCTGTGTGTAGTATTGTCCCTTGAAGCGTGTCATGGATGCGTTGGAAGTCAGCTGGGGATAAGCCTTCACCTCAAAGCGCCATGCCTGGTTCTCGGTCATGTGCCAGTGGAAGGTATTCACCTTGAAACGCGAGAACAGTTCCACCTGCTTCACCAGTTCGTCTATGGAGATGAATGAACGGCCCACGTCGTGCATATAGCCACGCAGTTTGAATGCAGGCCAGTCCTTCACGCTTGCCGCTTCCAATGCAGCTGCTCCGTCCCACCCTTCTGCCATCTGCGTCAGAGTCTGAGCAGCACGGATTACACCAGTTGGTGTTACCGCAGTAATCTCTATACCATTGGAGGTCACATCCAGTGTGTAGGCCTCGTTTTCGTAACCATACAACTCATAGTCGTAGGCACCATCTATACTCTTTACCAGAGTCACGTTCACAGCACTGCCACCTGCTTCTGCCAGCGTGCAACCGTTGCTTGTAAAGAACTCTTCCAGCAGGGCACATTTCTCTGCGCCGTCTGAGTAGTTGATTGTCACACTGCCACCCAATGCGAAGGCAGCCACATTCTCCGTTGCGGTAATCTGCTGTGGCCTGGGCAACAGGTGCTGAACCTTGGCCTGCAATGCCGAAGGCGCCATGAGCATCATCGCCATTGCCAATGTCATCAGTCTTTTCTTCATTGTGTTTTGTATATGGTTAAGTTTGTTATTTATATGCATTCTTCTCAGACACGGTCATTTGCCTATGCAATATCACGTGCAAATATAGTTTTTTTTCTCTATACTAACAAATGATTAGAGAGATTATTGGGCAATATAAACCTTTGTATCAATTAAGGAACCGAATCACAGCGCCAGCAGACCTATGTCAACAGAACTCTGTCATCACATTGCAAAAGCAATGAGGGTGCGTCATCCATGGACGCACCCTCATCGGTTAACAACGGAAAAACTGCCTTTGATTGTGCAATCAGTTCACTCTTTTTCCTATGAGCACACGCTTGCCATTGACTATGTAGAGACCTGGTTTCAAGTTGTCCACATCAAAGATGCGGAGACCCTCAAGGTCATAGACCACAACATTATCGCCCAATGCCTTCAGATCCTCTATACTATCTATAACGGAAACGATAATCTCACAAGTAGCGGTAAAACCGCCAGCCTGGGCTGTGATAACTGCCGCACCGGGAGCTATCGCCTTGACCACACCATTGGCATCAACGGTGGCAACAGCTGTATTGGAACTGCTCCATGTCACAGTCTTATCGGTAGCGTCGGCAGGAGTGACAGTAGCGGTCAGAGTGAGGCTCTCGCCCTCGACAAGCGTGGCAGAAGTCTGGCTCAGGCTGATGCCGCTAACGGGGATCACCTTCTTCTCCACGGTCAGGGCACAGGTGGCGCTCTTATCGCCTGCCTTGGCTGTGATGACTGCCGTGCCGGGAGCTATCGCCTTGACCAAACCATTGGCATCAACGGTGGCAACGGCGGTATTGGAACTGCTCCAGGAAACCTTTCTGTTATAGGCATAATGAGGTGTTACGGTTGCGGTAAGCGTGAGACTCTCGCCCTCTATAAGTTTTGCCTCCGTCTTGTCCAAAGCCACCTGAGCGACTTTTACATCTATATACCTGGCATTCATGAGTGTATCGTACTGCTCTTGCAGACTGCTTATAGTTCCAAGAACCTGCGCCTCGGTAACAGCAGTTTCATATACAATCTGCGCCTTCTGCACCTCCTTATACGTAGCGATGAGCAATTCTTCGGTAACATTGCCCACGTTGTCCTTCAGTTGTACGGAATATGCCTCTGGACTTCCTGCTCTTGTCAGGCCGAACTCCGACATATAGAACCAGTGATGACCTTTAGATTGGGCTGTGGGATCCTCAGTGGCAGTCACACGGAAACGGAGATACTTGTATGAAGTTCCATTTCCAAGAACCTCTGATGTGTAATGTTCAAGGGAGAGTCCCTTGGGCAACGGGTTTTCTGCATCCAGACTTGAAAGGGTCTTGATAGGAGTGTATGTGCCGTTTGCCTCAGCGCTGCCTTCCACTACAATCTCTGTAGGATTACCACGACTGGCTCCATCGCGTGTAGAGTAGTTGAATCTGAACTTATCTACACCTTCTTCCGAAACATATACACGCAGGAAATGGTCCTCGTCAGGAGCATTATTGCTCCAGTCGGTGTGGAGGAAGGTGGAGTGGTTGTTATCCAACAACCAGTAGGACTTCTCCACCGGACTATAATCGGAACTGGTTGGATCAGACAGGAAAGGAGCATTGCAGTAAAGATGAGCTGCAGCGGCAGCATCCGAAGTCTGTAGTTCCACTTTGACGTCAGCAACCTCTTCTGTAAATGTAACAGTTCCGCAGCTTTCCATCAGAGTCTTGGTTTCGTTGATCAGGTTCAGCAGCTGCTGTTTCTTTCCAGCCACATCAGCGTTGTCTGCCTGCTCCTTGGCTGAAAGAAGCGCCTCGTACTGTACCAAAAGCGCAGCATAGGCATCGGCATACTCCTGCTTTGTGGAATTTGCACCTTCCAGCACCTGCAGTGCCTGTTGCAGTGCCTCGTGGGCAGAGGTCAGCAGGGCATTGTCTATCGATGCATATTCGTCCTTGACTGTAGTTGCCGAGTTGATAAGTGCAAACTCGCTGATACCGTAATGGTACACGCCGTTGGAGTTGGCCTCACCGCCATTGGGGCGGTACGACTTTGTCACTGCAAAGCGCAGATAACGGTAAGCCTTTGCACCGTCGCCAAGAACAGGCGAAGTCCATTCTGCAGCATTAGATTCGGCGGGCAAGGCATGAGCGTCCTTGGTGAAAGTCTGCAAGGTTGCAAAGTCATTGCCGTCCTCGCTGGCACTCACCACTATCTCTGTAGGCACAGGAGCGCCACCGCCATTGCGTGTGGTGTAGGAGAACTGGAACTTGCTCAATGCCGAGGCCTCAGCAATCTCCACCTGCAGGTACGATGCCTGAGTGGGAGCTCCGCCCCAGTTGGACACATAATACGTACCGGTATTTCCGTCCAGCAGGTTCTCCAGGCTGCCCTCGTTCTTTCCGTTGTTGTCGGTCAGGCAGAATGCACTGCCGGCGTTGGTGGAGAGCGCAGTCTTGCCCACTGCCACTCCGCCTACCAGCGAAATCAGTTCCTGTGTCTGCTCCACAAGATCTTCCAGCTGTCCAAGCATCAGGTTGTCCTCATCCACGCTGGTGGCTGTCAGATACCACCACGAACCGTCGTTGTCGGCAGCAGTATGGTACCATCCCACTATATTGCTTCTGCTATCACAGTGCAGCGACATCTGGTCCTTCTCGGTCTGGCACTGCAGTGCCCATAGGGCATTGCCCAGGTCGTAGAGCTTGTATGCCTTGGCTGACGACTGCGCATCCGCATTGGCACTGATCTTGCTGCTCTTGGCCAGTTCGCCCAGATATTTTCCTGTGGACTTGCTCTTTATGTAATAGGTATCCTTCTCTGTGGCGCTCTCCATCACCCACTGCTGGGTTGCCTTGGTCAGATCGGTAGCAGCTGCGTGCAGTGTTCCGCTGGCATTCAGTTCTATGGACTTGCCAGGATACTTCTTGCTGGTGAGCACGTAGGTGGAACCGGGAACAAACGGTACACGGTTGTCTTTATCGGACAGTGCATTCAGGTATTCCTGGTTCAGCAGGTCGAAGACTGCCGAATACGACTCGCCATCCTTGTTGTCGTATGCCTTCTTGGCATTCTCGTATGCCTTCATGAAGTCGGTCATCCCCTCGGGCAGGAAGTAGCCGGGGTACGTCTTGCGCGTTTCATCTATCATGGCAATCAGTGCATCAGCCTGCTTCAGCATTTCGCCAAGCTTGGCATACTGTTCTGCCAGGCTGGCGGTATCCATATAGTCCTTGGCAGCCGTCAGCGTTCCATCGGCACACACGGCCATCACCTTTGCCTGGCCTGAGGCCAGGAGCTGGGCACACTGTGCGGAAACCGTGAAGGTCTTCATGTCTGAGAATGCCAGCAGTTCGCCTTTAGCATCGACCACAGCAAAACCTACACCGCCTTTGCCCGTCAGGGCGAGGGTGAAGGCAGACATTGTATAGGTGTATTCCGGTGCGGCATTGTCGGCGAAGGTGGCATACGAGCCCACCTCGGCACATTTGGTGCTCTCGCCGTAGAAATCCAGGTTGTCACCCTTATGGCTCTTGATGGTCTCGCCAGTGCCGTCGTTTACAAACAGTACAGACAGGTTCTGGGGATAATTCAGTGCCTTCACTTCCGCTATGGCGGCATCTATCTCGGCCTGTGTCATGTTGTAGTTGGCATTGCTGTAGTCGCCCACAAACCTGTTCTTCATCACACGGAAGAATCCATGAGCACGGAAGAATTCCGTAAGGTCGTTGCCCGAGGCCAGGCAGCACTTCTTGTAGAAATGCAGCAGGCTGCTCACACCGCTCTGCTCATACTCTATGGTCATGGGGTCCTGGCGCAGCATCTCGAAGAGCCTGGGATAGAACTTGGAGTTATTGCCCAGGACGTGATAGTAGAGGAAGAGCTTGTAGTACATGTGGGTCTGCGCCCAGATGTTGTTGGTAAAGAAGTCAGAACCCTCGGTATTGAAGGCGCTGAGGACGTGCGACAGCGAACCTTCCGAACCATTGTAGCGCGAGGTGCTCTCGCCATAGTACCACAGCACCACGTTGGAGAACAGGTTGTTGGTAACCTCCGTCAGACCGCGCATGTTCAGAGGTCCCTGGTGCTGGTGTCCTATCTCGTGACCGGGTCCCCAATGTGCACCGGCACTGATGGGGAGGTCCTTTATGACACCGCCCATGGTGTTATAGTGATAGCCGCAATGGTCCCAACTGCCGTACATGTAGCTGGAACCTCCCACACCATAGGACAGGCCGTGCACGTTGTAGTAGTCGCCATAGTCGCAGGCATAGGCATCGCCGGTACTGCCCATGAAGTCAATCACGAGGGGGGCAGCGGAATATGGCGACTTTTTGGCATTGGCTTTTACCGTAGCCTCGTCCACCACACCCATCAGCAGGCGTTCCCACAGCATGACATTGTCCCATTCGTTTATCACATCCTCGACCTTCACCTTTTCGTTCAGGTATTTGGACAATCCCTGGTTGCCCTCGGTGTCGACATCGTTCAGGGGGAACTGCAGGGTTATGTACTCGCCCAGTATGGTCACGTCGGTCTGTGTGGCACGTTGCTCGATATATTCCCAGTCAGCATTCTTGTCGGGGGTATACAGGTCGTCGCCCACCTTGTTGTAGTATCCGTTGATATGGCCGCCCTCGATGTGAATCTTCAGGTCGGGATAGTCGGAGAGCTTGCGCACACGTGCATCCTTGCCGCTCTTGTTGCCGTCGAAGGTCTGCACCACGTAATTGATGCAGTAGTTCGAGTTGGCAGAATAGCTGGGAATAACATTCAGGCCGCTCTTCAGTTCAATGCCATGTTTGTAGCCGCCCAGTTTGCCATGGCCGGTATAGGACGAGAGATACAGCGATGCACCTTCCTTAATCTCACCCTCCACCATCACATAGAGCAGTGAGTGTGTCGAGGAGTATATACCCGTGGGATTGTTCAGGTTAGTGTGTGCATTTATGCGCAGAGCCTTGGCGGCTGCCTCGGGTTCGTTGTATGGTTCGTAGAGCTGCACGCGGTATTTCTTGGCATGCTCGGACGACCATGAATATTTGGTTGCATCACCGTTTGCCTCTTCCCACTGGCCTGTGAGAACCTTCTGCACCATCTGCTGCAGCGCCGCTGGCAGGGCAAGGTAGTTGGCATCTGCCTGCATCTGTGCCTCGGTGTATCCGCTGTACGGCGCCTTGAGTTCAGAGCACGCCTTGTCTGCAAACAGGGCGTCCAGTGCCTGCTGGTACTTTGCCACCGTCTGCGGACTGACAGTAATCTCCTCCAGTGACTTCAGCACCTGTTCCAGTTCATCGGCGGTATAACTGATTTCGTTGAAGGTCCACTGCGAGTTGTTGTTGTTGGGTTCCCAGCTTACCGCATTCTGCGAAGCATCGATATGCATGTAGCCATAACCGTTTGTATGCCCCTGCTGACGGATGGCATAGTTGCCCGATACCACGGTGTAGGTGAGTGTCACCTCGTCGGAAGTCAGGGTCCAGGCCGAGGACGTGTTGTTGTTGCCCTTCAGGTACATGCCTGAGGCGAGGTTAAGCAGACTGAAAGTCTCGCCCGAAGCGGAAGTCACCAGCCATTGCTGTGCCAGATCGTCGTTATTCGTTGTCATGGCAACGGCAGCAAGAAGTTCGGACATAGACAAGGACTTGTCATATCCCACATTCTTCAGATTGTACACCTTTCCCTTCTGTGGCTGTGCCATTGCAAGCACGCCCAGCATCAGAGAAAGAACAGATAGTAATACTTTTCTCATTTGTTTATAATATAAAATTTTATCTTTTTGCTCTATTACTTTGCCCGCAACAGATATAGCTGGAATCTAATCGAACACACGAACATTCCGTTTAATCCGTTGAATCCGTTGATATTTATCTCACTGCGCTGAAAACGCCGAATTACCGGTCCTATCAACGATAATCACGCTGGCGCTGGAATCCACAGACTTTGTCGCAGGCTTCGCCACGACTGCCATGCGGGGTGTGAACGTCAAATCATCAACAGAAAGCACGGAGTCACGGAAGATTAGATTCTAAGGTATGTTGTTCTGCAGATAAAAGCAAATGCATTTGTTTTTCTCTAAAGAACAGCATACTAGAGACGAATGTCTCGGCAACAGATGTTGCTGGAATCTAATCGACAGCACGGAAATTCCGTTCAATCTCGTTGAATCCGTTGATATTATAATCCTACTCTAAACACTAAACACTAAACTCTAAACACTACACCCTCTAACCGTGCCAACGGCCTTCCAGTTCATTCAAGATATCTTCCAATATATATGAATCGCTCATAAGTTGAAGTCCGGTCCTGGGCTCTACCAACTTAATATATGTCTTTGTGGAGTACAACAGATCCAAAGCTGTCTCGGCATCAACCTGCAATGCCTCTGACAACATCATGGTGATATGGCTCAACTTGCGCCAAAGTACAGAATCTCTCATTTCTACTAACCCTCCAACGGCATTGTTACACTCTCTACGAAGGACAAATAACGGTCTACCACCATCTGGTTCAAGATACAAATCTGGTGGTTCACCTCCTTGTAGCGCAATAGCCCCAACGCCTGTTCGGCTGTGATGATACCTTTCTCGTAATCCTCAACAGTATCAATTACATTGTCATTGGCCACGCCTCCCTCTACCACATCATATTCCAGTAAGGCATCCTTGCCACCACGACATGCCACAACATAATCCAGCCATTCTATATCATAAGTATCAAAGCGCTTAAAGCGGACACCTTCCTCAACAGCGAGGGTATCGTTGAAGGAATACACGTTCAGCACGCCTTCCGCCCTGCGCCCCTTTCTACTTGCCACAATAGAAGCCCACTTCTCTGCCTGGCGTCTCAGCGAAGTCAAGTAGAAACCCTACCCGAAATCAAGGTAATGCCGGCCGGCACTTACCAAAGGCGACGTAACCGCCACATGCGAACCATGATACAACGTCATCATAGTCTTCCTTCTTTAACAGCTTCATCCTCCCAGTTGTGCAAGGTCTCTATTGTATCGTCAACCACCCAACTGAGGCTTTGTGTATGCAACAACTCGTAATGTTTAAACAAACGGTCATGAATCAGTCCTTGTTTTTTAAGACGCCTGTGCATCTCCTGGCCTGACAGATGTTCTCGCTTGGCACTGGCCTCAATGGCCATAACAGCAAAATGTACTTTGCGGTATGCCTCTGAATTGTTTTCCATAAACTATTATCGAATTGTCTGGTAATAACATCGTTCTCAACCGCAAAATTATACAATAACTTTGATATATCCAAATTTCATGACGATGATGAAGACTTGATAAACGGAAAACTATAATCTTATCAACAAGAGAACACCGAGTCACGGAAGGATTAGATTCAGAGGTATGTTGTTCTGCAGATAAAAGCAAATGCATTTGTTTTTCTCTAAAGAACAGTATACTGGAGACGAATGTCTCGGCAACAGATGTTGCTGGAATCTAATCGACAGCACGGAAATTCCGTTCAATCTCGTTTTATCCGTTGATATTTTATCTCACGCAGACTGCGCAGAAAACGCAGAATTACCGGTCCTATCAACGTTGTTCACGCTGGCGCTGGAATACGCAGAACTGCACCTGCTTCACGGTGCGCCATGCGGGGTGTGAACGTTAAATCATCAACAGAAAGCACGGAGACACGTTATAAACTGAAATGGGAACCAAAGGCCGACGCCCGAAGGGGCTTAAGTCAAAACGGACTTGCTTTAGTTTGATGAGCGAAGGCGAATAAAACGGAAAACTCCACGCTCACCACTCATCCGCTCACCGTTCACCGTTAAATCCGTTCAATCGCGTTTAATCCGTTGATAATATAATCCAACTCTAAACTCTAAACCCTAAACGTCAGGCTCGGAGAGAGTACCCCACAGGGGGGGAGGGGGGGTAAAAACCTCTGCGCACTCTTGTCGTAACGAAGTTTGCGACCCTCCAGCGCAAGCGTGAAACACGAAAGGGAATAAATATCTGCGCTCTTTGCGACCTCTGCGTGCAAAAAAAAACGCTTTTATCTCACGCTGCGCAGAAAACGCAGAATTACCAGTCCTATCAACGTTGTTCACGCTGGCGCTGGAATACGCAGAACTGCACCAGTTACACGGTGCGCCATACGGGGTGTGAACGTTAAATCATCAACAAGAGAACACGGAGTCACGGAAGGATTAGAGATTTTGGCGATTCGTTATCTTTGGAATAAAGCAAACTCGTTTGTTTTCTTCCTAAGAGAACTAATCAAGGGACATGTCCCTGGGTGCATCGCACCATAAAATCTCTAAGACGGACATTTCCGTTTAATCCTGTTGAATCCGTTGATATTATAATCCTACTCTAAACACTAAACACTAAACTCTAAACATTATTCAATATGTCAATGCGAATTTCAAGCCTACGGCTTCAGAAATCATAATGAACGTGGACAGTTGCATATCCGTCTCACCTTTTTCAAGCATAGCCACATACTCTCGTTTCTTGCCAATCCTCTCAGCAAGTTGCTGCTGGGTAATTCCGGCTGATTTACGAGCGTTTTTCAAAACTTCTGCATAGTACCATGCACGAGACTTCGCATCGAATTCATCACGTGAAACAGTACCTTTGGCACCGTATTCGCTTACAAACATATCCTCTGTCGTAGGAAGATGCTTTAGTTTATTTATATCAATCTTTGGTCTCATAGCAGTAAACTGTTTAAAATCTGTTCGGCCTTTATTATTTCTTTTTTATAATCCTTTGTGGACTTCTTAATAAAACCATTCAAAAGAAGTATTTGTTCTGCCTCTATAAAATTATCATGATCAATAGCAAATAGAATAACCCTATATTCATTACCTATTGATATACGCAATTCATAGAATTCTGTATCTATAAGCTTCTTGACTAACTTAGTATTTACAACCTTGACATCAGCAATAATGTTCATCGCATATTTAACCTTGTTCTGAACATTTGCTGGTAATGAATTGTAGAACTCATCAAACTCTGTACTCCTTATCATCGTTCTCATAGTGCAAATGTAATATATTTATTACGTTCTACAAAGAAAAAACAAAAAAAGGTAAGCATTCGACATAAATTTATCGAATGCTTACCTTCTTTGCAGTGTTTATGAATCGCTAATAGTCAAACGCCATTAGAGTGGTGAGCGGATGAGCGGTTTTATCCACCCCCTCCGTCCTACGGACTCGTCCCACCTGTCTCAGGGGGACAGTTAGGAAAGGTGAGCGGATGAACGGTGAGCGGATGAGCGAGTTTCCCACTTCGCTTCCCCTCTTTCTCATTTAATCCCGCTTTGCGGTCTTGAATCTGCTCCCGCTCGGCATAGTCTAAGCAAGCTTAACTCTGCTCTCGCTTACTCGCAGATTTATTCGCAAGCTCATCAAGCTACGCAAGTCTCCTTTCTGCTTTCTGCTTTATAGAGCATCTGTCATCCGTACTCCGCTCTTCACTAAAACCTAACAGACAATAGTGTCTGCCCTATTTCATGAATAGTATCTAATATCAGTTTCTTCCGATCCGGCGAAGGAGTCTTTGTACCCTTTATATAGCTTGCCAGCAAACTTTGCTGAATACCCATTCTGCGAGCAACTGCAGAAATATTAAGTTCCGGATTAGAGAGAAAAGCATCCTGGATTCCAGTGACAGGTTCCTTGGTATCCTCATAATAAAAACTTTCATAACTCATATCCTCATCTATCTCATCCCATCTTATACCATACTCCCAACATTCGTATTTCTCACGTTGGTCATCTGTTGCACACAGAAGACGGGGATAAAACTTCAAAGACTGGAAAAGAGTTTCATTTTTATCATTAATAATATAAATACGGTTGTTCTCAAACCACAGTTTTTCTATTTTCATAATAACCTCCTTCCATTTCACTCAACAACTTTAATATTCTCCATGGATGTTTTTCCATGCCTGCTGTATATTCTCAAGATTCTCTTCAAGAACATACTCCGCCAATTTCAACTCTCTTGGTTTCAGCGTACTCTCAATTAATCTTACTTCATCCTTTATTTCAAACTTAGCAGCGCCATTAGCACTCTTCACATGACAATGAGGTGGCTGATGGTCATTGGTAAAGATTATGAATTTTAATCCAAATAGATCTAATATTGTGGGCATATTTATTATATTGTTTTATGCAAATGTAAGATATAATATTATATCCTGCAAATATTACACGTTAAACATGGTTTAATATTATCATTTCCCTATACAAATATAACAATTTATCCCGTTTTTTTGGTAAAAAACGGGATAAATAATATTAAAAGGTTCACTTCTGGAATAATACAGAACCTATTTGTTTAGTTAGGTGTGTATCACGCATAATCGTCAAACGCCATTATAACGGTGAGAGATGAGCGGTGAGCGGTTTTATCCACCCCCTCCGTCCTAAGGACTCGTCCCACCTGTCTCAGGGGGACAGTTAGGAAAGGGGAACGGATGAACGGTGAGCACTATAACATACAAGCCCAACCAAACTTACGTGCAACCTCTTTCAGAAGATTACGGTCGCGTGCAGGAATGGTAATGGTCACTGTTTGAGATTGCGTATTGCGCTCTGCTATATTGGCAGAGTCCAAATCGTATTGGTTTTGCATATTCATCCATATGTCGGCAGGGATACCCAGAACCTTTTCAAGGGCTACCGCCATATTCAGCGAAATGGAGCGCTTGCCATTTATCGTTTCGCTCAAGATGGAAGCCTTTATGCCAGACATCTCCGACAATTGCTTCTGCGTCATATTCCTTTCCTTCAATTCATCCTTGATCATTTCACCAGGATGTGTGGCAACAAAAGGAGTTATATTATTTTTACTCATAATGTTTAGATATTTCAAATAACAATGCATTAACTACAATACCTTCATCGTTGGCAGAACTGTTGAACAACAATCTGTATTGTTTGTTTATCCAAACAGCATCAACTCCATTCAGATTACCTTTCTTCTTCTCATAATGAAGAGATTTAATATAAAATAAATCCTCCAATCGTCTGGCAGCCCTGATAAAGTTTACAACCTTTATGTATTGCTTGATAACATCCTTAGATAACTTTCTATAATGGCTGCTCTTTGTGACACCTTCAGCATATAATTCCTCTAAAGCCTTATCTTCAAATATTATGTTCATCTTCTAAATAACTACTTTGCAAATATACAACAATCTATCGAATAATTCGCAAATATGATAATTATCTGTATGAAAAGACAATGTTTTTCTTTATATGCCACAACATAAACAGGCAAAAACTGCCTTGCACGACAGTATTTGCCTGTTTATATTCACCATTAGAGCGATGAGCGATGAGCGGATGAGCGGGGAGCAGCTTCGCTGCGGTTAATCGCAGCACTGCTGATGGTGAATCGCAACGGAGTTGCTGGTGAATCGTCGCCTTGCGACTGGTTACCCTCTAACCCATCACCTTTAACCGCTGCTAAACAGCTTTTAACCTGCGATTCATCGCAATTAACCTGCTGCTCTGCAGCATTTAACCGTGGCGGAGCCACATTAACCTGCGACCCTGTCGCTATTAACCGCTGCTCTGCAGCTTTTAACCTTTCGTCTTAATCCGACTTCGTCGTCTTGACTTTGCTCACGCTCGGCAATTCAAACAAGTTTGACTCTGCTCTCGCTTAATCGCAAAGTTCATCTTCGTTTTCGTTTTCGTCCGAATAAAGGTTAACGGTGAGCGGATGAGCGAGTTTCCCACTTCGCTTCCCATCTTTCTGCTTTATCCTTTCTGCTTTCTGCTTTATAGACTCTCAGCTCCCCCGACTCCAGTCGGGTTTACCATCCCTGGTCCCAGATGCTGGGGTTGCGGTTGTTGCCTTTGTGTTCACGAGCGAAGTCTTCGTCTGCACCTTCACCACTCATGGTGGTATCAAAGCCCTTACGATTCATATCATCATCGCTGGTGACAAGGAGAATACCTTCTGCTGTGGATAATTCCCTAACCTTGTTTAAGGGAGTTACATATATCTTTTTCATAATTCCTTACTATCTATATATTATATATAATGTGTATTCGGCTTGGTTTAGAGTTTAGCGTAAGAGTACAAATTATCTTAACCCTAAACGCTAACTGCTTTAGCTTTATGAGTCTCTGCGAATAACTCTAAACACTAAACTCTAAACATCACTACTTAATCACCAACTTGCCACCCACAACGTTGACACCCTTTGTAGGTTTGTCCAGACGGCGACCGCTCAAGTCATAGATCTCTACATTCTCGTTCTCCAGACCAAGAGCCTCCTTCAAACCAGTTGCATCATCGCCATCAAAGATGATGGTGAAGGTACGGGATGAATTTTCTCCAGCAATCATTATCCAAGACTTGAAACCGCCAAGGTTTCCCTCCGCCTTTTGGTAGAAACCGACCATATCGGGTTCAAATTCTTCTGTCTTTTGTTTCTTCTGCAAAGAATATACCGTGGCATCATTAGGATAGGTTTCTGAAGCAACAGTACCATAGAAGTCGTTCTTGGCTTTATCTTCATCACTCAAAGTATATTCTCCGTCAACAATTGGCAACTGGATGGTTGCTTCTGCCAAATCGGCCTTATAAAGCATCACAGGAGTCTTTGCAGGCAGAATGAGTTTTGCTTCTTCCTCTACAACAAACTTACGCATCTTGAGAGTATTACCCTGTATCTCTGCGACATATGCTGTCACGTCATTAGGAATCTCTACATTAACAGGAGCGCAGAATGTTGCGAAACCAAGGGCTTTAGAGTTGAAGGTGAAGGGGAGAGAGGTTACCTCTTCAAGGGTAAAGTCGTGACGTTCGCCACAGTTACTGCTGCATCGGTCGGCACGGTTGCCTTCGCTATCGTGCAATTGCTGACCATTCTGATCTGAGGTAACGGTATTTCGCAATGCATACTTTCCACCTTTTCGGGGTGATTCAGAAATAGTCCAAACAGCTTTATCTGCATCGCCTACTGCACCAATGTGGCTTGTTTGCTTCGTATAGGTACCAGTAGAATAGTTAAGCAGATGCTTATCCTCATCAAAGTAGAAGATGGTACCGTTGTAGTTGCATGTCTCGGCCGACTTCATTGACATCTGTCCTGTGGTGGCATTGGCATTGTTATAGATGCTTGTCGCGTCGATGTAGTTGCCCGAGATACCGCAGATGCGGAAGAACTGACCAGCCACGGGCATGTTGAGCGTAGCACCGTTGAGTAGATTCTTGTAGCTGTTCAGCGTATTGAGCTTCACGCTACCGCTATTCTGCATAGCCTCCTTGGCTGCTGCAGCTGCTGCTACATTGGCATCCGATGCGGTGTACTGGCCAAGGCTGGTGCCAATCATGCCGAGAGTAGCATTTACCTCAGCGATGAGGGCTGCAAAGTCGGGGGCCTCGGCGAATGTCATCGTACCACCTGCGTGATCGTATCCACTATAGTGTGTTGCGAAGCCATAACTTGCGTTTGTGCAGCACAAGTAACCATCGGTGCCACTAACAGGAGCTTTCACTGCATAGAAGTTGTTTGACGTGGGCACGAGCTCAAAAGCTGTTGCATCGGCCTCATCCACATACTTTACGTTCTTCGCATTTCCACTAGCTACATTGGTTACTTGGATGAACTTACCTGTGAGTTTGTTCTTAAACTTGAAGGTGAAGCCGTTGCCCACGTTATACACCGCCCAGCTAATCTTGTTGGCATTCTCAAGGGTATTCCAAGAATTGTCGCCATAGCTACCAGCTACGCCATCCTTGCTTGTAGTCACAAACTCATTGTCAACTGCTGATGCCGACAAATATATAGGGTAGTTGACATTATTAATCTTATTCGACATGAAGTAGATATTATGCCAAATTTCCTCGGCTCCACTTACCTTGAAGGGCAGTGTCACGCTGTTGGTGTAGGTGAAGGTCTCTCCATCAGACTCCAGAGTCGCGTTATCGCCCAAGGTGATGAAGGGATACTTGCCTATCAATGTCGTAGCAACGTTAGGGAGTGTGCTCTCAATTTGGTCGCGATACTCATTGCCTTGTTCATCGGTGAGGACAACGTTGATAGCTCGCTCGGTAGTGAAGTCAGCATTGGGGCTGAAGTACTTATTCTTGGTGATCTCCTCGATGGTGAGGGGGAGGTATACCATACAATAGCCATATTTATACTCATCTTGGAAACAAGGAGCTTCCTCGAAGAAGAAGGCAATCTTTCCATCCTTCTGCAATGACATTGCGCTATATGCGCTGAGTTGCTGGCTCACCTGCATGCCCTTAGTCCAGCCATTAGCAATCTCTGTAGGTGTGTGGTTATGGTCTGCCGCACTGCTGATTTCCTTGTACCAGATAGACACGTTCTCGCGGTCCCACGCACCACCACCTACGGGCTGTGATTGCAAGAGGAGTTTTACATTCTCGCCACGAGCATTCTTTGCATCAACAAGGAAGGTCTCACCGTTAGTACCATTCTCTCCCTCATTGTTGCAGCCATTGACTGCGGTGCTCCAAGTACCCTCATTGTTGGCCTTGTCAGTATAGGTAAATACATTAAAGTTTCTACCACCGTTGCGGCGTGCGCTGAACAAGATTTGTCCGTTGGGCAAGATCTCTATCTTGGGTTCATTGGCACTAGCAACCTGTCCGCCAAGCTTATTCCAGGTTAGACCCTTATCATCTGAATAAATTACAATATTTCCTTGTCCTTGAGTAAGCATAGAGCCATAGATGCGGGCTGTGCCAGAGTTATTGAAGTTGGGGTCAACGGCCAGTCTACCACTACCGAAGAATGCTGTATACATATTAGGATACAAAGCGCCTTCGTAGCCATAGACTTTCTCGGTAATATCCTTCTTCACCCAAGTTTCACCATTGTTGTCACTATATACTCTCACCAATCTACTGGTCTTTTCAGCTGTACCTGAGCCATATGAGGTAGAGCCAGCAACAGCCATAACAATTACCTCTTCGCCAACTACAGCTATAGCAGCATCACCGTATGCACAATCGTTGGCCTGACTATCGTCGATACCCTCAGCAATCGTCTGGATATTCGACCATGTCTTACCATTGTCATCACTGGTGCGGATGACAAGGTCAATGCGATATCCTTTACCATATCTATTAAGACCTATATCGTCGAGACAGTGGCGGTAGTCGCTCACTGCAATGAGGCGGCCGGTGCTTGTGGTAGCGATAGCGGGGATACGATATGGGAACTCATCGTCATCGTAGAAGAGGGTCACAGCCTCTGTAGCGGTGAACTTGGCCACGAGGGGATTCTCCTCGGTAATGCTCGCTTTCTGCTCCTCGGTGAGGGTGAAGCTCTTGCCCAAGTCCACGCCGCCGAAGCTATAGCCCTGGAACTCGTAGCCACGGTAGTCGCGGGTGAAGCTGATGGTGGTCTCATTCAAGCCATCATAGTCAACCGTTGCCACGCTCGGATTGGTCTTCAACGTAGTTTTGAGGGTGGTGCCTGCACTCGTGGTGGCAGTCACGCTACCGAAGTGGGTATTGGGATTGTTCTCCCATGAGCCCTCTACTTCGGCGGTCACATAGAGGCGTCTGTCGTAAGCCTCCACCTTAGCGGCAATCTCTTGCAAGGTAGCCTCGGGCAACTGGCTCACATAAGATACTTTGTGATTGCTACCACCGTCGTCCAACGTGTTCCAACCGCCAGTCCAGGTGATAAGGCCATCACCATAGCTGGTGCTGTGGTTCACCACACCGGCATTATCGGTAGAGAACATGATGGGGTAACCAGTTGTCTGACCATTGTTCTTGAAGGTGAGTTTCTTGCCTGCGGGCTGTGCAGAGAAGGGGACCGAAGCGTTGTTGGCGCTCTGCACACCCATAAACATCTGCTTACCTATATTATAGAGGTAGTAGTTTCCGTTGTTTGACTTATATACCGTCCATTGGAACATGGGGTCGCTATATGAGCCTGTAAGTCCATGCGAGGTCTTAGCGGTAGATATTACATTACCGTTGTCAGCCTTGGCACCCATCCATCCACGAGCGGTTACAAAAGTATAAACCTCGCCGTTCTTAAAGTCATCCTTGCTGGCCAGATCAATGACTGCTGCATGAAATGAGTTTGTTATACCATTGTGGCCAGCAGTCACAGTCTTAGTGTGTACGCCCAAGAAACCTGAGGCATTGTTTACTGATCCCCATGACAAGTATTGATTTCTATCTTGAGCATAGAAGTAGAGGCTGTTGTTGCTATCCAGAGAAAATTTGGTGGGGGTATCGCTCAAGATTACAGTACCCTCATTATTGTCTCCGCTAGCATTGCCAAAGTCTTTTGTTGCTTTGATATAGCCACCAGTCTTAATGCTCTTGATGCTAAAAGCAAACGCACCATTTTGTAATTCAGGATAAATAGCCCATGAGTACGATTTCAAGTTGTCCTTGGTTACCGAAGCATCACGAAGAATCTTTACATCATCATCGCCATCCTCGTCTTCTTCTGCATACCACTTAAAGCGACCTGCTCCAGAGTAGCTACCGCCACCGTTTTTGAACGAACTGATCATCGTAGCATTGGTAACACTTGCACTTGATACAGGGAAGGGCAGGTTGCTAAACTCGATTGTAGCAGTAAAGTTGTTGCCATTCCACTCTTCATTGGTGAGAGTGTACTCCAAACCGGTGAAGGTGGGGGTGGTTTCACCTACAGTGCCTGAATATGTACCAGTATATCTATTCCCTACTTTGTCGGTAAGGGTGTAAGTGATGATCGACTCAAAGGCGATACGAGTTCCGCCATCATTGAAGTTGTTGTAGAATCCCATATAGTTGCCTGTTCCACCATGGTTAGATACATAGGTATCACCGCGAGAAGGCTTGAGAGCAAACCATGCGCCATTATAGTTAGTTTGGTTATAAGGGGCGAAATAGAGGGTATATGTATCGCTGTCATAATCTGCAGTAGCAGGGGCATTAGTCAGCTTTGTGTCACCATCAGTTCCTGTGAGGTAACCCATCGCCTTGTTGCCTGATTTTGAATACATCTTCAGATTACCACTTTCGTCGAGCATAAAGTACCAGTGTGTGGTCTCATCAGTAGCAACAGTCTTGTTGTTAAACAACTTTACCTTGTTGTTGTCCAATGTAAAATAGTAATTTCCACCGCGACCAGATTTCAATGCATAGCAGATAGGATTATTAGCATCTGTGGTCAGTTCGGGACCGAAAGGTTTTACCAATCTCCACTGAGAGCAATCACCATTATCCCATCTAACAATCTCCTTACCGCCCCCATTAGATTGATGTAAATAGTCAGTGGCACCTCCACCTACTCTTTTGAATGTTGCATAACCATTAACATTAGCCAATTCATACACTCCTGCAGCTTCTGCGTCTGAGACATATTGGAATTTTGTGTCATCCACATTTGCCAATACACCAACATAGACTTTCAACTTCTCGTTGTAGAGCTTAAACTGGCCTTCCGTTTCGGTTGCAACCAATGTCCACACCGCGTCAAAATAGGGGAATGGCGATTGTAAACATTTCACATCCGTGCCTGCTGCAAACGCAACCAAACCATCTTTTCCACTATTACGTCCTTTGTTGACCATTGTAAACTTGTCACCAGCCTTAGGTGCAACTCTCTCGAGACCTGCAAGTGGTGTCATCTTAGAGAGTGTGATAGCAGTTGTCAAAGCGTCAACCAGCGAAGTCTGAGATACAGATATAGCCTCAATCTCCGCTTTCTTTGTCTCAATGTCACTCAACACATAACCATAATAATAACGTTCTGTGTTAGTTGCCTCGGTAGC
Source organism: Bacteroidaceae bacterium (assembly GCA_045645225.1). Classification (GTDB taxonomy): domain Bacteria; phylum Bacteroidota; class Bacteroidia; order Bacteroidales; family Bacteroidaceae; genus Physcousia. The sequence goes on along the minus strand of JAZRII010000095.1, from coordinate 25,308 downwards.
GAGGGTATTCAAAACTCCAGTCTTTACAGCAACAGCATTTTGAATGAGTTGCGACTCTGTAATATTGGCTTTTTCAAATTCCCAGATAGAACCAGCATCATTATAGCTATGGTTGGCAATCTTCGCTCCATTACCGCCAGCATCATTCCAAGAAGCACCGTCTTCACCTAAAGAACGAATAACAACACCGGTAGTACCATCTTTGGTATGCTCACCGATACAATAGACTTTAGCAGGCCACTGAACGCCTTCATTCGCAGTCATGTTACCACTACCAGGATTCTCTACAGCCAACGCATTGGCTGCATTGTAAATACGATAAGCCTTGTAGCCTTCAGGTACATTTTGCGCATCTGCAACTTCCATCAAGTACCAGTAAGAGCCGAGGGTAGGTGTAGTCACTTGTGTAAACTGCACCCCAGCACCTTCATAGTTGGCATACTTGCCTGAACGCACATTCTTGATTTTGTAGAAGATTTTATTTTCGGCAGTAGAACCCACAACACGGCGCACAGCACCAGTAACGGCAATGGTACCACCAAAATTATTTACTCGGTCACTACCGTTATCGCTAACATACATGCTGAGTATGTATTCGCCAGCCTCTACACCTGAAAGAGTATAACTGCTTCCATCACCAGGACTATTTCCATAATGATAATCAGCCTTCACTATGGCATCACCTCTCTTCAGGACAACGCCCAGAATATGCTGTTTGTGATCGCCTTTGCCATCAACATGTGTAAACACAACAGTAACAGTAGTACCATCAGTTTCAACAGCAACCTCTTCATTCAGACAGCGTACCGCTGCGTTGGTGAATGATTTTTCTGTGAGAAGATTCGAAATCTCCGTTGGGTACTCAGTAATAGTACTTCCCCAAAAAGCTGCATCACGACTATAACTGAGCGTGAAGTCCGCTTTTGCCACTCCCACAAATGCGAGAAACGACAATAAAAACATTAAAACCTTTTTTCTCATAATATTTATTTTAGTTAGTTATTCCTTGTTTAGAGTACGGTTGACAGAGTACAGAGTACAGATAAAAGAGTTTAGTGTTTAGTGTTTAGAGTTTAGTGAGTCAATGTGCTCTGATTGTCTTTCATCGTTGTTTGGCCGTTTTGGCAAAAGTGCTACAGCCTGTTGCACTTTTTATCATATTGATCGTTTTTGCTTGGTATGTTTGATATAATTTGTGTTTATTCGTGATATATGTGGGACTCTTTAAGATTCAATCTGCAATGGAGTTGCAGTTATTCGTTGAAGATATGCGTAAGCTCTTTCTACCTCTTCATTTGGGAAGCCCAGTGTATATATGCCAAATTCTTCATCGTAATCTTTTATGGTTAAGTATCCACTATGGTATAGTGGTGATATAGGGAAGTTTTCTGAATAATGGACACCGTCTATAGTATATTTATCGGTTTCAATGTTGTTGAGCGTACTCAGATTACAATCAGATTTCTTCAGCAGTTCCACTAAATATGTTGGTGTTCCTGTCTCAAACCAATACTCATGGTAGAATTGTTGTGCCAAAGTGCGTTGGGTACTACAGGGATTGTATATTTCTTTAGTCGCTGGAGCAAAGCAATATCCGCCATAGCATTTACGTAGCTCTGCATAAGCCTCTTCCTTTGTTTCTGTATTCGCTCTGGCAAGTTTTTCTACTTCTTGGTCGAAATATGTATGTAGTTCCTTTTCTGTTATACCACAAACGTCGGCATATTGTTTATGCATTGATATATCGTTTAGGTCAAAAATATCTCCAAATATGTTTATTTGCCCTAAGTTGCTAATGCCTGTTAATATTGCAAATTTTATGTGCGATTGCATTGTATAAAGCACTCCATAGAAAGACTTTAGGGTGGCACACAGGTCTTCCTGCAATGTCTTGTCCGTTATAGTCCGCAGCAAAGGCTTGTCGTATTCATCGATAAGAACTACGACTCCACGGCCGGTTTTCTGTCTGGCAGACCTGATTACATTAGCAAACCGGAAAGACAGACTTGAATTTCCCAGTTCCCCACAACCATATATCCTCTCCCAGTTCTTGAGGTTGGAATCCAGAACATTCTCCAATTCTGACACAGAGTTATACCTCCCTGCATTAAGGTCGAGATGCAGCACAGGGTATGCGTTCCATTCTGTCTCCAATTCTGCTATGGCAAGACCTTGGAACAAGTCTCGCTTGCCCTCAAAATATGCCTTTAGGGTGGACAAAAGCAGGCTCTTGCCAAAACGGCGGGGACGACACAGGAAATAGCACTAGCCTTCCTGGGCCATCTTGTACACCAATGCGGTTTTGTCTACATAGACATAACCTTCATTGCGCAGTTTTTCAAAAGTCTGTACTCCGATGGGGTATTTCATAGAGGGGGGGGAGAGTTTAGTGTTTAGTGTTTAGGGTGTAGAGTTTAGAGAGTTTAGGGGGTAGGGTTTAGGGTTTAGGGTTTAGTTTAGGGTTTAGAGTTAATGTTGGATGACATTGTTTTTTTTGTTTTTTTACTGATTCACCATATCGTTGAGATCGTAGAAAAGCAATTGAGTTGGCATATCTAAAGGTTCATCGTCGTTTCTAAGAGGTTGGAAGTCATTTTGTTCATAGAATGGCACAGCGTTTGGATATGCATCTACTGTCACAAAGCGACACCCTGTCTTGTTATCTACCAAAAAATAACTTTTGATAAAATCTAATAGAACTGTACCTATTCCTTGACCACGAACTGTGTTTGAGACTGCAAGTCGGCATACTTTTACCGCCGGATAACTACGAATACGCTTTTCATTAACAAAGCGAGTTCGACGAAAGCGATTAAATTCGGTTTTACTATCAAAGTCCGTAAGTGACACACGATCATTGGCAAGACTGAAGTAGGCGACAATCTCTCCTGTTTCTCTATGTTCGTAAACGTAAGTAACTGCAATTAGAGCATTTCTATAATGATGTGATTCATTAACGATAAAGTCATTTAAATCTGCATCACCACAGTCAAATATTTCGATTCTTTCACCTTGTTGCAATCGTCTTATTTGATAATCGTCATATCGTTCAAATTTACTTGCCATACAATCTGCAATCAGGCTTTAAGTGTTTTTATCAGCGCATTGTAGACCTCCATACGTCTTTTCCTCTTCTCTGGATCTTCAAAACGCTTAAGCATCATGCGCTCTTCAAATCTACGAGCTGCATCCCCATACAAAATGGGAGTTTCTCTTATTGGTCTTGCCATATCGTAATAATCTTAATTTAGTCCTTTATAATGTTTAGAGAGTCGCTTTGGTCTTGTTTAGGGTTTAGGGTTTAGAGGGGTTAATAGCGACAGAGTCGCTGGTTAATAGTTGCATGGCAACTGGTTAATCGCAATCGGAGATTGCTGGTTAATGTGCCGTTGGCACGGTTAATGCACCTACGGTGCATATTCGTCATCATATTCGTCATCGCCATTTGTGGGCGGTATTGGGCGGACGCTGGCAGCGTCCCTACCTCACAAATAGTTCCGCTCACCGCTCATCCGCTCACCGTTAACCGTTCACTGTCTTCCCTTCTCCAAGCACGCCTGTGCTATCCTGAGGTACTTTTCGAATCTGGCACCTGTTACGGGGGCGTTGTCTGCCCGCCACAGACGGACGGGCTTAGAGAAACTCATGCATCTGGCTCGCCTTAGAGCATCCACGGTGGGAGGCAATGGGTGGTTGGGGACGGTCTGCTTGACCATTTCCACGAAGGACACTATCATGCCGTCCTCTATCATACTCATGTCCACCAGGGCACGGTACACTGAATACCAGTGCTTGGCTACCTCTATCATGGGTGCTGCGAAGAGGATGATGCCCTGCGGTGTCGTCTTCTGTGGGGCAAGTGCCTCTCCCTTCTCCCTGGCATTGCGCATTATGCGCTCCAGATACGCATGCGAGGGTCGCAGTGACTGACGTGTGAGCAGTTCCACACTGCCCAGTATCTTAACGTTCATGTCCTCCTGAAGGAGGATGGGCGAGTAGGCTTCGTTGAGTGGCACCAGCCAGTGGTTGCCATCCTCGTCCTTGTAGTAGGTTTTCAGTGTCAGTTCGTTGTCGATAGAGGCAACTACGATGTCGCCATCGGAATATATGCCATCCATTCTGAACTGGACTCTGTCGCCATTCAGTATGCCAGCATCCTTCATGGAGTCGCCCTTTACCCTAACGGAGCAGCAAGTTTCTATGCGTGCCAGTTCCTTGGGAAGGACCATGTCGTCCAGGCGTATGGGATCGCCCACTCCGTTGGGCGTGCCTGCCGGCACCTCCACGTCGTAGCACTGCACGGGGGTATCGCACAGGAGGGGTTCCCATCCTGCACGTTCCAGCAACTGCAGCATTTCATTTATCTCTTCTTTTGTCAACATTTAGTCTGATATATAACGGTGAGCGGATGAGCGGTGAGCGGGTGAGCGGTAAGCAGCTTCGCTGCGGTTAATCGCAGCACTGCTGCTGGTGAATCGCAACGGAGTTGCTGGTGAATCGTCGCCTTGCGACTGGGTATCCTTTAACCGTTGCTCCGCAACATTAACCTGCGACCCTGTCGCTATTAACCGCTGCTCTGCAGCTTTTAACCTTTCGTCTTTCTGCTTTAATCCCGCCTTGCGGTATTGAACCTGCTCACTATTGACATCCTGTCTTCCTCCTTGTCGCTCAACATAATTCAAGTAAACTTGATTCTGTGTTCGCTCCTGCGTCGGTTCGGCATAGTTTAAGCAAGCTTAACTCTGCTCTCGCTTACTCGCAGATTTCTGCCTTATATAGCCCTCACGCGTATGCGTGCACGCATGTTATACATATATAAGGTATCGAAGGCCACATTGATGCACCTCCAACAACCCACGTTTTAGTCATTGTACGACGCAAAGGTATCAATTACACATGAAAGTAACAAAGATTGACCTGCTTTTTTACCCTTCAAGCACGAAATAAGCACGAAAACACGATAATACGAGAGTTAAATACATCAAAAACAGCACGAAAAGAGGGCAAAAACACGACAGAAACAGTACGCGGATGTGTGTGCACACACACTTCAAAACATATACACGACGCGAACGGTACACACACATGAAAATACTTGATTCTGGGCACTTTGATGTTGTATCTTTGCAGTGCGAAAGGGAAAAAGGACGGGCCCGCTGACTTCCCCAGAGCAACACAAAAAATATCTCTAACCCCTGTCGGAGTAAATCTCGGTTCCACTCCCCATCTCCGGCAGACATCCACTCCTGGGGAGCGGAACAGCACAACTATGGCAATACCTTATTCTTTGGTTCTCCGCCAGGTTCAGCCCGGCAAGCCCAAGCAGGGCAACAAGACCTACCCCATGGCACAGTATGCACAGCTGCTGGACCTTTCTGCCATGGCAGAGCACATGACCAGTCACGGCAGCAAGTACGACAAGGGCGACATCATGGCCATGGCAACCCAACTGACCAGCTGCATACGCGAGCAGTTGCTTCTGGGCAACAAGGTGGTTCTGGGAGACCTGGGTGCCTTTGCGGTAAATCTGGTGAGCAAGTCCGCTCCTAACGCCGAGAGCTTCCACGTAGGCCTGATAAAGAACGTGAAGGTGAAGTGGGAACCAAGCTCCAAGTTTACCGACCTTCTGAACGAGGCACAGTTCCAGTATGTGGGAACCCGCAAGTCTCAGGCAGAGGCCCGAAAGGCCGAACGTGAACTGCTGAACTCCATGGCCACCATCCAACCCGGACAGGAGCCTGAGGACGATGGCGAGGATAACGGCGGCGAAGAAGGAGGCGAGAACCTGGGCGAGTAACTTGCTGAAGGGGTTGGCGTTAAGCGAATAGAAAAGCAGATGTGGCCATAGACCAATAATGCCAACACAGCAAGAGCATGGAAAACAGTAAAGTAACCAGGCAGGGATCCGGTGAACCGGGTTCCTGCCACTAACAAAGAAAGAAAAATTATGGACAACAAGAAGCTTTGGAGCAAAATACTGAACATTGTAATAACCATTCTGACGGCCATTGCCACCACCTTTGGGGTAACGTCGTGCATGTAAGAGGGTGTAGAGTTTAGGGTAGGATTATAACTATCAACGGATTAAACGAGATTGAACGGAATTTCCGTCTTAGAGATTTTATGGTGCGATGCACCCTGGGACATGTCCATTGATTAGTTCTCTTAGGAATAAAACAAACGAGTTTGCTTTATTCCAAAGATAACGAATCGTCAAAATCTCTAATCCTCCGTGTCTCCGTGTTCTCTTGTTGATGATTTAACGTTCACACTCCGCATGGCAGCGCTGTGAAACTGGCGCACTTCTGCGGATTCCAGCGCCAGCGTGAACTGTATTGATAGGACCGGTAATTCGGCGTTTTCGGCGCAGTCTGCGTGAGGGTATTATACCTCCTGTTGCTGATAAAACTTGTTTCACGCAAAATTCGCAGAACTCGCAGACTTTGCCTTAAGAACCATTCCCTATACAGATTACGCTGTCGCTTGAACCCACAGACTTTGTCGCTGGCTACGCGCGACGGCTGGCGCAGTGGCAACGCTACTCCCCGCATTGCAGCGCCACGGTTAAAGGTTTAAATAATCAACGGATTCAACGAGATTGAACGGAATGTCCGTGTGTACAGATTAGATTCCAGCAACATCTGTTGCCGAGACATCCGTCTCCAGTATGTTGTTCTTAAGACAAAGATAAATTCATTTATATTTTTCTACAGAACAACATACCTCAGAATCTAATCCTTCCGTGTCTCCGTGTTCTCTTGTTGATGATATAGTGCCTATGGCACGGTTAATGTGGCTTTGCCACGGTGAAAGGTCTTCGTCATCGTCATAGTTTTCGTCAACTTTGTCCCCCTGAGACAGGTGGGCGAAGAGGGTCTTTAGAAGAATGACTTGATGTCATTCTGTGCCCTCTGAGGGTCGCAATTTTCCATTGCGACGCTGGGTAAAGAGCAAAGCACTCAAATTATTACTCATGAGAAAAATCACACTTATCATTATTCATTGCTCGGGCGTGAGGCCCGGGCAACATTCTTCAGCCTTGCAAATAGACCGATGGCACCGAACATTGGGATGGGAAGGCATCGGCTACCATTACGTGGTACGACGTGATGGGAGCATAGAAAAGGGCAGGCCAGAACAGCAGGCTGGATGCCACTGCAGGGAACACAACAAGCATTCAATAGGCATATGCTACGAGGGCGGACTGGATTCTCTTGGCAATGCGGCAGACACCAGAACAGAAGAACAGAAAAAATCCTTGCTGCTGCTTATAAAGGACCTTAAACAAAAATATCCAAATGCCTTGATCCTGGGACATCACGACCTGAACAAATACAAGGCATGCCCTTGCTTTGATGCAAGGAAAGAGTATGGATGACAGAGCAATGGCGGGAACTATGACGGGACTGTTATGCGCTAATGAGCGATTTGGGGTTAATCGTACCATTGGGAATACATCCCGAAGGTACTCACGGTGACTGTCGTCTTCCTCCTCCTTACAAGGCATAGCATGCGAGCATACTCTGCTCTTGTTTAACATTATGTTGACTTTGCTACCACTCGGTATAGTTTAAGCAAGCTTAACTCTACTCTCGCTTAGTCGCAAAGTTCGTTCGTCGGTTCGGAAAAATCAAATTTCATTTGCTTTTTCGCTCGCTTAATCGTACCTTTGAACTGCCTTCTTAGGTACTCACGCTCGGAAAAACCAAAATACTTTTGCTTTTTCGCTCGCTTAATCGTACCTTTGTACCCGGAATAACACATTATATATAATATACATGGCAAAAGAACTGGATTTCCTTACAAAAAGAAGTGAGGACTACTCTAAATGGTACAATGAACTGGTAGTTAAGGCCGATCTGGCAGAACAGAGCGACGTGCGTGGCTGTATGGTGATAAAACCCTATGGATATGCTATCTGGGAAAAGATGCAACGTGTGCTGGACGACAAGTTCAAGGAGACTGGCGTACAGAATGCTTACTTCCCCCTGCTGATTCCAAAAAGTTTCCTGTCCAGAGAGGCAGAGCACGTGGAAGGCTTCGCCAAGGAGTGTGCCGTTGTAACACACTACCGCCTGAAGACAAATGAAACAAAGGACGGTGTGGTGGTTGACCCTTCTGCAAAACTGGAAGAAGAACTGATTATCCGTCCTACATCGGAAACAATCATCTGGAATACCTTCAAGAACTGGATACAGTCCTACCGCGACCTGCCTCTGCTAGTGAACCAGTGGTGCAACGTGATGCGCTGGGAAATGCGTACCCGCCTGTTCCTGCGTACTGCCGAGTTCCTGTGGCAGGAGGGACATACCGCTCATGCCACAAGAGAGGAGGCTGAGGAACGCGCACGCCAGATGCTGAAGGTGTATGCCGACTTTGCAGAGAACTACATGGCTGTGCCCGTGGTACAGGGCGTGAAGAGCGAAACTGAACGCTTTGCCGGTGCTCTGGACACATACACCATAGAGGCAATGATGCAGGACGGCAAGGCCCTGCAGAGCGGCACAAGCCACTTCCTGGGCCAGAACTTCGGCAAGGCCTTTGATGTGCAGTTCCTGAACAAGGAGAACAAGCCCGAGTACGCATGGGCTACCAGTTGGGGAGTGAGCACACGACTGATGGGTGCCTTGATCATGACACACTCGGACGACAACGGCCTGGTACTGCCTCCCGCACTAGCTCCCATACAGGTGGTGATAATACCCATAGGCAAACCTGCACAGATGGAGCAGCTGGATGCCAAGGCTACAGAGATAATGAACAACCTGAAGGCCATGGGCGTGAGCGTGAAGTACGACAATGCCGACAACAAGCGTCCTGGATTCAAGTTTGCCGACTACGAACTGAAGGGTGTGCCCGTGCGTCTGGTACTGGGAGCACGCGACCTGGAACAGGGTATGGTGGAGGTTATGCGCCGCGACACCCTGGAGAAGGAGAACATCGCTGTAGAGGGCATAGAGCAGTACATCAAGGGCCTCTTGGACGAAATACAGCAGAACATCTTCAAGAAGGCAAAGGATGCACGCGATGCACGCATCTACGAGTGCGACAACTATGAGGAGTTCAAGGAGCGTGTGAAGGACGGCGGCTTCTTCCTGTGCCACTGGGACGGCACTGCCGAAACTGAGGCCAAGATTAAGGAGGAGACTCAGGCTACCATCCGATGCGTTCCATTCGGAGTGGAACAGACTCCTGGCGTGGACATGGTAAGCGGAAAGCCTTCCGTGGCACGAGTGCTGATAGCAAGATCTTACTAAAACGGGAAACTGCAAGAGCAGAGGCATGGTTAATGCACCTGCGGTGCGGTTAATCGCAACAAGTCGCCGGTTAATGTGGCTTTGCCACGGTTAATTGTCGCTGGGGACAGGTTAATATGCCTGCGGCATGGTTAAAACTATCCACCCCCTCCGTCGCTTCGCTCCTCGTCCCACCTGTCTCAGGGGGACAAAGTGGACGAAGACAAGGACGAAGACGCAGAATTACCGGTCCTATCAGCGATGATCACGCTGACGCTGGAATCCGCAGAAGTGCGCCTGCTTCACGGTGCGCCATGCGGGGTGTGAACGTTATATCATCAACACGAGAACACGGAATCACGGAGGATTAGAGATTTTGGAGATTCGTTATCTTTGGAATAAAGCAAACTCGTTTGTTTTCTTCCTAAGAGAACTAATCAAGGGACAAGGTCCCAGGTGCATCGCACCATAAAATCTCTAAGACGGAAGTTTCCGTTCAATCTGTTGAATCCGTTGATAATATAAGATATTAAAAACGATGACGATGACGAAAACGATGACTGTTTAGGGTTTAGGGTTTAGGGTTTAGAGTACACTTAACACGAGCGTCAGCGACTACACTAAACAAAAGCGCAGCGCCTCACTAAACTATAAACAAGACGTTGACGTTGACGATGACGTTGACTGTTTAGGGTTTAGAGTACACTTAACACGAGCGTCAGCGACTACACTAAACAAAAGCGCAGCGCCTCACTAAACTATAAACAAAACGAAGACAATGAAAAGCAACGAAGGAGGTTTCTGGACCATAACACTGTTTGCCGCCAACGAGATTCCATCGGCGGTGGTGACCTTCGTGGCTTTAATCATGTTCCTGCAAATGAACATTGGGGTGGCATTGTCCACCCTTTTTGCTGCAATACTGCTGCTGCCATGGGTGGCACAGCCTTTTATGAGGAGATTACTGCCTGGAATGGGAGGCGACAGATGGTGGCTGCACCTGATAGAAATAATACTGGCAGGGACCATGGCACTGTTTGCACTGACACTGAGAAACGGCATGTGGTGGACAATGCTGATGCTTGCATGGATAAGCACCCTGAGTGCCTGGCACGACATAATGGCAAAGCACTACTTCATGCGCAGAACCATGATGGCACAAGAGACACACCACCTGGTGCTGAGGGCCCTGTCGTCGCAAATGGCAACAGTTCTGACATACGGACTTATGATTATGGCGGTGGGGGTGCTGCAGATATACTTCAGACAACGGTCGCAGACGTACTCATGGGCATTGGGGTATTATATCCTGGCAGGCGCTTATCTGCTGATGACACTGATGAACATGCTGCTGCTGAGAAATGCCGGCAATACAAAAATCACCACTACACGGCAATGGCCATGGCAACAGAAGAGATGGAAGGAACACTTGATAATGCTGTTGCTGATGCTGATGCCACAGGGACTGATGTTCTACAGCCGGACGGTGTTCCTGCTGGCGCAACCACAAGAGGGCGGTCTGGGGTGCACCTTGCAGGAAGTGGGATTTGCACATGGCACAATAGGAGTAATAGCTTTTCTGACCGGGGTGGCACTTGGAAAGGGCATTCTGAACAAATGGGGAGAGAACCGCACAAAATGGCCTCTGACAATATGCCTGGGCCTGTCGCCCGCCGTGTACCTGACAATGACACATTGCAAACCTGAAGGAGTGTGGATGCTATCGGCATACACCCTAATGGCGCAACTGCTTTTCGGCATAGGACTGAACGCCTGCAGAAGATATATCGAAAACCTCTCGGGAGAGAGATACAGGAACTCCGTGAACCCTCTTTACATTCCGGCAATAAGCCTGTGCATAGTGTTGCCAATGGCCTTGAGCGGCTTTCTGCTGGAGAGACTGGACTTCAAACTTTTCTTCATGCTGGATACCTTATGCGCACCGATAACATGGTTAGCAATACTGTGCCTGACAAATATGCACAACATACTGCAACATAAGGATGACAGGCGGCTAAAGGACAAAAGCCAAGGGTAAGGGGGAGGAAAGAATATGATCATCGATGAGAATTTAGACAAGGACACACTGCCCTTGCAAAAACAGAAAGAGGGGGAACAAGGGTTTCCTGCTTGGCACAAATAATATAACAAATGAAATTGAAAAGGAACACCGCACACCCTGCATCATGGGTCCCTTCGCTATACTTTGCAGAAGCCTTGCCGTACATGATGGTAATGGCTCTGGCCACAGTGATGTATACGAACATGGGACTGTCAAATACAGAAATAGCGCTATATACCTCATGGCTGTACCTGCCATGGGTGATAAAACCGCTGTGGAGCCCGATAGTGGACAGTCTGAAGACAAAACGCTGGTGGATACTGGTGATGCAGATACTGGTGGGAGCCACCCTGGCAGGAGTGGCACTGACGCTACAGACCGAGATGTGGATGCAGTTTTCGCTGGCATTCTTCTGGCTGATGGCATTCAGCAGCGCTACACACGACATTGCTGCAGACGGTTTCTATATCATAGGACTGACAGAGAAGGAACAGGCTTTCTATGTGGGATGGCGCTCCACCTTCTACAGAATAGGAACCATCTTCTGCCAGGGGGGACTGGTCTTCCTTGCAGGCATACTGCAGCAGCAGTGCCCTGCTGACATGGCATGGGGCATGACCATGGGACTGGGCGGACTGATTATGCTGGCACTGGCCATGTGGCACGCCGCAGCGCTGCCCAAAGGGAGGGAGAAAACAGATGAGGACATGGAAGGGTGCGACGATGAGCAGAGAAAGGGCTTCATGAACACGATGACAGACATTGCCCTTTCTTTCTGGAAAACACTGATCGTATTCTTCCGTAAAAGGGGAGTATGGCCTGCCTTGTTCTTCATGCTGCTGTTCAGGTTCCCTGAGGCTCAACTGGTAAAGATGGCACAACCCTTCATGCTGAGAAGTACGGAAGAGGGAGGCCTGGCTCTGGCAACAGAAACCGTAGGCGTGGCTTACGGCACTATAGGTGTAATAGGTCTGCTGCTGGGCGGCATACTGGGCGGCTGGCTTGTGAGCCGCAACGGCCTGAAGAAATGGTGGTGGCCAATGATTGCTGCAATTTCCCTGCCAGACGCTGTTTACATATACCTGGCCACCGTACAACCAACATCGCTGTGGATAATAAACTCGTGCGTGGCAGTGGAGCAGCTGGGATATGGATTCGGATTCACTGCATACATGCTGTTCCTGGTTTACTTCTCAAAGGGCGAACGCAGTACCAGCGTGTTTAGCATCTGCACGGCATTTCAGGCCCTGGGCATGATGCTGCCTGGCATGGTTGCCGGATATCTGGCAGACCAGTGGGGATTTGCCAACTTCTTCTGGTGGGTGATGGCATGCTGCCTGGTTACTGTGGCTGTGAGTGCAATGGTGAAACTGGAATCGTCAACAGGACAAAATTAGTGAATCATTCCTCGTTATACAGTAACAACGAACTCCCCCCAAAAAACAACAACTAAACTATACATTGAAATGTACATTCTCCTTGATATTGGCAACACACGACTGAAGGCATCTACAGCAGACTGCAACAGTATATATCCCAACGAGAACTGGCTTGACTATACAGACATAGCAGAGGGAATACTTGTTAGCAACGTTGCTGGCAGCGATGCCTTGCCAAAAGAAGTTGCAGGGAACCTAAAATGCAAGTTCCTGACATGGCAGTCTCCAGAGACCAAAGGGTGGCTGAAGGACATACCAGCCGGACTGGGAGCTGACCGCGTGGCTGCCGACATAGGAGCACGAAGCATGAGGCCTGGGCACACCTTATTAATAATAGATGCAGGAACTTGCCTCACCTTTGACGTAATAGGAAGGGATGGAACCGTATTGGGAGGGGCTATTTCGCCGGGAATAAACCTGAGACTTAGGGCCATGCACGAGCACACCGCTGCCCTACCCTTACTGGATGCAGAGGGAGAACATCCTGTGCTGGGCTACGACACTCCAACTTCTATGAGAGGCGGTGCCGTAAACGGGGTAAGATGGGAAATAGAGGGATATATACGCACCATGCTGAAACAATATCCCGACCTGCATGTCTTCATGACGGGTGGGGACAGCATGGAGTTTACAGAAGATCTGCAGGATATCATTACAAAAGACCGGCTATTGGTACAAAAGGGACTGCTGGCTGCCTTTACGACGTAATCCCCGCCACTACAGAATTTCTATCCAATTGTAATTTCTGCCTGTGTTGATGGTTTCGCGGCGGGCAGAATAAAACAGAGGAGAGGTCATTGTGTCCACTCCGGCTGTATATATATCCTTTACTCCGCACTGTTCAAGAATCCAGCGGTTGGCGTCCCAAAGGTCAATATGCCATTTGCCTGAAGGCCAACGGCGTGCTATCCTTTCCATGGGAAATCCTTGGACAAGGAATCTTTCATAGACCTCTTCGCCGACTTCAAAAGACTCCAAGGAGATGCCTGGGCCGATAATGGCAGAAAGGTCTTCACCTCTGGATTGCATGGCAATGATGGTCTTCCTGACTATATACTGCACCGTGCCCTTCCATCCTGCATGTATGGCAGCCACAGAATGCCTATGGTGATCGTAAAGCAAAACCGGGATACAGTCTGCTGTCTTGACCGCTATGCAAAGCCCTGGGACATCGGTAAAAATGGCATCGGTGTCGTCCGGGCGACCTGCTTCAGAGACATACTGCACATGGTCGGAATGGGTCTGACGTGGCAGGGACAACGGAGTGCCGGTTCCATAGGCACGAGCCTCATCCAATTCTGAGCCCTTACCTGTGGAACCGGCATGTAACCAGACAGGGGTATCATACTTCAGCATAGAACCATGGGGATATGATACAACCTGGCTGCATCGGTCTTTGAAATATTGTACTATTCCTCTACACTTGTCTTTATCTCCTTTATACCTCCAGTATGCTGAAAGAAGGTGACCTGAGTGTCGGTGTTTTTGTCGAACAGGACATTGGACAAAATCTCCTCGCAGCCAAACTGGGCAATGGGAACTTCAAGTTCAGTAAAGGTGTGCTCTGCATTGAACACCTTGACCATCGTGCGAAGGGGGACGTTGTAGTATACTGCACGCTGAAGCTTGCCCTTCTTGTTGAAAACGGCAGGGTCAAAGGTTGTCTCGGGCAGTTCTGCATTGCGCTTCAGACTGATATAGTATGGAGCACCAGACATGTCGTCGGAATCCACCAGGCCATTCCACTTAGAGAAACGGAACAGAAGAAGCTTGTCTGTCTCCTCGGCAGGAACTATGTCGATAACGTAGAACATCTCGCTTACTTCCCTGCTGCCTACGAAGGTACTGCTGAGAGCACGGTGCTGACGCTCGAGACTCTCAAGCATGAGCTTGAGCTGAAGACCGTCCTTGGGAGTATTGTCGGCTTCGCCACGAATAAGGGCATCGTGACTTTCACGAATGTCGTAAATCTCTTGAGCCACCAATTGTGCCATCTTGGCAGAAGAACCTGCCTGAAGCATCTCACGGGTCATGTATTTGCGGGCCTCGTTGGGCTGGATGCCTTCCTCCAGTATACGGGATTGAGGCAAAGGAGGCAAAACAGTCTCCTCTACTGTATTGTTTATGCCCAACAATATGCCGTCGCTTGTAAGACTTACCAGCGGTGCAATAGTGCGCTTGTTCAACTTCAGACTATAGGCCTTGTTCTTGTCGGGAACTCCATAGGGCATGAGCTTGACGTCCTTGACCTCCCAAGTTGTGGATGGCTGAACCGGCACATCCTGCATACGCATATACTTGAAAGCATACATATGGAATTCTCCTGGAGTTACCACTGTCTTCTCCACCGTAACCACCATACGCAGAGCTGTACGGGGAAGGAAGTAACTTACACCTTCCAAAGTTGAACCTGGAACGAATTTCTCGATCTGCGTCTGAGCATGGGCAGAACCTGCTAAAAGAAATAACGAAAGCAGGAGCATACCGCGAACTGCTTCATAAAATCTCTGTCTCATAAACAGTTTGTTATTCGTTTTTGTTTGATTTCGTTACAAAGATACAAAAATTATTAAAACAATATAACCTAATAAAGCACAACTTTGGATTTTTTTACTACCTTTGTGTATCTTATATATTCAAAACTGTAGAATTATGAGCACTATCCAGGTACTGGACAAACAATTTACACCAAGCATTCCTGCCAGCGACATTCTTGAAAAGGTGAAAACTGTGGCCCAACAGATAAACGCAGACTATGAGGGAGAAGCGCCTCTGTTTCTGGTGGTCCTGAACGGGGCATTTGTCTTTGCCGCCGACCTTCTGCGCGAAATATGCCTGCCTGCCGAAGTATCTTTCGTCAAACTGGCATCATACGAGGGGACTTCCTCCACTGGCACGGTGAGAGAGGTAATAGGCCTGAACACCGACATTACAGGGCGCCCTGTAATCATAGTGGAAGATATTGTGGAAAGCGGAATTACAATGGCACACATGATAGAGACCCTGAAAAGGCAAAACCCCAAAAGCATAGACATATGCACCTTGCTTCTGAAGCCAGAGAAACTGGAAGTGAAACTGGATGTTCGATACGTGGCCATGGAGATTCCCAACGACTTCATTCTCGGATATGGACTGGATTACAACGGGTTGGGACGAGGATTGAAAGACATCTACACACTCAAACCATAAAACAACACAAACTCAAAATTAACGCCAACACTTTTAAAACTTAATTATATATGAAGAACATTATCATCTTTGGTGCTCCCGGATCAGGCAAGGGCACATATAGCGACGAAATTGTTGCTAAGTACAACATGGGGCACATCAGTACTGGCGACGTACTTCGCGAACAGATTAAGGCCGGAACAGAACTGGGCAAGACTGCACAGGGCTACATAGACAACGGCCAGCTGCTGCCCGACGAACTGATGATTGACATTCTGGCTGATGCCTATGACAAGTTCCCTGCTGGCAAGGGTGTCATTTTTGACGGTTTCCCCCGCACCATCCCACAGGCAGAGGCATTGAAAAAGATGCTGGCCGAACGTGGACATGACATGGGAATGATGATAGAGCTGGTAGTGGAAGAGGACGTGCTGATGGCACGCCTGCTGAACCGCGCCAAGGAACAGGGCCGCGCAGACGACAATGAGGAGACTATCAAGAAGCGCTTTGCAGTATACCACTCACAGACAGCACCTCTGTCCGAGTGGTTCGCCAAGGAAGGCATCCGCAATACCTTTGCCTGGGCAGAACTGGGCAGCAAGGAGGCAATGCTGGAAGCCATCTTCAACACAATAGAAAAACAGGCATAACAGCTGATGGAAAGTAATTTTGTAGACTATGTGAAAATAGTGTGCCGTTCTGGCAAAGGCGGACGCGGCTCCATGCACATGCATAGAGCAAAATATGCTCCTAACGGCGGACCTGACGGCGGCAACGGCGGACGTGGCGGCCATGTGATCCTGCATGGCAACCATAACTACTGGACACTGTTGCACCTGAGGTACGACCGGCATATCTTTGCAACTCATGGTGAAAACGGGGGCAAAAACAAGTCTACCGGTGCCAACGGTGAGGACAGATACATTGACGTGCCATGCGGAACTGTAGTCTACAATGCAGAAACAGGCGAGTATATCTGCGATGTCAAGGAAGACGGACAGGAGGTGATCCTTCTTAAAGGCGGCAGAGGAGGTCTGGGCAACTGGAACTTCGCCACTTCCACAAATCAGGCGCCACGCTATGCACAACCGGGTGAACCGATGCAGGAGATGACAGTTATCATGGAACTGAAACTGCTGGCCGATGTGGGCCTGGTTGGGTTCCCCAATGCAGGAAAGAGCACTCTGTTGTCCAGTCTGTCCAGTGCAAAGCCCAAGATAGCAGACTACCCCTTCACAACCATGGAACCCTCACTGGGCATAGTGCCATACAGAAACGGACAGTCCTTTGTAATGGCAGACATTCCGGGCATTATAGAGGGTGCCAGTGAAGGTCGCGGCTTAGGCCTTAGGTTCCTGCGACACATCGAACGCAACTCCCTGTTGCTATTCATGGTTCCTGGAGATACGGACGATATAAGGAAAGAATATGAAATCCTGCTGAACGAGGTTGCAACATTCAACCCCGAACTGATGGACAAACAGCGTATATTGGCCGTAACCAAAACCGACCTTCTGGACGAGGAACTGCAACAGATGCTTTCAGAAGACTTGCCAACAGACCTGCCTGTGGTATTCATTTCGGCAGTTACCCAAAAGGGCATAATGGAACTGAAGGACCTGCTTTGGAAGGCGCTCAACGCCGAAAGCAACAAGATTGCTGCAATAACCCACGAGGAGAGCATTGTACACCGCAACAAAGACGTCTCCATGCTGCAACGCGAAATGCAGATAGAGGGCGAGGATAACGAAATAGAATTCCTGGACGAAGATGAGTACGAAATCGAGGATTGGGAAGAGGAAGAGTGGGAATAAACAGGATACAGAAACCTTCTGCTTCATGTGATACATTAAACCCAAATCGGTCATTAGACTAATTGGTGTTGAAATAAAAGAGGACGCGCGTGTGCGCGTCCTCTTTATTATATATAAGCCTGTTCTATATGCAAGATTAGAGCTTGTCGTTAGAACCAAGAACGTTCATGATCTTGTGAACGTACATCTTCTTCATGTTCTCGCGAGCGGGCTTCAGATACTGACGGGGATCGAAATGACCGGGGTTCTCTGCGAAGTGCTTGCGGATAGCAGCAGTCATAGCCAGACGTGAGTCAGAGTCGATGTTGATCTTGCATACTGCGCTCTCAGAAGCCTTGCGGAGCTGCTCCTCGGGAATACCTACTGCATCGGGCAACTTGCCACCGAACTGGTTGATGGTGTCAACCTCGTCCTGAGGAACTGAAGAAGAACCGTGGAGAACAATGGGGAAACCAGGCAACTGCTTCTCGATCTCTGCCAGGATGTCGAATGCCAATGGAGGAGGAACGAGCTTGCCAGTCTGAGGATCTACAGTGCACTGCTCACGAGTGAACTTGTAAGCACCGTGGCTGGTACCAATAGAGATAGCCAGAGAGTCGCAACCTGAACGTGTAGAGAAGTCAACAACCTCCTCGGGCTTGGTGTAGTGAGATACCTCTGAAGAAACCTCATCCTCAACACCTGCCAATACACCGAGCTCAGCCTCAACGGTTACATCGTGGGCGTGTGCATACTCAACAGCCTTCTTGGTCAGAGCAATGTTTTCCTCGTAGGGGAGGTGAGAACCGTCGATCATAACAGAAGAGAAACCGTTGTCGATACACTCCTTACAGATCTCGAAGCTGTCACCGTGGTCGAGGTGCAGAACAATCTGAGGATTCTCGCAACCCAACTCCTTTGCATACTCTACAGCGCCCTGAGCCATGTAGCGCAGGATAGTACCGTTGGCATATGCACGAGCACCCTTAGATACCTGCATAATAACGGGAGACTTGCACTCTACAGCTGCCTGAACAATTGCCTGCATCTGCTCCATGGTGTTGAAGTTGAATGCGGGAATAGCATAGCCACCAGCTACTGCCTTAGCGAACATTTCACGGGTGTTCACCAAACCCAATTCCTTGTAACTTGTCATTTTGTAATTGTTATTAAAGGGTTTATTAATAAATTAAACTATCTGTCTGTTTTCTTATAAATAACGAATAAAGAATGGTTAGTATTTCGTTTTTGAAAGATAAACCACAACCGGCAAATGGTCACTGTAGCCATCAAGCCATACCTCCCGAGAGAAGGTACGCTTAGGACTGCCTTTATACCTTCCCTTGGTCTGGAAAAGGTAGTCCCTTTTAAATATGTGATAGGAATGCAGTGTCAAGGTGCTGGGTTCCTCGCTCTCGTATTCCTCTATTAGACTGCGTCCAAGCACTATCTGGTCGAAATGGTTCCATATACCCTGATAGCGAAGAGTTCCCTCTTCCTTGCTGCGAAGCATATCCCACCAGGGATTGTAGAATTCCCCCTTAGCAACCTCGGCACTATGGCGCTTTGCTCCAAGATACAGTGCCATGGAAGCATCGTCGGGGTCGTCATTCATGTCTCCCATAACAATTATATGCTGACTTGGGTCTGCCTCGGATATGCTGTCTGTAAGGGCGCGAACCTGACGGCCGGCATATTCCCGGAAAATGCTTTCAGAACTACGACTTGGCCAATGACATACAACAACGGTCAGGTTCTCATCGTCAAGTTTGCCCTGCACACACAAAAACGGGCGGGTACGGCGCAGCGTGTCGCCATTCTCGTAAATATACTCTTTATTGAATGCCTTAACTACTTTAAAAACACGAGGATTATAAATCAAGGCACAGTCTATGCCCCTTTTGTCCGGTCCTTCTATGTGAACATATTTAAAACCGCGTTTCTTCATCTTTGGCTGTGAGACAAGAGCATCCAATACCTTAGAATTCTCTACCTCACAAACACCGATTATGCAAGAACCATATGGCAGTTTATCTGTACCAAGTTCGCTCAGCACACGTGCCATGTTTGCCAACTTATGCCTGTACTTCTTCTTAGACCAGGTATACGTGCCATCTGGGAGATAATCCCAGTCGTTCTTTCCTTCGTCGTGACAGGTGTCAAAAAGATTCTCCAGATTATAGAAAGCAACAGCATGCATCTGCAACTTGCAATCCTCGGCAAGGACCTGCATTGCAAATGCGAATGCAAAGATGCATAACAACAACTGCGATATCTTTCTCATTGTAACAAACAACGTTGGCAAGCGGATACTCCACCCCATTATATTCATGCACTGCAAAGTTAACCATTTTTTACATAACTTGTACACATTTGCGCAAAAAAATAAGGCACACGTGTATTTTTGGATGTGATTGGCGATAATGCGCAATGCGCGAAAGCATAGTGGAGAACATCCTTGAAGAACCGGGTGGGCGTGACACAAATTGCCCCTAAAAGCCAGGGGGGATCAACGTCATTCCTTCCAATGAGCACATAGACGGAAGAAGCAAATGCCTTTTTTTCAACTTTATTTCACAAAAGTTTGGCAATGAAGATAAATTGCCGTATCTTTGCACTCCGAAAATAGCACTCCATTACACCTATATAGTTACCAGCTATATAAACAACACGAAAATAATAAATAAATACAGATATGAAAAAAGGACTTCATCCCGAGAATTATCGTCCCGTTGTGTTCAAGGACATGAGCAACGGCGACATGTTCCTGAGCCGCTCTACTTGCAAGGCTACTGACACCGTAGTATTTGAAGGTCAGGAGTATCCCGTAGTTAAGTTGGAAATCTCTAACACTTCACATCCCTTCTACACTGGTAAGAACAAGTTGGTGGATACCGCTGGTCGCGTAGACAAGTTCATGAGCCGCTACGCAAAGACCCGCAAGTAATTGGAGTCTGGCGTGAAAGACGCTACAAGAAGATTCACAAGAAGATGTGTCATTCACTATGGCACATCTTCTTTGTTATTTAGGACAAAGGCAAACTCTACAGCATTACTAAAACAGCAGCAGTCATGAATGTACCTAAGAAATACAACTACACATTATATATATATATAGCATCATGTATCAGTCTATGGTCATGCGGCGAAAAAGACATACCTGTGCCTGATGAACCACAGAACAAACCTGTCCTGCAACAAGAGGAAGCATCGCGTATAGAAGTTCCCAGACAGAAGGAAGGCAGCCACAACCAATTCATAGTCAAGAAAGCCAAACTGCGTGAGGATGGCAACACTATGTTCGTAAACTTCTGCATGGAATACGACCAACAGAAGAAATCCACCAGATGGACAGCCTTCCGTTGGGACATGGACAACATATACGACAGCAAGTGCGGAAGGTACGGTACATACCTGTCAGATCCTGATGTACCCAAGCAATACCGTGTGGGCAGCGGCTATTTCCAAGGATACTCACGTGGACACATGCTTGCCAGTGAGGACAGGCAATGCTCCGCCTCTGCCAACAAGCAGACATTCTTCATGACCAACATGCACCCACAGTTTGAACGATTCAACGGCTACGACAGCCAGGGCGACTATGTATGGCTCAATGCTGAAAAACTTGCAAGAAGCCTATATCAGAATTGGAATAGCAACGACAATGGCCTGGATACTATCTATGTCGTTAAGGGTGGCACTATAGACAAACAGGAACATATACTCGGGTACACGAGCAACAACAACTCAAGCAAAATCATTGTGCCTCGATATTTCTATATGGCAATTCTGTACAGACATGCCAACCAAAAAACAGGAGAATACTGGAAAGCTATCGCTCTTTGGATACCACATACGGAAGGTGATACCACATCAGGGAAAGACATTGCAATGAAATATGCAATGAGCATAGATGAACTTGAAGAAAAGACTGACATAGACTTCTTCCATAACCTGCCTGACAACATAGAGGACAATGTAGAAAAAAGTTACAGTCTAAACGATTGGAACTGGAAATAAACAGAAGACCCAATACTTAACGGCAGAAAGACTACAAATCACATATAACAGGTTGCAGGTATCTACTTGCAACCTTTTTTAATTCCTTACTGAACTCTGCCGTCTGAAGTTCCCACTCTACCTTATTAGGCACAGAAGACAGCGAAGCCTTCATCAATGGCAGCGTCTCTGCCTCAGACCGAATCATACGAAGTGTATCAAGTTCCTCCACCTGCCATTGCCCATCATCTGCTGAAGGTTTGAAGAATTGAGCAAAGTCAGGACGCTGAACTACAGCAACAAACCTCCATAAGGTATCATAGACTCTAACCTCACTGTCTGCTACAGACCCCAAATATGTACGGTTAACACATAACAGCGTGTCAGACGCCTTAAGAAGAAGTCTCATTTCCACATATCCCGACTCACTTGTATGAAGCAATAAATAATCGTGGGTAAGAGAATCCAATACGACTGGATCGCCGAAATGATTCTTCACACGGGCTTCCATTCCATTTTCAATGAAATCAATGCAGTCCAAACGATTGTTCTTACTCATTAATGGCAATACAGAATCTGGAAGCTGAGCAAAAACCTCCCTCATATGCAATTGAGCAGAAACCGCTGTGCAAAACACGAAAAGGCAGACTAATATAATTATCTTCTTCATATCTTAAATTAACTACAAATTGTTCCTAAATAAAGACAAAGCATTCCAAGAAGCACCAATACCAAATCAACAGCTTTGCTCTTAAGGTTTCGTTCGTGAAACAAAAATGCGCCCATCATAAAACTAACCACCACACTGCCACGACGAACCATGCTGACAACGCTTATCATTGCTCCATCTAAAGACAATGAATAGAAATACGCCAAATCAGCAGCACAGATGAAGAGACTTATGAATGGTATTGTCCATCGCCATTTGAAACTGTTTTCTGATTGGCCCTTCCATCTCTCCAGCATTACTACTATAAGCATTATGGCCAACTGATAGAAATTGAAATAACTCTGCACAGTCAGTCGGTTCAATCCCAGACCACCTTCTGCAGGAGACGACATAAGGTACTTATCGTAAAGACCGCTGCATGCCCCGAGAAGAGCAGCAGCAAACAAGCAAAAGATCCAACGATTATGCAGAAAATCAATTCCCTCCTTCTTTCCTCCAAGTTTCAACAGCAGGAACGAACACATTGCCAAGAAAACACCTGCCCATTGGAACAGATTCAGACTTTCGCCATACAATAACATTGCCCCCAGCAATACAAGCATTGGACGAGTTGCATTCACTGGACCAACAATAGTCAATGGCAGATGCTTCATAGCATAATATCCGCATATCCATGAACTAAGTACGATAAATGCCTTCAGTATAATATATTTCTGGACTTCCCATCCTCCAAATGGAGCACACCATATTGCTGGCAAGAAAATGAGAGACGAGAATAAACAATTAAGCAGCAATACCGTAAGCACGGCATTACCTTTCAAAGATTGCTTCTTGAATACATCATAGAATCCTAATAAAGCGGCACTGACAAAGGCAAACAATACCCACATCTTATATAGTTTTATTAGATTGGAATATCAGTATTTGACGTCCACAAGAAACAACGCATTTCCAGGAACACTATCACCAGCCCGACATCTGTCCTTGGCCTCAATTACCTGCCGCAATTGCTCTATTGTCATTCGCCCACGGCCAACCTCCATCAGCGTTCCTACAATTGCACGGACCATATTGCGAAGAAAGCGGTTAGCGGTTATGGTAAAACGCCACTGCCCCTCTCCTACTCTATCCCAATGCGCCTCGGTGATGGTACAGTCATTGGTTTTGGTGTCCGTATTGACCTTTGAAAAAGACGTAAAATCCATGTATTCCATCAATACGACTGCTGCCTTATTCATTAGTTCAAAGTCGGGATTTCCATACAACTGCCAACTATATGATCTCAAGAAAGGATTCTTACCTAAATGTACATAATAATGATATGTCCTGGATTTGGCAGAGAATCGTGCGTGCATGTCATCGGACACCTGCTCAACATGTTGCACAGCAATGTCCCGAGGCAACAGTTTATTCAACTTGTATACCAGTTGTTGGCAATCCAGTTCCGCATTAATATCGAAGTGGGAAACCATCTTACGTGCATGTACTCCTGTATCGGTACGGCCAGCGCCAACTACCTCAACCGGCATGCGCAGCAAAGTGGTCAGCGCCTTCTGAAGTTCCTCTTGGACACTAACACTATGAGGTTGTATCTGCCATCCATGGTAAGCGGTTCCGTCAAAAGATAATGTAATGAAATAACGCATCGATATCTTTTATACTGGTTTCTCAATATTTGAATTTGACACTATGCCTGACTTTCATTAGCATTAATCACCTCAAACTCAACATATTCAGCTTCTCTGGCTTTTCTTGCTGCCTCCTCTGCCTTCCTCTGCTCACGTTCAAATAGACGAGAATAATACTTTGCTCGAAGGGTAAGAAACATGTCACTTAAGCCATAGTAGATGCAGGTACAGCCTAAAATCTTAAACAATGTCTCTGCTGTTTCCTTGGAATGTGTAATGCAGTAACCACCAACACATACCAATACTATAGGAATGAACAGTAGAAGAAAAGAGAATGGTGATACTCTTCTATTAGCAAGCATTGATAAAATTTGACTGATACCGGCCAAAATAAGCAATACACCCATCAGAAGAATCAACGAGTTAACAAAATAATCCGGATACAATTCCAAATACACTCCGAAAAGAATACTTCCGATAGACATTAAGGGAAAAGAAGGTCGAATTACAGAGTTTCTATTAATCCTACTAAACAGATAAGCCAATACACCAAATGTACCCGGAAGCAGGAACAGTATACCTATAACACGAATTATTATAGAAGGCATCTGTTGTGCATTGAATAGCACGAGCAAACCTACTAACAAAGAACATAAAGAGCGGAAAATGTAACTACCTATAAACTTCATGACGATATTGCTAAATCAGACAAAATTAAACTACATAGTAACTTGCCACAAAGTTACAAATAAGCAAGGTAACTGCAAAACAAACTTAGTTAATTTTTATAACTAAATAAAACTACCTAAACAAAACACACATAGGAATGCACAGCACTTACACGTATAATATAGAAAACGGAAAACTAATCGTAAATCTATCATCGCTAATCTAAACTGTCAACCTGAGACAGAGGCGATGAGGAGCGAAGCGACGGAGGGGGGATAGTTTTCACCTATACATTTTAATCCCGCTTCGCGGTCTTTTCCTCCTTGTTGCTCGGCAATGTAGGGACGCAGCGTGCTGCGTCCGAGAGCGGAAAACAAGGCGGACGCTGCAGCAGCGTCCCTACGGCTCACCCGTTAACCGCTAACCGCTCATCCGCTAACCGTTGAACGTTCCCCACTAAACGCAAAGAAGTCCCTTGGAACAATCTCCAAAGGACTTCTCTCTTCTAAAAAACGGCGGCTACCTACTCTCCCACGGGTGTGCAGTACCATCGGCGCGGACGGGCTTAACTTCTCTGTTCGGAATGGGAAGAGGTGGAACCCCGACACTATAACCACCTGAATAATGGTGACATATTGGACATC
>JAZRII010000094.1:0-27340 GCA_045645225.1 Bacteroidaceae bacterium | reverse complement strand
AGAATAAGATTACCAGAACATGGAAGTTTCTTTACCAAAACGCTCTTTTTAACAGATAAACACCTAGCAATAAAACCTCTTTTTGAAAAGACAGAAAACAATGCTTAATTTGGGTGACGCATTGACGAAGTCAGGAAATACCGAGGACGATTCTGCTACTTAGGGAGCATGAATCCAAAGAGGCAGAGTTAGTGTAACCAAGCAGATGCAACCAGCAAGACAGAACGGAAAACGTTGACGTTGACGGACGAAAAAGAGGACGAAAAAGAGGACGAAGACGAAAACGATGACGGACGAAAACGATGACGATGACTATCCACCCACTCCGCACTCCGCGCTCGTCCCACCTGTCTCAGGGGGACAGTCAGTTACTACTGGCTAATGCTATCACCCACTTTCTCCCCCTGAGACAGGGTGAATAAGGCCTTTAGAAAAATGACTCAATGTCATTTTGTGCCTTATGAGGGTTAAACTCCCCAGTTTAACGTCGGGGCTCGAAGAGACGAGCGTAGCGGAGGGGGTGGATACAACTCTAAACCCTAAACAACCATCGTCCCCGTCATCGTTTTTTCTCACGCAGAATCCGCGGAATTCGCAGAATTTACCAGTCTTCAAGTCGTTAGTTCACGCTTGCGCTGAAATCCGCAGATTTTGTCGCAGGCTTCGCCACGACTGCCAAGCGAACGGAAATCTGAAAACGGAAAACGGAAAACTAACCGTTTACCGCTAACCGCTCACCGCTCACCGTTTATCTTTTCTGCTTTCTCTTTTCCTCCTCGCGTTCCTTGTTGCGGTCTCGGGGAGTCTTCTTCTTGTCGCCCTTCTGCTTGACCAGGGTCTGCGGCTTCTGCTGCATTACAGGTATGCCCAGCACATCCCACGCCTGCTCCACATCCCAACCGGCACGCACGTTCATGGGCTTGGGGAAGTAGTAGACGGGTTCCGGGCGCAACTGCGTGTCGTACTCGCCTGTGTCCCAGATGCCGTTGCCGTTGTAGTCGGCAAAGCAGCGCATATAGTAATTGTCTGGTTTCAGGTAATAAAACTCAGCAGTGCCCTTGGCAGAGGCAGGCTGATGCGACACCACCTTGTCAGAGGCATTGAGCAGCTGCACCACCATGCAGGTATCGGGAGAAATGAGATTTACAAACAGCGTGCCGTACTCCTCGAGTTTGCGCACACGCACATCGCCCTTCTGCTTCTTGTTGTGATGGCCCATTACACCCGTCATGGCAGCAGAGTCCACGGTAACGGAGTACTTCACATCCGGCTGCCATTCGGCATAGAGGACATACACCTTGGGGTCGTGCTGATGCGGCATGAGCATATAGGGTTCCTCGTACAGACTGGAATCGCGCTGCTGGTACAGATGGATACGGGCGGTATCTATGGCCGTGATGGGCTGGCTGGCCTTCAGCACGATGTTCCTGTGGGGATCCAGGGCACCACTGGGAGAAATCTTCAGGTCGAGGAACTCCTTTTCATGCGGATTCTCCTCGGGAGGCAGCGGAGTCTTGCTCTTCTTGGCACGCTTTTCACGCTCCTTGTACCAGTCGTCTATCTTCTTCTGCTTCTCTTTACTTATCTTTTCCCAACTATTGCGCGCGACAAGCAGCAGTGTGTCCGTACGCCACGACAGCTGTCCGAGCGTATCGGTGTCCAGACTGGTCATCTCCATTTCCAGGGTGTCGGTCCTGTGGGTAAAGGCTGTGTCGGTTATCCAATAGGTGAGCGTGTCGTTCTTCTCGGACGTCTCGACATACAGGCACGAGTCGTTGAAGTTCAGGCCACGTATCCTGGGCAGGGTATCAACCGGCGCAGTATAGTAAAGGCGGAACCAGTCGGGTTCGGTGCGTTCGGTCTTCAGCAGGTGCAGGTCCTGGTTGGGCTCAAGGAAAGAGCGCAGGACTATGTCGTCCGGGTAGTAGTGCGTATATGGCACCACCCTGATGGAATCATAATAGATGGTATCTCGCCAACAGGTGTCCATGCGCAGGTCGGGACGGCTGTAGGGGACATAGACCGTGGTGTCGAAGGCTATCGCCTCGGAGCGCTGGCTGAAACGGTAGTCGCCATCGCCATCCTGCAGGGCGAAGATGCGGTATCCGCCAGGGGCAACACCCTTGATGGAGAAGTGCCCGCTGCCGTTGGTGCGCGACACACGGATAAGGGGCTTTGTCCTGAACAGGCTGTCGTCGTAGGTACTGTCTGCACGGTGCAGGCCCACAAGGATTCCCTTTACAGGCTCCAGGTTCTCTGCCGTCAGCACATGCCCCGACACCTCCATTGTGTCAATGACAGGACCGGTACTGAAACTGTAGGTGTAGAAACCCATGGGGTTGCCCTCGTTGTTGTCCTCGATGGCATCGCTGAAATCTACGGTGTATGTGGTGTTGCTCTGAAGCGAGTCGTAAAGGTCAATCTTGATGCGCTTTCCTGCGGCACGCACATTTGCCACCTCCATCTGTGGCGGTGACACCACCACCTTTTCGCTGGCATTGGATATCTTCACATACTCGTTGAAGAGGATGCTCATCTTCTTGCCAGTGACATTCACGGCCTTGTCCGCAGGCGAGGCGCTTACCACAACGGGCGGTTCCTCGTCGTATCTGCCTCCATCCGGCATGCCGATATTGGCACACGACACTATGGCGAGCATCGCAACAGACAATACAAGCAGCAATATGGTAAATCTGCGCATTATTTTCCTATACCTTAATATTAATTGTTGAAAGCCAGCATTTCCTCTATATGGACTCTGTTGTTGGACAGGCGTGGCACCTTGTGCTGTCCGCCCAGTTTGCCCTTGGAAGCCAGCCAGTCGTGAAAGAGCCCCTTGCGTGCCACAACAAGTTCCAGAGACTGCAGGGTGATGTCCTTGTAGCGCTTTGCCTCATAATCGGAGTTCACCTTCTGAAGTGTTTCGTCCAGAATCCGGGCAAACTCGTCCACACTCTCCGGCTGCTTGGCAAACTCCACAAGCCACTGGTGACGGCACTTGCCCTCGCCGTCCATGAATACGGGGGCTGCCGTGTATTCAAGCACCTGAGCACCTGTCTGGCGGCAAGCCTCGGCCAAGCCCGCCTCTGCATTGTCCACGATAAGTTCCTCGCCAAAGGCATTGATGAAGAACTTGGTTCTGCCGGTGATGACAAACTTGTAGGGGTTTGTGCTGGTGAAACGCACGGTATCGCCTATCATGTATCGCCAAAGACCGCTGGAGGTGCTGATGACCATGGCATAGTTCCTGCCAGTCTCCACACCCCACAGGGGCAAAACCTGCGGATTGGGGTTCTCTATCTCCTCCATGGGGATGAACTCGTAGAAGACGCCGTAATCCACCATCAGGCTCATAGACAGGTCAGAGGGGTCGTTCTGGATACCGAAAAAGCCTTCACTGGCATTGTAGGTCTCCATGTAGTGCATGTTGGCAGACGGTATCAGTTTCCTGTACTGCTCACGGTAGGGAGTGAATGCCACACCGCCATGGAAGAACATCTCCAGGTTGGGCCACACCTCGGACAAGTTGTCCTTGCCGGTAATCTCCAGCACACGGTTCATCACAGAAAGCATCCACGAGGGCACACCGCTGAGGTTGGTAACGTTCTCCTTAACAGCCTCGTGGGCAATGCGGTCGCGCTTCAGTTCGAAATCCGCCAGCAATGCAGTTTCCTTCTTGGGCACACGCACCATGTTCACCAGAGGGTTGATGTTCTCAATAAGTATGGCACTGAGGTCGCCCACCAAAGACTTCCTGACATTGTAATTGGGTGCATGGCTGCCGCCCAGTATCAGTGCCTTGCCATCGAAGATACGGCTCTTAGGATTATTGCCCAGATACCATGCCACGGCATCCCTGCCACCGGCATAGTGGGTATCCTTGAGACCGTCATTGCTGACGGGGATGAACTTGCTCTTGTCGTTGGTGGTTCCACTGGATTTTGCATACCAGCGCACCTTGCCGGGCCAAAGCACATCTGCCTCGCCCTGGCGCATGCGGTCGATGAAATGCTTCAGAACCTCGTAGGTGTTGACGGGAGAGGTGTTGGCAAACTGCTGGTATGTACTTACTTCTGCAAAGTCGTGCTCCCTGCCCCACTCCGTTGCTTCCGCCTTCTGCAACAATCTGCCCAGTACCTGCATCTGCAAGCGTTCTGCCTGGGACTGGTATCTGTCAAGCTCCCTTCTTCTCAGTGAAAACAGGGGGCGTATTATTGATGTTAATGCCATTCTCTTCTATTTTTTCACCTCCAGGACCTTTGTCCTCAAGGTTTCGTTCTTTCTCAGCTTGGCCAGGGCCTCCCTGGCTGCCTGCTGATGACTCTCTTTCTTGCTGTATCCCACACCTCTGCCACATTCCACATCAGAGACGAGCACTCTGGAAAGGAATCTGGGCGACTGGGTCTCTGCATCCTTGGTTTCCTCTATCAGTTCAAAGGTGGCACTTACGTGGTACTTCTGGCACCACTCAAGCAATCGGCTCTTGTAGTTGGAATCGTTGACGGCCACACTGTCCAGATTGATATACTTGCCGAGAATACGGTTTTTCACAAACCACCGGCAATACTCGTAGCCACGGTCCAGATACACCGCACCAACGAGGGCCTCAAAGGCATTGCCAGCCATGTAGCTGTTGTGCGCCTTGCCCATGAGATTGCTTCGGATCAGGTCGGTCAGTCCCATCTCATCCGCCAGATGCCCAAGGGTCTCACGCTGCACCATCCTGCTTCTAACGCTGGTCAGGAAACCTTCCCTCTTGCCACGGAAATGGTTGTAGAGGATATCGCCCACTACGGCATCCAGTATGGCGTCGCCAAGGTACTCCAGGCGCTCGTTGTTGGAAAGCCTGCCCCCACCCTCCTTGACAGACAGGCTCTTGTGTGTCAAAGCCTGGCGGTAGAGGTCTATCTTACGTGGGTAAAATCCCAATATTCCATAAAAAGAACGATAAAGCTGCCTGTCACGTCGGAAAGGCAACCTTATCGCATCTATTATATTTCCTGCTTTCACAGATACAGCACTATAATCCACAGGAACCGGTCCTCGCCGGCCTGTATTCATTATTCTACGTACTTCTTGAAAATCACACACGCATTGTGACCGCCAAAACCAAAGGTGTTGCTCAATGCGGCACGTACCTCGCGCTTCTGAGACTGGCCGAATGTGAAATTCAGATTGTAATCTATCTCGGGATCCTCGTCACCGTCCTCATGATTTATTGTTGGAGGAACTATGTCTTCCTTCACAGACATGACAGAAGCCAATGCCTCTACTGCGCCAGCAGCACCCAACAAGTGTCCGGTCATGGACTTGGTGCTGCTGATGTTCAGTTTGTAGGCATGCTCGCCGAAGAGCGATCTGATGGCCTTGATCTCGCTGACATCGCCAACAGGTGTACTGGTACCGTGAACATTGATGTAATCGATATCCTCGGGCTTCATGCCGGCATCGTCCAGGGCATTCTGCATGACCAGAATCGCACCCAGTCCTTCGGGATGAGAGGCGGTAATGTGATGTGCATCGGCACTCATGCCTGCACCCGCCATTTCTGCATATATCTTGGCGCCACGGGCCTTGGCATGCTCCAGATCCTCCAGGATAAGGCAGGCGGCACCTTCTGCCATAACAAAACCGTCACGACTGGCACTGAACGGACGGCTTGCCGTCTGGGGCGAATCGTTGCGGGTACTCAAAGCGTGCA
Organism: Bacteroidaceae bacterium; assembly: GCA_045645225.1. Classification (GTDB taxonomy): domain Bacteria; phylum Bacteroidota; class Bacteroidia; order Bacteroidales; family Bacteroidaceae; genus Physcousia. Next base: position 21,639 of record JAZRII010000094.1, on the reverse strand, counting down.
TTGCATTGAACCCCCCCACACCTGCTGCGGTGATGGCAGCTTCGGAACCACCGGTGACAATTACACTGGCCTTGCCCAGACGAATCAGATTGAATGCATCTGCCAAAGCAGTGGTACTGCTGGCACAGGCACTGGAGGTAATGTAGTTGGGGCCATGGAAACCGTACTTGATGCTGATATGACCTGCACAAATGTCAGCAATCATCTTAGGAACGAAGAACGGACTGAACTTAGGGCCGATGGTCTCGGCAGTCTTGGCATACGATATGACTTCCTCCTCGTAGGTCCTCATGCCACCAATACCAACTCCCATGACGACACCTGCACGGTTCCTGTCCAGAGTCTCCACGTCCATGCCACTATCCTCTACTGCCATCTGTGCGGCGGCAAGGGCAAACTGGCAATAGAGGTCCATCTTGCGGGCTTCCTTGCGGTCAATGTATTTGGTCGCGTCAAAGTTCTTCACCTCGCAGGCAAACTGTGTCTTGAACTTCTCTGCATTGAAATGCGTGATGGGGGCCGCTCCGCTGACACCAGCCAGCATGCTGTGCCACGTTTCCTCAGCAGTATTACCGATAGGCGTAACAGCGCCTATGCCGGTAACAACAACTCTCTTCAACTCCATATAAAAGGTAAATAGTTGTCCAGTGGCTTGCTCGAAAGAAGGCCACCCGACAACTATTATAGATTAGTAGTGTAAAAACAGATTACTTGTTGCTCTCAATGAAAGCGATTGCGTCAGCTACGGTTGAGATCTTCTCAGCCTTGTCATCGGGAATAGTGATATCGAAAGTCTTCTCAAACTCCATGATAAGTTCTACGGTATCCAAAGAGTCTGCACCCAGATCATTGGTGAAGCTTGCCTCGGGCACTACGTCTGCCTCATCAACACCCAACTTGTCTACGATAATCTCTTTTACTTTTACTTCAATTTCAGACATATTCTTTACTTTTAAATTAATGTACTCTTTTTGTCTTTCTCTTTTTCTGGGTGCAAAGTAAAGACTTTTTAGGCATATTAGCAAGAAAACAATACAAAATCTTAGGTTTTGATGCTCATTTTTGCAGTTTTTGTGCATTTTAGCCAAGAACCTTAACTCATTCTGCATGCATGGGTGCATCAAACAGCGTGTACAAAAGGATGCATTGGCAAAAGAATGCCAAATGCATTTTGCATAGCAAACAAAGGAGAGGCAGTACTGCACTAAAGCACTTCCGCACAACTGCACACCTCGTGCACAGAAAGAAGATTTACACACTATTCCTTTGTATTATGCACACATCTTCGTATCTTTGCACGCACAAAACTAATTTCATAACCATGCTAAAGAGAATTTACACCTTATTTATTATTATTATGGGCGCTCTGGGCTGTATGGCACAGATGGCAGAACCCGTAAAGTTCACCGTTGCCCAGAAGATCAACGACAAGGGCCAGCTGGAGGTTTCCTTCAAAGGCACTATCGATGACGGCTGGCACGTGTATGGCACCAACATCAAGGACGACGGACCACAACGTGCAACCATCACCCTGGAAAAGTCCGAGGGCGTGAAGGAAGCTGGAGCAATGAATACCATCGGCGACGTGCATCGCGGCATGGACCCCATGTTCGGGATGGAGGTGGAAACAATAGAGAAGGAAGTTACCTTCGTGCAGACATACGACATTACCGCCAGCGAATATATCGTTGAGGGTTATCTGACCTATGGTGCCTGCAACGACCAGAACTGCCTGCCCCCTACCAGCGTGGATTTCAAGTTCAAAGGCAACTGCACCAAGGGAGCATCTGCCGCCAATAGTACAGAAGACCAGGGCACAACAGAGAGCGAAGCCGCAGCCGGCGTATCTGAAGAAGAGGTTTCCGCCAACGGCAATCCTGCTGGAACCAGCGACCTGTGGGCACCCGTCACCGACCAGTTGCAGTCCGAGGACAATGTTGCGAACCAGGCAGATACTTCACTCGCCTGGATTTTCCTGATGGGTCTGGCAGGCGGTTTGCTTGCACTGCTCACCCCTTGCGTATGGCCCATTATCCCCATGACCGTGAGCTTCTTCCTGAAGCGCAGCAAGGACAATCGCCGCAAGGGCATACAGGACGCCATCACATATGGCATCTCCATCATTGTCATCTACGTGGGCCTGGGCATGCTTGTGACCCTGTTCTTTGGAGCCAGCGCACTGAATGCCATGAGCACCAATGCCATCTTCAACATATTCTTCTTCCTGCTGCTCGTGCTCTTCGGACTCAGTTTCCTGGGCGGTTTCGAACTGACACTGCCCTCGTCATGGAGCAATGCCGTTGACTCAAAGGCAGAGAAGACAACAGGTCTGCTGAGCATATTCCTGATGGCCTTCACACTTACACTGGTAAGTTTCTCATGCACAGGTCCCATCATCGGTTTCCTGCTGGTTGAGGTGGGTACAAGCGGTTCCATCCTCGCCCCCACAATGGGCATGCTGGGCTTCGCCATAGCACTGGCGCTTCCCTTCACACTCTTCGCTCTCTTCCCAACAATGCTGAAGAGCGCTCCCAGAAGCGGAAACTGGATGAACAACATCAAGGTGATGCTGGGCTTCCTGGAACTGGCATTCTCACTGAAGTTCCTCTCCGTTGCCGACCTTGCATACGGATGGGGCATACTGGACCGCGAAGTGTTCCTGTGCCTGTGGATAGTAATCTTTGCCATGATGGGCTTGTACATGCTCAATATAATACGCCTGCCTCATGACGAGGACGAGTACGACGAGGAGGGCAACATCGTAACACGCCCACGTACCGGCATTACACGCCTCGCAATCGGTATGGCATCGCTGGCATTTGCCATCTACATGGTTCCCGGTCTCTGGGGTGCTCCATGCAAGGCCGTCAGCGCCTTTGCTCCTCCCGTAAACACACAGGACTTCAACCTGCACAGCCAGGAGGTGACACCCAAGTTCGACAACTACGATGCTGCCATGGCATATGCCAAGGAGAAGAACATGCCTGTAATGCTTGACTTCACTGGCTATGGATGCGTCAACTGCCGAAAGATGGAAGCAGCCGTGTGGACCGACCCCGAGGTGGCTGAGATAATCAACGAGAAATATATCCTCGTAACTCTGCACGTGGACGACAAGACCCCATTGGCAGAGCCTGTCGTTGTCAACGAAAACGGCCAGGAACGCAAACTGCGCACCGTGGGCGACCGCTGGAGCTACCTGCAGCGTTATAAGTTCGGCGCCAACGCACAGCCCTTCTACGTACTGCTGAGCCCAGAAGGCAAACCCCTGGCTCCCAGCTACAGCTTCAACGAGGACATCCCCTCATACATCGAATGGCTGAATAGCGGATTGAAGTAGTCCGGCGAACTCATAAGACTTGATGCAAAGCATCGCCAACTATCAACGGGACCCCGTCTTCGGGAGTCCCGTTGGTCTTTTTCCCCAAGAACACCAGACAGCCACATCAAGCCCCCTAAATCGTCCTTAGTATTGTCACACCCTTACATATAGTATTGTCACACCCTTGCATATAGTATTGTCACGCCCTTGTTCTCGGTAAGGGCAAATTGGCATACAAATGAGGGTTGGAATGACGCTGCACAAAACACAACGAAGGGGAATGCTGCTCCACCATGGAACACATTCCCCTTCGCTGGTCTATCAGTAGAAATTACAGAGCCAGGTCGGCACCTGCCTTGAACTTCACAACCTTCTTTGCTGCGATCTCGATAACCTCACCGGTACGAGGGTTCTTGCCTGTGCGTGCAGGACGCTCAGCGGGAGCGAAAGTTCCGAAACCAACGAGGGCCACCTTGTCACCAGCCTTCACTGCATTTGCAATAGCAGCAGTTGTTGCATTCAAAGCCTTAGCAGCATCTGCCTTTGACAAACCGGCACCTTCTGCAATTGCGTTAATCAATTCTGTCTTGTTCATAATATCAGTTGTTTATTGGTTAAAGTAATGTCATTCCTGTTGCTTTACAGCATTTTGCAACACAAATATAGATATTCCACACATTACAACCAAGTTTTGAGATAGAAAAATATAGGATTTAACAAAAAATAGCAGAATAGACTCTAAAAAGTCCTTGATTAGTACGCAAAAAAGCGTAACTTCGCAACATGAATAACGAAATACAGACATCCGCACTATGAATATGATGCCTCCCGTAACCAAAAACCTGCTTATCATCAACGTACTGTGCTACCTGGGTCTGCTGGCGCTTGGCGAACATGGCGTGAACCTGAACAGCCTGATGGGCCTGCACTTCTTCATGGCAGACAGTTTCATGCCATACCAGCTGCTGACCTACATGTTCATGCACGGCAATCTTGAACATATTTTCTTCAACATGTTCGCCGTATGGATGTTTGGCAGAATCATTGAGCAGGTATTGGGAAGCAAGCGCTTCCTGTTCTATTATCTGGCATGCGGTGTGGGTGCAGGACTTATTCAGGAACTGGTGCAGTGGTTCAACTACATCAGTCTGGAACACACCGATGTAGCCCGTATGGGCAATGAACTGGTCCATGGCAAATATGTCGTACAGCACGGACTGGCTGTTAGCATAGACATGTGGAACACTGTTGGTGCATCGGGCGCCGTATATGGCATACTGCTGGCTTTCGGCATGATATTCCCCAACGAGAAGATGTTCATCTTCCCCATACCCGTTCCCATTAAGGCCAAACTCTTTGTCATCGGCTATGCCATCATAGAGCTCTTCATGACCAAAAGCAACGATGGAGTGGCGCATTATGCCCACCTCGGCGGCATGCTCGTCGGACTGATTATCCTGCTCATCTGGAAGGACAACGGACAGGGCGGACCATTGGACAAAATACGCAAGCTCTTCCGCAGAAAACCCAAGAACAACATGCACATCTACAGGAAGAACTGATACCATGGAAGGGATTTTCTCCAAAGTTAGACATGGAGCGCATGTAATGCTTATAAGCATCATGGTGGGCGCAAACATTGCCACCATGATGCTTCTATGGTTTACATGCCTTTCCACCTACTTAGACCCAGCCACACACCCAAGACTATCGCAGGCAGGCCTGTTGTTCCCCGTATTCCTGCTTATAGACATGCTCTTCCTTGCCGCATGGCTTATCGTTTCATGGAAACATGCCCTGCTGCCGGTGATAGGCGTTCTTTGCTGCTGGAACTTCGTCAGAGAGTATGTCCCGGTAAACTTCGGTCCCAAACCGCCAGCCGAAAGCTGCCGGATACTGTCGTTCAACGTTGCCAATTTAACAAATGACCCCTCCTGCAATATAGACGGCATGGAATCCATGCGCTACATCACATCAAGCGATGCCGACATAGTTTTTCTGCAGGAATGCCCGCAAAGCAGCGATGTCTTCAAGAAACTCAAACGCGAAATGAGGAACCTGGGATACCAGGCACGCTCATATTCCGGACTGACAATATTCTCCAAATATGACTTTGTGGGAAAAAACATCTACGAGAAGAACATTGACGCCGGAAACGGTTCGTTTGCATGCATGATTAACCTGAAGGGGGATACCGTCCTGCTTGTAAACAACCACCTGCAAAGCAATGCCATCAGCATTGAAGAGAAAAACGAATACAGCAATGCCATCACCCAATACGACAAGGACAGGATGAGCGCCAGCGGCAGAATACTGCTTTCACGCCTGAGCAACGCTGCTGCAAAAAGGGCAGAACAGGCCAATTCGCTCTGCACGCTGACAAAGGAATACGAGAAATATGGCATTATCCTGGCTGGAGACCTGAACGACACACCTGTTTCCTACACATGCCAGCAACTTTCCAAACACCTGAAGAGTTCCTATGTGGAGAGCGGGAACGGACTGGGTATTTCATTCAACCGCAAAGCCTTCCCCGTAAGAATCGACCACATATATGTAAGCGAAACATTCGAAACATTTTCTACACATATAGACAAAAGCATCAAGTCCTCAGACCACCGGCCAATCATTACCAACATTTATAGGGCCAACAAAACAAATTGATACTTAATGTTCCTGAATAACAGCACAAATAGGCAAAATAGGCAGCAAAAGCACTTTTTTCCTTACTTTACCTTGGGCATATCGGGAAATTGTCATACATTTGCGTGCTTTTATGCCCAAAAAACAACCGAATTATCAATAATTTTCAAAAAATAACTAATCTAAAACAAAAATGCAAAACAAAGGATTTGTAAAGGCTTTCGCTCTTCTGCTTACCCTGGTTTGTGCCTTTTACCTGAGCTTCTCTGTCGTAACAAACCATTACGACAACAAGTACCAGGAAATGATACAGACTGAGGGCAAGGAGGCTGCTGACCGTTACATGGACTCCCTGAACACCCACGACGTTTACCTGTGGTCATGGAATCTGAAGGAGTGCCGCGAAATGGGTATCGGTCTGGGTCTTGACCTGAAGGGCGGTATGAATGTGATCCTGGAAGTCAGCGTTCCCGATGTGATCAAGGCTCTTGCCGACCACAAGGAGGAAAACGACGAGACCTTCCGTCAGGCAGTAGAACTCTCTGCTAAGCAGGCTACTGAAAGCCAGAGTGACTTTATTACCCTGTTCGTTAAAAACTTCAAGGAGATGGCTCCCGAGCGTACCCTTGCCGAACTGTTCGCTACACAGCAGCTGCGCGACAAGGTTTCTCCCAAGAGCACCGACAAGGAAGTTGAAAACGTTCTGCGTGCTGAACTGAAGAGCGCAATCGACAACAGTTACAATGTATTGCGCACCCGTATCGACCGCTTCGGTGTGGTTCAGCCCAATATTCAGGCTCTGGAAGGCCAGGAAGGCCGCATCATGGTGGAAATGCCCGGTGTAAAGGAGCCCGAGCGTGTCCGCAAGCTGCTGCAGGGTTCTGCAAATCTGGAGTTCTGGGAGACATACAATTCTCAGGAGATCACTCCATTCCTGGCACAGCTCGACTCTAAGCTGGCAGCAACTTTGAGCGCAGAGGCAACTGAGGCTGAAACTGAGGCAAACGTTGCTGAAAGTGCCGATTCTACCGCAAATAAGAGCGACCTGGCTTCTGCCATCGCTAACAACGCAAGCGACAAATCACAGGCAAGCGAGGCTGAAATCGAGCGCTTCAAGAAGCAGCACCCCTTGCTGAGCAAGCTGCAGCTGACCCAGGGCGCATACGGTTGTGTAGTAGGTTTCGCTCACAAGCGCGATATGGATGCCATCAGCGAACTGCTCGCTACTCCCGAAGCACAGGACATTCTCCCCTCCGACGTTCAGTTGAAGTGGGGTGTCAAGGGCATGGGCGAAGGCGAAAGCTCTGACTGGTATGAACTTTACGCTATCCGCGTGACAGAGCGCAATGGCCGTGCTCCTCTGGAGGGTGACGTTATCACCGATGCCAAGGACGAGTTCGACCAGAACGGCCGTCCCTGCGTAAGCATGCAGATGAACGTGGATGGTGCTCGCCGCTGGGCAGCATTGACCAAGGCAAACCTGCACCGCAGTGTAGCCATTGTTCTTGATAATAATGTATATAGCGCTCCCACAGTACAGAGCGAGATTACAGGTGGTAACAGCCAGATTACCGGTAACTTCACCGCAGAGGACACACGCGACCTTGCAAACGTGCTGAAGTCTGGTAAGATGCCTGCTCCTGCTAAGATCGTGAGCGAGGAGATTGTTGGTCCCACACTCGGTGCCGAGTCTATCCGTTTGGGTGTATGGAGCTGCGCTATCGCATTCGTTCTGCTGATGGTGTACATGATTGCCATGTACGGTCCCGTACCTGGTATGGTTGCAAACGGTGCCCTGTTGCTGAACTTGTTCTTCACCGCAGGTATCCTGACCAGTTTCCAGGCTTCCCTCACCATGAGCGGTATTGCCGGTATGGTTCTGACCTTGGGTATGGCAGTTGACGCCAACGTGCTTATCTACGAGCGCACCAAGGAGGAACTGAAGGCTGGCAAGAAACTGAACGAGGCTCTCAATGCCGGTTACAGCAACGCATTCAGCGCTATCTTCGACTCTAACCTTACAAGTATCATCACAGGTATCATCCTGTACAACTTCGGTACAGGTCCTATCAAGGGCTTTGCTACCACACTGATTATCGGTATCGTTGTAAGCTTCTTCACCGCTGTGTTCATGACTCGTGTGGTTTACTCCAACATGATGGAGCGTGGCAAGTGGCAGAACCTCAAGTTCAAGACTCCCATCGGCAACTGGATCAGTTTCAAGAACCCCAGTTTCCAGTTCATGGGTGCATACAAGAAGAGCTTCACCATCTTTGGTATCGCTGCTGTTGTTGCAGTTTGCGGCATGATGTTCCGCGGTTTCAGCAAGAGCATTGACTTCACCGGTGGCCGCAACTTCGTGGTAATGTTTGAGAAGCAGGTAACTGCCGAGCAGGCAAACGCACTGTTGGCAAATGCTTTCGAGGGCAGCAACATCAGTGCAATTGCTCTGGGTACCGACGGCAACACTCTGCGTATCAGCACCAACTATCGTATCAACGAAGAGGGTACTGAGGTTGACAGCGAGATTGAGGCTAAGCTCTATGAGGTGCTGAAGGCTGGCGACATGCTGGCTCAGGATCTTACCCTGGAGACCTTCATCAACCGTGACGTACGTACCGGTGGTTCAATCATCAGCAGCCAGAAGGTAGGTCCTTCTGTAGCTGAGGACATAACATATGGTGCTATCTGGAGTGTAATCCTGGCTATCATCGCCATCTTCATCTACATTCTGGTTCGTTTCCGCAATGTTGCCTTCTCTATCGGTTCTATCGTGGCTCTGACACTTGACGTTTTACTGATTCTGGGTGCATACGCTCTGTTCTGGGGTATCATGCCCTTCAGCATGGAGATTGACCAGACCTTCATCGGTGCTATCCTTACCGCTATCGGTTACTCTATCAACGATAAGGTGGTTGTATTCGACCGTATCCGCGAGGAGTTGGGTCTGCATCCCACTCAGAACCGCTTTGACTTGTTCAACCGTTCTGTGAACAACACATTGAACCGAACTATCAATACCTCTGTATCTACCTTCCTGGTATTGTTCGTGATCTTCCTGATCGGCATTATCGGTGGTGGTGCAGGCAGCATTATCAGCTTCAGCTTCGCTATGATGCTTGGTGTAGTATTCGGTACATTCAGCTCTATCTTCGTTGCAGCTCCCACTGCATACCTGTGCCTGAACAAGACCAGCAAGAAGAAGTAAGACACCTGTCGGCACACCTTATTAATATATAATAGGGTGTACCGCTACAATACAAACTATCACCCCAATGGGTGTGTACCCTTAGGGTGATAGTGATGCCCCTGTAGTTAAATGGATAGAACGAAGGTTTCCTAAACCTTTGATCCGGGTTCGATTCCCGGCGGGGGTACAACTTTATTATTTTTAAGGCTATGAACATAACTGAAAGAGAATCAGTGGTTGTTCGCTTTTCTGGCGACTCCGGTGACGGCATGCAGCTTGCAGGCAATATATTTTCCACCGTATCCGCAACAGTGGGAAACAGTATCAGTACTTTCCCAGACTACCCCGCAGACATTCGCGCTCCGCAAGGTTCACTGACTGGTGTCAGTGGCTTCCAGGTACACATTGGTGCATCGCAGGTATATACTCCCGGTGATCAGTGCGACGTGCTTGTGGCAATGAATGCCGCAGCGCTGAAGACCCAGTACCGCTATGCGAAACCCGATGCCACTATCGTTATAGATACCGATAGTTTCGGTCCCAAGGACCTTGAGAAGGCCCAGTTCCAGAGTGAGGACTATCTGGGCGAGATGGGCATTGACCCCGACCGCGTGATAGCATGCCCACTGAGCAGCATGGTAAAGACATGTCTGGCGGATACTGGCATGGACATAAAGAGCATCAACAAGTGCCGCAACATGTTTGCCCTTGGCCTTGTCTGCTGGCTCTTTGACCGCGACCTTGAGGTTGCATTCAACTTCCTTAAGGAGAAATTCGCCAAGAAGCCTGCAATTGCAGAGGCAAATATCAAGGTAATCCAGGCTGGCTATGACTATGGTCACAACACACACTCCAGCGCAACCAACGTATATCGCATAGAAACCAAGAACAAGGTTCCCGGACGTTACATGGACATCACCGGCAACAAGGCAACTGCATACGGTTTTATCGCAGCTGCCGAGAAGGCTGGTCTGAAACTCTACCTTGGTTCATATCCCATTACTCCTGCCACCGACGTTCTGCATGAACTGTCAAAGCACAAGAGCCTGGGTGTAACAACCGTACAGTGCGAAGACGAAATCGCAGGTTGTGCCTCAAGTATTGGAGCTTCATTTGCCGGTGCTTTGGCAGTAACCAGCACATCTGGTCCTGGCATGTGCCTGAAGAGCGAGGCCATGAACCTTGCTGTTATCATGGAACTGCCCTTGGTTATTCTGGACGTTCAGCGTGGCGGTCCCGCAACCGGTCTTCCCACCAAGAGCGAGCAGACCGACCTGTTGCAGGCCCTCTTCGGCCGTAACGGTGAAAGTCCCATGCCAGTAATAGCGGCAACAAGTCCCACAGACTGCTTTGAGGCTGCCTACGAGGCATCAAAGGTTGCACTGGAACACATGACACCCGTCATCCTGCTCACAGATGCATACGTGGCCAACGGTTCTGGCGCATTCCGTCTGCCCGACCTGAACGAATACCCCGCCATCAATCCTCCCTATGTACCCGAGGAGATGAAGGGAACATGGACACCATACATGCGCAAGGAAGACGGCACACGCTACTGGGCAGTTCCTGGACGCGAAGGCTTTGCACACATCCTGGGCGGTTTGGAGAAGGACGACAAGACAGGTGCTATCAGCACTAATCCCGAGAACCACGACCTGATGACACGCAAGCGTGCACAGAAGATAGCAAACATACCCGTTCCCGATCTGGAGGTATTGGGCGATACAGAGGATGCAGAACTGCTGATTGTAGGTTTCGGTGGCACATACGGACATCTGCGTGCTGCTATGGACGAGATGAGAGCAGCAGGCAAGAAGGTGGCAATGACACACTTCCGTTACATCAATCCTCTGCCCAAGAACACCGCCGAGGTGCTGAAGAAGTATCCCAAGGTTGTTGTTGCAGAGCAGAACATGGGACAGCTGGCAGGCTGGCTGCGCATGAAGGTTGACGGTTTCTGCCCCGAACAGTACAACGAGGTAAAGGGACAGCCCTTCAAGGTTGCCGAACTCGTAGAGGCTTTCAATACCATTATTAACAAATAAGCAATAGGACATTATCATGGCAACATATACAGCTCAGGATTTCAAGAAGGGACAGCCAAGATGGTGCCCCGGTTGTGGTGACCACTTCTTCCTCGCCTCTCTGCACAAGGCTATGGCCGAGATTGGCGTTGCACCTGAAGACATCGCAGTTATCTCCGGCATCGGTTGCTCCAGCCGTCTGCCTCACTATATGGCCACCTACGGCATGAACACCATACACGGCCGTGCCGCAGCCATTGCAACAGGCTGCAAGGTAGCAAACCCACGCCTTGCCGTATGGCAGGTAAGTGGCGACGGTGATGGCCTTGCCATTGGCGGCAATCATTTCATACATGCCAACCGCAGAAACATAGACCTGAATATGATTCTCCTGAACAATCGTATCTACGGTCTCACCAAGGGACAGTATTCTCCAACCAGTCCTCGTGGCTTCGTCAGCAAGAGCAGTCCTTATGGCACTGTGGAGGATCCCTTCCGTCCTGCCGAACTCTGCTTTGGTGCACGCGGACACTTCTTTGCACGCGCTGTAGCAACAGATGCACCCGGAACCATAGAGATTCTGAAGGCGGCCTATAACCACAAGGGTGCTTCTGTGTGTGAGATTATGCAGGACTGTGTAATCTTCAATCATGGCACTCACGACAACATCTACGACAAGGCAAGCCGTGCCAAGAACACCATCTACGTGAAGCATGGACAGCCCCTGGTGTTCGGCGAAAATAATGAGTATGGCCTTGCACAGGAAGGTTTCGGACTGAAGGTTGTTGAGATAGGCAAGGACGGCATCACCATGGACGATATCCTCGTTCACGATGCTAAGTGCGAGGACAACACCCTGCAGCTCAAGCTTGCCCTGATGGGCGATGGCGACGGTTTCCCCGTAGCCCTGGGTGTTATTCGCGACGTTGACGCTCCCACATACAACGATGCCGTGGAGGCACAGATTGAAGAGGTCAAGGCCCAGAAGAAGTATCACACTTTTGCCGAACTCCTCGAGACAAACGACATTTGGGAAGTTAAGTAACTCCCCTAAACCCATAAAGCCCTAAGGACTCTAAGGCCCCTAAGGACATAAAGACATTAAAGACCCTAAAGAACAATTAAATGAATTTTGTTGAAGAACTGAAATGGAGAGGAATGCTCCATCAGATGATGCCCGGCACAGAAGAAATGCTGGCATCTGGACAGCAAACAGCATATTTGGGCATTGACCCCACTGCCGACTCTCTGCACATCGGTCACCTTTGTGGTGTGATGATGCTGCGCCACTTCCAGCGTTGCGGCCACAAGCCTCTGGCTCTCGTGGGCGGCGCTACAGGCATGATTGGCGACCCCAGCGGCAAGAGCCAGGAGCGCAACCTGCTCAACGAGGAGACTCTGCTCCATAACGTAGCCTGCATCAAGGACCAGTTGGCACGTTTCCTTGATTTCGAGAGCGATGCTCCCAACAAGGCAGAACTGGTGAACAACTACGACTGGATGAAGAACTACACCTTCCTGGACTTCGCTCGCGAGATAGGCAAGTGCATCACAGTAAACTACATGATGGCAAAGGACAGCGTGAAGCGTCGCCTGAACGGTGAGTTCCAGGATGGCATGTCCTTTACCGAATTCACATACCAGCTGCTGCAGGGTTATGACTTCCTGCACCTTTACCAAGAGAAGAACTGCCGTCTGCAGATGGGCGGTTCCGACCAGTGGGGCAACATCACCACCGGTACAGAACTTATCCGCCGCAAACTGGGCAGCGAGAACAGCGCCTTTGCACTGACCTGCCCCCTGATTACCAAGGCCGACGGCAAGAAGTTCGGCAAGACCGAGAAGGGTAACATCTGGCTGGACCGCAACCGCACCACTCCCTATGCCTTCTACCAGTTCTGGCTGAACGTGGGCGACGAGGATGCAGAGCGCTACATAAAGATATTCACCTCTCTGGACAAGGAAACAATCGACAACCTTGTTGCCGAGCACAGTCAGGACCCCGGCATGCGCATCCTGCAGAAGCGCCTTGCCGAGGAGGTAACTTGCATGGTACACTCTCGCGAGGACTACGAAGCTGCCGTCGAGGCGAGCAACATCCTTTTCGGCAAGGCAACCAAGGAAGGACTGTCAAAACTGGACGAGGCAACCCTGCTTGACGTATTTGCCGGTGTTCCCCAGTACGAGGTTAGCCGCGAACTGCTGAAGGGCGAGGGCATCAAGGCAGTAGACCTGCTGGCAGGCGAGACCTCTTGCTTCCCCTCCAAGGGCGAGATGCGCAAGCTCACTCAAGGTGGCGGTGTCTCCATCAACAAGGAAAAGCTCAACGCATTTGACCAGGCACTGACCGAGGCAGACCTGCTTAACGACAAGTACATCCTTGCACAGCAGGGCAAGAAGAAATACTTCCTGATTATCGTCAAATAGGTTTCAGCCTCTCCTCCCGAAGGGGGAACCTATAGAGAGTATAAAAGGTACAGATGGCAAAATAAAACGCCGAAAACAAAATAATCATGTGCCAAGAGCACGATACTGAATATTTTTTTGTACCTTTGCAACCGCAAATGTAAGCCCGCGAGGCTATGATTTGTATAGGATTGGGCTATGGTGTAATGGTAGCACAAGACATTTTGGTCGTCTTTGTTCTGGTTCGAGCCCGGATAGCCCAACCACCATCAAGGGAGGTCGCCCCAAGGCGCACCTCCCTTTTATGCTAAGAAAAGAAACATGAAGAAACTCCTTATAGAGACATACGGATGCCAGATGAACGTGGCCGACAGCGAAGTCGTTGCCTCCATTATGGACATGGCTGGTTATGAAGTTTGCGAGGACCTGGAAGTGGCAGATGCTGTTTTCCTGAACACCTGCAGCGTCAGGGACAATGCCGAGCAGAAGATACTGTCGCGTCTGGAATTCCTGCACAGCCAACAGAAGAAGCGCGGTGCCGACCACAGGCTGATAATTGGCGTCATCGGCTGCATGGCAGAGCGTGTGAAGGAGAAACTCATCCAGGAATACGGTGTTGACCTGGTAGCAGGTCCTGACAGCTACATGGCATTGCCCGACCTCATAGCACAGGCCGAGTGCGGACAGAAGGCCATGGATGTGGAACTTTCCCTTACTGAAACCTATAGCGACATCATACCGCAGCGTCTGCACACCGGACACATAGGCGGTTTCGTCAGCATCATGCGCGGATGCAACAACTTCTGCCACTATTGCATCGTGCCCTATACCAGAGGACGCGAACGCAGCCGCGACGTGGAGAGCATACTCAAGGAGTGCCGCGACCTGCAGGCAAGAAACTTCAAGGAGGTGACCCTGCTCGGACAGAATGTGAACAGCTACTCCTACGGCGACACTGATTTCCCCAAACTCCTGCGCCTGGTAGCACAGGCCGTTCCTGGTATGCGTGTAAGGTTTACCACCTCACATCCCAAGGACATGAGCGACGAGACATTGCACGTCATTGCCGAGGAGCCCAACGTGTGCAAGCACATTCATCTGCCAGTACAGAGCGGAAGCAACAGGATACTGAAACTGATGAACCGCAAATACACCCGCGAATGGTATCTTGACCGCGTGGCTGCCATACGACGCATCATTCCCGAGTGTGCCATTTCCACCGACATCTTTGCCGGCTATTGCAGCGAGACAGAGGAAGAACACCAGGAGAGCCTTAGCCTGATGCGCTTGTGCCAATACGATTCGTCGTTCATGTTCAAATACAGCGAGCGTCCTGGCACCTATGCCAGCAAGCACTTCCCCGACGATATCCCCGAGGAGGTGAAGATACGCCGCCTGAACGAACTCATTGCCCTGCAGAACGAACTCTCCGCCGAGTGCAACCGCCAGTGCGTGGGCAAGGAATACGACGTACTGCTTGAAGGCACGAGCAAGCGCAGCCGCGAACAGTTGTTTGGCCGCACAGAGCAGAACAAGGTGGTCATCATAGACCGCGGCAGCCACCGCATAGGAGAAACCGTGAGAGTAAGGATAACAGAAAGTTCCAGCGCCACACTGAAAGGTATAGAGGTATGAAGAGAAAAGCCGTACTGCACTGGCAGTTCCTGACCAGCACCATCAGCACCACTATGGTTCTGACACTGATGGGTGTGCTGGTAATCTTCGTGCTCACGGCAAAGGAGATTCGCGACTATGTGCACCAGGACCTTACCGTCACTGTAGTTATGGCAGACGGAACCACACCCGTGGAGGCACATGCCATAGAAGGCGAGATAGCAAAAAGGCCCTACATCCACCGCATCACCTACATCAGCAGTGAACAGGCTCTCGAGGAGCAGGTGGAGGCCATGGGCATAGACCCCAGGGAACTGCTGGACAAGAATCCGTTCAGCATATCCATGGAACTGAAGCTGAAGGCGGAATACGTGTGCAGCGACAGTCTGCAATGGATAGTGGACGAACTGGGCAGCGAGGAGGCAATCATTGATGTAATATACCAGAAGGAACTGGTAGAAAGCCTGAACCGCAACCTGAACACTATCACCTTGGTCCTGCTGGCCATTACTGCCATGCTCACCGTCATAAGCATCAGTCTGATAAAGAACACCGTCCATCTGAGCGTGTACAGCCACCGCTTCCTCATAAACAACATGAAACTGGTGGGCGCCAGCTGGGGCTTTATTCGTCGCCCGTTCATGATGCGCAGTCTCAGGATGGGACTGATAGCCACCGTCATAGCCGATGGCATACTTGTATCCCTGATCCTGTGGATGGTACGCTACGACCACGGTCTGGCACAGTTCGTGCCCGAGCGCAACATCATCATCATGGCAGCCAGCGTACTTGCCTTTGCACTGGTCATAACACAGGCTTGCACCTACATCAGCGTGACACGCTTCCTCAGGATGGGCGAGAAGGACCTGTACAGATAAATATAATACACACCTACACACAAATACTATCAAATGAACAATCTGGCATTTACCAAAAAGAACTACATCCTGCTTGCCATCGGCATGGTAATCATCATAGCCGGCATGGTACTCATGAGTGGCAGCGGCAGCACCGAAGAAGCTTTCAATCCTGACATTTTCAGCGTACGCCGCATCAAGGTTGCCCCTGCCGTATGCTTTGCAGGATTCGTCTTCATCATCTACGGCATCATGGCAAAGTCCAAGAACAAATAACACTGTACCATTATGAGCATATTGGAAACCATCATCATAGCCATTGTGGAGGGACTTACCGAGTTCCTGCCCGTATCCTCCACAGGACACATGATTATAGCGCAGAACCTTCTGGGCGTAGAAAGCACAGAGTTTGTCAAGGCCTTCACGTTCATCATCCAGTTCGGCGCCATCCTTTCCGTTGTGGTACTGTACTGGAAGCGCTTCTTCCAGCTGAACCACACCCCTGCACCAGAGGGAGCAGGTTGCGTGAAGCGCTTTCTGCACACGTTCGACTTCTACTGGAAACTCTTCGTTGCCTTCATTCCGGCAGCAGTTCTGGGACTGCTGTTCAGCGATGCCATCGATGCCATGCTTGAAAGCGTAGGCGTAGTGGCCGTAATGCTTGTGCTCGGAGGTATCTTCATGCTCTTCTGCGACAGAATCTTCAACAAGGGCAGCGAGGACACTCCATTCACCGAGAAGCGTGCCTTCATGGTGGGCCTGTTCCAGTGCATCTCCATGATTCCTGGCGTATCACGCTCCATGGCAACCATCGTGGGAGGCATGTCGCAAGGCCTTACGCGCAAGGCAGCAGCAGAGTTCTCCTTCTTCCTGGCCGTACCCACCATGTTCGGTGCCACGCTCTACAAGGTGTACAAGATACTGAAGACCGGCGGCATGGAAATGATCATGGACAACATGACCACCCTCATCGTGGGCAATGCCGTGGCATTCATCGTGGCTATGCTTGCCATAAAGGGGTTCATCAAGTATGTCCAGAAATATGGTTTCAAGGCTTTTGGCTGGTACCGCATCATCGTGGGCGGACTCATCCTGGTTATGATGGCAGCCGGATTCGACCTGCAAATCATGTAAACAACTAACACACACACTGAATGGATTTCAAAAGCGGAACCATACTTTCCTTCGACAAGCCCCTTGAGTGGACATCCTTCGGTCTGGTCAACAAGGTGCGCTATCTCCTGTGCAGGCACATCGGGGAGAAGAAGCTGAAGGTGGGCCATGCTGGCACTCTCGACCCCCTGGCCACCGGAGTGCTCATAATCTGCACTGGCAAGGCCACCAAACAGATAGACACCCTGCAGGCAAAGACCAAGGAGTACGTTGCCACTCTGCAGCTGGGTGCCACCACACCCAGTTTCGACCTCGAAACGGAAGTGGATGCCACCTACCCCACCGCACACATCACCGAGGAGAAGGTGAAGGAGGCCCTGACACGCTTCATCGGGCGCATTGAGCAGGTGCCACCCTCATACTCTGCATGCAAGGTGGACGGCAAGCGTGCCTACGACCTGGCACGCCAGGGCAAGGAGGTGGAACTGAAAGCCAAGGTTCTTGTCATCGACGAGATAGAACTGCAGGACTTCAACTCCTCCGCCATGCAGGCCACCATCCGTGTGGTATGCAGCAAGGGCACATACATTCGCGCCCTGGCACGCGACATCGGTCTGGCACTGGAGTCTGGCGCACACCTCACAGCCCTGCGCCGCACACGCATCGGCGACTACAGGGTGGAGGACTGCCACACTTTGGACACATTCCAGCAATGGCTGGAGACACTACCTAAAGAAACAGTACAACAATAACACCATACCCACACACATATATATGAAACTTTCCCAGTTCAAGTACCGCCTCCCGGAGGAGCGCATCGCACAGTATCCATGCGAATTTGGACCCGACGAAGAGCGTCCCTACTTCCATCGCGACGATTGCCGCCTGATGGTGGTTCATGCCAAGAGCGGTGTGATCGAGCATCGCGAATCCTTCCGCGACATCCTCAGCTTCTTCGACGAGAAGGACGTGTTTGTTTTCAACGACACCAAAGTGTTCCCTGCACGCCTCTATGGCAACAAGGAAAAGACCGGTGCCAAGATAGAGGTGTTCCTGCTCAGGGAACTGAATGCCGACATGCGCCTTTGGGACGTGCTGGTAGACCCCGCCCGCAAGATACGTATAGGCAACAAGCTATACTTTGGCGAGGACGACAGCATGGTGGCTGAGGTTATCGACAATACCACCAGCCGCGGACGCACACTGCGCTTCCTCTACGATGGCCCGCACGACGAGTTCAAGCATGCCCTCTATGCCCTGGGCGAGGCGCCACTGCCAAGGGAGGTCATCAACCGCCCATCCGAACCCGAAGATCTGGAGGACTTTCAGACCGTCTTTGCCAAGAACGAAGGTGCCGTAACCGCACCCATCTCGGGTCTGCACTTCTCGCCCCAGCTGCTCAAGATGATGGAAATAAAGGGCATCGAGCAGGCTTTCGTCACCCTGCACTGCGGACTGGGATGCTTCCGTAGCATTGATGTGGAGGACCTCACCAAGCACAAGACCGACAGCGAGGAAATGCACGTCACACAGGAGGCTTGCGACATCATCAACAATGCCAAGAAAAACGGCCGCCGCATCGTTGCCGTGGGCACCACAGTGCAGAGGGTACTGGAAACTGCTGTCAGTGCCGACAACAACCTCAAACCCTACGACGGATGGACCAACAAGTTCATCATCCCTCCCTACGACTTCCACATTGCCGATGCCATGGTGGCCAACTTCTACAATCCCCTCAGCACCATGCTCATGCTCACCGCTGCCTATGGCGGCTACGACCTGGTGATGAAGGCCTACAAGGAAGCCATGCGCTACAACGAAAGCGACCCCTCGCGCCGCTACCGCTTTGGCACCTTCGGCGATGCCATGCTTATACTTAACGACTAACCCCAACCGCCACCTTATATATATAATAGGACAAAATGACACACAAACTCTACCTCAGCCTTGGTTCCAACCTGGGCAACAGGGAAGAGAACCTACGCAGAGCCCTCGCACTCATCGATGAGCGCGTGGGTTCTGTCTATAGGGTATCCTCCCCCATGGAAACGGACCCCGTGGGTTTCTCCAGCACCAACAAGTTCATAAACCTCGTATGCCTGGTGCACACCATGATGTCGCCCATGTCGTGCCTCCGCGAGACGCAGAAAATAGAGCAGGAACTGGGCCGCACGCAAAAGAGCACCAGCACCGACGGCACGCTCCGGCACTTCGACCGCCCCATCGACATCGACCTCCTCACCTACGATGACATCGCTATGGACACCCCCGAACTCACCCTCCCCCACCCCCGCATGCAGGACCGTGATTTTGTAATGCGTCCGTTGGAGGAGATTTCATGAAATGGCAGTAAACAAGCATGCCCTGCAAAGCAGTGGAGTCTTGATAATGACTCTGCGTTGCTTTGCAGGGCATGCTTGTTTATGGGATTAGCAATTTTCGACCTTATAACCTATTTTCTTCTGCAATACCTCAAGTAGTTTTGCAAATTCGGCAGGTTTGCCACTTACCATTGTTGGCCAATTCGTTGCGATAACGATCTTCTTGTCTGCTAATTGTATTGTTGGGATATCGGCACGGCGACCGAAGAAGTCTACTGCACCTTTTTCGTTTAGTAATTCCAGGTATTTTTCATAATCCATAAAGACCCTGTCCATGTTCTTCTTAAAGAAAAATGCTTCTTTAAGACCCTCATGCGTTGTCGTTGGATGCTCGTTGACATAGTAACTAACCACATCATACACGAACTCAGTCTTCTTGGTATATACCTTGCCATTGAAACGATACGATGAAGTGTCACGATTTCGTTCTCCAGGTTTTTTCATTGGGCCATCAAAAGCCTTTAGATTGGTAACGGCAGAGAGTTCAAGGATAGAGGAAACAATCTTCCCTAATTGCTCGTCGTTATTTATCAGTTCCGCAATCTTGTTGAGCAATAACGACACGCTAAATGCGCGGCTACTCAGGAATGTCTCTTTCTGACACATACGATAAACGATCTTCTCCCATACCTCGTCAAACTCATCTGCAGAGTCAAGTGACACTTGCTCCATTTCGGTAAGTGGACGGAGTTTCAGTTTTGAGGCAATCTTTTCGTTCCAAGCCTTAAAGTCCGGTTCTTCGGTCAATTGATTGTAAATATACGGATAAGCAATCTGCATGCAAACCATTGCGAAATTTAGCACTTTTGATTGTCTGTCGTATGTTACTTCCTCTTCATTTTGCGAACTACACTGTGTTTCGTTAATAATAGAAATCAGTGCAAGAGTGTTGGTCAGACGCTTTAGCGAGCGAGGATTGGAACCCACCGACAAATGAGCTATCTCTGACAAAGTTTCTGCCAACGAATGGTCGTCTAACTCCTGTTGGGTAAAAAATTCTATTTTACCCAATGCATCTACCAGGAATGTGTCAATATTGTATGAGGCGACGGGCATTGAGAATGGCAGCTGGATGATTTTGTCAAAGAAGGAACGAAACTCTCGCTCATTTGCGTCTGTCAGTTCTCCGAACTTCGGTTTCAGTCCCTTGATAACCACGTCGTAGTCTATTGCAAGCACAAAAACACATCTTTCAAGGTCAAAGATATTTTTCAACAGTTCCAATATCTCTACCGCTACTGGAGGATCTATTCTATCAAGGTCGTCTATATAAAATACAAAACCGCATTTAGAAGTGTCTTGAAGCAATGCAGTGTCGATCAGTTTTAGTATCTCATTTTTCAGTTGGATTATATCTGATTCGGGTTGGGCAGCATCGTTGGCAAGCAATTCGTCGACAAGACCACCATCTATTCCAACTGCACCTACCGCCACTTTTGTTCCAACCGTAGCCATCTTCTTGAAAATAGAGCCTATCTTCTTCTTACTTTCATTCCAATGCGACTGGTTGGGGTTCAGAGCACCAATCTGATTGATTATTCCCTCAAGAATAGAAATAATCGCTTGTTGCGGAGTCTTCATCAAAGAGTACTGCCAAGTGTTAATCCAAATAGGGAAATAAGATGCGTTTTCTGACTCGCATAGATTGTAACGCAACAAATTCATAAGCGACGTCTTTCCACTTCCCCATTCTCCCTGCAATGCTATTGTTATTGGGGTGTCAGTTAGACGTATGTACTTAATCAAGGCTTCCTGATAGACCTGAATTCCAAATAAATCCTCTTGCGTATGTTTGCGAGGAACATCAATAATGCTTGATTTCATATTTTTGATATATATATTGTTGAGTGGGCATATTGCCTTTGCTATCTATGTAATTATGCTTAGTTGGTTTGAAGAAGTGCAAACGGTGAGTTTTTTATACCACCACCCATGATGAATTTTCATCGTTGCTCCCAAACGGTTCAAAGCCGGTAATGAGTATTTTCACGTTGCTTGGTCAATACTATATTTTGTCTTGTAATATACCGTTTTGGGAACAATGGCCTCTACTTCCACCCACAGATAGTTGGTGTATCGCATACGCTCG
>JAZRII010000093.1:0-9593 GCA_045645225.1 Bacteroidaceae bacterium | reverse complement strand
TCTTAAAATGGTTATTACCGAGTTTAAAAAGGTTAATAAAATGAAGGGAACAGACTTCACAAAACGACTTAATGCACTTGTTGAGAGGTATAATGACCGTAGCGATAGTGCCATTTTTGCAGATGAAGTCCTTACCGAAGTGGCTAATCAAATGGCCGAGTTGCTCAAAGAGATTAACAAAGAAAAGAGGTCATTTAATGAGTTAGGTATAACCTACGAGGAAAAGGCTTTTTATGATATCTTGATCGCTGTTGCTAAGCAATTCGGTTTTGACTATCCAGAAGATAGAGCAAAGATATTGGCTGGCGAGATCAAAAATATTGTAGATGATAAATCAAAGTACACCGATTGGGCAAAGCGAGATGATATTAAGGCCGAACTCAAAATGGACTTAATACTCATCTTGGCAGAATATGGATATCCTCCGGTAACAAACGACGAAGTGTTCAAAGAAATATTCGAACAGGCTGAGAATTTTAAGAGGTATAAATAGAGTCCGTTTTTGGAATGTAGGGGTGCGAGACTAAAAGGTGTATTTAAATAGTTGTTCAACATGGATACCAAAAGACGTATATTCAAAAAGCTGTTGGAAGTAACAGTTGTTCCAGAAACCATGTCATGTAAAGAAAAAGAGTCGGTATTAAGACCCTTGTTAGAATATGTGCATAGCATAACTCCAACAAAATTGTTTAGATATCGTGATTGTTCAGAAATACAGTTTGACGCATTTTACAACGATAGAATATATGCTGGCAATGCACAAAAATTTAATGACCCATATGATTGTCTTATTAGGTATGATAAAGAATTTTTATATTACTCTTTAAAAGAAGGTACTTCAAAGGAATATTTAAGAAAATTAAGAGACAGTTTGAGAAATGGCGAACCTTTCCCAGAGTTTGTCGCATCATTATATGGCGAAGAACGCACAAAGATATTAAAAGAAGCCATCTATAATGCAACCGATGAAGATATAGAAAGGCACAATCAGATCTTCGGTATGAATAAGGATGAGTTTTTTAATCAAATTGAAAAAGTGTTTGGTGAAGCAGAATCTTTTTTAAGACGTAGTACTTTTATTGCTTGTTTCAGCGAAACGGTAAAGTCTGTTACTATGTGGTCGCATTATGCAAACTCTCACAAAGGTTTTGTTTTAGAATATGATTTAAGAAATAGACAAATCAAATGTGATAATTGTGAAAAGAAATTAACATGTAAAGATAAGATTGTACATAATCTATATCCGATTATATATGACAATAAAAGATATGATGGGACATACTTTGTAGATTGTTATTTAGGTAGGCATATGGGGCTTTTCGCAAAATTAAGCGATGTAATGTTTGCTAATAAGGCGGCATTGTACAAATCACCACAATGGGCATATGAAAAAGGGTGGCGTTTATTCCTTGATAAACAGAATTCATACGGGCTGCCTTATTTGTGCACAGAGATACGTCCTGTTGCAATATATTATGGCAAAGACATTTCAGCTATAAACAAGAAAATACTTAGTAACATAGCCAAAGAAAAAAGATTGAAAGAATATCAGATGTATATAGATGTTCAGTCAGAGAAGTACACAATGAAGTTTCGCCAAATTCCAAAAGGTGAATGAAGGTAATATTATTATATTTAGTGTGGAATTGGAAAATAGAAATTGCATCATAAATAACGGCCGACAGTATACACCATGAAACATATAGAAGTAGTAGCAGCGGTTATCTGCAAGGATGGTAAGATACTTGCCACGCAGAGGGGGTATGGCGAGTGGAAGGGCTGGTGGGAGTTTCCCGGTGGCAAAATGGAGGCGGACGAGGCTCCGGATGATGCCCTGAAGCGGGAAATCCTGGAGGAACTGTCGGCTCCGATAGACATAGACAGATTCCTGTGCACCGTGGAGTATGACTATCCCAAGTTTCACCTTACCATGCACTGCTATCTGTGCACTCTGGCTACGGAATCCTGGACGCTGAACGAACATGAGGCGGCACTGTGGCTTTCACGCGAGGAACTGGACACGGTGAAATGGCTTCCGGCAGACATTGAAGTGCTGGATATGCTAAGATCTGCTGTTACGGACAAGGGGGAATGATATAACATTAAGATGATATGAACAACAATACGCAACCATCCATACTGCTCATATATACGGGTGGAACCATAGGTATGATAGAGAATCCGGAAACTGGGGCTCTACTGAATTTCGATTTCGACCAGTTTCAGCACTATGTGCCGGAACTGAAACGCCTGCATCTGCAGATACAGACCTATACGTTCGAACCGCCCATAGATTCCAGCGACATGGAACCCATGCACTGGGTGAAGATAGCACAGGTAATTGCCGACAACTACGATGCCTACGATGGCTTTGTGGTGCTGCACGGCACGGACACTATGGCTTTCACGGCTTCTGCCCTGAGTTTCATGCTGGAGAATATTGCCAAGCCGGTGGTGATAACGGGGGCACAGCTGCCCATAGGCAAGTTGCGCACGGACGGAAAGGAGAATCTGCTTACGTCCATAGAGATTGCCGCTGCCCGCAATTCGGCAGGCGAACCTATGGTGCCGGAGGTGTGCATATTCTTTGAAAGCATGCTGATGCGTGGCAACCGTACTACCAAGATAAATGCTGAAGGGTTCAATGCCTTCCGTTCGTACAACTATCCCCCTTTGGCAGAGGCTGGCATAAACATCAAGTACGACACTCTGCACATCCGCCGCCCCAATCCAGATGTTCCCTTCACTCCGCACTACTGCATGGAGACGGGCATCTTCATACTGACGCTTTTCCCTGGCATACAGCAGGAGTATGTGGAGGCGGTGATAGGAATGAAGAACCTGCGAGCGCTCATCATCAAGACATATGGTTCGGGCAATGCTCCACAGAAACCATGGCTCTTCGAGAAACTGAAGGAATTGAATGAGCGTGGAGTTATCCTGGTGAACATAACGCAATGTTCCAAGGGCACAGTGGAGATGCGGCGCTACGAAACCGGGCGCCAGCTTCTGCAGGCAGGAGCCGTAAACGGTTACGACGGAACCATGGAAAGCACCGTATCCAAACTGATGTACCTTCTGGGACAGGGATATTCCAAGGAGGAAATTTTGGCACAGCTCAATACCAGCATTGCTGGTGAAATAACTATACCAGAGGAGTAATCACAAATCTATTTGGGTTAATTTTTATTTTGCAATTATCCGTATCACAAGTCCCGGAGCCGACAGGTCGCCGGGACTTGATGCCATCAGTCCCACTCTGCGAATTACCTCACCAGGAATGGTAAGTTTGCAGCCTTCAATTGTCACCTCGGAGGTAATGTCCACTGCCTTGTCTCCTGCCAGGTCTTGTGCCAGCACCTTGGGCTTGCGGTTTCCCTTCTGCTCAAAATGTTCGGGATAAAGCAGGCAAACCTCTTTGAAGTGTCCGAACAGTCCTATCGGTGCATGCCAGTCCATGGCTTGGGCAGTGACGGCAACCTCCTTGCATACGTATTCGCGCCCTAAAGCTCTGCCAATGGCAGCAATGGCAATGGCACCGGTGGGGTAGGTGGAGGAGAGGATGTAGGGGCGTTCTTCGCTGTTGTCATCCACTATGGGTAGCGGCATATTTCTGCTCACTCTGGCAGGTGCGCTTTCGTGTAGTGTGGTGCCTGTACGTCGCCCCTTGTTCCAGGTCTCGTTTTCATGCAAAACCCAATAGTCCGTCAGCATGACAGTATCTGCTTCAAAGTTTCCGTCCACTCCAAACGGCTCTGCTATGCGATGCCATCTTACGGCGCGTACAACTTCGTCCATACAACTTTTGTAGTTATGCCCGACAGGCGGAAACACCTCGTCCTGCCTGCCGTCAGGCAGATTTCCGTCCATGGGATGACGCATGATGCCTATGGCGCATCCCAGTCCTACGGCAATGTATGGTTCGTCTTCGCAGTTGATAATACCTTTGCTTTTGCCCTCGCTCTTGTATGGCAGCAGTTCAGCCACACGTCGTATGGTCAGAGGTTGGGCAATGATGTTCTCCACGTCGTAGGTGCGGAACACGTCGCTGAACCGGATGAAGTGCCCATGCATGGCGTGTTCTATCCACAGATTTGGAGCATGTTCCTTGCCCAGACGTGTAAGCATCCGTCGCCAGCCCTCGTTCCTGTCCTGATGTCCCCAATCCACCTTCCAGTAGGAGAATCCAGCCTCGTTGGCCGCCTTCAGTCTCTCTGTCCAGTATTCCTCTTCGCTCTGGTGCTCATGCCCATCGGCTTTCTGTGCACAAATCCAGCCGCCGGCACCTTTCCACCCCTCCTGCTTTATGCGCATGGTCAGTTGGCCGAGACGTTCTGCCGCAGTACCTCGGAATGACGGGAAACGGCCTTCGTCCAGTTCGCACATGCCGAGATACAGATTTCTGTTGGAATGATTCTTATCTTGAGGAATGTCCCACGAGTCATCCATCACGAAATACAGGTCCTCACGTATCTTGGGGAAGAAACTCACCCAGTTCTGGTACTGCCCTTCTCCAAGGATATTTTCCTCGGTCATGGCGCTGCGCATCATGTCCGAACCGCTATAACTCACCGCATAGCCCTGTGTGTTCCATGTGCAGAAGTAGTTGGGTGCCTTGGAAGGCGTGTCGGGTACCAGACTTGTCAGTTTGCCGTTGCAACTTGCCAATGCAATCACACCCATGCATAGGTGGAGTATGCTTCTTGTTCTCATGCGTTTCTGTTAAATGGAGGTTATTCTACTATATGTATGCAGACAGGTCCCAGCAGACCGCTTTCTCTTAGTGGAGAATTCATGTGCGGGGCATTTATGGTCCATGTCTTCCGTAGGCTTTCCGGTTGGTTGGCATCAAACACCAAGCGATTGAACCAAGTGTTTGTTATCTCCACTTCCAACTGGTTTTTGCCATTCTTCAGATACTTGCTGATGTCGGTTCGGTAAGGGAAAGTCCACAATGTTCCTGCCTCCTTGCCGTTGATACGGATTTTTGCGATACTTTCCACGCGCCCCAGATCCAAAAAGTATCTGCATCCACGTTTCTTGCGTGTAATGGATATGGAAGTGCTGTATGTCACCGTTCCCGAGAAAGCCTTGCCTTCATCGGAAAGAGCGAGGTCTTTCCATGCCTTAAGTTCGTAGGTGCTTAGGACCTGGGGAATGACACCCCAACCGTCGGGGAACCTAAGTGTCCATTCTGTTTTCTCCAGAGGGATTTCCTCTATGACAGAGGCAACCCTTGCCGTGCCCAGTTTCTTGTCTTTGCGGAATACCACGAAACGTGTCTCACCCTGTTCCAGTTTCAGGTGTACCAGACTCCTATTCCCCTTTTTCTCAACTCTGGCATTCTCAATGTTGCCGTTCACCGGATTCCATAGTTCCGCCGTACCCTGTTGCGCAAAATCAACCACTCCTTCAAATCTCTTTCCCAATGGAGGGCACACATAGTACCAGTCGGCATTCTCCGTCTGTCGGTGCAGCCATTGTATGCCATCTGTTTTTACATCAGCATCCATTCCAAGAGCCTCTATGGCCTCTTCCACTGACATGTTGCACAGAACCTTGCCAAGTCCCACTTTGCGTATGGTCGCATCATCCGTGTCTCCCCAGAGCAGGGAGACTGCCTTGTTGAAACGCTCCTGTGTTTGTTCTGGTTGCGACAGTGTGGCTGGGTATGTGGGTCGCTTGCCAATGATGACGGCGCCATCCTGTACCAGTTGCACAAGTTTCTCCAGTGTCTGAGGCAACATCCTGTGAGTGCTGGGCAACCACATAGCATTGTATCGGATTCCCTCTGGTGTGCTCAACTGACCGTTCTCGGTAACGTATAGTCGTGTGAGCAGCGCATCGGGATTGCAATAGTCGTACTTGAACCCTTTGGGGAATGGTGCCAGTTGGTCTGGTTTGTGGTCAATCTCGTCCCCCAGATACCACAGGAAGTCCGAAACAGGGCGACCTCGCTCCAGCATGTGTGTAGACCGGGCAATGTAGGTGGTGAAGGCGCGCATGTGTTGCCACCACGTTTGTGAGCGTAGGAATGGAGTGCCAATGTCCGAACCGAAGGAACTGCCTGGAACGAGCACGTCGGGCAGAGGATTGTGTGTGTAGGCCTGGAAGGCAAAGTGCGTGGCTCCCTCTATGCGGTTTTTGTTGGCTGTCTCCTTTATTGTACGGAGTTTCTCATCCCAGGTAAGTTGCATTGAGGTGAAGGCCTCCGCACCTATACGAGGTTTGCCATACATACGTGCGGCGGACACAGTGGGTTTTATGGGTTTGAAGTTCAGAGAACCTACAAAGACCTCTGGGCTATGCTGCCAGAACTCGCACATGGGTATGTCGGCATGCTTGAAATATTCCATTATGTCGGCCGGGAACACATCGCCTGCAGCAGTCTCGTATGTCACTGACATGCCGTTCTCCCTGCCCAGCTCTGACATGCGCTTGTAGAAACGGTTTACCACCAGTTCGTTTATTGTTCCACGCCAGTCGCGCAGGAAGCGCGACGTGGTCTCTGGACAGTCTATGACGTATCCCATAAGTGCCGGTAGCCAAGGGCGCAGATCGTAGTCCGTCATGTTGCGGAATTCCTGTTCCATATTCTCGGTCCAGGTCTGTGTCTCGCACTCCCAGCTGTCCAGCAGCATGCCGTCCAGCAATCCTGCCAGCGGACCTTCGTTCAAGCGTCCCATGTAACTGGCAAAGTGCTTTTCTGCTCCTTTGATGTCAAACTTGTTGCATTCCCAGCCCGTAGCCTCGGGAGGTGCCGGGGCATTCTTCATGCCGCTGTTTACATGCCCTATGCGCAGAATGGTCCATTTCCCATTCGGTGCATTCCATCGTAGTTTGCCCAGCGCGTCCATCGCTGTGCTTAGGTCCTTTATAGATTCCTTCTGGATGTATGCCTCCTTTGGGTAGCCTGGCTCCTCGTTGCTATACATGATATTGCGCAGTGTCCAGCCGGCTTCCGACTCCCAGTTGTTTTTCCGTGCCGCGCTCAGCAAACGTAGCGAGGACAGTGCCATGTTGTTCCTGTTGCAAATGGTCAGTCTGTAGGTCTTTGTCGGTTCGGTCTCGGTGCAGGTCAGCGAAATGGGCATGTTGTCCTGCCAGTTGCTGGCAGGCATGTCCGTATGCAGTATGGTAGTAGTATTTCCATTCTCGTATATGGCTTCCAGTTTCACGTTTACTCCAGGTTCGTAGCAGAACCAATGGGCAAATTCTTGTACGCTGGAGAATTCTATGGTTCTTACCACTTCGGGCTGAGGAAGTGTTATTCCCACCCAGTGAGGTTTTTCATTGGTCGTTGCTGGCAGATGGAATGGATGCCACCCAGACATAAGGCATTCGTACCATGGCACTCCTGGTGTGTTGCTTTCCGTATGTTGTGGCAACAGGTGTCTCGTGCTTCCGAGTGGGGTGGGGAAGGCCAGTACCATCAGATCCTTATAATCTCGCCATTCCGTTTCCGAGTGTGCGTGTATAGGCAGATTGATATCAAGGGCATTTCCTCCTTGAATCTGTGTTTCTGTCCATACCAGATGCCGCATGCTGTTGCTTGGCTCTATCCATGGTCCTCCTGCCATGGCCCAGCCAGGGCAGTTCTGCAGAGTGAATCTCAAGCCTAAGCGTTTTGCCTGCTGTGCTGCATAGCGTACAAAATCGTCCCATTCTGGAGTAAGGCACTGTATGGGATTGTCCACACCTGGCCATAGACCGCCACGATTGCCGAAAAAGAACTGTACGCCCGAGAACCCTCCCTCGGCGATGGCTTCAAGATCGGCCAGTATGCCCTCTTTAGTCAGATTGCCGCCTAAACAATCCACCCATATTTCTGGATAGAAGACTTTCTCGGGGTGAAGGAAATTCTTTTCGTCTCTTTTGCCAAAGGGGCGTACAAGTTCAGATTGCTCGGGCAGGAAGATATCCTCTGCCTGCAGGTTGCAACATGGCAAGACCAGAGCAATCAGCAATAAAAATATGGAGCGCTTCATTGGCTTATTCCGTGTCGGTGCTGTCTGCCTGTTGCCACAGGGGCTCTGGGTATATGGCCATGATGCGGTGCTGAAGGTCCAGTTCGGGAATCTCTGCCTCCTCGTCTTTCAGTCGGAAGGGCACTTTGGCAGGGGTGTAGATGCTGATTTCCACGGGTGCGAATCCTCGTCCTATGATACCCAGTTCTCTGGCAGCGGCACGCGAAAGGTCCAGTATGTACTTCTTGGCATAGGGACCACGGTCGGTCACCTCCACTATCACCTCCTTGTCGTTCCTCAGGTTGCGCACCTTCAGCATGGTGCCGAATGGCAGTTTCAGGTGGGCGCATGTCATACTGTCCCTATGGTACGGTTCGCCATTACTCATCTTGTTGCCATGCAGGGCATCGTGGTAGTAGGACGCTTTTCCCTTCAGCAGAAGTTGCGCATGCATGCCCGTTCCGCATGCAAGACATATTAGGCAAAGGACAAGGAGTCGTGTGTTCATATATATTATCGATAAGGTATATTAGTCATGTGGCGAGGGTAAAGTTACGATTAAGTGAGCGAAAAGCAAAAAGAAAGTATACTTTATTTCGCCTTTCCGGGCGAAAGTAACTTCGCCACCCTATAATTCAATGTATGCCCCTGGCAGGTTGCTCACCATTTCCATTACTCTGTTTTGGAACCATATCAGCCACTCCACCACGGGGATGCACCAAGGCAAGCCGACATATAAGCCAATGCTGAAGTATATTATCAGCGTTGTCAAGGGTATAGCCGCCAGGCTAGTCAAGGCGCTGTATGTGGCAATGCTTTGGAAATACAGAAGGGTCAAGGGTAGGGTAGCCAGCTGTGCTGAGATGGAGATTGCCAAGCTGCTCAGTACCAATCGTGGCAGTAGAGGCAGATGCCTCCAATTCTCCGTGGCTGGTATGCCCAGGATGATTATTCCCAGCATGGCGGCACAGGAGAGTTGGAAACCGATGTCCCACAGCGAGGCTGGATCCGTAAGCAGTACCATAGCAGCGCTCACGTTCAGAATGTCAATATGGCTACGCCTTTCTCCGCACACCTGTAGCAACAAGGCCAGAGATGTCATCAGTGCAGCACGGATGAGGCTCTTGGGGCAACCTGTCATCACGGCATAGGACCATAGCAGTATCATAATGCCACAGAATGCCGGCCACTTCCATCGTGTGTATGCCAGGTTCTGCATCACCATCCTGAAGACTCCGTACAGGATGCCAAGATGCATGCCGGACAGGGCCAGCAGGTGAGAGGCTCCTGCCTCGCGGTATAGCAGTTTCGTCTCTGGCGTCAGAAACTCTCTGTTGCCCAGTGTCAGTGCCACTATTTGCCCGAAAGACTCCTGGCTCAGGTTCATGCTTGCCAGCCTCTCCTGAAGAAAGACTGCGACTCCTTGCCATGTGTCAAACAGCCACTCGCCCATAGAGCACTCCGTCCAACTTCGGCTCATGGAGGTGCCTATCAGCCAATAAAACAGAAATCCGCAACACCATGCTCCCACGAGCACAGCGATGCGGATTATTGGTCTCCTCAGTGTCGGATTCATGTCGGATAGAGGCGACTCGAACGCCCGACCCCTACGTCCCGAACGTAGTG
>JAZRII010000092.1:0-74969 GCA_045645225.1 Bacteroidaceae bacterium | reverse complement strand
CTTTCTTTTATTGCGTAGGAAAACCAACTCCGCCAACTAGCAGGAGTCGTTCCCGTTTTGCGAGTGCAAAGGTAAGACTTTTCCGCAAACCGGCAAAGAAACACGAAAGAAAATTTAAGAAAATAGCGAAGAATGGGTGTAGAAGGGACAATAAAGGGAAGAATACACCTTATTAATATACTATATATAGTCCCATCCTGACTTTTGAACGTGCAGTTAGTCCCTTATAGAGAGTCATCCCCACCCTCTTTCCAATTCCTAAACTGGCATTAAAAATCCCAAGACTCCAACTCTGTTCCTTTGGTATCCAGAACTCGAATGTGCATATTCTTTCCTTTCTTGGTCAACACGAACATCGTAGCTTCAGATTCTTTAGGTCCTCCACCCACACAAACTGGGAAAGGATTAGAAACCATACCTGTCTCATGAAAGCGAAACCTGTGCGTATGACCATTCAATGCAATATCAAACTTTGCCTTCTCTAAAATCGGGGACCACATATCTATACACGGAGCAAACTTATCCGAATTGCCCCACAAAGGCACATGATGCAAAAGAACCCTACGATTCGATTGCTTGAATTCGCGACTCTTCAGTTCACTACTTAGGAAGCGTGCCTGCTCCAGACGAAATGCAGCAAAGTCATTCAGACCATAATACACCCAATGTTCATCCGGCTTATCCTCGCCACAATCTAAGATAACAAAACGAGTATCCCCCCACGAGAAAGCACCATAGGTGTGACCACCTGGCTGGTCAAAAAGAGAAGGCAGAGCTGCCGAATAAAATCCTCTTATTTCATGATTTCCGCGAATAAAGAACGAGGGAACACTCTCGGCATGGAAGGCAGAAGTAAGGCGATACAGCATATGCAAAGCATCCTCTCTTGAAGCAGGATCGGGAAGGCAATCACCATTGAAAACAACAAAATCATGCGGGATATTGGAAGCAAGTTCCGACATAAGTCTTATTGTCTCAGAGTTTCTATGCAAATCATTGAATACAAGTGCCGTAAAATCCGATTGATTTTCTTCAGGCAATGTAAAAGAGAAAAACGGTGTTACTGAAGTATCTCCAAAAATCTTGTTGTAAGCGCCATAGTGCAGAATCTCTTGGGCACATACCCTATAGTAATACTTGCATCCCGGTTGCAAACCTTCAAGACGTACTTTATGGTCTGCATCATGGCAGACAGCCTGGCCCTCATACTCCATTCGTGCCCGACGCAGGTTCAGGGTATCCTGACCGAACTCCACCCATGCATGGGTCAGCGTTCCGGTCTGAAACATAACAGAAACCGCATCTGACGTAGGGTTCTGCAAATATGGTTTTGCATTAAAGATCCGTTCCACCGGTGTCTTCAATTGAAAACGTGCCATCACAGGCAGATGGTCGGAAACCCGATTATGGGGCAGCACCTCGGCCTCCCTCAGTACCAAAGCCCCTCCACTTCCTTTGTATGAGGAAATGTAATCTATGCATACTTTTGGAGAATGTGCAGGATAAGTGCCCTTGTCCTTAGGAGAAAGAACCATGAAATCGTGCTCTATCTGCCTTAAAAACTCCGATTCTGGTATATCGTTAAAGTCACCAGCGAGAATAAAAGGCTTTGCACTTTCCCTGGCCTCGGCAAGAATCAGTTCGGCAGATGCCATGCGGTCCTCTGGGGTAAGCGACAAATGAGTGCAAGCAAACACCAAATTCTCAAACTCCGCCACAAGCATGGTCCTCGCCTCCTCCTTACCTGGCATGGCAATCTTGCGGACATTCTGAGGTTTATGCCTGGAAAGTATTCCTACACCATATCTGCCACCATCGTAATCTATGGACGGCCCATAGATAGGGTAATATTGACTGAGCAAGGCCATTTCGCGAAGCACATCCTTTCCCTTGCTACGACCTGTCACACTGTCCAGTTCCTGCAGTGCAACAAAATCGGCATTGCTTCGTAAAATCACTGATACGACATCGGCAAAATCCACCTGTCCGTCATCGGTGGTGGCATTCCTGACATTGTACGTGAGGACCGTCCTTACTTTAGGCATGAGGGCCGATATCTGGCACATAGACGGCATGGCATTTACAAAAAAGCAAAGCAGCACGAAAGTGAAAGAAGTTTTTCTACACATGATGGTATTCATTGGTGTCATTTTGTCTAACAAAGATAGTTCAAAACATTCATAAGCCAACTGTACGCCGCCATTTTGACACAACCCAAATGCCCAACATAGGCAAAATTAGACGAATAACTTTGATTTCTTGAATAAAAACACTATCTTTGTTCACCAAATACAAAGTTTTTTATTACACCAATGCCCCACACGGAAGGAGATTTCATCAGCACGAATCCTTGGTTCATGCCAATAGCATGGATCTATGGCTGGATTACAGCCTTAAGGAACCGTTTCTTTGATTGGGGCTTCCTGGAAAGTAGAGAATACGACATCCCCATTATTTCCGTAGGCAACATCACCGTAGGAGGAACGGGGAAAACACCACACATCGAATACCTGATACGACTGCTATCGCCGAGATACAAGGTCGCTGTTCTGAGCAGGGGATACAAGCGGAAGAGTTCTGGATATGTTCTTGCCGACGCTGACACCCCGATGAAGACAATTGGAGACGAACCGTGGCAAATGGCACAAAAATTTCCTGATGTTTACGTGGCCGTCGATGCAAACAGGCGCAGAGGCATAGAACGCCTGATGAATGACAAGGAGACGTGCGACGTGCAGGTAATTCTTCTTGACGACGCCTTTCAGCACAGATATGTCCAACCGGGCAGAAATATCCTTCTGACCGACTACCACAGACTTATCACAAAGGACCAAGTTCTTCCTGCCGGGCGACTAAGGGAATATGCCAGCGGAAAAGAACGGGCCAATATGGTCATTGTAAGCAAATGCCCACAAGAGATGTCGCCGATGGAATACCGCATCATCGCCGAGACACTCCAGTTGAGACCATACCAACGACTGTTCTTCAGTACATTCAAATACGGCAAGATGGTCAACCTGCTCACGCATGAGATGAGTCAAACCAGCAAAATAAGTCATTACAACGTACTACTGCTAACGGGGATTGGATGCCCAAAACATATGTATCTGGATATGGTCAAGCGTTTTGCCTCGGTAAAAAGCATTGACTTTAGCGACCATCACTATTACGATGCTGAAGACCTTGACAAAATCAAGTCAGAACTGGCAAGCATACCTGAACCCAGACTGATTCTCACCACAGAAAAAGACACCACTCGACTGCTTACCATTGAAGATTTCCCCGACGACATTGCCGAGCACATATGGGTCATCCCCATAGGCATACAATTCATGCAGGGAAAAGAAAAACTATTCAACGAAAAAATTACAGGTTATGTACGAAAGAATCTTAGAAACAGCGGAATGGCTTAAAGCCAAGATGACGACAAAGCCTGAAACAGCCATCATCCTGGGCACAGGTCTGGGAGAATTGGCGAAAGAAATAGAGAAAGAAACAGTCATACCATATACGGAAATACCCAACTTTCCTGTCAGCACCGTGGAGGGGCATGCTGGTTGCCTGATATTCGGCCGACTTGGCGGAAAAGACATTCTGGCCATGGAAGGACGTTTCCACTACTATGAAGGCTACGACATGAAGCAGGTCACCTTCCCTATACGCGTAATGTACGAACTGGGCATAAAGACTCTTTTTGTCAGCAACGCTGCTGGCGGCACCAACCACACATTTGGCATAGGCGACCTGATGATTATCACAGACCAGATTAACTTCATGCCAGAAAATCCTCTACGAGGAGAAAACATACCTCAAGGACCACGTTTCCCCGATATGGGACATGCCTATGACCCGGAACTCATTGAACTGGCAGACGCCATCGCAAAGGAGCTGGCCATTGATGTGCGCCATGGGGTATACCTGGCCACACAAGGCCCTGCCTACGAAACCCCATCCGAATACCGCATGTTTGCACACTGGGGAGCAGATGCTGTAGGCATGAGCACAGTACCAGAAGTTATTGTGGCCCGGCATTGTGGCATAAAATGCTTTGGTATCAGCATAATTACCGACCTGGGCGGATTTGCGGAAATCGTAAAGATAACCCACGAAGACGTTCAGAAGGCCGCCGCCGAAGCTCAACCGCGCATGGCAGCCATTATGCGCGAAATGATTGCACGTTCATAACAAGAAAACATACACATTTACTTTGGAAATAGCAGAATTGGGTGAGTTTGGCCTTATCAAGCACCTCACAAAGGAAAACGAGAACGTAAACGCATCCACACTAAAAGGTGTGGGCGACGACTGTGCCATACTGTCGCCAGAATCTGGCTTGCAGACACTGGTAACCACCGATATGCTCATGGAGGGTGTGCATTTCGATCTCACATACATGCCCTTGCGCCATTTGGGATACAAGGCAGTGATGGTGAACCTGAGCGACATATACGCCATGAATGGCACACCCAGACAGATCACCGTAAGCCTGGCCATCAGCAAGAGATTCATGGTGGAAGACATTGAGGAACTGTATGCCGGCATGAAACTGGCATGCAAGCAGCACGGTGTAGACATCGTCGGCGGAGACACGACAAGCAGCATGACAGGTCTGGCCATAAGTATCACCGCCATCGGTACGGCCAAGGCAGAAGACATCGCATACCGCAGCGGTGCCAAGGAAACAG
The DNA here is from genome assembly GCA_045645225.1 of Bacteroidaceae bacterium. GTDB lineage: Bacteria > Bacteroidota > Bacteroidia > Bacteroidales > Bacteroidaceae > Physcousia. The sequence goes on along the minus strand of JAZRII010000092.1, from coordinate 70,284 downwards.
ACCTTATCTGTGTCTCTGGAAATTTAGGAGCCGCCTACATGGGCCTGCAGATTCTGGAACGTGAAAAGGCTGTATACAACCAGCAGGTTTTGGAAGCCACACAGCAAGCCAAGAAGAACGGCAGCAACGTAGACGAGGCAATAGCACAGATACCCCAGCCCGACTTTGCCGGCAAGGAGTACCTATTGGAAAGGCAGATGAAACCTGAGGCACGCAAGGACATCATAGAGAAACTGCGCCAGGCAAATGTGAAGATAACATCCATGATAGACATATCGGACGGTCTTAGCAGCGAACTGATGCATATCTGCGAACAGAGCCAATGCGGATGCCGCATCTATGAGGAGCGAATCCCTCTGGACTACCAGACCGCAGTTGTAGCCGAGGAGTTCAACATGAACGTCAGCACCTGTGCCCTGAACGGAGGCGAAGACTATGAACTGCTGTTTACCGTACCCCTTACCGCCAATGATGCTGTCAGTGCCATTGAGGATGTGAAAGTCATCGGATACATTACCAACGAAAGTCTAGGCAAGGCGCTGATAAGCCGAGACGGCAATGAGTTCGAACTGAAAGCACAGGGCTGGAATCCACTAAAGGAATAGACTCCGCTATTTATTATCCCAAATCGGTCATTAGAGAGTTATGCGCTAATGACCGATTTATGTTTATAAACCGCAGATTCAGGCATCAGTCGTTAGCCATTCTCCAGGTACTCATCATGCACACGTCCTTCTATGCCCGCAAATGGTTATAGGACACCTTACTTATATATACGCGCACGCGTATTAAGGCGTACGCTAATACCCTCCTTAACAGTAAATCTTTGTTGTACTATCAACAAACTTCTGTTGATAGTACAACAAAAGTTTACGAATAATAAAGACTAACCTCCATGTCCAGCACGAATCATTCGAAAGAAAGGTAGGGTGCAAGACGAAGAATATCCTCTTCAGTAAAATGAGGCAACGACTTAAGCACCTCAATGCTACGGATAGGACCATGTATGCGACGGTAGTCAGCAATCTCCGAGGCACGGTAATAACCCATATAGGGATGCTTCATCAATCTACGCGTACTAAGACTGTTTATCTGCAACTGTTGCACCTGGCATGTATCTGCCACCTGCATCCATGCAATAGCATCAGCAGGAAAGTCCTCTATCTGTAGAAGCTGGGCTGCAGAAGTGTATCCGCCAAGGCGCCGTCTGTACTGGATAATCCTGCGCGCAAAATAAGGACCTATGCCTGGCACACGGCAAAGAAGCGCACTGTCGGCAAGGTTTATGTCTATGGTTTCATCACCAGAAAGTTTCTGCACATAAGCAGGCTTTGACCTTGACGTGGCATAGGAGCAAAGGACAGAATCACGTATAATGGTATCCGTAGCATAAAACGCAGGACGAGAAGAGGTGTTACGCACATCCAAATGTGGCACGATGGTCACCAACCGGTACTTGGGTGCAATACTTATAAGAGGCGAAAGTCGTTCCCACTGCTCGTTGGTGAGGCGGTAGACACGGCGGAAATCATCTTTCGTGCTGAAACGACCGCCCTTGGCACGATAGCGATAGATGCTCCTGACCTGAAACGGGGCCAGACCAAGGCGAAGCAACTGGGTGCTGTCTGCGTCGTTGGGATCGAACATGAAGGAATCAGGCACAACCTCTGGCACTGCATAATATCCAGATGAGGAGGAGACAGCAGATTCCCTTCTCACTGATACAAGAGTGTCTGCCACTCCATCGCTTCTGCCTTCACCGCATTTGGAAAGCAGGACTGTCCCCAATATCAAAAGGCTAACATTAAGGACAGCCAACAGGAAGATTCCCTGTGCGCGAGTAAACCACTTCCTACGTTTCATCGGGTTAGAGCATATCCAACAGTCCCTTGACAAACATGGACGTGATGGCTATGGGGGCAACCCAACGTATCAGGAAAAGCAGCACACCGAAGAATCTGCCGGATAAAGTACCGTTATTAGTCACCTCCATATAAACCAACTTACGGTCCAGATACCATCCTACGAACAACGCTATGAGAACGCCGCCTATTGGGAGCAATATCTTAGAGGACACGGAGTCAAACAAATCGAAGATGTTCATGCCAAATATCGTCCAACTGCTCAAAACCCCAAAACTTAGACAGCAGACTACTCCAAAAGACATGGTGGCAACGGAGACGAGAGTCGCAGCCTTCTTGCGGGGCATGTGCCAATTCTCATGGACATAGGCAGTGACTGACTCGTGCAATGATATGGCACTGGTTAGGGCCGCGAGGAAAAGCAGTATATAGAACATGCCACTGAACAGATAGCCAAGCCAGGGGACGCTGTCGAATGCCATATTGAAGACATAGGGCAGAGTCTGGAACACCAGGCCCGGACCCGCATTGGCCTCTACACCTGGCACGGAAAACACCGCTGGGAAGACAATGAAACCACTAAGCACGGCCACGAAAGTATCTATGGCAGCCACACTAACGGCAGAAGACATAAGACGTGTCTTGGGACCGAAATAACTGGCGTATGTACAGAGGCAACCCATGGCCAAAGACAATGAATAGAAAGCCTGACCCATGGCACTAAGCACAGCAGAGACAGTAAGTTTAGAAAAATCTGGCTTAAGCAGGAAGCGCAGGCCTTCATCTATACCCGGCATACTAAATGCACAAAGCACCAGCAACCCGATAATGAGCAAGAGCATGGGCATCATCACCTTGGAACACTTCTCTATGCCACTCTGAACTCCGCGTGCAATAACTATGTGGGTCAATAGCATAAAGATGGCTGCAAACAGGACACTGAGCCATGGATTGGCAACGAAATTTCCGAAGAATGCGCCATAGTCCGTGTCCTTGTCCATAAGCATACCGCTGAAACTGCTATACGTGTAATAAAGCGTCCAGCCGCTAACCACGATATAGTAACTGAGGATGATAAAGGCCACAAAAATGCCCAATATACCAATGAAACGCCACCACTTGCCCGGAGCGAGTTTGCGGAATGCCTCTATCATGTTGCTCTGTGTGTGACGGCCTATAACAAACTCACTGATCATGATGGGCAGACCCATCAAGACTATACAAAGAAGATAAACCAGTATGAAGGCTGCACCTCCGTTGTTTCCCACCTCCATAGGGAAGCGCCAAACATTGCCCAAACCGACTGCACTGCCGGCAGCAGCAAAGATGGCACCCATACGACTACCAAAATTTGCGTGTTTCTCCATTATCCGCTAATCAAACCATAAATAAATATTATACCAATACCTATTGGCGCTACCCAGCTGAAAAGTATCATCAGCAAGGACGTAAATCTTGAGTTAAGTTCCTGCGCCACAATGCGCTTGTTCATATCCCACCCGACAAACGTACAGATGAGCAGACCGCCAAGGGGCATTAGGAACTTGGCGGTTATAAAGTCAAACAATTCAAAGAACCCCTTGCCCATGACAGTGACATCCTTCCATAGACCGAACGACAAACTGCAGGCAATACCCATAAGGAAACAAACAGCAGTAACTATCGCCGCAGCCTTAGGACGGTTAAGCTTGAAGGTCTCGTGAATATAGGCCGTGCTGATCTCGTGCATGGATATACTGCTGGTAAGCGCCGCCAGAAGCAGCAGGACATAGAACAGTCCCGAAAACAAGTACTCCAGAACCGGCACACTGCCGAAAGCCTCCTGAAAGACATAAGGCAAGGTGATGAACACCAAGCCAGGACCGGAATCAGCACTGACACCCACACTGAACACAGCGGGAAATATGATGAAACCGGCAGAGATAGCCACCATTGTATCTATGGTACATACTCCCACGGCCGAGGGGAGCAACTTTGTTTCCTTATTGAAATAACTGGCATAGGTGGCCAAAGTGCCCATACCTACGCTGAGCGAGAAGAAGGCTTGACCCATGGCACTGATAACCACATCCTTGGTAACCTTGGAGAAGTCCGGAGTGAGCAGGAATCTTATTCCCTCCATTGCATTGGGCATTGTCAGTGAGAAAACTGCAAGAACAAGGATTATGAGCAACAGCATGGGCATCATAATCTTGCTGTAACGCTCAATTCCTTTTTCCACTCCAGCAGCCACGACATAATGTGTGATAAGCAGGAAGATTGTCAAGAACAGGACAGGGCGCCAAGGACTGGCCACGAAATCAGCGAAATACTGGCCGAAATCCGAGCCTGACATCAGATTGCCCACAAGCGACTCGTAAGTATAGTCCAATGTCCAGCCTGCGACCACGCTGTAATACGAAAGTACCAGAAAACCAGCCAGTACACCCATAAAGCCAGAAACGACCCATGGTTTGCCAGGAGCCAAGACACGGTACGAACCAACCGCATTAGAACGACTGGAACGTCCTATCACGAACTCGGCCACCATTACAGGCATGGCCAAGAAAAACACGCACAAAAGATATATCAGAATAAAAGCAGCACCTCCGTTGCTGCCGCATTCTGTCGGGAAACGCCATATATTGCCCAGACCGACAGCACTGCCGGCCGAGGCAAGTATGGCACCTATTTTACTTCCAAAATTTCCTCTTTCCATAACTTAAAGGGATAACTGCGCATATGACTGTTGTAGAAGCGCCTGTCGCCCGTGACTTCCCTGCCGATAAAATCCGGCTTCAGGAACTCCTCCGACTCATGAGACAGTTCCACCTCGGCCAGGACGAGACCTTCGTTGTCACCATAGAACTCGTCTATCTCCCATATGTGACGACCATCTGGAGACTTGACCAGATAACGGGTCTTGTCGATGATGCCCGGCTCGCATATTTCCATCAGTTCACGAGCATCGTCCAGGGGAATTTCTGTATCAAATTCGTATCGCGTAATTCCCTTCAAGCCGCTCGGACCTTTTATTGTAAGATAACCTTTATCCCCACGGATACGCACCCTGACAGTACGTCCATTGTTGCTGGCAATGTAACCCTGCTGAATGCGTGTGGCATTGTAACTTAGCGATTTGAATTCCCCTACAACCAGGAACTTCCTCTCTGTCTCGTAATGCGCCATGTTGTCGTATGATATGCTGTTGAAGGCCTATTCGCCTCCGAACTCCATCAAATATGCTTTAATAAATGCGTCTATCTTGCCATCCATCACTCCACCTACATCGCTTGTCTGGTAGTTGGTGCGATGATCCTTGACACGGCGGTCGTCGAACACATAACTGCGAATCTGGCTGCCCCACTCGATCTTGCGCTTGCCTGCCTCTATCTTTGCCTGCTCCTCCATGCGGTGCTGCAATTCCTTGTCGTAAAGCATGGAACGCAGAAGGCGGAGAGCATTCTCCTTGTTCTTGGGCTGGTCGCGTGTCTCGGTATTTTCAATCAGGATCTCTTCCTCCTCGCCGGTATATGGGTCCTTGTACATATAGCGCAGACGCACACCGGATTCCACCTTGTTGACGTTCTGGCCACCGGCACCTGAACTACGGAATGTGTCCCAGGAAATACGGGCCTGCTCGATATTCACCTCAATGGTATCATCCACCAGAGGGGTGACAAAGACCGATGCGAATGAGGTCATGCGCTTACCCTGAGCATTATAGGGAGAAACACGGACCAGACGGTGCACGCCGTTTTCACTCTTCAGATAGCCATAGGCAAACTCTCCCTCAATTTCAAGGGTACATGACTTAATACCGGCATCGTCACCCTCCAAGAGGTTCGCTATGCGTATCCTGTAGCCGTTCTTGTCGGCCCATTGCATGTACATTCGCATAAGCATCTGTGCCCAGTCCTGAGCCTCGGTGCCACCAGCGCCAGAGTTGATCTTAAGGACTGCATCCATGGAGTCCTCCTCCTTGCGGAGCATATTCTTGAGTTCCAGTTCTTCGATAGAGGTGATTGTTCTAGCATAGAGTTCGTCCACTTCCTGTTCAGTAACCAGTTCCTCCTTATAGAAATCAAAGGCTGTCGCCAATTCATCGGCCAAGGTACTTACCTCCTGATAGTCCTTGATCCATTTTTCCAGTCCCTTTACAACCTTCATCTGCTCCTCGGCACGTTTCTGGTCCTCCCAGAACTCGGGGGCCTGAGTGCGCAGTTGCTCCTCTTCGTACTGGATCTTCTTCGCCGGAATGTTGAGGTAGTGGTTCAGCTGTTCTACTCTGGTCTGAACCTCCTTCAATTGATCTTGTGTAATCATTCTTCTTCGTACATCTTTTCTATCTGCTCCTTATAATTCTTGTAAAGAACTGCACGCTTCACCTTCAGCGTGTTGGTCAGTTCGCCTTTCTCCATACTGAAAGGCTGGGGGAGCAACGTTATTTTCTTAATCTGTTCGTAATTTGCAAATTCCTGTTGCAGTGTGTCAATTCGGTACATCATGAACTTGACAACACGCTCGTTGGCACAAAGTTCGACATTATCCGCACAATCCACGCCATAGTCGCGGGCCAGTTCCCGGAGAAGGTCATACTGAGGAATAACCAATGCAGATACGAACTTGCGCTGTTCGGCAACAACCACTATCTGGTCAATGTACTTGTCCACACACAACTTGGACTCAATAAGCTGAGGTGCAATGTACTTGCCGTTACTGGTCTTGAACAGGTCCTTTATCCTGTCGGTAAGGAAAAGTTCGCCATCCTTGATGTAGCCGGCATCGCCAGTGTGGAACCACCCATCCTCATCAATGGACAGATCGGTTACCTCTGCCTTGCGATAATATCCCTTGGTGATGGTCTTGCCCTTTAGCAGGATTTCATCGTTTTCACCAAACCGTATCTGCACGCCATCAAGCAAACGTCCTACACTGCCGATGGAACGAGGCTGATTGTAGCGATCACAGCTGACAGTGGCGGTACTTTCAGTCAGTCCGTATCCGACAATCATATTCAAACCTGCCGAGCAAACAAAGTCCTCTATGACCGGAGGCACTGCTGCACCAGCCGTCGGGAAGAAGTTGGCACGCTCCAGGCCTAACTGTTTCTTCAAGAAGGCAATCATCGTACCTTCGTAGAAAGAATACTGGACACGTAGGGCCAGAGGCGGTTCTATGCCCTTCATCCTATGCTCGACATTGTATTCGTGGCCCACGCTCAAAGCATCGAGCAAGAGCTTCTTCTGCATGGAATTGCTACGCTCTATGCGTTCCCATACTGCGGCATACACCTTCTCCCAAAAACGAGGCACAGCACACATGCAGGTTGGATGTACCTCGCGCATGGAACGCAGCACATCTGAAGGATTGCGATTAACCGCCAGAGTACAACCATTGGCTATGCACAGGTATGCCCATCCACGCTCCAGGACATGGGTAAATGGCAGGAAATTGAGAACCACATCCTTGTCGGAAAGCGGGAAGACACCACAATGGGATGCCACAGCAGTATTTAGCATCTCATGCGTAAGCATAACGCCCTTGGACAAGCCTGTGGTACCGCTAGTGTAGAGAATATTTGCCAAATCATCTGGCAAAACCTTCTCCGAACGGGCACAAACAACGCCCTTGTACATGTCTGTGGACGATGCGAGGAAATCGTCAAAATACATACTGATCTGGTCCTCTGCATTGAAGCAGACATCACGACTGAAGACAATCAGTTTTTCCAATGTGGAACCGTGCTTGAGCACCCTGAATGCAATATCGTACTGTTCCTGCTCACCAACGAAGACGTACCTGATACTGGCATCGCTGACAATATACTTGACCTGCATTTCGCTGCTGGTAGCATACAAAGGTATCACTACTGCCCTTATGGAGTAAGAAGCAAAATCTACCATCAACCCCTCTGGCATGTTTTGGGAGAATACAGCAATATTTTCCTGCTCTGCCACGCCCAATGCAACCATTGCATCGGCCAGGCGCCGTACAGTAAGCGAGAATTGTTTCCATGAGATATCTTTCCATATACCGAGCGAGTTGTCTCGATAGCGCAATGCTACACGATTCCCATAGATACGGGCCTGGTCGTGCACAAGTTTTTGTAATGGGCTGAAATTCTGCATGGTGTTATGCTTATAATCACGCGCAAAGATACTACTTTCCTATCATACTGCCGGAATATATCGGAAAATAATTTCGTTTTTGGCACAAAATAGACTAACTTTGCTGAACGAAAACAAGAATATGACTTTCATGAATGTAGAGAACCTAACACAGGATGCTGTAAATTTGCTATGCAAACTAATAGAGATTCCAAGAACAAGCCGGGAGGAAAAAGAGGCAGCAGACACCTTGACCGAGGTGATGCTACAGGAGTACGGTCTTAAAACAGAAAGGGAAGGCAACAACATATGGTGTATTGCCGACGGATATGACGAGACAAGAAAGACATTGTTGCTGAATGCTCACATAGACACGGTAAAACCCACATCACTATGGACTCGCGATCCCTACAAGGCAACAATAGAGGGAGATTGCATCTATGGCCTTGGAAGCAACGATGATGGCGCATCGCTTGTAAGCCTTATCCAGGTTTTCAGATGCTTGAAAGACAAAGAACTTCCCTACAATCTAATCCTTGCCATCAGCGCAGAGGAGGAGGTCAGTGGCAAGAACGGCATGGAGCACCTGCTGACTGTACTCCCCAAGATAGATGTTGCCCTGGTGGGCGAACCTACAGGAATGCAACCTGCCATAGCAGAGAAGGGACTAATGGTTCTGGATGTCACTGCCCACGGCATAGCCGGGCATGCAGCAAGGGAGGAAGGTGACAACGCCATTTATCATGCTTTGGACGACATTAACTGGGTGAGGAACTATCAATTCCCTAAGAAAAGCGGATTGTTGGGACCTGTGAAAATGACTGCAACAATAATTAATGCAGGCACGCAACACAATGTCATACCATCGGAATGCAAGTTTACCATTGACATCAGAAGCAACGAGCAGTATTCCAACGAAGAGATTTACGATATCGTATGTCAGAATATCATGAGCGAGGTGAAGGCACGAAGTTTCCGTCTGTCTTCCTCGCAAATAGACATAGAGCATCCGCTGGTACAGAAAGCCATATCGCTGGGGAAAAGTCCCTTTGGCAGCCCAACATTGAGCGACCAGGCACTGATGCGATTTCCTTCAATGAAAATGGGCCCCGGCAATAGTTCACGAAGTCATACTGCCGATGAATTCATAAAAAAATGCGAAATTAGCGAGGCCATCACTATTTACCTATCCATGCTTCAGGATTTAGTTTTGTAGTTTCCTTGCGCAATTGGAAATGCAGTATGCAGTTGCCGGACTCATCAGCTTGTACCGTACCAATAAGGTCGCGAGCCTTGAGTTTCTGCCCTTTGCGTACAATAACCGAAGACAGGTTGCAGTAGACAGAAATATAACTGCCATGACGCACCAGGACATTAGTTGAACCAGAAAACTTAAATACCGCCGTTACTACACCATCATAAACACACCGGGCACGAGCACCAGACTTGCCGACATAATTAACGCCCTTATTGTCCAAAGTGACATTCTTAAGTCCCGGAACGTTGTATGCTCCATACCTACTACCGACCCTGTATTGTCCAGTAATGGGAACAGGCAGACGGCCTTTATTTTGCACAAAAGTGCCTTCAAGTTTCTTTTCCTCCGGTGTAAGCCAAGAACCTGCTGACTGTTTAGCTGAAGGAGAGGTCTTTGTCGTTGATGATGGTTTCTTTGCCGTATTACTTGCACTAGTCCCCTTAGCGGCAGCACTACGTTTTGCCTCTGCCTCTGCCTTGCGTTTTGCCTCTGCCTCAGCACGCTTTCTTGCCTGTTCGATCTCATATGCAATTAAGTCGTCGATCTTCTTATTTAAGGCGGCAAGTTCCTTCTGTTGTTTTTCAACCTTTACCCGCAATTCATCCTCGCGCCTCTTCAAATTCTTCACATACTGCTGCTGACGGACTTGCTGGTCGTTCAATTTCCTACGCTGCCGCATAACCTCCTGCAACATTGTCGCCATTCTGCTATTGGCTGCCAGCAATGAATTCTGAGCGTCCATCAGTTCACTCTGCTTCTTCTGTATCTGCCTACCCAAATCATGTTGGTAGACGGCATACTCCCTTGCGTAGCGTGCACGACGATACATCTGTGTCAGACTCTTGGCGCTAAGCACGAAGACTAAAGTGTTTCTAACCTTGGGAAACTGATAAGAAAAGCGCAAGGCACGAACGTATTTCTGCTTCTTTTCTGTCAACTGGCGGTCCAGTCCAGAAATATCAGAACGCAGTTCGGCCATCTCTGCCTCTACTCTGCTCATCTCTTCTTCCATGCTACGGATATGCTCCAAACGGTCTTCCAACTGTCTGTCAATATGATGAAGATAGCTTTGGCCGCTTTTTACTTCCTTGCCCGTCTTGACAAGAGCCTGTTGTGACTTCTTCAGATTCTTTTCCAAACGAGTCTGCTGAACCTTCAGTTCCCTTACCTTCTTGCTATTCTGGGCATAACAAACCGTGCCTGTACAAAATACAAGCAACATAATAAACAGCCTATTTAAAAAAGGGCAGGTCCTCATAAAAACGAACTACTTTCCTATCAACAATGCAATAATCTGCACCACCTGTTCAATGCTCAGATTAGCATAGCCGGACGCATTAAACTTTGTGCGTACGCTCCAATCCTCATCATACCTGTAATTAGAGAAGGCAAACGTTATATTTACCGAGGATCCTTTGTTTGCGAACTTCATTTCCATTTCTGAGGGGAGCTTCCTATTGTCCGTCATCTTAGCAAAGTTCCCATAAGTCCATTCAAACCCGTTAAGATTCAATTCCTTGCCCTCACCCCAGAATATGTCCTGAAAATCTTCAAAAGAAATTTTCCGTCCCAACAGCGATGACAGTTCGCTGTAGTCAAAGGATGCATACTGGCGAGTAACTCTACTGACAACCAGCACACTGTCCTTGGTCAACTCCAAAGTTCCAACCTGTATGCCCAAGACATAGGTAGCATTCAGCTGGACAACATCATCCCGCTTCATCCTTAGGGTGCCGCCTATCGCAGTTCCCTTTCCTTTGGAATCTGCAATACCTATATTTGCTTTAGCAACTACGCATTCGCCACTTTTCCACACAGTCTCACTTGCAGCATTACCCATTATCGCCTTTCTGCTTGAAGAACATGAGGCCATAAGCAAACAGACTGTTATATATAATATATAATAATGTATGCGTTTCATCGGTCTGTCATTTCTTCTTGTTTCGCATTCTATAATACCTCTTCCTTTTCGCCTTCTTCTGAAGTAAAGGCGTGGCATCTTCATCTCCACGTCTTACTGCCAGTTGCCACAAATACACTGCACGTTGAGCATCACCATTCATCCATGCAATATCTGCTGCATGCTCAAGTATTGCACTTGTTGTGTGACCGTCAGTCATAAGAAAATGTTCAGTACTGTCAAGCGGCACAACCTTATCCATATATTTCTGCGACTCTGCATACTTTTCTTGCATAAACAATATCCATGCATAGGTGTCGAGATACACGTTGTTTTCAGGTTCCATCCTTATGGTACGGTAACTCATCTCTTCCGCCTTATCCAAGTTCTCATTACGCAAGGACAGATAATAGGCATAATTGTTCAGACAAAGTATGTTGTCCTTGTTGTATACCAACGCTGAATCATACTCCATGAAAGCCTTGTCGTGTTGCTCCATCGCATAGTAAACGTCACCTTTGATGGTAAAGGCATCAGACAGCAAGGACAAACGCGTCTCTGGAGAACGCATGGACGTCCCCCTATCCAATACAGCCAACGCATCGTCATATCTTCCGTCTTCCATAAGTATCATCCCTAAGAAGTAGGCATAAACCAGTTCGCCGGGATAATAATTCATTCCTCTGCGGCATATCTCCTCTAAAGCCTCAAAATCCCTCTGCTCTGCATAATACTGCAACAGCCATTGTGTAGCCACCTCATTATCTGGTTCCACATTAAGGATGCGCGACATGATTTTACTGATATCACCCTGAGCCCTTTGCCTGTAATCGGAGAAAGCTGCATACATTGTCAGGAGTTCTACAGAAGTTGAGTCTATGCGCAACACTTTTTCAAAGCGTTCCACAATACGCTCTGTATCAGCAGAATCGGGAGACATACGCTGTATCATCTGCTGAATGAGCACAACCCTCTTGCCAGTATCTGTTTGCGGAGCATAGAGTATTGAATCTCTCGTTGCATTATAAAGACTATCGTCTCCTTGCATGAGATAATAGTCAAGCATTGCCATCTGCAAAGACACATTGTCTGGATCAACCGCAGCCACTTCATCGTAAATTTCCAAAGCACGCCCGAAATCTCCCAACTGCTGATAACAATACCCCATATCTATCTTATAGGATAAGTCAGCAGGATATTCATCACAAAGACTTTGTAATTCTGCAAATGCACTGACACTATCGCCAAGCTGCATATAAAGGGAGAATTTTTCATTGGACAGCTGAGACATTTTACCCTCAAGCATCTCCATGCGGTCATAGGTGGATATTGCCTCCCCGATTAGTCCCATGCGTGCATAAAGTCCAGCCAGATGAGACAGGACGTCCGAACGGCTGGTCTGCAACTCACTTATGCGTTCCAGCAACGGCAAAGCATCTTCCTCGCACCCCTTCCGCAAAAGAATTGCTGCAAGAGGCTCTATGTAATAGATGTTGTCTGGATCCAACTCTACCGCCCTATGCAAATGCTCCAGTCCAACACTGTCCTGATGCAAATAGATGTATATCCTACCCAACTGGAACATTGCTTCTGGAGAGCAGGAATCTATTTCCAGACAATGCCTATACAGTTCCGTTGCCCTAGACCACTGCTGCTGCAAGCGACTCTGTGCCGCCGCCATCAGGAAATAGTCCAAACGAGTCTGAGCCATGGCAAACTGGCACAATAAGAGCAAAAATATAGAAAACCGTAACTTCATTTTATTCCACTGTGTCCAAAACCGCCCGTTCCGCGCTCTGTATCATCCAAGAATTCTACTGGCAACAAATCTGCATGTTCGAATTTTGCTACAATCATTTGGGCAATCCTCTCGCCATCATTGATGACAAAATCCTCTTGGCCCAAGTTCATTAGAATTACGCCTACTTCTCCGCGATAATCCGCATCTATCGTACCAGGAGTATTAAGCACAGTCACACCGTGCTTCAATGCAAGTCCGCTTCGAGGCCTCACCTGAGCTTCGTATCCATCTGGCAAGGCGATATAAATACCTGTTGGTACGAGCGCTCGTTGCATGGGTTTCAAAACTATTGGTGTTTCTACATAAGCCCTCAGGTCCATTCCGGCACTACTGGCTGTAGAGTATTGTGGCATAGGATGGTGTGACCTATTGATTATCTTTACTGTTACCATATTCAATCATATTTTATTTTCCCTAAAGAGTAGGAATAGACATACCATTTATCTTTCGATACATATCCATAGCATACACATCCGTCATGCCAGAAATATAATCCAGCACGGCCAGTATGCGGCCATATAGCGTTGGAGACTGTATGTCATACTGCGTTGACACGCGGTTAACTAATAGTTGAGAGAATGCCTTGTCCGGATGAATGACTGCCTGCACCATCAAATCAAGCAATGTGGTTATCACCTTGAAGCCGGCAATCTCTATATCCACAACGTCCTTGCTATTATATATGCGCTGAAAACTAACCTTTTCACAAGCGCGATAAGCTTGTTTGGGAATATCGTCTATATGATCAATCAGACTTCCCTTGAACTCTCCACTTAGTATTTTTTCTTCATTCTCGACAAAGACCCTAACACATTCTGTTTCAAGAGCGTTGATTACGCAGGACCGCAGATACACTATCTGTTCATTCCTGTCATCCACTGTGTTCATGCGCTGCATAATACGCTCCTTTTGCTGTGGGGAGAAGTAGGCAAGCAACATTTCTTTTGTCTCGTCTGTTGTCAGTATCTTCAATTTGTGCGCATCCTCTATGTCCATGATTTCATAACATATGTCATCAGCCGCCTCAACAAGATATACCAACGGGTATCGTGCATAATGCAATGTTCCCTGGGGACTGTCGTAGCGGATGATGCCAAGTTCTGCAGCTATGCGCTGATAAGCCTCCAGTTCTTCCCTAAAGAAACCGAATTTTCTCTTGCCACTTACAAGGTTGCTGCTGAAAGGATATTTCACTATGGATGCCAAGGTGCTGTAGGTCATGACAAAACCGCCTGGCCTGCGGCCCTTGAAATGATGAGTCAGCAAACGGAAAGCATTGGCGTTACCTTCAAAATTGATAAGGTCGTGCCACTGCTCCTCAGAAATAGAATCTCCGGTCTCCTTGCAATAATAATCCTTCAGGAAACGCCCTTCGCCCTCACTGAAAAATGTACCGATAGCCTTCTCCCCACTATGCCCAAATGGCGGGTTACCCAAATCATGGGCCAGACATGCAGCAGATACAATGCTGCCAAGTTCCATAACATTGGTGTCTGCCAATTCGGGATGACGTTTCAGCAGCAAACGGCAGACGTCATTGCCTAACGAACGTCCCACACTGCTTACTTCCAAAGAGTGAGTAAGCCTATTATGCACGAAAATGCTACCAGGCAGGGGGAATACCTGAGTCTTATTCTGCAAACGACGAAATGGAGCAGAAAAAATCAATCTGTCATAATCCCTCTGGAATTCTGTCCTGTCGTCCTTAACATGAGGCTGCGCCTCCTGCCCTAACCTCTTATTAGACAATAACTGTTCCCAATTCATCATCCTACACAGAATAGAATAGTTTGCCTGCATCCTGGGCTGCCCTAAAGAGTTCAGGATGCTCGGCAGCAAATGAATCAATATGGCGAATGCGCTTTTCTGGCAGAATCTCGTCCACGGCTATGAGTATACCAGTTTCCTCAACATCCCCGAACCCTTCATTGATAGCAGTTCCAAACAGCTTCATTGTGGGAGACAAACCCATATAGGCATTTACCAATGGCGGGATGTTCATTCCCCGATCACGAACGGCCTTATTCAGAATACGGTAATCCTTCTTGAAATCTTCTTCAACAAACAAGTGCTCAAACTGCTTGACGTCGTGTTCGTAATGCATCGGATTTATTGCCCTTATCAGCGAATCATGGTCAGGGAAGTGCTTGTTCAGAAAATAAATTATCATGTCCCTGCTAAGACGGTCATACGAAGGATACATTGTGAACTTTCCAAAAAGATACCGGACGTCCGGTTCAACCACCGTAACAGCTCCAAGGCCATCCCAAAGGTTATCCAAGGCAAAGAGTCCCTTGGTACCCATTCTGCTGCTTTGGTACTCCAGGGTAACGAAGGAACGCCCTAACTCTATCGTCCAGGGAGCATAATCCGTCATGAACTTCTCTGAAAAACGGAACATATGACTGGTTGCCAATACCGGCTGCCCGTCTTCATCCACCTTCCAGTCGCGTCCCAATATGTATCTGTATCCGCCAAGTATTTCCTCTTCTTCCGGATCCCATACAATTAACTGCTTGTAAGGATTATCGCATGTATCGAACTCGTCCAGATCCATGCTCTTGCCCGAACCTCCTCCAGCTGCACGGAATGCTATTTCACGAAGTCTTCCTATCTCACGAAGAGTGTTGGGCGAATCCTGCCAAGTAACGACATACACATCGTTGCCGCTTTTGTTTGTACGTCTCAACTTGCGTTCTTCCGTGAGTTCCCGCTTAATCAGTTCTCTGGGAACTTTGGCAATAATTTCTTCCATATATTGGTCTACCATTTTACGCTCAATACTTCTGCCAGCAATGAGATTCCTATCGTCTGCTTTTTATTTAATCGTCAACAATCTGCTGTTTACAAAATACTTCCCTTTGGGAAGACCATTCAACCAATTTGTGCCCTTGTTAAGACGGACAATCAAATAGAATGTCCCGCTATGCGTATAGATTGGCAAAACCTGGTTTTCGGGACTATCCACCTTGACAGCATTACCAACAACATCAATTACAACAGGATAAGCAGAATGAGACATTCTGCCACGCACAGCCTTGCCTTCATCCTTCTTCACTCTAAACTCTACACTGTCGTGCACAGGCAGCGCCTCCACACGAAACCATGCACCCGCTGGTGTAACAGCCATCAGTTCGATCAGCACGAACGTCAGGAATAATATTGCAGCAAATCTTTTCATCCTTATTACAAAACTATTATTTTTGGCAACAAGCATGCACCGTTGCCTCCTACAAACACATGCGCAAAAATACAAAAAAACTATGATTTTACAAAGATAATCAGCACAAATATCGCACAAAACACAATATTAACGACAAAAGCTACGACGCATTCCGGGCATTCAGGCTCAAGAAATTGTCCAAACTCTCTCCCTCAATACGTTCAAAGCACAATCTGGCCGTTTTTACCGATCCAAATCCAGCCGACAGGCAATCTGTCAAAGATGCCACCTCGCCACGAAGTACCATACGCTTCAACTCTGCCACCCTGTATGCCGTTATATACTCGTGAACATTATTATGCCCTTGGCTACGAAGACATTGAAGCATAAGCTGGCGGTTTATTCCAGTCGCCTCACACAACCTGTCTCTGGTAAACCCACTGGCAGTCCATTCTGCCTTGTTCTGCTGCATCCACAACTGAAGCCGCATGTACCTACTCTGGTTCTGCTCATTAAAGTCACTCTGACGCTTGTCTTCATCTGAAGCAAGTCCGGCATCTACCTCTGCAACATCACCCTCTATTGGTTCGAGAACTATTTCAGGATGCGGTATCTTCTGTATAAGCGTTTCCATTGTATGACATACCCAAAAGAAATTCAACAAAGTGAAAACAACTATATAAGCGCACAGAAGCACCGGAGTATAATTCAAGGCTGTATAGAGGTAAAGTATGACAGAAAGAATCAAGACAACCGTATAAGCGAGCAATAGCACCGGAATATTGCTCTTATATGCCAACTGCTTGGGCAAAAACACTATATTGAGCACATAAGCCAAGCCAAGCAACAGAGCCAAAATACGGAGCGCAAGCTCTATGGACAAAGCATTGCTGAAAAGTTCACTAAAGGAATGCACCTTTGTCAGCAGGCCAGATGAGTGCATGGCAACCACATAGGCCAAAGCCAGCACAACTATCGGCGAGGCATACTTTATCATACGCCCCCACTGCAAGTATCCAGGCATGGCGATGCCTAGTGCATATATACTTTGGAGATATGTTCCTACAACCAGCATCAGCAGCATATACGGATTCAATATGCCAGGACTACCTGCTGCAACCTCCTGGCCAAAAACGGCAACAACAGATATTACAGCAAAGAAGATGGCCAACATCCAGGCCAAGCTCAAATACTGAACCCGATGATATGCCAATATGCCCATGACACACATTCCCACAAAATGCGCTATTGCACAGCATGAGAATGTCAACGTTACTATGATTGCATCAATGCTCATTTCGAAACAAAGGTAGTGAAAAATATCCTTGTGCCAAAATTTTCTTTACGCATTTGACAATAAAATACAGGCAAAACACGGAAAACAGCACAAGCGCTTTACATTAGCAGGGCGCTAACAGCACAGAAAAGTTCAGCCAAAGCCTTCACTTGAACAGGAAAACGACAATACCGAGGACAGGGGCGTGAATATAGTATTTGTTCGGCGAAAGAATACCGAGGACAAAGGCATGACAATACCGAGGACAAAAACGCGCCCTCACCAAACAGCCACAGGCAGCACTGCGAAACTTGCGCTACAACATAACAGACAACCGTCTTTGAAATCAAACACGCCGTACAAGACTCTCACTCAACTCGGAACGCATCTTTGCCATTTTCACTCAAACACTGGCGACTGAGCCGTTCTATCACAACCTTATTGATACGGATATTCTCTACCGGCCTGTCATTTTCGTCAGTTGAGGCCGCCTGTATCTTTTCCACAACATCAAGCCCTTCAATCACCTGACCAAACACCGTATAGGCACCATCAAGATGAGGCGTACCACCATACATCTGGTAATCACTGATCTGGAAACGATCCAGCTCAACGCCACGCTCCTCCAGATAAGCAATCGACTTCTTCATTTCTGCTGGCCTCATACGCTTTCCCCATACTATATAGAATTGCGACCCGCTACTGCGAAATTCCGGATTTACATCATCGCTTTCACGAGCTGCGGCTACACTGCCACGAACATGGAAAAGTTCCGGAAAAACGATCTCTGCCGGTAACGTATATCCGGGACCACCCTCTCCCATAAGCGAATCGCATTCCGACTGCTTACTATACGGATCACCGGTTTGTATCATAAAATCCTCTATCACACGATGGAAAAGGACGCCATCATAGAACCCAGAATTAGCCAACCGCAGAAAATTATCCCTGTGCCTTGGGGTCAGGTCAGACAAGGCAATGCGTATCACTCCCATAGCGGTTTCCAGTCTAACGACGCATCTTTTCTCCTTTTTAGACGCACGAACCGGCAAAGACACAAAAAACATAGCAAACAACGCCAACAGCAAGATCGGCTTGGTAAAATTGCACTTCATAAACAAGCAAACTTAGATTCTCGGATACAAAGATAGGAATATTCCCCCACCATACAAACAAATACCGTAACTAATTGTCATAAGAGGGCACAAATTCACCATAAAACACGGAAACACACGGTTTCATCGGTCTATATACCCATCTGAGAAATTAGGCACAATGGAAGAGCAGGAAAAACTTTCCAGCACATAGAAAAATATTCAAGAAAAGAAGTGGGGAATTGTGGGGAATTTCATATCTTTGTGGCAAAAATCAAATAATAAGGTACGCATACATGAGATTCACCGGCAACATAGACGCCAAAACTGACGAGAAAGGACGCGTGTTCATCCCCGCTTCCTTCCGTAAGATGATACAGCAGGCCAGCCTTGACAGCATGATTCTGCGCAAGGACATTTTCCAGCAATGCCTGGTCCTGTATCCAGAAAGCATATGGCATGAAATGGTAGATGCAATCACATTGCGCACCAACCCTTTTGACAGCAAAGGCAGAGCGGCCTTGCGAGGTTTCGTTGCAGGAGCAGAAAAAATCAGCATCGACAGCAACGGCCGCATACTCATCCCACGACGATACCTGGAGGCCGCCGGCATCCAAAACGAAGTCAGATTCATCGGCATGGACAGTTCCATTGAGATCTGGAACAGGCAAAAAGCAGAAGAACTGCTGGACAACCCCGAATCCCTGGCCGAAAATCTGGAAACACTAATGAATTCCGCTTCACATGAATCCTAACTGCTACCACATTCCCGTAATGCTTGAAGAATGCATGGAGGGACTTGACATAAAGCCCAACGGCATCTACCTGGACCTGACCTATGGCGGCGGGGGCCATAGCAAAGAAATCATAAAGCGCCTGGCGCCACAAGGACACCTGTACGGATTTGACCAAGACCTGGACGCCAAGGACGGAGCCCTCACCGACGAACGGTTCACATTTATACGTAGCAACTTCCGCTACATAAAAAACTGGATGCAGTACTATGAAGTCGAACGGGTAGACGGAATCCTGGCAGACCTGGGAGTGAGCAGCCACCATCTGGACGACGGGAGAAGAGGGTTCTCCTTCAGGTACGACGCACCATTGGACATGAGAATGAACCGGGCAGGGAAACTGTCCGCAAAAGAAATTGTTGCAGAATATACCGAAGAGCAACTTGCCGACGTTTTCTACTACTATGGAGAATTGAAACAAAGCCGCCGGATAGCATCTGCCATCGTGAAGGCAAGAGCAAAAGAAGGAATAGAGACAACCGGACAACTGGCCGAAATAACCTCACCTCTATTAGGCTATGACCGAGAGAAAAAAGATCTTGCACGAGTATTTCAGGCACTACGTATTGAGGTAAACGGCGAGATGAAGGTCTTGAAGCAGATGCTCGAAAGTGCAACTGACATCTTAGCCCCAGGGGGGCGCCTCGTCATTATGACATACCACAGTCTGGAGGACAGGCTGGTAAAGAATCACATTAAAGGGGCAGGCAAGAGCAGCAAGGAAACACCAGATGCACAGACACTGATTTTCGGGAAGAGCAAGCAAATCCTAAAACCGGTAAACAAGAACGTAATAACAGCATCTCAAGAAGAATTATCGAGAAATCCCAGAAGCAGATCGGCAAAACTTAGAATAGCAGAAAAACAATGAGAGAGGGAAAGACTTACAAGAAGGAAAAGAAAAACAAACTTCTTTCCTTGCTAGGCGAAAGCCAAGAAGACGAAATGGCGCTTAAGCAGTGGAGAAGCGTCATAAAGCAGATAAGCATAGACGGCCAGTGGTTCAAGAAGCAAATCGGAGTTATCACATTAGCCGTTGTGGGCATAATAATATATATCACATTCCGCTATCAGGCACAACAGGAAATAATCCTGGAGGAACAACTGAAGATTGAATTGCAGGACTGGAAATTCAGAACACTCACACGCAGCAGCGAACTTACATTCAAAACCAGACAAAGCCAGATAGAAACTGCACTCAGCCAATTTGGAGACAGCACCCTCAAAGTAAGCACCGTATCACCTTTCTCCATTGACATTAACAAAGACGACGACGACGACGATAGCAACGAATAGGACATAAATGAAACCAGACAAAAATAACAGTATCGGCCGCTTTCGCATAATAATAATAATATTATGCTTCGTCGGCATATACATTTGCAGTTCTGCCCTACATACTATGCTTACCAAAAAAGACTATTGGACAGAAGTAAGCAAAAAGTTCATCAGAGAGAACATAGCCATTGAAGCCACCCGAGGCAACATATATGATTGCGAAGGCAGGTTGATGGCGGGTTCTGTACCCGAATACAGACTATACATGGACTATGTGGTCATAGACAAGGACAGTGCTTCCAGGTGCAAGGCACAAGCGTGGAGAGATTCCGCCTTCAATGCTTCGCTGGACAGCATATGCGATGGACTGGCAAAAATATTCCCAGACAAGAAAAAGACTCATGCAGCAAACGTAAAATGGTTCCGTACCAGACTCCTTGAAGGACAGAGAAGAAAAAGGAATACATGGCGCATATATCCCAAGAACGCAACATACATACAATACAAGGAGTGCAAGGAACTTCCATTATTCAGGGAAACCTCCTATAAAGGAGGATTCCGAGCAGACATAATAATGCAAAGGAAGCACCCTTATGGTTCTTTGGCTTCACGTACGCTTGGAAGCTTGAGAACTGATTCCAACGCAGCAAAGAACGGTCTGGAACTAAGTTACGACAGCATACTTAGAGGAAAGAACGGAGTGAGCCACAGTATGAAGGTCAGGAACAAGAGAGTGCGAATAATTGACGTGGAAGCAGAGAACGGCCACGACCTTATCAGCACTATCGACGTGGACATACAAGACATGGTAGAAAAGGCACTCGTTGCCAAATTGAAGGAACCCTCGGTAAACGGCACATTGGGTATGGCAATTGTCATGGAAGTTGCAACAGGTGAGGTAAAGGCTATTGCCAACATGCATAAAGGAAAGGACGGCAACTACTATGAGATGAAGAACAGCGCCGTCAGCGACCTGATGGAACCAGGATCCACATTCAAAACAGCAAGCATGATACTTGCACTTGAAGACGGGAAAGCCACGCTAAACACAAAAGTGGACTGCAACAAAGGCATGTTTCCCATGCATGGCCGAATAATGAAGGACCACAACTGGAGTCGTGGAGGATACGGAGTCCTAACGTTCTCGAATATTCTGGAACAGAGCAGCAACATCGGAGTAAGTCGCATCATAGACGACGGATACAGAGACAACCCACAGGCGTTTGTCGACGGTTTATTGAGAATGGGAGTTGGCTTACCCCTAAATCTGCCTTTTGTGGGCAAAGGCGAGCCTGTCATACCTCAACCAAACAGTAAAAGAAGATACTGGAGCAAATCCGATCTGCCATGGATGAGCATAGGATATGTCACCCAGCAACCGGTCATCAGCACGCTGACCTTCTACAATGGCATTGCCAATGGCGGAAAACTTATAAAGCCTAAGTTTGTCAAAGCCGAAATGAAGGATGGACAAATTATCCGCGAATTTCCAACAGAAGTCCTCGTGGAGCAAATGTGCAAACCATCAACGCTGAAAGACATTCAATTCTGCCTGAACAACGTTGTAAGCATAGGACTGGGCAAGAAGGCCGGAAACGGCGGAAAACTGTTTGAAGTAAGCGGCAAAACCGGAACCGCCCAGATTGCCAGCGGAAAAAAAGGATACCACAGTGGAACAAGGAGGTACATGGTAAGTTTCTGCGGATACTTCCCGTCAGAAGCGCCCAAATACAGCTGTATTGTATGCATCGTAAAAGATGGTCTTCCAGCATCTGGCGGCGGTCAATGCGGACCAGTCTTCAGCCAAATATCCCAATTCATCATGGCACAAAGCTTCAACCGCGATGCAACAGAACTGGCCGACAGTCTGTCAGTATATACCCCATGGACTAAAGAATTGCGTTCCAAGGACAATGGAGATCTGACAATAGTACCTGACGTACAAGGCATGGGGGCCAAGGATGGTATCTTCATATTAAAGAAAAGGAATCTTGATGTAACCATAGAAGGCAGAGGTTCTATTACCCGCCAAAGCATCGCCCCAGGCACGCCCATAGGAAAAGGGGCGAAAATCAAGATCACACTTGAATAAATCAACGGACAAATAACCTAAGCCTTATATATATATATAATGTGTATGACATTAAGAGAACTCACATATAACTACAAACCTATCAGGACAGAAGGCAATCTGGACGTGCTGATAACCGGCATTGAACTTGATTCAAGAAATTGCACACAAGGTACTGCTTTCGTTGCAATTAAAGGTACGCAGACCGACGGCCATGTCTACATAGAAAAGGCCATAGAACTCGGAGCAACGTGTATAATCTGCGAATCGGAACCCAAAAATCTGATCCCAGGCATAACCTATGCCATATACGAGAATACCGCTGACATCGTAGGTCCATTGGCAACAACCTTTTACGGCAATCCGTCCATGAGGATGAAACTTGTGGGAGTAACGGGTACAAACGGAAAAACAACCATTGCCACAACACTATACAACGTAATACGCAGGATGGGTATAAAGGCCGGATTGTGCAGTACTGTATGTAACTACATTGATGGAAAAGCCGTACCCACAGAATGCACAACACCGGACCCCATCACATTGAACCGCCTATTAGGGCAAATGGCAGACCACGGCTGCGAGTATGCTTTCATGGAGGTTAGCAGTCATTCCGTAGACCAAAAAAGAATAGCAGGCCTAAACTTCGCCGGCGGAATATTCACAAACCTAACCCGAGACCACCTTGACTATCACAAGACATTCGAAAACTACAGGGACGCCAAGAAAGGTTTTTTCGACATGTTGCCAAAAGGCGCCTTTGCTGTCACCAATGCAGACGACAGGAATGGCACCTTCATGACACAGAACACACGAGCCTGCGTAAAAACCTACTCTACAAGAACCGGTGCTGATTTCCGCGCAAAAGTGCTTGAAGCAAGTTTTGAGGGAATGAATCTTGACATAAACGGAACAGAAGTTTTCGTGCAATTCGTAGGCGGTTTCAATGTACAGAATATTCTTGCAATTTATGCGACGCTAAGAATGTTGGGGTTTGACTCACAGGAAACCCTTGTACATTTGAGCGCAATGCAGCCAGTAAACGGCAGATTTGAAACGTTCCGCTCATCCAAGGGCGTCACAGCAGTAATAGACTATGCACACACGCCAGATGCACTGAATAATGTACTTACAACTATCACAGAAATACTTGGAGAAAAAGGCCAGTGCTGGACTGTGTGCGGTGCAGGAGGAAACCGTGACAAAGGAAAACGACCGCTTATGGCACAGGAAGCGGCCAAACAAAGCGAACGTGTTATTATAACCAGCGACAATCCCAGAGACGAGGATCCTCAAGACATCATAAACGACATGCTTGCCGGACTTACAGAAGAAGACCGACAAAAGACAATAAGCATTGTGGACAGGCGCGAGGCCATACGCACTGCATGTATGATGGCCCAGAAGGGAGACGTTGTCCTTGTTGCAGGCAAAGGCCATGAAGATTATCAGATCATCAAAGGAGTAAAACACCATTTCGACGACCATGAGGTTGTGAAAGAGGCACTCGGAATCAGTGAATAAGAGTAGTCAGCATACACATAGAACAATACAACAACATGCTTTATTACCTTTTCAGATACTTAGAGCAATACGGCATTAGCGGAGCAGGAATGTGGCAATACATCTCATTCCGAGGATTGCTAACGCTTGTACTCAGTCTGCTCATATCCATGTGGCTGGGACAACATTTCATCCAATGGATGAGAAAACGTAACATTAGCGAGGCACAAAGGGATGAAACAATAGACCCATATGGCGTAGAGAAAAAGGGGGTTCCCAGCATGGGGGGGCTTATAATTATCCTTTCCATAATCATTCCTTGTGTTCTGCTCGGACGATTACGCAACATATACATGCTTCTGATGCTTGCCACCACCATGTGGCTAGGATTCATTGGTTTCATGGACGACTATATCAAATTGAAGATACACAAGGACGGACTGAAACCCATTTACAAACTCATGGGGCAGGCTGTATTGGGACTTGCAGTCGGACTGACCCTATGGCTCAGTCCCGATGCTGTTATCCGAGAAAACATTACTATATCACGAACAGAGTCTACGGAAACCGTCATTCATAAAAGCGAACCTGTCAAAAGCACAATAACAACTATACCGTTTGTAAAGAACAACAACCTTAACTACAGCGAAATGTTCTCCTTCATGGGGAAGTATGCAACTGCAGCAGGCTGGATCTTCTTTGTAATAATGGTGACCTTTGTGGTAATGGCGGTCAGCAATGGTTCAAACATGAACGACGGAATGGACGGAATGTGCGCAGGAAACTCTGCTATAATGGGTATCGCCCTGGCTATTCTGGCATACGTATCCAGTCATGTAGGGTTCGCAGGCTATCTCAACATTATGTTTATCCCCGAATCTGAGGAACTTGTGATTTTCTTGCTGGCATTTGTGGGAGCATTGATAGGCTTCCTCTGGTATAACGCATATCCGGCACAGGTATTCATGGGAGATACCGGCAGCCTTGCTATTGGAGGAATCATAGCAGTAACAGCAATAATAATACACAAGGAACTTCTGTTGCCGGTAATCTGTTTTGTGTTCCTGATGGAAAGCGTAAGTGTATTGCTACAGACTAACATCGCCAGGATGGGCAACAAAAGAGGCAAAAAGTGGAGAGTATTCAAAAGGGCTCCTATACATGATGCATTTAGAATCAAACCCGGTCAGCTGAGTCCCGACCTGAAAATCTTTCTGAACTGGCCGAAAGGATGCTGGTTGGAAAGCAAGATAACAACAAGATTCTGGATAATAACTATAATAATGGCTTCTTTAGCCATTGTGACACTGAAAATAAGATAACATGACCAAAAACAGAATAGTAATACTTGGGGCAGCAGAAAGCGGAGTCGGAGCTGCGGTATTGGCGCATAAGCAGGGGTACGATGTCTTTGTAAGCGACATGGGCAAAATCAAAGACCACTATAAGGAAATACTGGACAAATACAACATCCTTTGGGAAGAAGGTCGGCATACCAGCGAAATGATCCTTAATGCTGGGGAGATAATCAAGAGTCCTGGAATTCCAGACAATGCGCCAATTGTTGCAGAGGCCACAAACAGAGGTATCCATGTTATAAACGAACTGGAGTTTGCAGCACGCTATACTAATGCCAAGATGATATGTATAACTGGCAGTAACGGAAAGACAACCACAACCAGCCTCATATATCACATACTTAAGAATGCGAACTATAATGTTGGACTCGCTGGCAATATCGGCCGTTCACTTGCACTACAGATAGCAGAAGGGTGCAACTATGACTACTATGTCATCGAACTTAGCAGTTTTCAACTGGACAACATGTATGACTTCCACGCTAACATCGCCGTTCTGCTTAACATCACGCCCGACCATCTGGACCGTTACGACAATGACATGCAAAAATATGCGGAGTCCAAGATGAGAATAGTACGTAATCAAAACAGCGACGACTCCTTCATTTATTGGGCTGATGACCCAATTATAAAAGAGGAATTGACGAAATACGGTATCGAGGCACAACAGTGTCCTTTCTCTATTATAAAGAAGAAAGGAATGATAGGCTACATTGAACAAGGCCAATACACATTGGAGACCCCAATGCCATTTAATATGGAACAAGAGTCGCTCGCCCTTAAAGGAAAGCATAATATGTATAATTCCCTTGCTGCCGGCATAGCGACACGCCTGGCTGGCGTAAGCGACAGTGATCTTAAAGAAAGCCTTTCCAATTTCCAGGGAGTAGAGCATCGTTTGGAGAATGTTGCCACTGTCGGAGGCGTTCACTTCATCAATGACTCGAAAGCCACTAACGTAGATGCATGTTGGTATGCCCTTGAAAGTATGAGAACTCCAACAATACTGATCATCGGAGGCAAGGATAAAGGAAATGACTACGAAGCGATAAAAGAACTTGTATGCAAAAAATGCAAAGCTCTTGTGTTTCTTGGCGCAGACAACACCAAGCTTCACAACTCCTTTGACAACCTGGGAATACCAACATTTGACACACACAGCATGACAGAATGCATGGACACCTGTGTCAGACTGGCAATACCCGGAGACACAGTCCTCCTTAGTCCGTGCTGTGCCAGTTTTGACCTCTTCAAAAACATGGAAGACAGGGGAGAACAATTCAAGAACTATGTAAAGAGCCTGTAACTACTATCTGCACACCCTGAGGAACTACCCCATAATACGAGACACTCATGAATAGTTGGACCAAAAAGAACTTTAAGGAAAACGGACTGCTGCAAGGAGATATGGTCATTTGGATGATACTCCTTATGCTATGCTTCATTTCCATAATAACAGTATATAGCGCCTCAAGCAACATGACCTATGGATCAGGCAAGTACTGGGCTCCAGTCATGCGACACAGTGTCTTTCTACTGATGGGTGTAGGCTTTACGTGGATATTGCATATGCTTCCATGCAAACTGTACAAGATAATAGGACTCGGCATATCCATGCTGTCCTACCTGCTACTTATACTAGCACAGTTTGCCGGCCAGATCAACGATGCTTCCCGATGGATTAAAATAGGAAGTTTTACCTTTCAACCTAGTGAAATAGCTAAGTTGGGACTGGTTATAACAACAGTGTTTATCTTGAGCGTTTTTAGAGACAAGAAGGGAGTCAGTTCCTTTGGCTTCAAATTGGCTGCAGGCAACATCATCATAACACTTCTGCTTATCGTGACAGAAAATCTAAGCACTGCTGTTATTATCTCATTTGTTATGTTCATGATTTGCTTCTATGCCCAAGTATCGTCTAAAATCCTATTCGGCTTGCTGGGAGGTGTCATAGCAATAGGCTTAGGCGCTTATCTTACACTCATGAGCATACCGGACGAAACCCTTGACCAATGGGCGAAAGACAAAGATAGCATTTTCCAGCGTGTACCTACATGGGTGTCACGATTGAAAGACGGTTACATCCCCCCCGCTGATCCACAACAATATGATATTACAAAAAACGTGCAGGTAACACACGCACAAATCGCTATTGCCACATGCGGAATCACCGGTCTCGGCCCTGGCAATTCAATTGAACGAGACTTTCTACCACAAGCCTACTCAGATTTCATCTATGCCATCATCATTGAAGAAGGAGGTATTCTTAGTGGTGGTTTGGTCATGTTCCTATACTTATTATTATTATATAGGGCATTACGAATTGCCCAAAGATGCAAATCGTTATTCCCGGCATATCTGATAATGGGATTGGCACTGATGCTGGTAACACATGCTTTGGTAAATATGGCAGTAGCAGTCGGTGTATTCCCCGTAACCGGTCAGCCCCTGCCACTTATAAGTCGAGGAGGTACCAGTACATTTGTAAACTGCGCTTATTTAGGCATCATGCTTAGCGTAAGCCGGTCTGCACGTCAAGTTGAAGTAGAGACATCGGATACAAACATAGCACCAGAAACTAAAAGCACTGAAGCATGAAACAGAATCCAAGAATCATTATTAGCGGAGGAGGTACCGGAGGGCACATATTTCCTGCAGTTAGCATCGCAAATGCACTCATGAAACTATGTCCCAATACCGAAATCCTGTTTGTTGGCGCTAAAGACCGAATGGAAATGCAACGTGTGCCTCAGGCAGGATACAAGATAGTTGGACTACCGGTAAAAGGACTCATACGACCTCTTTGGACACTGCGTAACATACGAATCCTGATAGACTTTATACGAAGCAAGTATATAGTAAAGAAGATTATAAAGGAATTCAAGCCAGATGTTGCAGTAGGCGTTGGTGGTTACGCCAGTGCTGCCACCCTTAACGCGGCATATGATCTTGGCATACCATGCCTAATACAAGAACAGAACAGTTTTGCAGGCCTGACAAACAAGACACTGGCAAGAAAGGCAGAGAAGATATGTGTGGCTTATGAGCACATGGACCGCTTCTTCCCCGCCGACAGGATATTGATGACCGGA
Organism: Bacteroidaceae bacterium; assembly: GCA_045645225.1. GTDB lineage: Bacteria > Bacteroidota > Bacteroidia > Bacteroidales > Bacteroidaceae > Physcousia. Next base: position 41,745 of record JAZRII010000092.1, on the reverse strand, counting down.
AATCCCGTACGCCAGAACCTAAGTGCACCAACTGTTAGCAAGGAAGAAGCCATCTCTGAATTCGGGTTAAAAGCAGGCAAGCCAACAATACTGCTTATCGGGGGCAGCCTTGGAGCACGCACATTGAACAGCAGCATGCTGGCTGCAATGGATGAAATAAAGAATTCCAATGTACAGTTTATCTGGCAAACTGGAAGTTATTATAAAGACCACATTGCCCAAGAATTGGACAAAAAGGGCAAGCCGCAGAATCTTCATGTCACAGATTTCATTAGGTCGATGGACAAGGCGTATAAGGCTGCAGACCTGGTTATCAGCCGTGCTGGGGCAAGCAGCATCAGCGAATTGTGCCTACTGGGCAAACCAAGTATTCTGGTTCCAAGCCCTAATGTTGCGGAAGACCATCAAACACACAACGCCATGGCACTTGTAGACAAGAATGCCGCACTTATCGTTAAAGATGCAGAAGCAGAAGAGAAACTTATCTCGCTTGCAATGCAAACGGTCAAAGACGAACTGCTGCTACAGACCATTGGTAAAAATGCACAAGCAATGGCATTCCTTGATTCGGACATCAAGATTGCAGAAGAAGTACTTAAACTCATCAAAAACTGACAGACACGCATGAAAGCAGTATATTTTATTGGTATAGGTGGTATTGGCATGAGCGCCATAGCCCGTTATTTTCTCAACTGCGGCATCTTTGTGGGAGGATATGACAGAGTTCCATCTGCGCTGACAAAAACATTGGAAAATGAAGGTGCCGTCATACACTATGAGGATAATATAAATCTGATACCTGCCGAATGCAGAGAAAAAGACGAATGTCTTGTTGTATATACACCTGCTATCCCATCAACTCACACAGAACTTAACTTTTTCAAGGAAGAAGGTTTTGACATGCAGAAACGTGCGCAGGTTCTTGGCATACTTACACAGTCTCTAAAAGGCCTATGTGTTGCCGGCACCCACGGCAAAACAACTACCTCAAGCATGGCCGCACACATATTGCACCAAAGCCATGTGGACTGTAACGCATTCCTGGGTGGAATAACAAAAAACTATGGAACTAACTACATCCTTTCCAAGGATAGCCCCTACGTAGTGATTGAAGCCGACGAATTTGACCGTTCCTTTCATTGGCTTACCCCCTGGGCAACGGTTATTACCTCAACCGATGCAGACCACCTGGATATTTACGGAACAGAAGAAGCATATCTCGAATCCTTTTCCAAATACACGAGCCTTATACAACCTGGAGGTTACCTTGTCATGCATACAGGTTTGAAATTGGAAGCAAAACCAAAAACTGGTGTTAAGACATACTTTTATGGAAGGGAGGAAGGCGACTTCCATGCTAAAAACATTAAGATCGGCAACGGTCGCATTACCTTTGACCTCATTTCCCCAATCGAGAATATTAATGACATCGAACTGGGGGTTCCTGTGGCCGTCAACATTGATAATGGCATAGGAGCCATGGCACTTGCACAACTTGCCGGAGCTACAGCAGACGAAATACGCCAGGCCATGCTAAGTTTCGGCGGTGTAGACCGTCGCTTTGACTTCCATGTCAAAAGGGATGACATGGTATACATCTCCGACTATGCCCACCACCCTGAGGAGATAAGACAGAGCATACTCAGCATAAAACAACTTTATAACGGCAAACGAATAAAGGCCATCTTCCAGCCACACCTCTATAGCAGGACCAATGACTTCTACCACGAGTTTGCAGACGCATTGTCTCTTTTGGATGACATAGTACTTCTGGACATATACCCGGCACGAGAAGAACCTATACCAGGCGTAACATCGCACCTGATATACGACAACCTCAGGCCGGGGATTAGCAAACAGATGATTCACAAGGAGGATATCATAGAATGTATCAAAGCCAAAGATTTCGATGTCCTTGTCACTTTAGGCGCCGGCGACATTGAGAACTATGCAACAGAAATCGCCAAAGTCCTAAACTCATAACCATATGAAGATAGTCATAAAGATCATACTGCTCATAGGCGTACTGGGATACCTGATTTTTGGTATCGCCAGACTGTCGGGCGACGAAGACAAACGGATATGTAGCGGAGTGGAGATAATCATAAAGGATTCCATAAAGCCAAACTTCATTGACAAAAGTTTCGTTAAAGAACTCGTATTACAGACCCAGACACAAATAGAAGGGACCGCCATAAAGGACATAAATATTAAGTTCATAGAAGAATTCATACAAGAAAGTCCATATATAGACTCAACTATCTGCTATTACACACCAGACAATCTCATGTGTATAGCCGTCTTTCCACGCCAACCGGTATTACATGTTATGTCAGATTCGGGAGAAAATTATTATATGGACATTAACGGCAATCAGATGCCGACCGACAGGTTCCATCTCGACCTCAGCCTGGCGACTGGCGACATCACAAGGGAATATGCCCACGAAAAACTTGTTGGCATTGCCGAATACATTAACACGCACAAACCTTGGAACACAGAAATACAGCAAATCTACGTCAAGAACCCAAAACATCTTGAATTCATCCCTCTCACAGGGGAGCATGTAATCGTCATTGGAGAACCCACAGACATCGAGGAGAAGTTGGACAGGCTTAGGATTTTCTATGAAGAAGGACTGAACAAGGCAGGCTGGAACAAATACAGTATCATAGACCTAAACTATGCAGATCAGGTAGTATGCACTAAAAAGAAAAAAATATAAAGACACAATATATACTATGGCAGCAGAAAAGTACACCATCGTAGCACTGGAGTTGGCAACAACATCCATTCGTGCTATTGCAGGACAACGAATGCCAGATGGCACTATGCAGGTAGTGGCATTTGCAGAAGAAAACGCGTCTAACTGCATCCGAAAAGGCATTATCGACAACATTGACAAGACCACGCAAGCCATTTCGCGTGTTCTTGGCCAATTGAGTTTACAATTAGGTCAGACAATTTCACGTGTCTATGTGGGCCTCAATGGCCAGTCCCTCCACTCTGTACAGAATCGTATCCAGAGATCTTTCAGCGAAAGGAAACAGATAACCAACGCTCTGATTGACGAACTCATGGACACAAACCGCGGCGTGGTATATACAGACTCCCAGATACTTGAAGTCATACCCCAGGAATACAAAGCCGGCAATCGTAGCGAAATAGATATTGTGGGCATTCAAGTAGAGCAGATGGAGGCGAACTTCCTCAACATCATTGCAAGGAATTCCCTATCCGAGAACATTGAGAAATGTGTCAATGGTGCTGGTTTTGAAGTTGCCGAACTGCTCATCACCCCTCTGGCCATGGGCGACACGATACTGGGTGCTGCAGAAAAACGCTCTGGATGTGCCATAGCCGACATCGGTGCCGACACCACCACAGTAGGCTTCTATACCAAGAACATACTCCGCAAACTTGTTGTCATCCCACTTGGAGGCAATAATGTAACAATGGACATTGCCAAATGTCTGAAGACAGAGATCGAAGAAGCCGAAATGCTCAAACTGAAATATGGCCGTGCATGGGCAGAAAACCAAGACACTGCCTGCAACAACATTATAACCTACTCTCACGACAGGGAAATCAGCGAAAGCGGTCTCATTGATATCATCGAGGCCCGATACGAGGAAATTCTATACAATATCTGGGCACAAATCGAAGACGACAACGAGAAACTCACCTCCGGCATTGTCTTTACTGGTGGTGCAGCACAGATACGCCACCTCACCGATGCCTTCTCATACATCACAAAATGTGGCAAGCAGACACGTGTTGCCAAGGGGCTCCCAAGCGACATAAACACTGCCGGAGGAGTCTTCGTGCCCGACAATGGCCGCCTGAACAGCATCCTTGCACTACTCTTGCATGGAGACCAGAATTGCATTGTGCACATCACAGCACCCACCACACCCGCTGTTGAGGAGGTTCCGTCAGGAGAGGACTGTCCAACAGCAGACCAGGCTAGCAACAGCAATAGTATGGACGGAGGCAACAATTCCAGCGAAGGAGCAGCACAAGCTCCAACCGAAGAAACCCCAAAGAAAAAACGCAGCATCTGGGAGCTCTTTACGAGAGCCCTTACCGACGATGACGAAGAAGAAACCACTATTTCCTAATACATTTAATATATAATTATATGGGTGAAGATATGAATTTCGATATGGGACTTCCCATTGTTGACCTTCCGCAAACCAACAACTGCATAATTAAGGTCATCGGTGTCGGCGGTGGTGGTGGCAATGCAGTAAACCACATGTACCGCGAAGGCATACATGACGTATCATACGTTGTATGCAATACTGACAAGAAGGCATTGGACGACTCACCTGTCCCCAACCGTCTGCAATTAGGTCCTGGTCTTGGAGCCGGCAACGTGCCCGAAAAAGCACGCAAGATTGCAGAAGAAAGCATCGATGCCATCAACAACATGCTCAACGACGGCACACGCATGGTATTCATCACAGCCGGAATGGGTGGCGGTACTGGCACCGGTGCTGCTCCTATCATTGCACGTTGCGCAAAAGAAGCAGGTATTCTCACCGTGGGCATTGTCACCATCCCCTTCAAATTCGAAGGCATGCCTAAGATAAACCAGGCTCTGGACGGAGTTGAGGAAATTTCCAAGCATGTGGACGCACTTCTTGTCATCAACAACGAACGCCTGCGTGAAATATATCCTGGACTCACTGTCATGAATGCGTTCGCAAAAGCCGACGACACTCTCACCGTTGCCGCCAAGAGCATTGCAGAGATCATCACCATGCATGGCATCATGAATCTGGACTTTGAGGATGTCACCACTGTCCTGAAAGACGGTGGGGTTGCCATCATGAGTACAGGCTATGGCGAAGGCGAAGGCCGTGTCACCAAGGCTCTCACTGAAGCCCTTACCTCACCCCTGCTCAACCACAACGACATCTTCAACTCCAAGAAGGTACTCCTGAACATCAACTTCTGCGCCGACGACGAACACACTTCTCTCATGATGGAAGAAATGAACGAGATACACGACTTCATGGGCAAATTCCGTCAGGATGTGGAAACCAAGTGGGGATTGGCCACAGACTCAACTCTCGGCAACAAGGTGAAGATTACTCTGCTTGCCACAGGATTCGGCCTGCAGGCTATCAGCGGCATGAGTTCCTACCAAGAGGAAAAGATTGGCAAACTGAGCGACGAGGACAAAAGGAAGCAGAAAACCCGCGACGAACTTATCGGCATCTACTATTCCGATGAGAACAACACCAGCAAGCACCGTCACAACAACATATTCATCTACAATGCAGAGAATATGGACAATGAGGATATTATCTCCCGTGTCGATGCCACTCCCACCTGTCGTCGCACCAAGGACGACCTCAACCGTTTGAAAAACGAAGCAAGCGAATAAACTACGAAAACAGTTCGCGCAGAACATCCAGGCTCTGCAACTTACCAAACGCCGGCACATGTATGCGATAATACTGCAACAGTATATCCAGCATATGCCGGCGCTCCCTATTGGATAGAGCTAGCAAATGCATATTGGAATAATCCATATCCAAGAGCACGGGAATCAATTCTGCCTCCTTGGGTTCCACATATTGTCCATGCTCCGGTATCAAATGGCAGTAACAGGCGTTCTTCAAATCATACATCATACCCCGTTCTGCACCTTCTGTTCCCGGCATTATACCCAGAAACCGTGTCATCCTTATCATAAGGAGAAGATGAAAGTACGAAACACCTTCTGTCGTCTCGTCAAACCAGCACAAAGAATTCTCCAAGAAACTGAACAAATCCCTATTCTCACTCTCACCTCGTAGAGCGTGATACAGCATGTCGGCAAGGAACATGGCAACTGAAGCCTTAACAGGATTGTACGGCAAATCTCTCCATGGTACAGATATACTGCATTCACCTAATTTCTGCATCTCTGCATCAGCACTGTAGTTGACAGCAATCTCCAAAACGTTCAACAACTGCCACAATGCCCCGTTGGTGCGTCCTTTAGCACCACGCGAAATCCTCACCATGCCACTGACCATGCCATAATATTCTGTATAGAGAGATACAACCAGACAACTGTCGCTATACCTGATTGTACGCAATACTATGGCTTTGGTAATCTGCATATATATCAACTTAAAATTCAAGCGAAATTACTTAATTTAGTGTAACAAGGGGAGAAAATAGATAAAAAACACACCCATACATACATTTTTTTTCTAAAATGTTTTGTCAATTCAAAGAAACGACGTACCTTTGCACCGCAAAACGAAACAAGAGCGTTTTAGCACAGGCATAAAAGCCGAAGGTTTGGTCCCTTCGTCTATCGGTTAGGACGAGAGATTTTCATTCTCTAAAGAGGAGTTCGACTCTCCTAGGGACTACATAAGTAAAAAAGATTTAGACAAACACAAGACATGGCAAACCACAAGTCATCTTTAAAGAGAATCCGTCAGGAGCAGAAGAGAAGACTCCACAACAGATATTACGCTAAGACCATGCGTAATGCTGTTCGCAAGTTGCGCGCCACTACAGATAAGGCTGCAGCTATCGAATTGTACCCCAGCGTTCAGAAGGCTTTGGACAAGTTGGCTAAGATCAACATCATCCACAAGAACAAGGCTGCTAACTTGAAGAGCAAGTTGGCTCGTCACATCCAGAAGTTGGGTTAATAATAAGATTCTCTTATTAAGACAGAAAAATACAACGGCTTCCTGTTAAGGAGGCCGTTTTCTGTATGCATGCGGCTAATGAACCCTGCAAGTTCGCATCTTAGCAAGCAGTTCGCATCGCCACTTTGACTTTCTAAAGCGCATATCACAGAAGAAAAAAAACGAAAAACAGAACCTACGAAACGTAGTTTCGTTATTTTTTTGTATCTTTGTAGCGATATATCAGAAACAAGACACAATGGAAGAGATAACGACAAACAACTCCAATTACAGCGCCTCCAACATTCAGGTGCTGGAAGGTTTGGAAGCCGTACGCAAGCGCCCTGCCATGTACATCGGCGACATCAGCAAGAAAGGTCTGCACCACCTCGTTTACGAGACCGTGGACAACTCTATCGACGAGGCTCTGGCAGGCTATTGCACACATATTGAAGTAACAATCAACGAAGACAATAGCATCACTGTTCAGGACAACGGTCGCGGTATACCTGTGGACATGCACGAGAAAGAGGGCAAGAGCGCTCTGGAAGTTGTTATGACCGTTCTGCACGCCGGCGGCAAGTTCGACAAGGGTTCCTACAAGGTGTCCGGCGGTCTGCATGGCGTAGGTGTGAGTTGTGTAAACGCATTGTCCGAGAAAATGCTTTCACAGGTGTTCCGCGACGGCAAGATCTATCAGCAGCTTTATCATCAGGGAAAGCCCGACGCACCCGTTGCTGTTGTGGGAGAAACCGACCTGCGAGGCACACGCCAGCAGTTCTGGCCCGATGCAAGCATATTCACCACCACCATCTATGAATACGACATTCTGGCCAACCGTATGCGCGAACTGGCATACCTGAACGCCGGCATACACATCACCCTCACCGACATGCGACTGGACGTCAACGAAGCATCCGGCATAGAGGGCATCCGCAAGGAGGTATTCTACAGCGAGGGCGGTCTTCGCGACTTTGTACGCTACATCGACAGCACCCGCACCCGCCTGGTCAACGATGTCATCTACCTGAACACAGAAAAGCAGGGAGTACCCATCGAGATAGCCATCATGTACAACACTGGTTATTCCGAGAACCTGCACTCCTATGTAAACAACATCAACACCATAGAGGGTGGCACTCACCTTCAAGGTTTCCGCACTGCCCTGACACGAACACTGAAAGGCTATGCCGAGAAGCAGTGCGTGAAGGAACTTGAGAAACTTGCCAAGAACCATGTTGAGATTTCTGGTGAAGACTTCCGCGAGGGCCTCACCGCCGTTATCAGCGTAAAGGTAGCAGAGCCTCAGTTTGAAGGCCAGACCAAGACTAAGCTCGGCAACAGCGAAGTGGCAGGTGCTGTTCAGCAGGCCGTGGGCGAAGCTCTCAGCAACTACCTGGAGGAGCACCCACACGAGGCAAAGGTTATCGTGGACAAGGTTATCCTGGCCGCCACAGCACGTGTGGCAGCACGCAAGGCCCGCGAGAACGTACAGCGCAAGTCTCCTATGGCAGGAGGAGGCCTGCCCGGCAAACTGGCCGACTGCTCCGACAGAGATGCTGCCAACTGCGAACTCTTCATCGTCGAGGGTGACTCTGCAGGCGGTAGCGCCAAGCAGGGACGCAATCGCCACTTCCAGGCTATCCTGCCCATCCGTGGTAAAATCTTCAACGTAGAACGCGTAATGTGGCACAAGGCCTTCGAGCACGAAGAAGTGAACAATATCATTCAGGCACTTGGCGTCCGCTTCGGTTTGGGCGAAGACAGCAAGGAGGCAAACTACGAGAAACTGCGCTACTATAAGGTTATCATCATGACCGATGCCGACGTCGATGGTTCTCACATCGACACACTTCTCATGACACTGTTCTACCGCTACATGCCCGAACTCATCCGCGACGGCCACCTCTACATAGCCACTCCCCCACTCTACCGTTGCACCATCGGCAAGCACGAGGAGTACTGCTATGACGAAGCCAGCCGTCTGCGTTTCATACAGACCTATGCCAACGGTCGCGAGGATGCCATCCACACACAGCGCTACAAAGGTCTTGGTGAGATGAACCCCGACCAGCTGTGGGAGACCACCATGGATCCCGAGCGCCGTCTGCTCAAGCAGGTGACCATCGACGATGCAGCACAGGCCGACTACGTCTTCTCAATGCTCATGGGCGAAGACGTGGCACCACGCCGTGAGTTCATAGAACAGAACGCAACATTTGCCAACATCGACGCATAAAGAATATAAAAAAAAGAGAATAATAGCCTATTAGGGCCGGAAGAATACAGCAGTATCTTCCGACCCTTTTTCTTTAAACACGGCCCTGATAGAAAGTAAAGTTTTTTACACCTCCAAAAGACAACAAAACAAAGGACAATCTCAACGAAAGACCTAAAGCGCACCTACATATAGCAGAAAACGACCACGAAACAATTCATGAGCCTGAGAATCAGCCCGTTTTGTCAAGCATAGAAAAACAAAGTATCAACCAAACCCGGTCCTCTTGAGGACAGACCTGCGTCCTAGTGAGGACAAAGGCTTACAAATACCGAGGACAAAGCCTCGTCCTTAATAAGGACAAGGTCGCGTCCTCAAGGAGGGCAAGAAACGACCTTCGGACAACCGGACAAAAACCTCAAGAATGACATTTGCAAGAACAATCGGCTGTCAAATAATTTCGTTTTACAAGAACACGAATTTTATCAACAACAACGAAAATACACTCCATAAGGCATATAAGCCCGAATCGGCGATTTGGAATAAATAAAGATTGGGTTGGCATTAATGCCAACCCAATCAAAATCTATTTTAGAGAAAACATATATTACTCAGCATTCTCTGTATTCTCCGAAGAGCCAAAACCGGGACGGGGACGACGTTCGCCGCGCTCGCCTCTTTCACCGCGCATGGGGCGGTCGCCACGCATAGGACGCTCGGGACGCTCTGGACGGGGACGACGTTCACGCTCCACATAGCCCTCGGGCTTTTCAATGAGAACACGACGAGAGAGCTTGAACTTGCCGGTCTTAGGATCAATTTCCAGGAGCTTCACCTGCAACTTGTCACCTTCCTTGATACCAGCCTCTTCAACAGTCTCCAGACGCTTCCAGTCGATCTCGCTGATGTGGAGCAGACCATCCTTACCGGGCATAAATTCCACGAAGCAGCCGTAAGGCATCACTGAACGTACTGTACCCTCGTAAACCTCACCGATCTCGGGAACGGCAACAATGGCCTTAATCTTGCTCATGGCAGCATCAATGACAGCCTTGCTTGAACCTGATACCTGAACCTTGCCTACGCCATCCTCCTCGTCGATAGTGATGACAGCACCGGTCTCCTCCTGCATACCCTGGATAATCTTACCGCCAGGACCGATAACAGCACCGATGAACTCCTTGGGAATAATAATCTGCTCAATACGGGGAACATGAGGCTTCAACTCGGCACGAGGTTCAGACATTGTCTTCATCATCTCGCCCAGGATGTGCTCGCGACCAGCCTTGGCCTGCATCAGAGCCTGCTCCAGGATCTCGTATGAGAGACCGTCACACTTGATATCCATCTGTGTAGCAGTCAGACCGTTGGGAGTACCAGTGGTCTTGAAATCCATATCGCCCAGGTGGTCCTCGTCACCAAGGATGTCACTCAATACAGCATACTTGTCCTCACCGGGATTCTTAATCAGACCCATGGCAATACCGCTCACGGGAGCCTTGATGGGCACACCAGCGTCCATCAAAGACAGACAGCCGGCACAAACGGTAGCCATAGAACTTGAACCGTTGCTCTCCAGAATATCGCTCACCACACGTACAGTGTAGGGATAGTCGGCTGGAATCTGACCCTTCAGGCCGCGCCATGCCAAGTGGCCGTGACCGATTTCACGACGGCCGATACCACGCTGTGCCTTGGCCTCACCGGTAGAGAAGGGGGGGAAGTTATAGTGGAGCAGGAAGCGCATGTAGCTCTTGTCCAACACGTTGTCCACCATCTTCTCGTCAAGCTTGGTGCCAAGCGTAGTTGTGCTCAGCGACTGAGTCTCGCCACGGGTGAAGATAGCACTTCCGTGAGGCATGGGCAGAGCACTTACCTCGCACCAGATGGGACGGATGTCAGTGGTCTTGCGGCCGTCCAGACGAATACCCTCGTCCAGGATGCAGCGACGCATTGCATCCTTCTCCACGTCATGATAGTAACGGTCTACCAGAGCGTTCTTCTCTGCCAGTTCGTCATCGGTCAATTCGGGATGTGCAGCAGCATACTCCAGCTTGAAGTCCTCGCGGATCTTCTCGAAAGCCTCAGCACGCGCATGCTTCTCCAGTGCCTGCTTGGTAACGTCGTAAGCGGGCTGGTAGCAAGCGGTCTTCACCTGCTCGCGCAGTTCCTCGTCGTTAACCTCATGGCAGTACTCACGCTTCACGTCGGTACCAAGTTCCTTGGCCAGTTCCTTCTGCAACTGGCACATGGGCTTGATAGCCTCGTGGGCAGCCTTCAGGGCGCCAAGCAGATCCTGCTCGCTAACCTCCTTCATCTCGCCCTCAACCATCATGATATTCTCCTCGGTAGCACCTACCATCAGGTCCATATCGGCCTTTTCCAGCTGTGCAAAGGTGGGGTTGATTACATATTCGCCGTTGATACGGGCTACACGAACCTCACTGATGGGACCATCAAAAGGTATGTCGCTGCAGCTCAATGCTGCACTGGCTGCAAAACCGGCCAATGCATCGGGCATATCCACGCCATCTGCAGAATAAAGGATTACATTCACATAAACCTCTGCATGGTAATCGCTGGGGAATAGAGGACGCAAAGCACGGTCAACCAGACGACATGTCAGAATCTCGTCGTCATTGGCCTTACCCTCGCGCTTTGTAAAACCGCCGGGGAAACGTCCGGCTGCACTGTACTTTTCACGATACTCTACCTGCAAAGGCATAAAATCTGTGCCGGGAACAGCATCCTTGGCACCGCAAACAGTGGCCAGGAGCACGGTATTGTTCATGCGCAACATCACGGCACCATCGGCTTGTTTTGCCAACTTTCCGGTCTCAATGCTGATGGTACGTCCGTCAGGCAGAGACACAGTCTTTGTAATTACATTCATCTTCTTGTTTCGTATTGTTTATATAAAACGTCTATTTCCATGCAAAGATACAAAAAAGAACCATATACATTATTATATATATGCACAATAAACTTAAAAAAGGTCAAAAATGAACAAATTAGGCCTATAATAGTTGTTTATTCATTTTTATGTTATACCTTTGCAACGCAATTCTGAGAACAGACTTGCCAACACATAAGGGTTCTGGCCGAAAGGTTGGGATTCTTTTATTTTGCAGTCTTCAAAAAGCACTGCAAATACATATAGAGAGAAACACTAACAACAGGAAACAACAACCTAACAAACAAATACAAAATGGCATACATGTCACAAAAGGGTTACGACGATCTCGTAGCCAAGCTCAAGCACATGGAGAGCGTGGACCGTCCCGCCGCCAGTGCAGCAATTGCCGAGGCACGCGACAAGGGCGACCTCAGCGAGAATGCAGAATACGATGCGGCCAAGGAATGGCAGAGCAAGTTGGAAACCCAGATTGCCCTGCTCAAGCAAACCATATTGGACGCCAAGATTATAGACACACGCCACATGGACACCAGCAGTGTCCAGATCATGGCCACAGTTGGTTTGAAGAACACCAAGAACGGGATGGAGATGAAGTACACCATCGTAAGTGCAACCGAAGCCGACTACCGTGCCGGCAAGATCAGTGTTGAAACCCCAATTGCACAGGGCCTGCTGGGCAAGAAGGTGGGCGACACCGCCAACATCCGTGTTCCTCAGGGCGAAATCGAACTGGAGATTACCAGCATCAGTTACGACATCTGATTATGAGCATCTTTTCACGCATAGTTGCAGGCGAGATACCTTGCTACAAGATTGCCGAGGACGAGAACTACTTCGCCTTCCTTGATATCAACCCACTGCAGAAAGGCCACACACTGGTTATCCCAAAGCACGAGGTTGACTACATCTTCGACCTCAGCGACGAGGAGATTGCCGGTCTGCAGGTCTTTGCCAAAAAGGTGGCTATCGCCATCCGCAAGGCAATCCCTTGCGTCAAGGTGGGCCAGTGCGTACTGGGACTCGAAGTTCCCCATGCACACATTCATCTCGTACCCATGCAGAGCGAGGCAGACATGCGCTTTACAAATCCTCACCTCACCCTCACACCCGAGGAATTCAATGAGATTGCCGAAAGCATACGCAAACAGTTGTAGGAACATACAAACTTGATCTTAAATAGAAAGAACCGCACCTATGGAGCATTCCATCGGTGCGGTTCTTGTTTTTCAGGCTATCACAATCACATGAACTTTGTGTCCGTATGCATACGCCGCATGGCAGATGCCTCTTCACGAGGACAAATCATCAAAATATCGCCCTCTTCTGCTATTACGTAATCGCTTAGCCCCTTCACCACAGCGGTACGCCCCTTTGGTATACGGACAACGTTGTCCTTACAATCATAGAGATATGCCCTGCTGTCCATAATTACATTTCCATTGGCATCCGCAGGGCAATCATCATGTATAGAAGTCCATGTGCCAAGGTCGGCCCAACCAAAAGAGCATTCCTTCACATAGACGTTATCGGCACGTTCCAGTATGCCTACTGCCAGACTCAGGTTTGGCAGCATCTGGAACACCTCCGGCACCAGACGTGCATCATCGCTCTCGGCATCTGCCATCAGGCGAGGTATGCCCAACTGATACTCAGGCACTATGCGGCACACCGTGTCCAAAAGCACATCGGCACGGAACACCTGCAAACCTGTATTCCACAGGAAACCGCCATCCTTCACAAACATTTCTGCAAAAGCATGGGAAGGTTTCTCAGAGAAAGCCTTAACCTTGCAAATAGCTTTCTCGTTGGTTTCATCGTCCTTCTGTATGTAGCCATAGCCTGTCTCTGGACGAGATGCCCTAACACCCATAACCATCAGGCATCCCTTCTCGCCCACGAAATCCAGGCCATCAAGCATATCGCTCTGATATGATTCCTCCTGAAGGATCAGTTGGTCAGAAGGAGTAACGAGCACTCTTGCCTGAGGATCATGCTTAGTGATCATTGCCATTCCCCACACCACCGAAGCTAAAGTGCCTCGTCTTAGAGGTTCTTCAAGGATATGCATATCATCCACCTCCGGCAACTGCTCGTAAACCAACGGAAGATATTGCACGTTAGTACTTATATAAATGTTGTCATGCTCTATAAACTTGGACACACGGTCGTAGGTCTGCTGTAACAAAGTGCGCCCTGTTCCAAAGAAATCCAGGAATTGCTTCGGTTTGGCACTACGGCTCACCGGCCACAACCTCTGCCCTGTTCCTCCCGCCAAGATAAGACAATAGTTTCTGCTGCTCATAATACTATAGGTTTAGACTTGAACCCAAATATTTGGGTTGAATAAGGGACATTCCAACTCTTGTCGTATGGCAAATATACAATAAAACTCCGACACAAGCACAACACTTCCCGTATTTTTTGCCTTTTCATCGGAGTTTTAAGATAATATAACCTTTCATCAGTTGGCCATGGAACCTATTATGCAACCAAGTATGGTACCAGCCACAACACCTGCAGCCACCTCACCTGCAGAAGGATGGTCCACGTAGATTCTTGGCGAATGATGCACATGGGGAGGCACAGGTTCACAGAAGAATTCATAGGGGTTATAGTAGCAATCATAGTATCTCCAGCATCCGTCCACATAGTATGCCCAACGTCCGTCATGATGATACCTCACACGCCCTTCCCACCCCGGAACATAGCATCCGCGTGCTATGCTGGGAGGAGCACACTTCACTAAGCGTCCGCCGCGTGGGACAAAATGCCTGTCGTGTCTCGATTTAGGGGCATGTGCCACATGAGCATGACGCACCTTTCCTGCAGGACGTGCATGCCGCACACTGTGGCCCTTGTCTTTGCCGGGATTACGACGAACGGCATCAGACTTACGCGAATTCCTGTGCTCCACACGGTTCTTCTCGCGTCCTCGTCCCTGCACCTGAGCACTTGCATTGATACTTGCCATAGACATAGCCACCAACATTGTTGAGATAATCATCATTCTTTTCATAGTAGTCTTCTTTTTAAAGTTAGCAAATTTATTTCTGTCACACCGCAAAGTTAAGGCACTTATACCATACATAGCACGGATTTCACATAAAGAAGCCTGGGATTTTCTCTATTCATGAGAGGGATTTCACCAAATAATCACATACAGACTTTGCCGTTACGCTCTGTTTCCGTATCTTTGCACAAAATTCACAAAGACCTTACAGACCCAAAACTTCAGACAATGACTATTAAGGACATCTGGTTTACACTCCGTTCTGCTTTCCTGGCAGGCATATGCATAGGCATAGCAGGTTTCGGCTATCTTGCAGAGAAGAACATCATCGGCGCCGTACTCTTCTCA
This sequence comes from Bacteroidaceae bacterium, assembly GCA_045645225.1. GTDB lineage: Bacteria > Bacteroidota > Bacteroidia > Bacteroidales > Bacteroidaceae > Physcousia. The sequence continues at coordinate 26,608 of JAZRII010000092.1, read as the reverse complement.
TTCGGACTCTTAGCTGTGGTTGGATATAGTTTGAGACTGTACACCGGCACTGCAGGATTCTTCAAAAAGGGAGAATTCTCACAGGTGCTTCTCATTCTCTTCGGCAACATCCTTGGATGCGGTGCCATGTCATTGATTCTGCGCTGCTCTCCCATGCCGGTACAGGAGACTGCCCAAGGCATTATGGAAGCACGTCTGGCATTAGGTCCCGTCAAGGGCGGCATACTGGCCATCGGCTGCGGTTTCATAATGACCACTGTTGTCACCTTCGCCCGCGAAGGCAAGAACCTGCCCATGCTCTTCGGCATACCAGTCTTCATAAACTGCGGTTTCCCACATTGTGTGGCAGATTCTTTCTTCTATCTGTGCGTACCGGCAGAATTCACCCTTGCCCACCTGCCACAGGTCCTCTGCTTCTGGCTGGCAATCGCATCGGGCAACTTCCTTGGATGCAACGTATACCGCCTCATCATGCGCAAGACCCGTTAAGTTTTTCTCTAATCATGGCCATCATCATCTCTCCCGAAACATCCTCCTGCCGTTGTGTTGCCATAACAGGACAGGATACCATACTGAGAAGCGATGACAAACCACTAACATTTCACGACATAGAGCAATTAAAGCGCCTGTCGGACAATGGTATGCTTTTCGAAGAAAGGCAAAACAACCTTTGTGTTTTAGGGCTGCCGCCAATAGACAAACTTCCCGGCCAATACCACCCTATCCCACTACGCACCTACTTTGCCACCTATGGCGAGGCGCTTTCCTTACCACATTTTCGAGCCAAGGCACTGTACGAATGGTTCAGTAAGACACGCTATTGCACAAAGTGCGGCAAACCTTTAGTACCTGGCACTAACGAGGAGGAGACTTCGCTCGTATGCCCAGACTGTCACAACATCATCTTCCCACGAATAGAACCCTGCATCATTGTGCTTGTGAATCGTGGCAACGACATTCTGCTGGCATTGCATCGTAACCGTATTTCAAAATACTACTCCTGCATTGCCGGTTTCATGGAAGCTGGCGAGTCCGCCGAGCAAGCCGTAAGGCGCGAAATAATGGAAGAAACTGGCATAAGCGTCAAAAACATCCGGTATTTCGGCAGTCAGAGCTGGCCCTTCCCATCGCAACTGATGCTTGCCTTCACCGCAGAATACGAGAGTGGGGAAATACATATCCAGGAGAGCGAACTGCAACGTGCTGCATGGTTTCCGCGCAACAACTGCCCTGCAACACCTCCCAAGGGTTCAATAGCATACAGGCTTATACACGGAGAGTAGACACCATACAATTGCGGCGACACGATGACTAAGAATCGTGCCGCCGCTCCTTTTTATAACCAATAACAAACTTATTCTACTGAAATTTCTATCGTGGAGGACATACTGCCAGAGGTTGCTTCTATCCTTATCGCTCCTTTTTGGGATGAGGACTGCACCACCAGAACAAGTTGTCCATGAAACAAATGCATTTCTGAACCGAGGAAGGATTCCATAGAAGTAGGGTCGCCATTGCACAAACCTCGCAACACACCGGCACCGCTGACACTGAAGGCAACCTTGTCCGATGCATCTGGACATAGCGTACCCCTTGAATCCAGCATGCTCACAGTAATGAAAGAAAGGTCATCTCCGCCAGCCTTTATGGCGGTACGGTCTGCCTCCAGTTTCAATGCCGCTGGGGCACCTGCCGTACGCATTGTCTTCTCCATAGCAGGACGGCCCTCCGCATCGTAGGCCACCAAACGCAGTTCGCCGGGTTCATACTTCACGGCATCCCAGATCAAGCGATAACGTCGCAGCAAGGCCTTTGTTTCCACGAGGGATTTTGTCTGCTCGGCAGTACCGGAGGAAATAGTATAGGGTTGCTTCTTCTGACGTCCAAGACTACGACCGTTCAGGAACAGTTCTGCCTCCGGAAAGTCGGTGTAGACCATCACGGGAACTTCATCGCCACGCTTCCAGTTCCAATGTGGCAGTATGTGCAAGGTATGGTCCTTCCTGTTCCATTGCGAGCGGTAAAGGTAATACCTGTCCTTGGGCAGACCAGCCAGGTCACAGATACCAAAGTAACTGCTGCGGCTGGGCCAATATTCATCGTAGGGTGTTGGTTCGCCAAGATAGTCAAAGCCTGTCCACACGAACTGTCCCATGGTCCATGGACGGTCGTCCATCATGATAAAGTCTGCTTCAGGCAAATTGCTCCAATAGCAAAAGTCTGTATCATAGGAGGAGCACTGGCCTTCCAAGGGAAAACCTCCTGATGTCACAGCCTTGGCCTCACGCGGAGAGGAGCAGGAGATATCATACACTCCACGCGAGGAAACGGTACTGGCACTCTCACTACCGAGCAGTACCCCCTGCGGCAACTGGGATATGCTTTGGTCGAACTTATGCACGCGATAATTGAAACCTGCTACGTCCATCACCTGTGCAAAACCGCTCTGCAAGGAAGCCTCGGCCTTGTCCATGCCTTGTGTTACAGGACGTGTGGGATCCAGGCGGTGACAGATATTCTGAAGCCAACGGCTCAACTGCCGCCCTTGCACGCTCCACTGCTCTGGTATTTCATTGCCAATGCTCCACATCACTATACTGGGATGGTTGCGGTGGCACAGGATTAGGTTAGTCATATCACGTTCGGCCCAGTCTCTGAAGTGCAGGGCATAGCCATTCTTGCACTTGGGATATAGCCACATGTCGAAACTCTCGGCCATGACCATCATACCCATGGAGTCGCACACCTCCATCTGCATGGTGGATGGCATGTTGTGCGCCGTACGGATGGCGTCACATCCCATATCCTTCAATATGCGAATCTGACGTATCAGTGCTGCACGGTTCACGGCTGCACCCAAGGGGCCCAAGTCGTGATGCAGGCATACACCCTGAAATTTTCTGAGTTTACCGTTGAGATGAAAGCCCTTGCCGTCAACAAGAAGTGTGCGCACACCAACCTTGTTTGTGGTTTCATCCACCGTCCTGCCGTCCACTGTCAGGCGTGTGCGTAATGTATATAAATAAGGTGTCTCCGGACTCCACAGGCGTGCCTTGGCCAGAGTCAGTTCCGTAGCGCAGTTGCCAATTGCGTCTAACGCCTCCTCACTTCGGGCAACGCAATGACCATCTGCATCAAAAAGGGCGTATTCTACACTGGCCAGCGCACGACGGTGTTCCAGACCCTCAATATGACTGCTGATAGTCAGCACGGCCTTCCTTCCCTCTCCTTTTACCATTGTGGTACGAATAAAAGTACCCCAATCACTGATATGCGCATCGGCAGAAAGCGTAAGCCACACGGGGCGGTAAAGACCGCCGCCAGGATACCAGCGGCTGCTTTCTTCCACATTGTTTAGAGTCACTTCTATCACATTACGCTGACCCGCCTTCAGATATGGTGTGGCATCTATCTGGAAAGCATTGTAGCCATACACCCAACGTCCAGCCTCCTGTCCGTTAATGCAGACAACAGGCTCTGCCATCGCTCCGTCAAAATTCAGCACGGCATGCCCATAACCCTCTGGTATTGATAGTTCTGTGCGATAGAAGCCCTTGCCTATCCAAGGCAGAGCACCCGAGCGCCCGCTCTTCTCCGTTGCTACCTTCTCGCCGTTCTGCTCTATGGCCACGAACTGCAAGTCCCACTTCCTGTCAAACGGGCCTCCTATGGCCCAGTCATGCGGGATACGCACGGGATGCCAAGTCTGCCTGTCACGCGAAAACTGCCATTCGCGAATATCCAAAACTGTGCGCTGGGCATAAATCTGAGCAACCAGGCAAAGGCATAGCACTGCAATCAGAGAACGGAACTTTGTCAACATAACGGTTCAAGGTATTTTTATTTATTCTGTACACAGGAACTTCTCATTTCCACGGATATAGGCTCCATGTTCTGGTACGGCATACAAGCGTCGGCCGCACATATCATAAATATTATCGGCATTACATGTGCCCGCCGATTTTATGTCCTTAACAGTGGTAGTAGGTGCAAAAGCCTTGAAAGCATCAAGGGCTTCTCTGGAATTAAGGGCATGGGGACTGTTGCCATTGGTCCACAATCCGCGATTAATCCATCCTCTCTGCACCGTGGAACTCTTGCCGTTGCCACACTCTTCTGGAAACCAATAGTACAAAGCCTTAACGTCAAGTGCATTCAGAGTATCCACGAGGTCATGCAGGAACGAAGCCTGGCCTTCCTTGGTAAACTCCCAATCCTTGCACACTGCATCCGCCGGTCCCCACTGATAATTATATGCAGTCTCTACAAGATGGATTTCCTTTCCCGGCATTGCAGTACGCAGTGTCCTTACCGTTGAGGACAAGATACTGAGGTCACCATGCCAGAAGGGATAATAACTCAAACCTATGATATCATAATCCGCAAAACCAGCCTTTCCTACCCACTCATAGAAATTACGTGCCCATTCTGGTTCGCCACTTCGTTCTATATGCAAAATGATGCGGGCATCCTTGGCATCAGAGGCACGGACACCCTCTGCCGCCGCACCGAGCAGGGATGCCAGACGTACAATCTGCGCCTCCTGCTTTTCGTATGTGAACCATTTCGGATCCAGATAGACGACATGCCTGCTCTCGTCCTTGGCAGAAAGGTTGTCCCACAACATACCGTAACTGACCTCGTTGCCTATCTGAACATAGTCGGGAGATGCACCTGCCTCAACCAACGCATTTATGCTCTCTATGGTGTATTCACGCACTTTGTCAGCCAATACATTGGTGGCCGTGGCCTTGTCCATATTCCAGGACTGCGGTATCCATTGCTGGGCAGGATCAGTCCATGTGTCGCTATAGAATATATCCAGCAAGAACTGCATTCCGGCCTCCTTGATACGTCGGCCCAGTTGCTTCACATAATCCAGATTCTGGCAGGTGCCGGGGTCACTGTCCTGTGTCGGGTCCACCATAAGCCTTACACGTGCCGAGGTCCAGCCAGCCTCATCGTGCAGGAAAGTTATCAGGTCGGGGATAATATTGCCCTCGGCATCAAGCCACTGGTCGCCAGCCTGCTCGTATGCCGGTATCAGCGATATGTCACCGCCTACCACACGACCCTCTGCCTTGCATACGAATGGAATGCAGAACATGAGCAACAGTGCATATAGTCTTGACGACTTGAACATGATTGGTCTTATTATTCAGTCTTGTACATAATCAAGGCCGATTGGGGAGCAACGGTAACCTTGCCACCCTGCATCTTGCCCAAACCGTCGGCACACACCATGCCGTCGTGACAAGCCACGGTATAAACACCTTCAGGAACATCCACCTGCTGAGGTGTCTTGTTGCTGTTCATCACACACACAATCTCCTTCCACGTATCTCCTACAGCCTCGCCATTCAGGGTGAATGCTATCACGCAGGAGGGAGCATCCAGAAAACGGAGGTTCTGGCGAACCAGACCGGCATCGCCCATACGGAAGGCCTTGTGCTGCTTACGAATATCTATCAGCCCACGGTAGTACATGAACAGTTCGGGGTACTCCATCAGTCGTGACCAGTCTATCTGGTTGATGGAGTCAGGCTGATTGTAGCTGTTGTGCACACCTTTCTTGTCGCGGAAAGCCTCTTCGCCAGCCCATAGGAAGGGAACACCCTGGGATGTCAGTACAAAGGTCTGCGCCAACTGGCTCAAACGGACCACTTCCTTGTCTGAGATACCAGGTATACTGGTACGCAGACGGTCCACCAGACTCATATCGTCGTGACAGCTCACATAACTCACGTGCTGTGAAGGCTGTGCTGCCCAAGCCGCCTTGCTGTAGTTCACCTTTGATACATCTACGCCATTATGTGCAATACCACCTGCCAGTCCGAACTTAACGCTCTCCTCATGACCGGGGTTGCCGGCAAGATAGGCAGACTGGGTGTCGTCCGAGAAGGGACCGCGAAGAGCATCACGCATCTCATCGGCAAAAGCACCTATACCGGGCATGCGGTATGTATGCGCCTTCATGGCACAAAGGCTATAGTCTATGGCAGGAGAACCGGCGGCCCATCCTTCACCGTAGATGGTGATAGACGGGTCTATCTTGTCCAGTTCCTTGCGTATGAGATTCATTGTCTCTATGTCATGTATACCCATCAGGTCAAAGCGGAAACCGTCTATGTGGTATTCTTCCACCCAATAGCGTACGCTCTCCAACATGAACTGGCGCATCAGGGGACGTTCGCTGGCAGTTTCGTTGCCACACCCCGAAGCATTGGCATAGTCACCACCCGTTGTGCCGATATCGCCACTGGCTCCCTGCCCAGGAGCTGTCTTGCGATAGTAGTAGTCGGGGAAGGTCAGTTGGAAGTTACTGCCGTCTATGTTCATGCAATGATTATACACCACATCCAGGATAACACGGATGCCAGCATCGTGCAGCGCCTGCACCATCTGCTTGAATTCGCGTATTCTCACCTCGGGAGTCCTTGCATCGGTACTGTAACTTCCCTCGGGCACATTGTAGTTCAAGGGATCATATCCCCAGTTGTACTGTGGTTTCTCAGGTTGGGACTCGTCCACGGTAAAGTAGTCGTAACTGGGCAGTATCTGCACGGCATTCACGCCCAAGGTCTTCAAGTACCAGATATTGTGCGGTTCTGTAAGGGCCAGAAACTTGCCTGGATAACGGCTCCTGCTGGATGGATGTATACTGAAATCGCGATGATGCATCTCGTACACAATCATGTCAGATGCATTCTCCAGCTTGGGGCGCACGTCCTCGTCCCAACCCTCGGGATTTGTGTCTTCCATCCTTACAATAGCAGCACGCTTTCCGTTTACGCCTACAGCCTTGGCAAAGGTACCTGGACATTCACCACGACCTATATCGAAGGTATAGAAATGCCCTGCCCAGTCGCCCTTCAGGCTTACACGCCAACGGTCCAGACCATTGCGTTTCATCTTCAGTACATGCAAGGGTTTCTCTGCATCTGCACTCTCGTATATCCTTACTCGCACGGTACGTACACTGCTGGGCGCATTCAGATTGAATACACACTCTTCCTTGCTGTACTGCAATTCGTCAAACTTATGCTGGGCAAACACATTCATGCCAAATATCAAAAATACTAATATAAGAAAATGCTTTTTCATTTTTATGTCTCCTATGTTAATACTGAGAGCGGTCATGTCAGTTATCTGCCACTCTGGCATATCATGCCGGTTATCTGTGTATTGAACTCAATGGCCTCCATAAGGTCCTCAATATTCAGGTGCATGCGGTAGCGCCAGTAGTGGCGGGGGTTGGCAGGTATGTTTATACGCTCTGCCCCTGCCTCGGGCAAACGCATACGCTCATTGCATGCCAACCAATCCTGAAGGGTAAGTATGCACAGGGCAGAGGGACAGTTGAGGTGGCGCTGCAACATGTCCTGAGCCAGCCATCCTGGCATGGGATGGGGAGCAGCGCCGTCATAACCAAGGTAGTCGTTATAGAAACCCTGTATCATACTCTCGTCCTCGTCCCACCACATGCGCATGGTGGCACTGTCATGACTGGATATGGTACATACGCTACGCCATGGATTGCGGTCCAAGACTCCAAAGCGCACACTGCTGTCCTTAGGCATAGAAATAAGTTCCAAAGACAGTATCTGCAACTGGTTCAGTACCCATGGCACACAGTCGGGAACCATGCCAAGGTCCTCGGCACACACAAGCATGTCGGTAGCATCTACAAGCAGAGGCAGTTTCTTCATCGCCTCCTCGTACCAGAATTGGTTGTTGCGGCGGTAGAAGTAGTCGTTGTACAGACGGTTGAAGTTATCCTTATCGTGTTGCCATAGTGTTTCATATGCTGTATCATTCTGCACAGCAATACGCGGATGGTATAGGAGCGGGTTCTTGTGGTCGCGTACAAAGAGCACGTTACGTATCAGTGCATACAAACCGTTTGTCAGTTCTGCATCCAGATTCATAGCCTCCACCTTACGCTCCGTATCGCATTCCGACTTTAGCGACCATATATCATCGTGCTCATGGACAAGGAAGCGGTGTTTCACCTCCTCGGCACGATTACCGAATATTCTGTCTAGCACCCAATCGGCGATGAATGGACGTGTCATGAAGTCCTCGCTGAGATACAGGCCATAGCCGTTGATTTCCTCCATGCTCATGGCCTGAGATGGCTGGAACTGTCCAAGGAGACCTCCTACAGCATGCACTGGTATCTCCCATATGCGGAAGAATCCCAACACATGGTCTATGCGGTAGGCATCGAAATAGCGTGCCATGTTCTGGAAGCGACGTATCCACCACTGACAACCGTCCTTAATCATCTCATCCCAGTTGTATGTGGGGAAACCCCAGTTCTGCCCGTCGGCGCTGAAATTGTCTGGTGGAGCACCGGCCTGACCGTTCATATTGAAATAACGGGGTTCCATTTCCACATCACAGCCATAACGGTTCACGCCAATGGGGATGTCGCCTTTCAGCATCACACCCAATGCACAGGCATGCTCATGGGCAAGACGCATCTGGGTGTCCAGAACAAACTGCATGTAACGATAGAAATCGGAACTTACAGGAGCCTCATCAGGGCACAAGCGTGCATCCCTGCGGATGCAATAGTCGGCATAACCTGTCAACCAGAAATCGGTTTCCTGAAGGAAGGTCTTATATGCCTTGGTGCGCTTCACCTTAGCAAACTCCTGCCCGAATACAAGCAGAAGGTATTCCCTCTTGGCTTTGTTTACCGCCTCATAGTCTATCTGGGGCAAAGCATTGAGTTCTGCCTGCAGAGTCTGGAATCGTGCCGCTGCTTCCGCATCCTTCAAGACTGGGAGTTGGCGCAGGTCGGCATACATGGGGTGAAGGGCGTAAATGCTGATTGCGGAATAGGGATAGGAGTCTACCCAGGTGCCAGAGGAAGTAGTATCGTTGATGGGCAGTATCTGCAGTATCTTCTGGCCAGTCTGCGCCACCCAACTGATCATAAGTTTAAGGTCGCCGAAATCGCCTACTCCAAAACTGCCTTTGCTACGGAGCGAAAATACAGGTATGGCACAACCAGCAATGCGCGTGCCTGGTTCAAGGTGTTTCATGGTTTATTTCGTTTTTATTAGTTTCACACTGATAGCGCCCAGCAATAGAAGGACACCTGCCACAACAAGCATCATCACCTGAGTGTCGCCGACAAGCCTGAGGATGAAGCCGCCCATTACTGCTGCCACAATCTGAGGTATGCAGATGGTACAATTGAAGAATCCCAGATATGTTCCCAAACGGGGATGTCCCTGCAAGGCATTGGTAAACAAGGTGAATGGCAAAGCAAGCATTGCCGCCCAAGCTGCACCAACAAGCAGGAAACTCAGCAGGACAACGTATTCGTTGGTTATCCACAACATGCTGATGAAGCCTATGGCTCCTATGAGCAGGCTGACAACATAGGACACTTTCAGGTTCTTGAACATGGGTATAAATGGTGCCCATATCATGGAACCTATGGCCTGCACAAAGAAACTTACACCCACCCAGTTGCCAGCACTCTGATAACCTTCACTGGTAACATCTGTCGTTCCCCAGCACTGCTGCGCCAAAGAACCGTTGGTATAGGTCCACATATACATGAAGGCTGCCCAGCAGAAGAACTGCACCAAGCCTATGGACAGAAATAGATAAGCTACGCTCTGTCCCTTTGTTCCATCTGATTCCGCACCCTTGGCATTTGCGTCTGCCTTGCCGTCTGCGTTCATAGCGTCCTGCTGTGGAGGGTACTCCTTCACCATGGCTGTGGTATATAGCACACATAATATAAGTATAGCAGCACCAACATAGAAACTGAATATAACAGAATTAGGGACAACACCCTTGTCTGCCACATTGCTTACACCCAGGAAAGTGAGGACATAGGGGAAAATATAGCCTACACAACTGCCGGCATTACACAGGAATGACTGTATGCTATAGGCCGTTGCCTTCTGCTCTTCATTGACCATATCGCCAACCATCATCTTGAAAGGCTGCATGGCTACGTTGATACTGGTGTCAAGGAGCATCAGACTCATCAGCCCAAAGAGCATCGTACCGGTCAGGCCCCACATCACCACCTGTGTTGTCAGACCCAGACTGCCAGCATTGGGCAGCATCACCATCACAGCCACAGCCACAATGGCACCTACGAACAGATATGGGATACGACGGCCAAAGCGACACCAAGTCTTGTCACTCAGCGCACCGATGATGGGTTGCACTATCATTCCCATCAGCGGAGGCAGTATCCAGAAGAAGGACAACTGATGAGGGTCGGCACCAAGAGTTGCAAAGATGCGCGAAATATTGGCACTCTGCAGTGCGTATGCTATCTGCACACCAAAGAATCCTGCTGAGAGGTTGAAGAGTTTCCAAAAGGAAAGGTTAGGTAATGTTTTCATTGCTATGATTTAAGGTATACGTATTACATACTATTATAATGTATCTCTATTAGTGCAGAATCTTCCTGCCACCCTGAATGTATATTCCCTTCGAGGGTTGAGTGCCGATGCGTCGGCCTTGCAGGTCATAGCACTCCGTTTCCAGATTTCCGTTTTCCGTTTTCTGTTTTCCGTTTTCTGCTTCCACCCCCCCTATTCCGGTCTCGTGCTCTTTGGTAACGTTGTTGTAGTCTACACGTCCGTTGGAAATTGTAGCGGTGAAGAAACTTGTGGTCTTGATGCCCACTATATCTGAGGTCTGGGGCTTGCCGTTGCCTTGGTTGAAGATGATATTGAACTCATAGTCCTTGGTGGGGATGGGGAATTCTGCATAGTACCATTCTTCGCCGTCTATCACCTTGGTCTTGCCCTCCATCAGCTGACCTGGCCAGTTGCCCATAAGCTGCCCCTTGCTGTCCCATGCATAGAAATAGACTGGTGTGAAGTCGGCCTTGCAATACACTGTGGCGGTATAGGGGACGAAACTCTCCTCTTCTTCGCGCTCGGCCTGCTCCTCAGCCTCTATGATCTTCAACTGCTCGTTCCATTCCTTCACGAGTTCATTGCTCAGGTAATATTTGTAGTGATGACCAGAGAGGATTAGCGTGTGTGTGGATGTATAGTTCTTAGGGGTATAGCGGGCAACACTGCTTCCCACAGCAACTATCAACGAACCCTTCTTGCCCTGCACCACATTTGCGAAAGCGGCAGGACTATTCTGTATGTTTTCAAAAGTACTCTGGCTATGTATGCCTGCTATGCGGCGGGCGGTAATCTGTCGGCGAATGTCGGCCTTGCAGTCCAGCCAGTGAGCCAGAAATACGCATGGTGTGCCTGGCATGGCCAGCATGAATGCATTGGCGGCAACAGTGTCCTTCTTCAAGGGGTCAAGCGGTTCATTCGCATTGCGGTACTGGGTATCGTGATTCTCCACGAAAGTTACCGCCCACTTCCGATGACCTTCCTGGTATGCCAGGGGATAGTTGCCGGTATTGGCAGGATCGCCCAAAAGATTCTTGCAATCATTTCCGTTGAAGGCATCGCGCACACGGTAGCGGAACTGGAAATCAAAGGCAGCACTAGCGGGTACGCCGTCAGAGGCTGTTCCATTAACCCACTTCTTAATATTGTCGCTGCTGTCCCAGTACTCGCCCACGGAGTACTGCACCTTGCATGCCGTATTGTATTCTGCTATGAAGGAAGGAGAGAAGCCCTTTACCATATCGTAGCGAAACCCCACATAGCCAAGGTCGTTGAGGAGATAGTCCTCGTAGGCCTTTACGATGCGCTGTACATTGGCCGACTTGTGGTCAATGTCGCGGCATCCGCCCCAGTCCTCACCGGTGTCGTTGTTCTCCGACAGGTTTACGCCGTCCTTCTTGGCCTGCGCAAGGGTAGCACCTCCATCATCACTCTTGCAGATGTCGGTGCTAACAAACTGGTAGGTCTCGCCTTTATAGACTTCCTTAGGGAAAGCAAACCACCCTTCGGTGTTGTGATGATTGATAACCACATCGGCTATAGTGCCGATGCCATGTTGCTTGAAGGCGGATATCATGCTGCGCAACTCTGCCTCGGTGCCGAAGGATGAATTCTGGTCCCAAAAGTACAACGGCATATATCCCATATTGTTATGTCCAGCACAGTAGCCTGAATTGGGAATCCACACCAGGTCGAAGCAGGTGGCAAGCTGCTTGGCCTGTGCCTCAAGTTTGGTCCATCTAGTGTGAGTATAACTATCCCAATAGAAACCCTGCAGCATCACTCCTTCATACTCAGAAGGCCAGCCCTGTGCTTTGACAGGGAGCGGGAGGCTGAGTAGTAGTGAAGAGATGATGAGAAAGGAAAACATAATCCTCTTGTTCATGGTATTGGTCTTTATCGTATATCTATTCCTTACGGTATTTGTATATCTAATGCCCCGATAAAATGGGGACGGTATCTCAATGCTTGATTTTTGTTGCACTATCAACAAAAGTCTGTTGTAGCATCAACAAAGGTCTGTTGTCACATCAACAAAACCTTGTTCTCGGGACGACAAAAGGCTACTGATACTTTGACTCATCTGCCCTAACGGCGTCTGTTCCCGACTCTTTCCGTTTGTTCTTGTTAAAGTCACGCTGTGCCCCGGCACAAGGCCGGGAACACAACGTGACATGACAACCTAAGAGTTATTTTGCGATAAACAGATATTGCTTGGTAATATCATTGAAGTAGATGTCGTAGGTACCGCCAGGAGTGACAACGATATTGGCTCCGCCATCAGCACCTGTAGCATAGGGGAATTCCTGACCTCCCCAGTTTACTGCCCAGTCGTGGTTGGCACGGAACTTTACCTCACCGCCCTCAGGAATCTGCACATCTGTTGCATACCATACATGGGTCTTTGCATTGTCCTTGCCTATTACCTGTGTCATGTCTATGTCACTGCCCCAGTCGGTAATAGTACCTATCAGACCGATAACGTCGTACTCGGCGGGGAACTGCTCCTCGCACTTGGTCCATGTGTATTCGTTGGTAGAGAAGTCTACAGAGAAGGTGTAGTAACCTGCCTCGGGAGAAGAAATGGCCTGGGCATTCTGACCGATAATCTTACCATTGGGGTCGTTGCAACCGTCCACTTCACAACCATAGGCCTTGTCCCAGTTGCCAAGGTCGTCAACATACCAGAACTTCACGTCCCATGCACCCCAGAAGTAGGTGGTCAGGCTCTGATGCTTGGCATCTGCGGGGAACAGAGGTGTAACGGCACTGCTTGTCCAGTTGTTGGGATTACCTGTTACGAAATAGTAACTGGCCATGGGCTGAGGCATAACCTTAATTACTACGGGTTCTGTGGTCTTAAGCAAGACAACAAGATTCTGGTTCTGCACATCGGTGGTATCGGTCCATCCCTTGGCAGAGATGTTACCTTCAAGCGTACGCTCTTCCACATCGCGTCCGTACAGTTCCACTACGGCGCTCTTCAAATTGTCCACCGTAACGGTTCCGTTCTCTGTAACAGGCAGGGCAAAGGTTCTGTCACCTGCCTTGACTGTATATACAGCATCGGTTATCTTCTGCACATTGGTAGCAGCGAAGTCACCTATCTTCACCTCGTTGCCCTCCACCTTGTCCAGGTCTATCAGGTCTGTAACGGCGGTAAACTGCATGGCAACTTCCTTAACTTCCTGCTGGGTATTCTCCTCGGGCTGAACCCAATCGGTATAGTCTCCGTCGCAGGAACTGAGTCCTGCAACGAGAGCCAATGATATCAATATTTTCTTATACATATTCTTCTTTTTTTACAGAGATTCTAATGTTTATTCCACTGTAGCATAGATGACACCCTGAGTGGTCTTGGTGTTCTCCAGGAAGAGGCAGATGGTTGAACCTACGACCTCAATATTGGCGCCGTCGCGTGACAGGGCCTTCAGGTCGCCACCATAGTTCACATTCCAGTTGCCGTTGCTGGTAAACTTCCAACCGTTCTCGGTTACTGTTGCGCCAGTCTTCACCAGACAATGCTTCTCCATGTCGTAGGTCATTATCTGGTTGTCGTCATCAGGAGCCCAACCGTTGAAGTCACCTACCAGACGCCATGTTGAAGGTTCTGCCACGATGCTGCCGTTCTTCAGGTCAACGGAAACGACATACATGCCAGCCTCGCCGCTGAAACCGATATTTCCGGTACCCTCGTTGATAACGATATTAGAAGAGCAAAGATCCTGGTTGAAGTGGCTGCAGTTGTACTCACCATTAGACCAGTTGTCTGCAACTGTGAACTTGAACTCACCATCCATGTAGGCATATCCGCTCAATGCGTTCAGGTCGGCATTGTAGGTAAGGATAGGAGCAAAGTCGTGATTCCAGCCATTGCCGTTACCTGGCATATAGATAGGTTCGGGAATGCTCTCCTCCTGGGTCTTCTGATAGTAGGGCTTTACCTTCAGTGTGATGGTATTGGACTCGATGGTGAAGAGCACATTCTCGCCGCCGTCCACAACACGTGAAAGAACCTTAACGGTAATATCCATCGGTTCCAGGTCCTGGCCGTCGGTCCATACTGCCTCGGTGGCAGGATTATGCTGGTTCCAACGGTTCAACGCCAGATTGATGGTCTTGGCCAGGACGTTGGTTGTTGTGGTCTGGTAAACCTCGTCCACAACTACATAGTCGAATGCCTCACCAGTGTATGTACCATCCTTCTGCAGAAGGGCATGATCATAGGCATTGGCAAACTGACCTGAAGGCGAAATCATTACCTTGTAACTGGTACCGGCACCTGCATTAAAACCAATGGGTGCACCGTTGCTGGTATAGGTGGGTTGGTTCCAGGTCAACACAATTCCGTAGTCGGGATTGTCTTGATTGTTCAGGTCTACCACAGAACCACTGTATTCAGGCTGGAACAAAACGAATGATCCGGCCTCTGGCTCTATCAGAGTGGGATTGGAGACACGGTCGTCTGTACAGGAAGCCAGACTGGCAACCATGCCCACACCGAAAGCCATGTATGATAATATCTTATTGAATTTCATGATTATGCTTTTAAAAGGTTATTGTCTCGTTGGTTAGTATCCATCGTTCTGCCAAAGATTGTCGTTGGTCATCAACTCGGAAGTTGGAATGGGATAGATATTGCGATATGCCTCGAAAGCAGTGCCCGGAGTGGTACCATTCTTGCCATCCCAAACATAGGTGGCCTGGTTGCCTCCATACTGGCCAAAACGTATCAAGTCGGTACGACGATAGCCCTCGCAATAGAACTCGCGTGAACGCTCGTCCAGGACATCCTCCAGAGAGTAAGTAAGATGCGCGGTAGCATGAGCACGGTTACGGATATCGTCCATATAGCCCTTTGCCTTCTCTGAACAGGTACCGTTCAGACGGATATCTGCCTCAACAAAGTTCAGATAAGCCTCTGCAGCACGCAGCAGGAAGAAGTCACCATCCACCTCGTAGGTGCTGTTAGTAGGTTTGCCGTCGCTTCTGCGGTTATTCCACTTCACCGTTGCCAGACCCTGCTCAAACTTGGTGTTATCGCCTACGGCCACAAAATGGTCCTTACCCCAGAACAGGGCACGGTCGTCACCTGCAACGGCACGGATTTCCTTGGCGGTCTTGCCCTCCCATGCCTCGGGGTTGTCGGTGAACTTCTCCAACAGCTGGCGGCGAACGCGCATACCGGTCCAGTCAACACCTGTAGTACCGGCAGAGAGGTCGCAAACGGTCTTCATATCGGTGCTCCAGTGAGCAGCAGTAAAGAACAGGGAACCACCCCAACCACGTGTAACGGCACCATCCTGCAACAGAGGCAGAATAGCCTCGGTGGCAGCACCGCTCTCTCCATTGTCGGCCATGAAGAGCATGTCGTATGCTGTGTAATGGCAATCCACACCTTCTACATTTACATCAGACTCGCCAGTGAAGAGTTTATACTGACCCTCAGTAATGATCTTGTCAGACAACACCTTTACAGAGTCTAAAAGATTGCCGCCATTGGCATCATTGAAGTCACCCTTCCATACCTCGGCATTCAGATACATACGGCTGAGCATAAGCCATGCGGCAGCCTTGTCCAGACGACCGTAGTCGGGGTCGGAAGAACTCTTTGGACGAGCCTCGAGCAGGTCCTCTTCCACGGCACGGAACTCAGCAACCAGCCAGTGATACATCTCCTCACGTGTGGCACGTGGTGCTGCCTGTGAAGAAATCTTGGTCAGGAAAGGTACATTGCCGAAGGTATTTGCCAGCACATAATAGTTATATGCACGAATCCAGCGCACCTCAGCAGCCTTGTCCTTGCCCAATGCCAGGCAGGCCTCGGTCTCAAGATAATGGTTGCAGTAAGTTATGTTGGACATCAAACGATAGTACATAAAGCGCAATACCTGGTCCTCGGCACCACTCTGGTTGTAACTGGCATTCACCAAGCCACCGTCGGTCCACCAGCAGATGGCCTCATCGGTGCTCAGACACTCCAGATTGTAGATATTACGCAACAGAGTGCTCTTACCTGCATCGTCGATATCGAAATCGGCGCTGCCGTCGTTACCTTCCATAATCATTGAAGCGTAACACTTCACATACATCTTCTGGGGGTCCAGTGGCTTCACATCTGGGTCGATGACATCGCTGTTCAGGTCTCCCATGCAAGATGTCATTGCTCCGGCCATAAACAGTCCGGTTGCAATATATGATAGAAACTTATTTACTTTCATAATGTCTTGGTTCCTTTAAAAGTTCAGGTTCAGGTTAACCATATATGTACGTGGACGGGGGTAGAGGCTGCTCTCTGCACCGCTGGTCTGCTCAGGATCCAGACCCTTGTACTTTGTAATATAGAATACGTTGCTCACGCTGAATGCCAAGCGACCGCTGATGCCCTGGTACTTCTGACCCTTGAACAAGTTCTCGAAGTTGTAACCCAGAGTAATATTGTCGCACTTGACAAAAGAAGCGTTCTGCACGAAGTAGTCGGATGCACCGTAAATATATGATGTCCAACCCATCTTCACGAGGTCGGCAGTTGCATTGTTCAGCCAGCCCTCACCCTTCTGGGTGTATGCCTGACCAATGTTTGCCATGCCTGCTTCCAGTTCATTGTAGACATATCCACCGAATGAACCGCGGAAATTCATGCCGAAGTCCCAGTTCTTGTACTGCAGACGTGTGCTCAGACCTGCTGTCCAGGGCGATGTGGTACTCTTGTAGAAGTAGCGGTCCTGGTCGGTAATGACGCCATCACCATTGCGGTCCACATAAACACCCATCAGGGGCTGACCGTTTTCGCCGTAAACCTGCTGGTAAACGTAGAAACTGTTGGCAGGCAGACCCACCTTGTGGTATGTGATGGCCTCGTTGGCATGCCATACGCCACCTTCTACCATGTCGCGACCGCCATAGAGTTCGTCTATCTTGTTGTTGTTATAACCGAAGTTGCCACCAATCTCCCAGTACCAGTCCTTGGTTACAACAGGACGTGCCACGAACGAGAATTCAACACCGCTGTTGGTGAGCGAACCCACATTGGAGTACACCTTGTTGTTGAAGTTTGAACCGGTGGGCACGCTGTTCAGGTTGAACAAGTCGGTAGTCTTTCGCATATAAGCATCAACACTCATAGTGAAACGCTGGTTCAGGAAACCCAGATCAAGACCTACGTTGTAGGTAGTTGTTGTCTCCCAGCGAAGATCTGCATTATATGCATCGGGCTTTGTCATGCTGCCATCGGTACCACCCAAAGGATAGGTATAGGCATCGGATGTGTTATCCCTGTAAGCAGGCAGGTAGTAATGGTACATACCGGGGAAATCCTGCTGGCCGGTATTACCCCAACCCAAACGCAACTTCATCTCGCTTACCTCATCCACATTCTTCATGAACCCCTCGTCGTTGATGCGCCATGCAAAAGCGGCACTGGGGAAGAAGCCCCACTGGTTGCCCTTTGCAAAACGGCTGCTACCGTCAGCACGAGCGGTGAAGGTGAAGAGATAACGGTCCATCAGACTGTAGTTGGCACGTCCAAACCATGATACCATATACAGGCGGTTGCCCCAAGGTTTGCCGTCCTCGGGATAGCCCGTGGGATCATATATATTCTGTGCAGGATCGGCATTGTACTTTCTGTCGCCCTCGGGATAGTAGCCCCAGAACTTTTCGCGGCCCATATACTGGAACTTGCTCCATTCGTAACCTGCCATTACGTTCAGGCTGTGGTTCTTGTTGAACTCCTTGTCGTATGCGGCATACGCACTCAACTGGAGATTCTGCTTCTCCTCAGTATTCCATCCATAGCTGCCATAGTAGTAGCCGGACATTGAATAAGGAGACTGGTATGTGTTCTCCTGGCCGTTGGTCCACTCACCTGCCAGATTCACATGCAATGACAAATCTTCCAGGCCATGAATCTTATAGGCAGCATCCACGTTGCCCATGAACACCCATGCATCCTTGTCGAAACCATAGTTGTTCACCAGTTCAACAGCATTCTTGGGACCCTGCTGGTGAGTGTAGCCCCAGTTGGGATTACCGTACTCAGCCTCTTGTACCCACTGGAAATAACCTCCATAGTTCTTGAACTTGGGGTTCTCCATGTCCTTGATGGGCTGTGTGGGATCCATACCTACTGCTGCGCCTATAGCCTCTCCGTTACCGGGCTTGGTCCAACTCTTTACGAACTTTCCGTTCATATTGAAGGTCAGATGATTGTCCAGGAACGAAGGATTCAGATTCACACTGGCAGTCAGACGCTTGTAGTCACTTCCCTTGAGGATACCCTGCTGACCTGTGTAACCCACACTCACGCGATATGGCATAGCAAAGACAGACTTATCCTCAGCCTGCACGCCACCTTGCAAGGTGATGTTATGGTCGTGGTTCACGCCTGTACGGTAGATTTCGTTCTGCCAATCGGTATCGTATGTACCAAACTCCTTCAAGGGATTGCCATCGGCATCGCGCTTCTTCCAGCCAAGCAGATTCCATGCCTTGCTGCCCTCGCCATAGTAGTTGGTGATGAAGTCAACATATTCCTGTGCATTCATCACGTCGAGGGTATTGAAATTGGTTGAGAATGATACGGAACCATTGTAGCTTACCTTAACGGGACCGCCAACCCTACCCTTCTTGGTAGTGATGAGGATAACACCGTTAGAGCCACGGCTACCATAGATGGCAGTAGCACTTGCGTCCTTCAATATTGTGAAACTCTCAATATCATTGGGGTTAACCAGAGACAGAGGATTGGACATACCCTTGGTGGCATTGTTGTCCATAAGCATACCGTCGATGACGATGAGAGGATCGTTGCTGGCATTCAAAGAAGAACCGCCACGCACACGGATCATGGCACCAGCACCGGGTTCACCGCTATGGGTGTTTACTACCACACCGGCAACCTTACCCTGCAGCATCTCCTGAGGGCTGGTAATCATACCATGGTTCTTCTCGTCGGGACGGAAAGCCACAACACTACCGGTCATATCGTTCTTTTTCACAGAACCGTAACCGATAACCACGGCCTCTTCCAAAGTCTTGGTATCCTCCTTCATCACAACAAGCATATTTGCTGTTGCAACCACTTCACTTGGGAGGAAACCCATGTAAGTGAACACCAGGGTAGTTCCCCTTTCACATTTGATTTGAAACTTACCTTCCAAATCCGTCGTTCCGATGGCCTGTCCACCCTTGACCGCGATCTTGACGCCTGTCAATGGTTCACCCAAGTCATCCTTCACAAGTCCTTTCACAGTTGTCTGTGCAAAGGCACTGACACAGAATATGAGAGCCATAAGCATGACCCAACATCTCTGCATCGCTGAATTCACTCTTTTCATGCGAATTAGTTTTAGATTGTTTAGGTTAATATTAGGTTGTTGTTAGATTATTTTATCTCCTTCAAGGATATGGCAAAACCACCTCCTGGGGCGCTCTGCAACTTCAGCACACTCTTGCTTGTAACTTTCTGCTTGCGGATCTCGTAGGTGCTTGGGGTGTTGTCCCAACAGATTCCCTTGGCATCCTGGTAGATGGTTGCCTCGTACTTCTTGCCGGGGGTAAGGAAATCCAGTTTCAGCACGCTGCTGTGTCCGTTCTCATCCACGCTGCTTCCAATGTACCAGTCATTGCTGTTCTTGTCCTGACGCGCAATGGTAACATAGTCACCAGGCATAGCCTCCAGATATACGGACTTCTTCCATTCCACGGGAACATCCTTGATGAACTGGAAGGCGTCCATACGTGACTTGTAGTTCTCTATTATGTCTGCCGCCATCTGCAGGGGACTGTAAAGAACCACGTAAAGACCAAGCTGACGGCACAAGGTGCTGCGTACATGGCTGGTATTGGCGGGATTCATCTTGCTGCAATCCATCTCGAAGATACCGGGGGTATAGTCCATGGGGCCACCTATCAGACGGGTAAAGGGCAGGATGGTGGTGTGGTCCACAGGGTTGCCTCCAAAACTCTCGTACTCGGTTCCTCGGGCGCTCTCATTAGCAATCAGATTGGGATACGTGCGGCAAATGCCCGTAGGACGTACTGCCTCGTGGGCATTAACAGTAATCTTGTGCTCGGCTGCCTTCTTGATACAATAAAGGTAGTGGTTGTTGAGCGGCTGGCTATAGTGGTGTTCGCCATAGGGGACGATGTCGCCAACATATCCGCTCTTAACGCTGGTATAGCCCCACTTGTTCATCAGTTCGTAGGCCTGCTCCAGATGGCGTTCGTAATTGACCGTGCTGGAACTGGTCTCGTGGTGCATTATCATCTTCACACCCTTCTCCTTGGCATAGCGGCTTATTTCGGCAATGTCAAAGTCGGGATAAGGTGTCACAAAATCAAAGACGTAGTCCTTCTGCTTGCCAAACCAGTCCTCCCAACCTTCATTCCATCCTTCCACCAGAACGGCATCAAAGCCGTGCTCTGCGGCAAAGTCGATATAGTCCTTCACATGCTTGGTGTTGGCACCATGCTTGCCATTGGGTTTCAGGTTCTTGTAGTCGGTAATGCCCAACTGCACACTATACACGTCATCGGTATATGCCCAGAAAGAAGCACCCTGGATCATTTCCCACCACACACCGATATACTTTGTGGGCTTTATCCAACTGGTATCCTCTATCTTGCAGGGTTCATTCAGATTCAGTGTCATGCGGCTGGCAAGAATGTCTGCACCTGTACGGCCAACGATGACCGTACGCCAAGGGGTGCTCCTCGGTGTCTGCATGTGTCCCTTGTTGCCTTGTGCATCGGGGGTCAGGTGGCTCACGAAGACCATACCCCTGCCTTCGGGCTGCTCCAATGTCAGGTGCATTGTGGCATAATCTATGCAAGCCGCCTCATGCAGGTTGATGAAATAGCCGTCCTCGGTCCGCATCAGCAGGGCGGTCTGTACCGTTGTGGGACCTGCAGGTGTCTGGCTGCTGTTGGGGGCTATAGCCTTTGGCATCCTGCCCTCAATCTCACTGAGCCTTGTTGTCTGCCACTCATACTCCTGGGTATCATAGTCACCTGCTATCCACCACGCCTTGTGGTCTCCGGTCAGCGCGAACTCGCTCTTCTCTTCCTTAATAATAAAATAGGTAAGATTCTTCTGGCTGGGGAACTCATATCTGAATCCCAGGCCGTCATTGAACACGCGGAAGCGAACCGCTATCTGGCGGTCGTTCTTCTTTTGGTCCAAAGTTACGAGCATTTCATTATAGTGGTTGCGTATCTCTGTTTCCTCGCCCCAAACGGGAATCCACGTCTCGTCGAAGGTGGATGTCTCTACCTTAGCGACGCTGAAGCCTGTCTGCATATCAGCACGCTTCTCTATCTCCTGTTTGGCGGCAAACTGACTGTACTCAAAGTCGGTGGCCTTTTCCGGATTCTCTTCCTTTAGCTGGAGACCGAGATAACTGTCGGCAATGATAGTCTTGCCATCCATCTTAAGGCTGTAGACGGGGCGTCCCTTGGCATCAAGACGGAAGTCAAGTTCCACCTTGCCGTCGAGGCTGGTCTGCTTCTGTGCATATCCTGCCATAGTGGCAAGGCAGATACATGCAATAGTCAATAATGAATGTTTCATGGTTGGTGGATTGGTTATTTGGTGAAATCAAGTATCATTATCTGCTTGGGTGCAAGTTCTATCTCCTCGCCCAATACCACGGTATTGCCACTTATCACGTCGTATGCCTGACCTACAGGCAATACCTCTTTATATATAGAAGCCTTGGCCTTGGCAGGCTTGCTGGTTCCGTTGGCAATGATGGTAACGGTCTTTCCGTCCTTCACACGGGCATAGACATAAACACCATCACGCACGGTGAACTGTACCAGGGAACCGTAGCAAACCGTCTCGTTGCCTTTGCGCCAGTTCAGCAGGCGGCGTGTGTAGTCGTGATACTGTGCCTGCAACTCTGTGCGTCCCTCTGCACTGAAGGCATTGTTCTTGTCAGCAGGCCATCCGCCAGGGAAGTTCTGGCGCAGGGCACCATCGTTAACACTCTTGTTGGCATACATGCCTATCTCATCACCATAATACAACTGGGGTATGCCTCTCAGGGTAAGCAACAGGGCAAGCGCCTGCTTATAGCGTGTGATATCCTTGGCCTTCTCCTCTGTGGGCTGGAAACGGTTGGTGTCATGATTGGCAAGGAAGGTGAACACGCTGTTGGGGTTGGCATAGACCCTGTCTTGACCAAGAAGGTCGCACAGGCGTGCAAAGCCGTGGTCCCAGGTATCGGTCTCCTCGTCCACGCATGAGTTCAGCATATACATCATGGGGAAATCCATCACGGTCTTCAGTTCACTGTTCTTGGGCGCTGCCAGGGGGCTGTCCTTCTGCCAGTATGACACCGCTACGGGATTGTTGATCCATGTCTCTCCCACGATATTGAAACCGGGATACTCCCTCTCCACATCCATGCACCAACGGCGCATAAAGTCAAAGTCGTTATAAGGATAGGTATCCTGACGTATGCCATCTATGCCTGCATACTCTATCCACCAGATGCTTGTCTGTATCAGATAGTCGGCAACGAGAGGGTTTCTGCCGTTGAAATCGGGCATTGCCATAGTGAACCATCCGTCAACGGTAAGGTCGAAGTCCAGTTTTGAACTATTAGGGTCACCTGGCATGCCAGTCTTATAGGTGGTGGGAGTATATATACTATTGTAGGTGAACCAGTCATCGGCAGGACGGTCACGGAAGAGGAAATTCTCGCTACCGCAATGATTGAACACGATGTCCTTAATAACCTTTATACCGCGTTTGTGACATTCATCCACCCAATTTCTGTAATCCTCATTACTGCCTATACGCGGGTCAGTGCGGTAGTAATTGGTAATGGCATAACCATGATAACTCTGTTCGGGCATGTCATTCTCCAAAGTGGGAGTATGCCAGATAGCCGTTACGCCAAGGTCCTGCAGGTAGTCAAGGTGCTGTGTCATACCAGCCAGGTCGCCACCGTGGCGTGCCATGTCGGCACTGCTCCATGTATCCTGCTTCATGCCCTTGTACATCTGCTTCTTCTGCTCGTCGGTAGTACCGGTGGCAAAACGATCAGGCATGAGCAAGTACACCACATCACCGGCATCAAACGAATTGACAGGACGTGAAGCTCGTTGCTTCAGTTCGTAAGGAATCTCCTTGTAGAGTTTCTTGCCCTTGTAGAGTTTTATGCTGAACTTTTGGGGCTTCGCGCCATTGGTGTTAAGATAGAGAATCAGATAGTTCTGGTTCTTCAGTCTTACAGCGTGGTCAATAACCACTCCTTCAGCACCAGAAAGCACTGCTTCGCAATCCTTCACTAAGTCACTGTATATCAGCACCTGTAGGGTGGTATTTTTCATACCTGCCCACCAAAAGGCCGGATGAACCTCTGTCCTGTCCAACTTGGTTGGAGCAGCAGCGCATATTGCTGTTACACAAATGGTTAGAAGAAATAAAAGATAAAAACGTCTGAACATGGTATGGTTTGTTGTTTAAGGTTTTCCGAACGCTAATTTATTCTTTTAACTAATGCCATAAACATCAATATAAAAAGAATGTAGAATATACAAAGAACATTTGCATTGATATTCAGGCATTTACCCGAGGACATCTGTAAAAGGATGTAGATTTTAAAACTTGTATATTCTGTATTTTAGAGATGCAAAACTTCATTATATTATTATATTTTCGTAAATTTGTTTCGCGTTAACCCTATTAAAATATCCATGAAACAAGCAATTCTCATCTTTTTCCTATTTATATTTACACCTAATCTGTGCATAGTTGGTGACGAGACACAGGAAATATTGACAAAACTGGATCTGACCATACGCAAAAAGTCCCGATACCATGCAGAAAAGCGCCAATTCATCGACAGCCTCCAACAAATAAAGCAGGTTGTCTGTGGGAAGGCATTGATGAATGTCTACCACGAGCTATACAATGCTTATGCCCATTTCCAAAGCGACTCTGCCCTACTCTATACCAAACTGCTCTATGCCCAGGCCGTAAAGTGCAAGGACAGGAAGATGCAGGAGGTGGCGCTGATAAAACAGTCACTTACAATGGGAATTATGGGAACCTACCACCATTCAAACGCCCAATTGGACAGTTTAAAGAAAAGAATTAGCACACCAGAAGGCTTGTTGCAATACATGCATGTCCGGCGCACTATATACGGATGGCTGGCAGAGTACACCAAGGCACTGAGCGACCTACGGGAAAGCTACAACAGCCTGACCGAGCACTACCGCGATTCTATCCTTACACTGGAAACAAATCCCGTCAGCCATGCGGTGTGCATGGCCGATAAGGAAATAAGCCAGGGAAACATAAAAGCCGCCGAAAGCCTGCTGATGGGAATCAAGGGACAGGCAAAGGGCGAGCAACTGGCATATACCTTATACAATATGGGCACGGTGAAAAGACACCTTGGACAAACGGACAGCCTTGTACAATATATGGCACGCACCGCCATACATGACATACGCCGTGGCGTGACAGAATACATTGCCTTGCAGGAACTTGCCGTGGCACTGTACGAACGCGGCGACATTGAGCGGGCCTACAACTATATGGTTTGCGCCATGGAGGATGCCACGTTCTGCAATGCTCGCCTTCGTTCCATTGCCATTGCCGAAATATACCCTATTATCGACCATGCCCACCAGGAGGTGCTCAACAAGGAAAGCAACGCAAGATATATGGCCGTCATTGCCTTTGCCACGCTGACATTGATGATAATATGCTTTGCCGTGTACTTTTACTTCGAATCCAAGCGACTTAGGTATGCACGCTCACAACTATACATAAGCAACTCCAGATTGGAGAATGCCAACCGGTTGCTGGGAGAGGCAAATGCCGATCTCAAGAAACTGGACAACACAAAGGAGAAGTATATAACATTCTACCTGAACCGATGCCGTTCATACATAGAGAACATGGACGAGTACCGCAAAGACCTCCTTCGGCTGGCAAAGGCAGGAAAACAGAACGACATTGTCAAGCTACTCAAGTCCGGACAGTATTTCGACGAGGAGAAACAGCGGTTCTTCAACGACTTCGACACGGCCTTCCTTGACACTCATCCCAACTTTGTACAGCACTTCAACGAACTTCTGCAGCCAGAGCATAGGATAACCCCTCCCGATGGCGGACACCTGACTCCGGAACTGCGCATCTTTGCCCTCATCCGCCTTGGAGTGAAGGACATCGCAGAGATAGCACATTTCCTTAACTACTCCCTACCAACCATCTACAACTACAGAAGCCGCATCCATGCCATAGCCCTGTATCCCAAGAAGGAATTTGAGCAAAGGCTTATGGAGATCTAGAATTGTCCAAGCACCATACGTGATACCAATAAGCACATACACCTTATTATATATAATATCCTACTATGACCCTGCAGCAATTTGAATATATCCTGGCTGTTGCCCGATACGGACACTTCGGACGGGCTGCCGATGCTTGCAATGTGACCCAACCCACGCTCAGTGCCATGATAGGCAAACTGGAAGAGGAGGTGGGGGCAAAACTGTTCGACCGCAACCGTCAGCCCATTCGTCCCACACCCGTTGGGGAGAAGGTCATACTCCGTGCACGCGAAGTACTGGAGCAGGCAGAAAGCATCAAGGACATCATCCTGGAGGAGCAGCAGTCTTTGGAGGGGACGTTCCATCTGGGCATCCTGCCTACCATCGCCCCTTACCTGCTTCCGCGCTTCTTTCCGCAACTGATGAAGAAATACCCTGCACTGGACATTAGGGTGAAGGAGATGAAGACGCACGAGATAAAGGGAGCCTTGTTGCAGGGCGACATAGATGCTGGCATACTTGCCGCCATTGACGGTTTGGAGGAGTATGCTCAAACCTCGCTCTTCTATGAAAGGTACGTGGGATATGTATCTCAAGAAGACCCTTTGTATGCCAAGGATTCCATCCGCACCGCCGATGTGGCGAGCAGCGGACAACTGTGGCTGCTGGACGAGGGGCATTGCTTCCGCGACCAGATGGTGCGCTTCTGCCAGATGAAGGCATCACAGAGCAGCCAGTTGGCATATAGCCTGGGCAGTATGGAAACCTTCATGCGCATGGTGGAAAGCGGCATGGGCATCACATTCATACCCGAACTTGCCTCCATGCAACTGAGCGATTCGCAAAAGGAGCTGGTTCGCCCGTTTGCCATTCCCGTGCCTACACGAGAACTGGTTTTGCTCACCAAC
>JAZRII010000091.1:0-9857 GCA_045645225.1 Bacteroidaceae bacterium | reverse complement strand
TAATCTAAAATTCTGCAAAGTACCTGTTATTTCTAACCGCAGAGATGCCAAGTATGGAAAATCTCAAAAAGATTTGGGCGACGGTTGGCTATTAATTACTCATAGCAATAACCCTATGAAGAAATCCTTTATAGAAAAGGTTTCTGATGTATTGGAATTAGGTCTTAAGGTAACTTTGAAAGATTATATTAAATAAAATCACATGACAACATATAATGATGATTTACATGAATTAACAGCATCCGAATACTGCGATGATGTTGTTAAAAAGGGGTTAAATATTGAATTTGATGTAGCATTGGATCTAGTTGAGACATCAAAGAATATTCCACATTTAGGCTCTGCGGTAAAGCTTTTTCAAGTTGGTGCTTATATTTATGAGTTTAAACGTTATTATGAGAAACTTGCAACTTTTCTGAAACACGCACTTGATATACCTCTTGAAGAGCGACAAAAATTCATAAACTCATGGAATCCAACCATGCGAAGTAAAGCCGCAGAATATATCATAAGTGTTCTTACAACAGCAGAAGATACCGATAAAGCTGAAGTCTTAGGACTATTGTATAAGGCGAGATTATTAAATGAGATTGGAGACGAGATGCTACTCCGTTTGACATCTATAGTTAATCGTATTTATATACGAGATTTGCGATTAATAGATGTAAATCCAGATACAGTGTGCCAAGACGATGATAATATTATATCTAATTTTACAGCTTGTGGAATGATTGCAGATCAAACAGGTATGTGGCATAACAATGAACTTGGAAGAAATGGCAATGGTTCGTTTGCCTGTCACTTTAATAGTGCTGGTGAAACGCTTTATAATATTCTGAAAAAAGCAGGTTGGTATGATTAAACTAAAATTAATGTCTTTGTATAAAGACACTACAACTGATTAGTACTGCTAACCAGTTGGGGATTTTCATTTCATCAAGCTAAAGCAGTCATCGTTCATCGTTCAACATTAAACGTTATCGTTTAACGTTTTGTTACTTCCGCCAAAAAGTTGTACCTTTGCACCCGTTTAAGGAAAAAAGAAGAAAAGCAATGGCTGGATATTTAGTAGAAGACACAAGAAAGGTTACAACACACCGACTCATTGAGATGAAGCAGCAGGGCAAGAAGATTGCCATGCTCACGGCTTACGACTATACCATGGCGCAGATTGTGGACCAGGCAGGAATGGACATCATCCTGGTTGGCGACAGTGCCTCTAACGTGATGGCGGGCAACGTTACCACTCTGCCCATCAGCGTGGAGCAGATGATATACCATGCCAAGAGTGTGGTGCGTGGCGTTAGGCGCTCGCTGGTAGTGTGCGACATGCCCTTCGGCTCATATCAGATAGGTCGCACCGAGGGTGTTACCAATGCCATCCGCATAATGAAGGAAACGCATGCCGACGCCCTGAAACTGGAGGGTGGGGTAGAGATACTGGACACCGTGCGTGCCATCTTGGATGCTGGTATCCCAGTGATGGGACATCTGGGTCTCATGCCACAGAGCATCAACAAGTACGGCACCTATAGCGTTCGTGCCAAGGAGGATGCTGAGGCAGAGAAACTTATTGCCGATGCCCATGCCTTGGAGGAAGCTGGATGCTTTGCCCTGGTGCTGGAGAAGATTCCTGCTGCTCTGTGCCAGCGTGTGTGTCAGGAACTCACTATCCCCGTCATAGGCATTGGTGCAGGTCCTGCCGACGGACAGGTTTTGGTAATACACGATATGCTGGGCATGAACCAGGGCTTCTCTCCCAAGTTCCTGCGCCGCTATGCCGACCTGTTCTCCATCATGACCGAAGCCATAGGCCAGTACATCACCGACGTGAAGACCGAGGACTTCCCCAACGAGGGAGAAAGGTACTGAAAACGGAAAGGTGAAAACGGAAAGGTGAAAACTGGACAAAGACGATAACGATGACGAAAACAATCCACCCCCTCCGCTTCGCTCGTCCCGCCTGTCTCAGGGGGACAAAGTAAACGGAAAACGGACTTGCTTTAGCTTGATGAGCGAAGGTGAATAAAGGTGAAAACGGAAAACAGGACGAAGGCGATAACGATGACGAAAACGATGACGGTTAATGCACCTGCGGTGCGGTTAATAGCGCTTTAGCGCTGGTTAATTGCGACTGAGTCGCAGGTTAATGTGGGTTTGCCACGGTTAATAGCGACAAGTCGCTGGTGAAAGGGTTTGCCCCCCTTCGCTTTAAACCAAATCGGTCATTAGCGCAGAAAAACAGTCTAATGACCGATTTGGGTTAAAAAAGAAAGAAGGAGATGCATTTGTGTGCATCTCCTTCTCTTGGTATTGCTGTTTTTATAGTAAACGTATGTACGCAGGTTAGTTGGCAGACTTGAACTCGTCCAGGAAGCGGACGTCGTTCTCGGAGAACATGCGCAAGTCCTTGACCTGGTATTTGAGGTTGGTGATTCGCTCTATGCCCATGCCGAAGGCGTAGCCGGTGTAGACTGTGCTGTCTATGCCGTTGGCCTCGAGAACAGCGGGGTCGACCATACCGCAACCAAGAATCTCCACCCATCCTGTGTGCTTGCAGAACGAACAGCCCTTGCCTCCGCATAGATGACATGATATGTCCATCTCGGCACTGGGTTCGGTGAAGGGGAAATAGGAAGGACGCAGACGAATCTGGGTTTCCTCGCCAAACATCTCCTGTGCGAAAAGAAGGAGAACCTGCTTGAGGTCGGTGAAAGAAACGTTCTTGTCAATATACAGACCTTCCACCTGATGGAAGAAGCAGTGTGCACGTGCAGATATGGCCTCGTTGCGATATACACGGCCTGGGCAGATGACGCGGATTGGAGGCTGCTGGCTCTCCATGACGCGGGCCTGCACGGAACTTGTGTGAGAACGAAGGATGATATCGGGGTGTGCCTCGACAAAGAATGTGTCCTGCATGTCGCGTGCAGGATGGTCGTCGGCAAAGTTCATGCTGGAGTACACGTGCCAGTCGTCCTCCACCTCAGGACCCTCTGCCAGAGTGAAACCAAGACGTGAGAATATGTCAACAATCTCGTTCTTGACAATGGTAAGGGGGTGACGTGTGCCCAATTGGATGGGGTATGGAGTGCGTGTGAGGTCGATGGCGGAATTGCTGGCAGAGGTTGTGGCGGAACTTTCCTTCAGTTCGGTTATCTTCTGGGTTATGCTCTGCTTCAGCGCATTGATTTTCTGACCCAGTTCGCGCTTCTGTTCGGGTGCAACGTTGCGGAACTCCTCCATGAGGTCGTTCATGATACCCTTGCGTCCCAGATATTTAATTCTAAGCTGTTCTGCCTCTTCGGCATTGCTTGCCTTCAGGTTGGCAATTTCTGAGGCAAGTTCTTCTATCCTATTAATCATATTTACTTGAAATTTTCTGCAAAGGTAATGATTTTTGCCAATAATTGCATTCTATATTCAAAGAAATGTGTACTTTTGTGTAGAATATGTAACTATAAAGGCACTCGTTTCATTTATGCGGTATAAGGACATTGTTTGTTATCTGATTCCAGTTGCTATGGCCGCTTCGTGCACGTACGGTAACAGAGGGAATGTGCAGCTGCCGGCAGAGGATACCATGGACATGCCCTTGCTGGCGGAGGATATGCTTGTCTCTAACGAAGAAATTGAGGCTGAAGGTGCATTTGACAAGCGTGGAGACGAACTCTTCGACGATTTCCTGTATTCCTATATACACGACTCTGTATTGCAAATACAGCGTACTGCCTTTCCATTGAAGGAATACCTTGCAGATGGTACTGAACGCAACATAGAGGCTTGCGAATGGCAAGAAGACTTCGGTTTTATGGAGTCGGACTATACAACTGCCATTTACCGTGACGAACAGGAAAAGGGCATAAGCGAAGACAGCATGCTGGCGCGTGCCTTTGTGGAGAGAATAGACCTTGCGGGCAGGAATATCGTTTCCTATGACTTTGTGAAGACAGACAACATGTGGAAACTCTCTGCCATAAGGAGACAGGACTTCAAGGACAGTGACCTGAGCGATTTCCTGATGTTCTATTCGCGATTTTCCCAGGATCAGGAGTTCCAATACGAATCGCTTGCCAGTTCCATACGCATTTCCATGCTTATGCCTGACGACGAGCAGCCTCTGGAGGGCTTTGTGACTAGAGAGCAGTGGTCGACACAGAACGGCGGTGTTCCGGAAGGTGTACTGTGCAACATAAGGTATGGCCAGAAATTCCATCGTCCGCGACAGATACTGCTGGAGAAGGTGGGGCTGGGCAACGGCATGTCCGAGGTGTTCCACTTCAAAAAGAACGGCAACAGATGGAAACTTGTGGGGTATGACAACTGACCTGCCTCTGCCTGAAGATTCATGCCATACAAAATAAATACAGGTTTACCGAAATACGACTTCCCCCATATAAATATATAACAGATGAACATCCTGCACGACACATCCCTTCTGCCATATAACACGTTTGGAATTGACGTGAAGGCAAATGCCGTTGTCACCTACGAGAGTGAAGAGGAACTACAGGAAATGGTGGTGAAGCAATCTCTGGTCCAGCCGTTGCTGCATATAGGAGAGGGAAGCAACCTGCTGTTTCTGCACGACTTTCCTGGCACCATACTGCGTTGCGGTATTACGGACGTATCGGTGCTGGAGGCTGGAGAAGACAAGATGCTTGTAAGGGCCGGTGCCGGGTGGAACATGGATGCGTTCATAGCATATGCCCTGGAACACGGATGGTACGGCCTGGAAAACCTGAGCAACATTCCTGGACAGGTGGGAGCAAGTGCCGTGCAGAACATAGGGGCGTATGGCGTGGAAGTGGGAGATAGGATACATGCCGTGAACTGTATCTCGCTGACCGGCGGCGAAAGAAGGACTTTTATGAGAGAGGAGTGCCAGTATGCCTACAGGCACAGCATATTCAAGACAGAGGGCTTTAGAGGACGGTATGCCGTGGTCAGTGTGGACTATGTTCTGGACCTGTCGTTCACGCCCGATACAACCTACTCGGGCATACGCCAGGCTATTGCAGAAAGGGGCAGAGAGGCAGATTTGATTTCGGCACAGGAACTGCGCTCGTTGATAATCTCCATCCGCGGACAGAAATTGCCCGACCCCAGGGTGCTGGGCAATGCTGGCAGTTTCTTCATGAATCCAGTTGTTGAGAGACGTGTGTATGACAGCCTTTCAGAATCGTATCCCGGCATGCCCAAGTACGATGTAGGGTGTGACAGGGTGAAGATACCTGCTGCATGGCTCATAGAGCAATGTGGTTGGAAAGGCAAGACCATGGGCAGGGCCGGTGTGCATCAGCGCCAGCCGCTTGTTCTTGTAAATACGGGTGGTGCATCGGGGGCGGACATCAAGGCATTGTCGGACAGGATTATGGATGACGTGATGCAGAAGTTCGGTATAAGGATATCTCCAGAAGTCAATTTCATATAGTCTATGGCATGTTGCTGGATTATGCCTGCCATGCTACCGAAGGTACAAATCGCTTTTTGTTGAGCGCAAGATTGGTCAGATTTTTTCTTCGAACATCAGATAATGACTTTCGTGCATGCACAGTCTTTTATAGACGTGTTGTGCGGAAACATTGCTCTTGTCGGCATACAGGCGTATCTGTGATACTCCGTTTTCCCGTGCCATGTCCTTCAGTGTGGCGTACAAGGCTTTGTACACACCTTTCTTTCTGTACTCAGGCATCACGTAGACACTCTGTATCCACCAGTACCATTGGTTGTTCCAATCGCTCCATTCGCGTGTCAGCATCAGGCTCCCTATTGGGGTGCCGTTAGCACGTGCCACCAGGTAGATGCCCTTTTGCTCGTCGTTGATGGCAGAGGTTACGCCATGGTGGAGCCTGTCCATGTCAAGCATGGTGCCTTCCGATTCCATGGCCATGTCGGCCTGGAAGCGTACGATGGCATCTATGTCGGAGGCTTTGCCTCGTGTTATGGTCAAGTCAAGATCTGTATTCATCAATCTAAGAGTTTTTCTATCTTGCCGGGTTCTACATCGGGCAATACCCGGCACAGATGCTCGAGGATGCGCTTGCGGGATTGACGCGGTGTGCGGCCCTGTATCAGGTCCTCGTAAGGGAAGAGGTCGGGATACATTGCTTCCGGTGTGCAATAGCGTGCCAGGCCCCAACCGTAGGGTTCGCCCTTCTTGGATATGAGGTATTCAAAGTCGGCAATGCATACATGTGTTCCCATTTCCAATCCTGCTATCAGGGAATCGAATGCCATGCCGTTTCTGGGGTTCTCCACAGGATTTGAGGGGTCGTCGGGGTTGAAGGTCCTGCGCTTGCGGCTAAGGGTAAATCCGCTTGCCTTCTTCAGTTGGCGCGAAAGCATGGATTCGTTCTCCACCAGCACCTCGTGGATGTGGCGTGCATCCTTGTCTTGCTTCTTCATAGGAAGGCGCGAACGGCGCCAGTTCATGAAGTCGGGCAGCCATTTCAGGCTCACAAACCCAGCCTTGCCCTTGAAGAACTTGCCATAGGCGGATTCCCAGTTGGCAATGATTGGCCCTTTCCATCCCCAGGGACCATTGAGGAAGTCGTCGCCGAAGAGCAGTTCGGGCGGTGTCATCTCCTCGATGGAGAAGCCGGGGATGCCGTTCTTGAAGAAAGGTAGGAATCCCCATTCGCGGATAAGCCTCTCTATCTGCTCCTGGCGTTCTATTACGATGCCGAATCTGTCCGTTGTGTCCATAGTATCTTAGAAACCCGTTTTTGAGGAGTTTGTTAATTTGTTGAATTAGCGATGAGTATGGCAAGAAATAAGATAACAGCAAAGTAACAGACTATACCTATGATAATCATCATATATGGCTTGCGTTTTCCCCATTTTTCCTCCATTAAACTCTGTTCCGCATGGCGGACTTCCGAACGCTTGTCAAACATCTTGCTTTACTTGTTTATTGATTTTGTCATCCTTGCAATCTCGCCGAACAGCAGAACGGGCATGGTCATGGCAGAGATGGTGAGCCATTCATTGAGGCTGAGGGGCACCACGTTGAACATCTTGCCTCCGAAGGTGACGATAAGGTACTGGCCAACTACGATGAGCGCTATCACCAGCAGGAAACTCTTGCTCTTCCACAATCCAGCCAAGGCGGTGCGTCCTGTCATGAAGGCCTTGGCATTGAACATATTCCATACCTGTAGCATGACGAAGAAGGTGAAGAACCAACTGAGGTCGTGTGGGGACAGGTGTCCCTTGTTCTGAAGTACGAGTATGGCAGCCACAAGAAGTATGGTAAAGAAGATGCCCGTGCCGAAGATATTGCCTGCCATGGACTTGCTGATGATGAAGTCGCCATGTTCTCCGCTTCGGCGGGGACGGTCGCGCATCACGCTCCAGCTGGGAGGCAGCGATGCCAGGGCACCGGCGGCAAAGGTGTCCATGATGAGGTTCACCCAAAGCATCTGAGTGATGGTGAGCGGAGAGCCCGTACCGATGAGCGAACCTATGAGCACTATAGCACAGGCAACCACGTTGATGGTAAGCTGGAAAATGAGGAAGCGCTGTATGTTCCTGTAAAGAGAGCGTCCCCACATGACGGCTTGCACTATGCTGGAGAAGGAATTGTCCAGGATGGTTATGTCGCTTGCCTCCTTGGCCACAGATGTACCGTCGCCCATGGAAAGTCCCACCTGTGCGGCTTTCAGTGCAGGGGCATCGTTGGTACCGTCGCCCGTCACGGCCACAACGGCATCCTGATTTTGAAGCAACTGGACAAGGCGCTGCTTGTCTGTGGGTCGTGCACGGCACATTATCTTCAGGCTCTGCACTCTCTTTGCCGCCTCTTCGTCGCTGAGGGCCTCGAAGGCAGGACCTGTGATGATGTTCTTGTCCGAGTCCTCTTGTGTCCAGATACCTATCTGTCTGGCTATCTCACGTGCGGTGGCCGGAGTGTCGCCTGTAACTATCTTGATGTCTATGCCAGCCTTACGGCATGCCTCCACGGCACGCGGAACATCCTCGCGTACGGGGTCGGATATGGCCACTACACCCAGATAGGTGAGGTTCTTGACGGATAACAGGCCGTCCTTGTAAGGTGCCTCGGCTTCCTTGTCGGTGAGTATCTTGTAGGCAAAGCCCAGGGTGCGCATGGCTTGGTTCTGGTAGGAGAGCAAAAGCGCCTCTATATCGGCCTGCATGCCAGAGGCAGATGTGGTGCCATGCTCTGTGGCCACGTCCTTGCAATGGCCAAGCACTATCTCGGGTGCTCCCTTCATGTACAGCACCTTGGCTCCCAGCAGGGGAGAATCCACTACGGTGGCCATGTACTTGCGCTCGGTGGAGAAGGTTAGCTGGTTCACTATTTTTGCATCGGCACGCAACTTCTCGTAGTCATGCCCCTGTGCATCCAGCCATAGCAGCATGGCGGCCTCGGTGGGGTTGCCCAGGGTCTTCACGATACCGTCCTGGCGGTTCAGGTTGGCCGTGGAGTTTATGGCTATGCCCTCGCGTATGAGCATACTTGCCTTGTCCTCGGCCAGATGCTGGTCCTTCAGTGGGAAGAACGAGGTGGTGTTCACACGCATCTGGTTCTGTGTCAGTGTGCCCGTCTTGTCGGTGCATATTACCGTTGTGGCACCCATCGTCTCGCATGCATGCATCTTGCGCACCAGGTTGTTTGCCTTCAGCATACGGCTCATGCTCAGTGCCAGGCTCAGCGTTACGCTCATGGGCAGGCCTTCGGGCACGGCCACCACCACCAGGGTGACGGCTATCATGAAGTTGTTCAGAATGTGCTCTATGTAGTAGAAGTTGCCAGCCTCTCCGCCCTGCAGGAACACCTTGGCGGTGAGCACCACGAAGGTCAGTGTGGCCACGGTGTAGCCCACCTTGCTTATCAGGTCGGCCAGGCGTTTCAGCTGTAGCTGCAGGGGCGTGTCTATGTTGTTGTCCATCTGTGCGCCCTGGTTCACCTTTCCGTACTCGGTGGCATCGCCCACGGCCATGACCTGCATCATGCCGTGTCCGTCCACCACCGTAGTGCCTCGCATGGCGTGATTGGAAGGGTAGGTGGCCTCGTGGTCGAAATCCTCTTTTTCCGTTGTCTTTGAAATTACAGG
Organism: Bacteroidaceae bacterium; assembly: GCA_045645225.1. Lineage (GTDB taxonomy): Bacteria > Bacteroidota > Bacteroidia > Bacteroidales > Bacteroidaceae > Physcousia. The sequence continues at coordinate 777 of JAZRII010000091.1, read as the reverse complement.
TTCGCCCGTCAGCGTGGATTCGTTCACCTGCAGGGAGACGGACTCCAGCAGGATGCCGTCAGCAGGAATCTCATCGCCCGTGCCCAGCATCACTATGTCGCCAACCACTATGTCTGCCCTGGTGGTTTCTGTGACGTGGCCGTTGCGTATTACCGTCACCGCTATGTCGTCGTTCACTTGGTTCAGCACTTCAAAGGCCTTTGCTGCCTTGGCCTCGAAGAAGAAGCCTATGGTGCTTGCCAGCATTATGGCAAAGAAGATGCCCACTGGCTCTATAAAGGCCTCCAGCCCCTTTTGGTCGGGTCCCCAGCAGTGAATGGCCGAGATTATCATGGCCAGCACCCATGCAAAGAGCAGGATGCGTATGATGGGGTCTTCAAACTTCTCCATGAACTGTACCCATAGCGAAGTCTTCTTTGGCGGGGTTAGTATGTTCGAGCCGTGTTTCTTTCTGCTATCCTCCACCTCCTGCGAGGTGAGTCCTTTATATAGTTCGCCTTGTTCCATAACGTCAGTATGTCTAATTAGAATGCAAAGATACGTATTTTAACTGACTATATGGAAATATACATTATTAATATATGTTTTCTTAACAAAAATAGAGACCTATGGTTCTTATTGCAGGTCTTGCCCCTTTTCCTGACTTCATCACTTTTTATTGCCATTAAATGGCGGATATTGAAAATCAGTCAGTTAATCATTTAAAATGGGTGACTTTGGGTGACGCAAACCTATTTTTTCTTACATTTGCACCATGTTTGTACGTAAAAAGTTTAA
>JAZRII010000090.1:0-4229 GCA_045645225.1 Bacteroidaceae bacterium | reverse complement strand
CTCCTATATTGTTACCTTATTTTTTGACCTCACGCAAAGGCGCAAAGATTTGCAAAGAAGTTGAAATATCTTTAACACAGATTTCGAATTCGAAAATGAAAGATTCGTGCGATTCGAGTGATTAGTGTTCCAAGAAAAAACATATCTACGAGATTATTCGTTGAACACGAGCCTAAGGTCGCGTTAGTCAATTGCAATTAATTTTATTTATCAACAAGATTTTACTGATGAAACAGATTACTCCACGTGATTACTCTTTATATTTTTTGAACACTAATAACTCGAATCGCACGAATAACATAAAAAATGGACGCATGCACCGTACGTCCGTACCAGTCAAGTGATGTTCACTCCGCATGGTCACTCATCTCTCATCATTCATCGTTCAACCCTCAACGTTCAACTCTCAACCCTCAACTCTCATCGTTCAATTCTCAACCCTCAACTCTCAACGTTAATCTCTCAACTTTCAACGTTCATCGTTCAACGTTCCTTTATCCATTGCGTCTTTGCGTGATAATCTAGCACAATCGTAGTGTGCGCGCTTCTGTGTTTGAGGATTCTTTGTACACGTGAATTTATACAAACAAAAAGGAGGACGTTTTTAAACGTCCTCCTTGGGAGTGGGCAGGGACGGATTCGAACCGCCGAAGCCGTGAAGCAACAGATTTACAGTCTGCCCGTTTTAACCACTTACCTACCTACCCAGTGTGCTTTGATTCGTGACTCCTGCAGGATTCAAACCTGCAACCTTTTGATCCGTAGTCAAATGCTCTATTCAGTTGAGCTAAGGAGCCATCCTCTTGTTGTGTGGGCGATGACGGATTCGAACCGCCGACCCTCTGCTTGTAAGGCAGATGCTCTGAACCAGCTGCGCTAATCGCCCGTTGCTATCAGTCTTGTTTTGCTGTCTTCTCTAAGACTTGTTCCTGATTTGCGAGTGCAAAGGTAGCGCTTTTTGCGATACCCACCAAATATTCTGATGATATTTTTCTAAAAAACTTTAATAATTCTTTCCTATGCGATGTTTTTGCCTCAGTTACACCTTATATATTATATATAGGGAAAGCGTAAGGACTGTTAGGGGTGAGTGAACTGACAAAATGTACACCTGTAGATTGCTGACAAAATGCCCTTCCTCTTGTGTCAACATGTCACGAAGTATTGATTTTCGTCAATTAAAGGGGAAATTCCTATTCGGTTTAGAGATTTACCCACGGGTTTTCCCCCGAAATGGCATTACCTTTGCAGCAGAAAAGGTGAAAGACCTGACCTGAAAACACAGAAAAGACACACAACAAGTAAGGATAACACAGGTGCCGCCCAACACACGGCACAAACAAAAGAGAGGTGCCGACAGAGGTTGGCACAGGAAAAAAGGAAAACACAATATTAAGGTAAAAAGATTGAAAAGATGAAAAAGATTATGACTTTGGTAGCCGCCATGTTGATGGCCGTTGCCGTAAATGCAAGCAATAAGAGTGTGGAATATGCAACAGAGGCTCCCGGCAAGGTTGCTCCCTTCAGCGAGGTGAACGTAAATGTTCCTTCACGAGTAAGAGTGATCCAGGGCGAAGACTACGGAGTGATGGTAAACGGTACGGCCGTGTACGACTCCACTCAGCTGGTCTTCGATGTGAGGGACGGAGTGCTCTACATTAGCACCAAGTGCACTGACATGCTCTCAGCATCGGGCCGAGGAACGGTGATTACCGTCATTACTCCTGCCAGTGATATAGACATCAAGACAGGTGACGACGTACAGCCGCTCCGCAGAAAGAGATAGAAAAGTTTTTGGTTAGATTATAGATTGTTTAGGTTTTTAGGTTTCTGTACCATCCTTTAGGTAATAAAACAGAACATAAGGAAATGGTTAGGTCCGTGAAACCCTCCGTCTCGCTAAGGGACTGGAGGGTTTCTTGTTCTTTTGTTTTATCAACACCGAGGACACAGGCTTGAATATAGTATTTGTTCGCCGAACGAATACCGAGGACAAGGACGTGACAATACCGAGGACAAATGATGCTCTTATTTTGCTTATTGGAAAGCAACACGAGGCGATGCCCTTCGCAACGTGAGACGAAGGCTGTTGTGTCGTGAGGCGATGCCCTTCGCTATGTGAGGCATTTGTCCCTATCTCTTTGCTTCCTTCTCCAGTAGTTGGCGCTTGCGCTCAATCATTTCCCCTTGTCGTTCTCCATGGAATCCGCCAATGGAACCGTCCGAGGCAACGACTCTGTGGCAAGGCACTTCGGGAGCAAAGGGGTTGCGCTTGAGGGCCTGCCCCACGGCTTGGGCGCTATGGCATCCTATGCGTCGTGCCAGTTCGCCGTAGGAGATGGTTTCTCCACGTGGCACGTTCAGGAGTTCCAGATACACACGCTTTTGGAATGGGGTGATGTCCGTGGAGTGAAGTACCCTCTGCCTTATGTCCATGTCCTTGCTCATGTCTCAGGGCGCTATGACGAAGGTGGTGTGGTACGATGGCATGGGGCGCTCGGCCAGGGTGAGTTTCATGCCCTGCATCACTATCATCTGTCGGGACAGGGACAGGCCTATGCCCGAACCGCTCCTTTTGGTGGTAAAGAAGGGAATGAACATCTCCCTGCGCACCTCTGCCGGGATGGTGGCGCCGTTGTTGCTGACGTACAGAGCCTTGTTCCACCTGATGTCCATGGCGGTGGCACCTGCCTCCACGGCGTTCTTGGTAAGGTTGGTGAGCACCTGCATCATCATGCTCTCGTCTGCACGGATGCAAGTGTCGGGGGCAATGTCCGTATGCCATATGAGGTCGGGGTAGAGCGACCTGAGCGAATGGCAAAGGTCTGCCAGGTTCACATCCCTCATGTCCGGTTCCTGCACCAGGGTGATGGTGCGGAAGTTGCGCACGAAGTTGGAAAGGCTCTCGCTGGTCTTCTGTATGGCCAGTATACCCTCCTCGTAGGGAGTGCCCTTTATGTTGGGGTCTGCCAGATAGGCCTGGCTGATGCTGCTTATGGGCGTGGCGGCATTCATTATCTCGTGTGTCAGCACACGGGTCAGTTTCTGCCACGACTCCACCTCCTTCTGGGCGGTAAGCACGTTTATGTCCCTGCTCAGGTCGTTCAGCGCCTCCTGCATGGCACGCTCGCCGAAGAACAGGCCTCTCAGGGGCTGGCGGAAGGTGAAGTCGCGGTTTCTCACCGCTTCGCGCATAAGGTGAGCACGGTCGCGTAGCAGGCACTGGTGGCGGTAGAACCTTATGCCCAGATACACCAGGCACAGCACCGCCAGCGAGCCCGCCGCTATGTATATTTCCATCTCTGTCATCTCTTCATCTTGGCATAAAGGGTTTGACGTGTGATGCCCAGCATTTCGGCAGCCTTGCTGATGTTGCCGTGGCACTTCTCCAGAACGCGGTGGATGTGTGCCGTCTCCACCTCCTCCAGTGGCACTATCTCCTTGCTCTTGTCTATGGCATCCTTCAGTGTGCGCACCAGTTCGGCATTGTCCCAGGGCTTGGTGACGAAGTCTGCCGCCCCGTCCTTCAAGCCCCTCACCGCCAGTTTGATGTCGGCGTATGCCGTTATCAGCACCACGGGCACATCGGGGTGCAGCTTGTGTATGCTGCGGAGCCATAGCAATCCGTCCTGACCAGAATTCACGCCCAGGGTGAAGTTCATGTCCAGCAGAACAATGTCTACGCTCTCCTGATTCATGGTGGCAAGGATGCCCTCGGGCGAGGCCAGCGTTATCACCTTCCCGAACACGCCACCCAGACATATCCTGGCCGCGGTGAGTATGGCAGGATTGTCGTCCACCACCAGTATGGTTCCGTAGTTCTTCATAATTTTTTGCTTGTGTTACGCCACAAAGGTAAAGAAAAGTTGGCAAAGACGTACATTTTTCCCCTCCAACCTCTTTCATCTGCCCGATAGTGTATGATTTTTAGACACTCTTGTTCTATAAGAATATATTAATTCAATAAAACAAACAACTCGGCGATCCAGAAACAGGTCGCCGAGTATATGTCGTTAAAAGAATATTAAAAGAATCTGGCAGAAAATATGGTTCACCTCTATAGCCATAGCGGTTCGCCCTCCCATCCATGTGGCATCCCCATAGCCGCTGTGTCAATTTCGGGAAAGTCGGAAAGCAGAGCATCAATCTTGCTCTTCATATCGTTGTTTGGGGAAATGGTGTTCAGGAAATACTTAATGATGCAAAGGTCAAAGTAAATTCGAAGCGTG
>JAZRII010000089.1:0-32462 GCA_045645225.1 Bacteroidaceae bacterium | reverse complement strand
CGGGGTTCCACCTCTTCCCATTCCGAACAGAGAAGTTAAGCCCGTCCGCGCCGATGGTACTGCACACCCGTGGGAGAGTAGGTAGCCGCCGTTTTTAGATGAGAGAAGTCCTTTGGAGATTGTTCCAAGGGACTTCTTTGCATTTGAGGGGAGTGTTCAACGTTTAACGGATGAGCGGTTAGCGGTTAACGGGTGAGCTGTAGGGACGCTGCGTGCAGCGTCCGCCTTGTTTGTCGTTCTCGGACGCAGCACGCTGCGTCCCTACCATGCTTCTGCTTTTGACTTTCTCGAATTTGCTTACTCGCAGATTTCCGTTCGTCAGGCAGGACAGTGGAATAAGTGCCATTCTGTGGATTCCAGCGCAAGCGTGAACTAACGACTCGAGGACTCGTAATTCTGTGTTTTCCGTAGATTTCTGTGAGAGACAAAAGACGAGGACGGAAACGATGTCGAGGACGAAAGATGTTTTGCCACTTTTAGGGCGCAATGGGGGCCATTGTAACCGAGAAGCGACGAAACAGATGACAAAAAGAAGGCTTCTTTAGCGCGTAACAGTCTAATGACCGATTTGGGTTAATACCTGCAGAGCAGCCGTTTATAGCGTCTTTGGCGCTGAGTAGAAGTCGTAATGAAGTTTGGCCATCGTAACACGGAAGGAATAAAATTCTGTGCTCTTTGCGCTCTTAGCGTGTGCAAGAACAGATTATCTTATCTTTATTTACGCAAAGGTAGCAAAGGTGTATGCCATAATGGCGTATGATTACCTGTATATGCTCAAGCATCTCTGTGTATTTCGCATTCCACGCCAATGGACTCTGCAGAAACGCCGCATGGGGGATTTTCCTTGTCTATGCGTACATTGATACACTGGATGCGTGAGAATGCGTCTATGAGCGTTTTTCCTATCCTATAGGCAAGGTTTTCAAGCAATGCTGATGGCGTGTTCATTTCCTTGCGCACATGGTCGATGATGTCGGCATAGGATATGGTGCCGTCCAACTCGTCATGCAGGTACGCTTCCTTTGCTACTTCGCATTTTATTTCCAATGATACGTAGAACATGGCGCCAACCACCTTTTCCTGTGGCATGACTCCATGATGGCCATAAAGTGCAAGACGCTTGATGTGGATAGTATTAATCATCGATATCTTCCAAGGACTGTGTGTTTTCTCCTTCTGGATTGTTCTGGACTATATATCTCTTCAATGCCTTGGCTACGCCAGATACCCATGTGTTCATATTGTCGGAATCAAGTTGCAGGGAGGAGATGAGTGCGATGACGTTTTCCAACGGCATGCCATAACGTAGAATGCCGGATATGAGTTTTGCATAGTTCCAGTATTCGGGATTAAAACGCTCGGAAAGTCCCTCAATGGTTATCTTGTATCCGCGTTTGTTGGTAAACTGGAAGTCGTAGCGGCGCGAACCGTCTTTGAGCACTCGGCGCAGGATGTGGCCGTTGCTCACGCTCTTGGGTATCATAATACCCTCATCGTCGTCCAGTATGCCGGTGAAAATTTCGTATGGACGTCCGTTCAGCAGTCCCACGAAGGCAACCCAGCGGTCTTTCTTGTTTTGGAATCTAACGATGTCGCACTCCAGGGATTCGGGGCGTGGGTTTTTCTTGCCGGAAGAGAAATTACCTTGAAAACCCTGTCGTCGGATGGCTTCGTCCAAGGTGAGCGACATGGCCTCGTTTGCTTCTGCCGTGTAGCGTATGTCGGTGAACACCTGAGCAAGTGTTTCCTTGTTGTTGATTTCCACAAAATGCTGATTCTCCGGCAGAGATTCCTTATATGCATAGAGTGCATCGATGCGTTCGGTGGTGTAGGGAGCATAGGTTTCGTTGTGCACGAAGGCCTCCAGTGGCAGGCGGTCGGAAGGCTGTGGCTTTTCGTCGGGCCATCCCAGGGTGATCGTTGCCACGGGGAATGTGAGCATGGGCAGATGCAGGGTGTCTATGATGAGTTGTGGATTGTAGACGGTGGTTCCGAGGAAGCAAAGTCCCAGTCCCTCAGCCTCTGCCAGGTCGCAGAACCTTTGGCAAAACAGAAGGGCATCGGTAGCAGCGTTCTGATAAGAGAGAATGTTGTTGTAGCCAGGGTTGGCCTGTCGGTTAAGAGCCCAATCCGTGGTACGTCGGAAGTCCGCGCAGAAGGTAAGCAATACCGGTGCCCCCATTACCATGGGCTGGTTGAAATGTGCTGGTGCTAGACGTTCCTTCATGGACTCGTCTTTGGTTACCACTACGCTATACAATTGCAGATTGCCCATTGTCTGGGTGTGCGAAGCCTTTTCCAGCAGTGTGTTCAGCAGTTCATCGCTGACCGGTTGGGATGTGTATTTTCTTACCGATGCTCTCATAGCCTTTCAGAGTTTTCCGCTTTCAACTTTCCGTTTTCCTACATCTTCTTTTCTATTTCCCTGACTTCCTTCCTGAATGCAGGGTTCTCCTTCATTTTCTTCTCTATATTGCTGATGCCGTGGAGAACAGTGGCATGCGTGCGCCTGCCTATGACGTGTCCTATGTGCTTTGCCGTGTCTCCAGTGTGCTTTTGAGACAGATACATTACCAGTTGGCGTGCCAGAACGAACTCTGCCTTGCGGCTTTCTCCATAGACTTCTTCATGTGTCACCTTATAGTGTCGGCAAACTGATTCCACGATGTCTTCAATGGTGAGTGTACGGCGCCTGTGGCGGGTGTTTGCCTTCAGTATCTTGCGTGCGAAGTCAAGGTCGATATTCGAACCATGCACCACGCTCCATGCCAGCATGGAGTGTACTATGCCTTCCAGTTCGCGCACGTTGTCCTGAAGGTTCTCTGCCACGTATTCTATCACGTCCTCTGGTATGTCCAGACCGTCCTTGCGTACAAGGCGCTTGAGGATGTCGTGGCGGAGTTGCACATCGGGTGCTTCCAGTTCGGCAAGCATGCCCCATTTGAAACGTGTGAGCATGCGCTCCTCCATGTCCTTGAGCTCTACTGGCGGACGGTCGCAGGTCATGATAATCTGCCGTCCGTTGAGGTGCAGATGGTTGAAGATGTGGAAGAATGCCTCCAAGGTCTTTTCCTTGCCAGAGAATTCCTGCACATCGTCCACAATGAGGCAGTCGATGCTTTGATAGAAATGTATGAAGTCGTTGGTCTTGTTGTTGATGCGTGCATCCACGTACTGAACCTGGAAAAGATGTGCTGAAACGTAGAGCACACGCTTTTCGGGGTGCTTCTGTCTGAGGCGCACACCGATAGCATTTACCAAGTGGGTCTTGCCGCATCCGCTGGGACCATAGATGAAAAGCGGGTTGAAGGTCTTTCGTGCGGGATAGTCTGCTACGCTCTGGCCTACGCTACGGGGCAGGCGGTTGGAAAGGCCTTCTATAAAATTGTCGAAGGTCTGTTCTATGTTGAGGTATGACTCGAAATCGGATGCAGGAACAACAGCGTGCATTACTCCTGGCGCACGGTTGAGCATACGGTTTGAGGTCGGTTCGCGCAGGAGTGCCGTTCTGTTGCCCTCCTCGCGTACAACCTCGTCCTCGATTACTGCCACTTGATATACCAGACGTGTTTCCTGTCCGAAAACGTGGTACAGGGCCAGGTAGATGAGCTGGCGGTAGTTCTCTTCGATGTATTCGTAGAAGAACTGGCTGGGTACGTATATAGCCACCTCCTTGGATTCGAAATCATAGGACTTGAATCTTATGGGTTCGAACCAGGTTGTGAATTGTTGCTGGTTCAATCTGGAACATATTAGTTCCAGGCATCTTTTCCACTGTTCTTGCGGAGTTGTCATCAATTATCTTACGTTGTTAATGATGATGTGTTGGGTATTAGATTCACTATGTGTGATGGCTGTTCCCTTTTGCCCAAAGGGTAGGGTGGGTGGACTACTTGTCCTTTCGTCCGAAGACAGAGAAGTGCACATAGCGCTTGGGGTGCGACTTGATGTCTGTCATCAGCGAATCCATGCTTCCCACGGTCTTGTTGAGCGAGTTGTACAGACTTCTGTCGTACATGAGTGCGCCAAGTGTGCCGTTGGGGTTGTGTATCTGCTGCACCATGGCATTTACATTCTCGATTGTAGCATTTACGCTTGCAATGGTGGGCTGCAGGTCAACGGACTTGAAGTTCTCGGTGATTACGAGTACGTTCTCGCCCACCTTGTTGTATGTCTGTGCCAGTGCGGGAAGGTCGTGGCCGACGATAGAGTTCAGATGCTCAGTGGTTTTAGTGAGATCTGCAGTAACCTGTTCCACGTTGCTGAGAATAGAGGCAAGTTTTGGGTCGTTGATTACCCTGTTGAGCGAGGTGACGAGTGTGTCTACCTTTTTCACTATCTCGCTGAGTTGTGGCATCATCTTGGAGGCCTGTGACATCATGTCCACATGGTTGTTGCCCTGGATGGTGTCGCCAGGTGCATACACCTTGTCGTTGATTTGTGCAGGTGTGATCTTCATGGCGCAGCCACCCATGAGTCCGGCATCGAGCTTTATCTCTGTACCTTGGCATAGGATGAGTTCGGGATCCACGTTGATTTCCACGATTACGTTGCCAGGATTCTTATAGTCATAGACGATGTCTGTGACAATACCCACCTCGAAACCGTCTACAAACACCTTGCTGCTCTTTGAAAGTTCCTTGGCGTTGGCAAATCGTACATAGTACTCGCTGGTATTGCTGAAGAGAGCCTTGCCCTTCAGGAAATTGATACCGAAGAAAAGTGCAACTAAGGCTACTATGCCTGCAAGTCCGATTTTATATTCCCTTTTCATGTCGTTTCTGTTTTGGTCATGTATGTGGTTGTCTGTATATGCTTCTTTATTACAGAGAGGTCAAAATAGTTTACTTGACGTTCTTTTTGTAATATGCCTGGAAAGCGTTGTAAATGCTCTTTGCCAATTGTTTCTGCCCCCATTCGCTGGCCAGGTACTTTTCTTCCTTGCGGTTGTTAATGAAACCGAGTTCGATGAGTACGCTTGGCATGCTCACTTCGCGCAGGACAAGGAAACCGGCCTGGTACACACCCTTGTTCACACGTTTTGCCGTGGTGGCAAACTGTTTCTGGATCAAACGGGCGAAGTCTACGCTGGATGCCATGTACTGGTCCTGCATGAATTCGAAGATTATGTACGACTCGCTGCTGTTGGGGTTGAAATCCTCGTAGGTCTGCTTGTAGTTCTGCTCCAGTGTGATTACCGAGTTCTCTCGCTTTGCCACGGCCAGATTGTCGGCGGCACGGTGCATACCCAAAGTGTAGGTCTCTGTGCCCTGTGCGGTGGTGCCTTTGCGTCCGGCCGCGGTACTGTTGGTGTGTATGGAGATGAACAGGTCGGCATTTGCCTTGTTGGCAATCTGTGCCCTGCGTCCCAGTTCCACAAAAGTGTCCTTGTTGCGGGTATACACCACCTTGATGCCTGGGTAGTTCTTTTTTATGAGGTTTCCCAATGCCAGTGCTACCTTAAGGTTGATGTTCTTTTCCTGGGAAATGCGGCCAACGGCACCAACATCCCTGCCTCCGTGCCCAGGGTCGATGACTACGGTATATGCCAACGACTGGATACAGAACAAGAATATTGAGAATATTATCGTCAGGTAGCGCTTCATTTCTCAAATGCGTATTATTAGTGGTGCAAAGTTATATAAATAATATGAATGGAGGGGCGGGGGAGAGGACTTTTTCCATAAAAAACTAAAATTAACATACGTGATTGTTCGAGTATACATTATTTTTATATATTTGCATGCGGAATTGTTCAAAATGACCAAAACTAATCCTAAACAATAATCTAAATGAAGAAAATTTTTACTCTCATTCTCCTTGCCTTATTGCCAGGCGTGAGTATTCTTGCAGATGGAACGCGCGGAATCACCGGTTCCACACGATACATCTCCCTGAAGGACGGGCAGGTTGTAGCAATCCCTGAGAAATACATTCTTAGTGAGGAAGTTACCGATGGAATCTGTACGCTGACTCTTGAAGGTGATACCACATTTTCGTATTCGCAGAGCAATGTGCTGTCTATCAGCGACAAATATGATTATCCTCATGGAAAACTGCTTTCTTTTGCTTATACCCATGCCGACAACGACCAGGTGTATGCCGATGTTGAAGCAACCATTACAGAGAAGGACGATACCGTTTTCGTGAATGCGGATATTCCTGTCATCGGCAAACGTTTGCGCCCCAGTTTCACCCTGAGCGAGGGCAGCACCCTATGGGTGGATGGTGAGCAGCAGGTGAGCGGACAGAGCAGCCAGCGTTTCACCACTCCCATTGTGTACACCCTGGCACAGCCCAAGCACTGGATATACCAGCTCAGAGAGGTTGTTGAGGAAGTGCCCGAGCAGGACAAGGAGGAGGACAACAATACCTCCAGCCTCGAGGGATGGAGCCTCAATCAGGTGGACATCTCCCAACTGACCACTACCAATGCTCCAAGCAATTATGAAGGAGAGGGTCTGGAAAGCCTTTGGGACAACATGCCCGGCACCTTCTACCACTCTACATGGGGATATGGCAGTTATCTCAAACTCACTTGGATGAATAACGGTTACTGGGGTGATGGCATCACCGAGTGGCCTTATCTGGAAGTGGAACTGGCTGAGTCAATTGAAAACTTCTGCTTCTCTTACACTACCTCCAGCCAGAATGACCGTTTCCCACAGGGCTGGTACATCTCGGCATATAACGCTACCACTGGCGAATGGGACAAGGTAGGTGTACTTTCAGATACTGAAGACAATTTGCCCCAGATGTATTTGGAGCAGTACTTCTCTCCTGTCTATTCTCTTGGTGAGCAGTATTCACGCATACGCTTCGAACTGACCAAGGCTTCTTACAAGAACTATATGGTCCTCTCCGAGTTTGCACTCTATAGTTGCACCAAGGCCGAGTCTGAGACTCGCAATGCCGAGGAGCAGGAGCAGGAGTATGTGGCAGAGTTCGTTCCCTTTGGCCGTCCTTGCAAGGTCAGCGTCAAGTATCTCACCGACCATGCTACAGGTCAGTACAAGATTCCCACTGTCTACGTAACCATAGGTGAAGACACCACAACTTGGGGTTACAGCAACTGGATTGGCATGACCCTGCCTGATGGAACTAACACCAAGGAAGAGTGGATTGAAGATTGTACTTTCCAGTTAGATGGTGCAGGAGTATGGCCTGACATAGACAAGGTGGAAGGTTGCGAAGTACGTGGACGCGGCAATAGCAGTTGGACATGGTCACCCAATAGTAAGAACCCCTTCCGTATCAAGTTGCCCAAGAAGAACAAACAGTCTCCCTTCAACCTGACCAAGGACCGCCAGTGGGTGTTCATTGCCAACAAGCAAAGCGGCTCTATGACCTCCAACTCCATTGCACAGAAGATTGCCGCCATGGTGGATGCCGAGGCCCTCTGCCACATGATTCCTGTTGACGTATATATCAACGGTCACTACCGCGGTTCCTACTGCTTCACCGAGAAGATTGGTATTGCCGACAATAGCGTGGCCATTGACGAGGCAACAGGCTGTCTGCTGGAATTGGACGACTACTTCGACGAGACATTCCGTTTCAAGGATCCCACCTATGACCTGCCTGTGAATGTGAAGGACCCCGACTTCTCGGAAGAGGATGAGGAGCGTGTCGTTACTTTTGAGTCCATACAGAATTCCTTCAATAGCCTCACCGCCACTCTCAAGGCAGGAGGCAACATCTCCGGCATGATAGATATGGAGTCATGGGCAAGGTTCTGGCTTGTTAACGACCTCGTGCGCAATGTGGAGACACACCACCCCAAGAGCTGCTATCTTTTCAATGAAAATCCTGCCGAGGGCGAGAAGTGGAAGTTTGGTCCTGCATGGGACTTTGACTGGGCATTCGGCTACGAGGAAACACATGACTACTTCATCTATGGTGCCGATGGCGACCTCTTCAGTGCTGTTTACTACCAGAACAAGCCCGGTTACCAGTTCTACGATGCCATCCGCAACAGTTCGGCTGGTAAGCGTGCATACTACAAGGAATGGGTCAACTTCATGGCAGAGGGCCGTCTGCAGGAACTCCTGGAGTATGTTGACGACTATACAGAGTTTGCCATGCCCAGCATACTGCATAACAATGATGCAGAGGTGAATGAACTGAACAAGCATGACTACAACCAGGTTGCAAAGAGAAGCAAGGAATGGCTCACTACACGTGCCAACTACATATTCAACTCACTGGAGACTTTCGACATCTCTCCTGATATCGTTACTCCCGAGGATTATGGTCAGCCTACAGAGATAGAAGATGCTGTATCTTCCGATGTCAATCGTCTTGTTGACGTTTACACCATTGGTGGTATTCTCGTGCGCCGCCAGGTTCCCTACGTGCAGAGAGGCCAGGGACTTGAACCCGGCATGTATGTCATCGACGGCAAGGTAACCGTGGTGAAATAATAGTCCAACTTGCGGCACACTCCTTGTGTGCCAAGTCAATATCAGTTTCCCCCAGGAGGTTGCTGCCTCTTGGGGATTTTTTTTATAAATGTCGCCTCTGTGTGTGGAATTTAAGGAAAAAAATGTATCTTTGCGCCTCCAAAGGTTACCTTTATTATATATATAATGTGTATTTTGGTTCTTTAATAAAGGTTCTGAAAGTACTTCAGAGTCCCCCAATGAGAATGATTTAACAAAAAAACTACAATAAAAGAATGGAGAATTTAAGTATAGGTTTGCAATTGCTCGTAGTGGGCATGCTCACCGTCTTTGCCATACTGCTGATAGTTATCTATGGTGGCAAGTTGCTGATAAAGGTGGTCAACGCCATTGCCCCCGAAGAAGTGGCACAAGCCAAGAAGACCGTTGCCCAATCCACCCCTGGTGCCGTGGATGCGTCCACCATGGCCGTGCTTCAGGAGGTTGTGAAGCAGCTTACCGGTGGCAAGGGCCGCGTGGAGAGTGCAAAGAGAGTGTGAGTAAAACGAAAATCTGCTTTTCAGTGTTAAGATTCGATTATTCTGACAACTCAGATTATTCCGACAACTCCGATAAACATCATTAACGAATAAAAAGAATACAACAATATGAAAGAAGTAAAGTTTAGTTTGGTCTTCCGCGATATGTGGCAGAGTGCAGGCAAGTACCAGCCCCGTGTAGACCAGCTTTTGAAGGTAGCCCCCGCAATCATCCGCATGGGTTGCTTTGACCGTGTGGAGACAAACGGCGGTGGTTTTGAACAGGTGAACCTGCTCTATGGCGAGAATCCCAACAAGAGCGTGCGCGAGTGGACAAAGCCTTTCCGCGAGGCAGGCATACAGACACACATGCTTGACCGTGCACTTAACGGCCTGCGCATGAGCCCCTGCCCCAAGGACCTCCGCAAACTGTTCTACAAGGTGAAGAAGGCTCAGGGAACGGACATCACCCGTATCTTCTGCGGTTTGAACGATGTACGCAACGTAATCCCCTCCATCAAGTATGCCAAGGAGGCAGGCATGATAGCACAGGCTTCGCTGAGCATCACCCACAGCCCCATACACACCGTGGAGTACTACGTTAATCTTGCCAAGCAGTTCATCGATGCCGGTGCCGATGAGATTTGTTTGAAGGACATGGCAGGTATCGGTCGCCCCGTTAGCCTGGGCAAGATTGTTGAGGGTATCAAGGCATACAAGAAGAATATCGTCATCCAGTACCACTCTCACGCAGGTCCCGGCTTCTGCATGGCCTCTATCCTGGAGGTGGCAAAGGCAGGTTGCAACTATGTGGACGCTGGTATGTCGCCCCTCTCTTGGGGTACCGGTCATGCCGACATTATCACCGTGCAGGAGATGCTGAAGGATGCCGGCTTCAAGGTGAAGGATATCAACATGGAGGCCTACATGGAGGCACGTACCCTTATTCAGGAGATGTACGACGACTTCCTCGGATACTACATCCCTGCGCAGAACCACATCAACAACGCCCTGCTGGTTAAGCCCGGTTTGCCTGGTGGTATGATGGGTTCGTTGATGACCGACCTGGAGGACAACCTCAAGAGCCTGAACAAGTGGAAGCAGAAGAACGGTCAGCCCGAACTGACCACCGACCAGTTGCTTGTGAAACTCTTCGACGAGGTGGCATACGTATGGCCCAAGGTGGGTTATCCCTGTCTGGTTACTCCCTTCAGCCAGTATGTCAAGAACCTGGCTCTGATGAACGTCATCCAGATGGAGAAGGGCAAGGAGCGCTGGAGCATGATAGCCGACAATATCTGGGACATGATTCTTGGCAAGAGCGGTCAGTTGCCTGGTCCTGTAGCACCCGAAATCGTGGCTATGGCCAAGGAGCAGGGACGCGAGTTTGAGACAGGCGATCCCCAGAACTACTATCCCGACGACCTGGAGGACTATAGAAAGAAGATGCTGGCACAGGGTTGGTCTACCGGTCAGGACGACGAGGAACTCTTTGAGTACTCCATGCATCCATCTCAGTACGAGGCATACAAGAGCGGCAAGGCAAAGGCCGACTTTGAGAAGGACCTGTCCGAGCGCAAGGCAAAGAAGAATGCTTTTGCCGCCGGTGTGGCAGAGTTGCCCAAGACCATCAAGGTAAGTGTGAACGGACAGACCTACGAGGTGAACATCGCCTACGGCAACGAAGTGCCTGCCGCAACACCAGCTGGTGCTCTGGCACCCGTGGCAATGGGTGAGGGCGAGGATATCCTTGCACCTTTGGAGGGTAAGTTCTACCGTACCAAGGACGCTCAGGAGCAGGCCATTCAGATAGGTCAGGAGGTAAAGGCTGGAGACACTCTCGGCTACATCGAGGCCATGAAGACCTACAACGCCATCCGTGCCGACTTCGACGGCATACTTACCGCCGTGGTTGTGAACTCTGGCGACTCCGTAGAGGAGGACGACGTGATAATGAAGGTACAGAGAAAGTAAAGGAAGAGGAGGAATACGACTTATGTTCAACGAGATTCTGGAAAACCTCTATAGCATGACCGCCTTCCAGGCAATTGCCGAGAACCCTTTGTTCCTGGTGATGTACCTGCTGGCCTTTGTGCTCCTGTACTTGGGTATCGTAAAGAAGTACGAACCCCTGCTTCTGGTTCCCATAGCCTTTGGTGTGCTCATTGCCAACTTCCCCGGTGGAGGTATGGGCGTGACACAGGCCGATAGCGAGGGAATGGTGGAGTTCATGAAGAACGGAGTGATGGTAAAGAAGGACATATATTCTATGCCCCTGCACGAGATTGCGCACGACCTGGGATTGATGAACTACCTCTACTATGCACTCATCAAGAGCGGTCTTCTGCCTCCCATCATCTTCATGGGTGTGGGTGCACTGACCGACTTTGGTCCTATGCTCCGCAACCTGAAACTTGCCATCTTCGGTGCCGCCGCACAGATGGGTATCTTTGCCGTACTGCTGGCAGCCCTGGCCATGGGATTCACTCCTCAGGAAGCTGCTTCTCTGGGCATCATCGGTGGTGCCGATGGTCCTACTGCCATCTTCACAACTATCAAGTTGGCTCCCCATCTGCTTGGTCCCATTGCCATTGCGGCATATAGCTACATGGCTCTTGTGCCTGTGATAATTCCTATGGTAGTCAAGGCTTTGTGCTCGGAGAAGGAACTGCGTATCAACATGAAGGAGCAGGACCGTCTCTATCCCGACGGTACTGAAATCAAGAACATGAGCGTGCTGAAGATTATCTTCCCCATAGCGGTTACTACCATCGTGGCCATCTTTGTGCCCTCTGCGGTAAGTCTGGTGGGTATGCTCATGTTTGGTAACCTGGTAAAGGAAATCGGTAATGACACCTCACGTCTGTTCGATGCTGCCTCCAACGGTGTCATGAATGCTGCCACCATCTTCCTGGGCCTATGTGTGGGTGCCACCATGACCGTGGATGCCTTCATCAACGTGCAGACCCTGGGCATCGTGGCCGGTGGTTTCTGTGCCTTTGCACTGAGCATCGCTTCTGGTATCTTCATGGTAAAGGTATGGAACCTCTTTGCCAAGAAGAAGATTAATCCGCTCATCGGTGCCACAGGTCTCAGCGCTGTGCCCATGGCAAGCCGTGTGTGCAACCTTATCTCCACCAAGTACGACCCCAAGAACCACGTGCTTAATTACTGCATGTCGTCCAACATCTCCGGCGTTATCGGTTCGGCCGTAGCCGCAGGTGTGCTCATCTCGTTCTTGGGATAATAAAACGGAAAGGTGAAAGGTGAAAACGGAAAACTATTTCGAACTGAAAGGTGAAAGGTGAAGGCTGCGAGTAAGCGAGAGCAATCAAACTTGTTTGAATTGCCGAGCGGGAGCAGGCTCGACGAAGTCAAAACGGAAAACTAAATCGCTCACCGCTCACCGCTCACCGCTCACCGCTCACCGTTAAACGTTAAAAGTTCTATGGAAATATCTAAGATAGGATTCTATACAGGCCTCTGCTGGAGTGCCTCGTTCATATTGGCCATGCTCAGCCTCACGCAACCGGCGTGGGGCTTTGCTGGTAATTTTCTGGGCGTGCTCAGCATCTGGGTGGCAGGTGTGCAATTGCGTGCCGCACAGGTTTCCATGCCCATGGACGCAGAACCCTGGGGAGTGCGCCAGCGTTGGCACAAATCCTTGCAGGTTCAGTTGCTGGCGGCACTTGTGTGCACCTTTGTCCAGTATCTCTATTTCCGTTATGTGGACAACGGGCGCATGCTTACAGTTCTTACTGAGGTGTACACCAATCCCGAGTACACCGAACTGATGAAGCAGGCAATGCCAGAATACAAGCCTCAGGATGTGCTCAACCTGCTTTCACAGATAACACTTCGCGACCTGGCCATCAACTTCATGCTCATGAACTCCTTCCTGGCCATCTTACTAAGTCTTCCCACGGCTTTCGTGGCAAGGTTCAGGAAACAATAATGCAAAACCTAAACACACCATATTATGAAGAAAATTTTTTCGCTTATCATGCTTTGTGCAACATCGCTTGTTGCCTCGGCACAGATTGCATCCATGGATGAGGTATCTACGGACAAGGCCTACACCATCTACAATCCTTTCTACACCACCTATGCGGTGTACAATGCAGAGAAGAGCACATCCATTGTTTGGGCGGCTGGCATGACTTCGTCGGACAAGAACATTGCCGACCAGTCCTACACCACACCCCTCAATCCTGCCGACCCTTCATCCTCATGGATGATAGTTCAGTACAACGAAGAATGGTATGTCTACAACCTCGGTGCCAAGAAGTTCCTTGCCGTTGGACACACTCCCAATCAGTCAGCCTCTGCTTCTGCCAAGTTGCAGGACACTCCTGTAGCTGTTGAGTTCACAAGCAACGGCAATGGCGGTTTTCATCTGCTGAGCCATCCTGGCAATCTGCACTACCTGTGTGCTGCACCCCAGTTGGCATATCCCGTCAGCATCTGGTCCAACGACGATAACGGTGCCACATGGCAGATTGAGGAAAATCCTCAGGTGGAGGCTGATTACGAAACCTGTTTGCATAAACTCAAGGAAGCCTTCCCCGAAACCGTGGCTCTGAAGATAGACACACGCCATGGTTATGTGTGGAGTGGCAAGAACGGTGGTGCTCTGCCCAACCGTATTCCGAAGGGTCGTGATTTCACCTTCTATACCCGTGCACGCAATGGATGGAATTGCACAGGAGGCCTTACTATCAAGCATGGTGCCGATGAGTATATTTTTACCGATATGCAGAAGGGAGCATACACCACTGAAATCACTATACCTGCTAACAAGGTGAATGGAGACATCACCATTACCGGCGAATGGGTGCGCGATGCCCAGACAAAGACTGCCCAGGTACTTTCCTTCAGCGAAGAGTTTGAGGGTACAGGCGAACCCACCTCACAATGGTGGAAGCGTACCGAGCGTCAGGGCGCTACATGGAACCGCTGGTGCTCCAACTCTCCCTTGGTGGTGTACCAGGAGGATGGTGCCTTGCATTGCCGTGCTATCCCCAATCCAGACCGAAGTACCGACAATGTGCCCATGATAACCGGTGGCGTAAAGACTCAGGGCAAGTTTGATTTCCAGTGGGGCAGGGTAGAGGCTCGTATCAAGACAATACCTCACACCGGTACTTTCCCCGCCTTCTGGATGATGCCTACCGACAATAGCAAGGGTTGGCCCAATAATGGTGAGATAGATATCTGGGAGACCATCGACAATGGTGACGTGGCATACGGTACCGTGCACACCAACTGGACCTACAATCTCAACAAGGGTGGCAATGGTGGCAATATGGGTGGAATCGATTACACCCTGTGGCACGTCTATGCCGTTGAGTGGAACGCTACTTCAATCACATGGTATGTGGACGGACAGAAGATGTGGACCTACAACAAGAGTACCGACCAGAATGCCCTTAATAATGGTCAGTGGCCCTTCGATGCTCCCTTCTATATCATCCTCAACCAGAGCGTGGGCAATGGTTCATGGGCACGTCCAGCCGACGAATCGTTCACCTACGAAACTCAGTTTGACTGGGTTCGCGTATATCAGAAGCCCGAGCATACAGGCATTGAGGATGTGCTCACCGAAGAGGAGCAGGCCTCTGCCAATAGTTCAAACACCGTTTACGACCTGCAAGGCCGTATGGTCCAGGCCGTTAAGTCCAGGGGGATATATATTATTGATGGAAAGAAGCAAGTAGTTGATTAGTATCCTTTCCTTAGGTTCTACCTATATATAGTAATAGCAACAATCACTCTAACATTAAGGAGTAATTGTTGCTATTATTGTTTTTGTCTTGTTGCAGAATGTTCTGTTTAGTAATGGTGAAAATGATACAAGTAAGAGACTTAAAGAACCAAAGTAAATAGATGCCTACCGATATAGATATAACTAATTTATAGTACCGACCTTACCATTACTTATTATTTGATGACAATCATCTCTATCGGTTGTACTTCGCTTTTGTCCATTGGATGCCATTGGTACTGTACCTTCCCGAAATCAATGCTTTTCACATCAATGCAACGAATGGTATTGTTGTATGAGGTCTTGTAGTACACCCTGCCGTTGGTCAGGTCTATTGCCGAGGTCCACTGTGTGGCACTGGGTATGTCGGGACCTTCTCCGGGTTCGTGCTCTATGCCGATGGGAATGTCAAAGTTGTTCAGTATGTGAAAACACTGTGTTACTGTTGTGAAGCCATCGGGACGTTTAGGAGCGGTATTACGGAAAAAGGCAGCACGCACGAAGCGTGAGGGTGGGGTGGCATCACCGGGTAGTCCCAGCATGCCCGAGTTGCCTCCAAAGGGAGTCAGTGTCTGTTTCCCCAACTGTTGGTTGGAAGCACCTCCGGGGAAGAGGTTTACATAGTTGTTGAGATTTGCCAGATGCCACTGGAACCCTGGTGAGTTGGTGATTACGCCCACTGTATTTTCGTAGAAGTGAGGCTTTCCATCCACAAATTCGAGCACAACTTGCCGTCCGCTTTTGTCACCTATGCGGTAGTGCACCACCGCTTCGGCGTCCAATCCTATCACACGTATCTTTTCAGAACTGATAGCCTCTATTACCTCGTCTACCGTAGCACATTGTGACAGCATCCATGCATTCAGTTGCAGGTCGCCCACACTATGTTCGGCCTCTGAGGGGGTGTATGGGAGGTATCCGCCATAGTTGGGGAAGAAGAATAGTCCTGTGGATAGTCCCATTTCGTTGATACCCTCGGCGATGAATTCCTTCTGCACCACACAGAGTCCCACAACTCCGTATTTAGCCGTAAACTTCAGCCCGTTCAGTGCTTTGGGGGTATAGGATTGTAACTCCTGTCCTCGTGGAATGATAACATACTCACTGATGAGTTTCTGCGTGGCTCCCTCAATGGTGCGTGCTTGAACATAACTACCATCTTTTGCCGTGAGAGATATACCGGTACATGCTACCGACGAGATAGTGCTATCGCACAAACCCTCACATCTCGTTAGAATCTTGTTAGTCATAGTATTCGTTTTTATAACGTTATAAAACGCTCAACGTTCTAATGTTTAACGTTGAATGATGAAAGAGTTAATACTACAATGTTCAAGGTATGGACGCTGCTGCAGCGTCCGCAATTGTGATATATCAGTTATGTTTTGTTGCTATTTTTTCTCGGACGCAGCGTCCGCTTTGTTTATAGTTCTCGGACGCTGCACGCAGCATCCCTACCATGCTTCTGCTCTCGCTTACTCCCAGTTTTCCGTTTTCCGTTTTCACCTTCCCGTTTTTATCACTCCATGTACTTCATTATCTCGCCTGAGATTTGGTGTAGGGAGATTTCGCAGAGTTTGGTGTTGTATTCTGCCACCAGGATGCGCTCTTCGGCATCGAGGAGGGATTGCTGGGCTTCGCGCATCTCTATTCCTGAGAGGTCGCCAAGCATGTAGCGCTCATGGGCAATGTAGTGGTTCTCCTGAGCCGTGATGAGGTTTTCACGTTCCAGGGAGAGCAGGCGAAGGTTGTTCTTGTAGGCCTGCCAAAGGTCGGCCAGGTCTGCACGCAAGGACTGCTCCAGTTGCAAGCGTGCCAAGTCAGCATTCTCTATGTCGAGCCTTGCATTGCGCTTTTGTGTTGTGCGCTTTCCGTCGAACAGGTTGTAGCCCACCTTCACACCGAAGTCCACACCGCCACGGCCATCACCTCCGATGCTGTGCTGGTAGTTGTAGCCCGCATTCAGTTTGATGTAAGGGAAATCGCGGCTCATGGTTGCCTTGTAGTCAAGTTCCGCCAGACGTATGTCGTGCTTGCGGTTGAGCAGTTCGGCATTCAGGTCCATAGTATGCTCCAGCAGGTTGTCGTGCGTCAGTGTGTTGTCCACCACAATGATGGTATCCTGCAGGGAGAGCGGTGTCTGCATGTCCTTCTCCGCCATGAGTTCGTAAAGGCGTATGCGCGATGTTGCCATCAGTTCGTGCTGCTTCAGACTCTGTGCACTATCGGCGTTGAAGTCCACCTGTGCCTGCTGAAGGTCCAGACGCGAGGCACTGCCTATGCTGTAACGCTCGAGCACTATGCGCAGACGCTCCTTGGAGAGTTTTACCGCATTGTTGAGGTTGCGCATGCGAATCTTCTGCTGGATGAGGTTGTAGTACTCTGCGGTGAGAGTGGCCACATAGTCCTCTATGGCAAGTCGTGTGCGTGTTGCACCCTGTCGTTTCAGTTCCTGTAGTTTGCTATACGTAGCCTGGATCTTGAAACCGTCGAACAAGGTCCATTCGGCATTTACTCCAGCCTGTACTCCATGTCCCAACTGGCCGCCGTTACCCGTATCTACCGTGCCGCTATAACCAGCCGAGGCATTCACCGTGGGTAGGTATCCGGCATTTGCCGCCGTGGCATTGTTGGCACTCATGGCCTCCTCGTTGCGAGCAATCTTCAGGTTGTAGTTGTTCTCCAGACCTGTGGCTATCACCTCTGCCAAGGTTTGGGCCTTGGTCCCTGCCGATGAGCAGAGAACCAAGGCTATGAGTATGAACTTTGATATCTTCATTTCTTGTTCTTCTTTTGTAGCGATGTTGCCACGAATGAATATATTGCTGGTACTACAAACATTGTGAGCATGGTGGAGATGACCATACCGCCCACCACGGCCGTACCCATGGCCACACGTCCGGCAGAACCTTCACCCGATGCGAACATCAGGGGCAGAAGACCCAGCACGGTGGATACGGAGGTCATCAGGATGGGACGCAAGCGCTGAACCGAAGCCTCGCGGATAGCGGTCATCTTGTCCTCGCCCATGCGCTGGCGTTGGTTGGCAAACTCCACGATGAGGATACCGTTCTTCGCCACCAGACCTATGAGCATGATGATGCCAATCTGGCTGAAAATGTTCATCGTCTGTCCGCCCACGAGCATGAATATCAGTGCGCCGGCAATGGCCAGAGGCACGGTGAGCATGATAACGAAGGGGTCCTTGAAACTCTCGAACTGAGCCGCCAGAATCAGGTAGATGAGCACCAGTGCCAGGCCAAAGGCAAATAGCAGGCTTGAGGAACTCTCGCGGAACTCCTTGGAGTCTCCTGCCAGTGCCGTGCGGAAGGTGTCGTCCAGCACCTCCTTGGCTATCTTGTCCATTTCGTCAAGACCATCGCCAATGGTATGCCCTGGAGTGAGGCCTGCCGAGATAGTGGCAGACACGAAACGGTTGTAGCGATAAAGTTTCGGGGGAGCGATACTCTCCACCAGGTCCACCAGATTTTCCATCTGCACCATCTTGCCGTCCGAAGAGCGCATGTATATGGCTTTCAGGTTGGCAGGGTCGTTACGCTGCTGACGGTTTATCTCGCCCACTATCTCGTACTGCTTGCCGTTGAGGTATAGGTAACCCATACGCTGGCCGCTGAGGCCGTACTGAAGCGTCTGTGCTATGTCCTTGGTGGACACGCCCATGAGGTTTGCCTTCTCGCGGTTCACGCTCAGTCGCACCTCGGGCTTTGAGAACTTCAGGTCCACGTCGGCCATCTGGAACACGGGATTGTCATATACACGAGCCATAAACTTGGGCAGAACCTCCTCCAGTTTCTCTATAGTCGTTGCCTGAAGCACGTATTGCACGGGCATGGAACCGCGTCGTCCGCCGAAGGTGCTCTGCTGCTGCACAAAGGCACGGGCATCGGTCTTTGTCCTCACCGCCTTGCTCAGGCGGTCGGCCACTTCCATCTGCGTGTAGTTGCGCTCAGTCAGGTTCTTCAGCGTTATCTGTATGTTGCCGCCACCATCCGACACACGGGCCGTGATGAACTCGGCATCGGGCATCAGCGAGTCGGCCAGACGGTTTATGTCCTCGGTGTAGTCGCGCATGTATTCGTAGGTAACACCCTCTGGCCCCATTGTGCGTATGGTTATGCTGGATCGGTCCTCTAGCGGAGCCATCTCGGCAGGCACGTTCATCCACATTGCCACGCAAGCGCCAAGGGCAACTACCATCAAGGGAATTGCCATCCAGCGTCGGCGCAGGAAGGCGCTGAGCCATCTGGTGTATAGGTTGTTCAACCCCTCAAAGAAGGGCTCTGTCTTGCGGTAGAACCAGTTCTTCTCCTCACGGTTTACCAGCAGTTTTGTGGCAAGCATGGGGGTGATGGTCAGTGCGGCAAAGGATGATATCACCACCGAACCGGCCACCACGAAACTGAACTCGCGGAACAATCGTCCCGTCTGTCCTTCCATGAACACGATGGGCAGGAACACGGCCAGAAGGGTTACGGTGGTTGATATTACGGCGAAGAAGATTTCCTTTGCGCCCTCAATACCGGCATCAAAGGGCTTCATGCCACGCTCTATTCGTATGTAGATGTTCTCCGTCATCACAATGGCATCGTCCACCACAAGACCCACGGAAAGCACCACGGCCAGCATGGAGAGCACGTTGATGGAGAAGCCCAGCAGGTACATCACGAAGAATGCGCCAATCAGCGACACGGGGATTACCAGGCAGGGGATGAGCGTCACGCGCCAGTCGCGCAGGAACAGGAAGATGATGATGATAACCAGCACGAAGGCCTCGTACACGGTGCTCTCCACCTCGGCAATGGAGGCGCGTATGAACTTAGTGTTGTCGAAACCATAGGCATAGTGCACATCCTCGGGCAGGTCCTTTTCCATCATTGCCATGCGCTCGTGCACGGCATCGGCTATGTCTATGTGGTTGGCACCGGGCTGGGGTATCACCACAATACCCACCATGGGCACACCGTTCATCTTCATGTAACTCTTTATGTCGCGAGCCGAGAGTTCGGCACGGCCTATGTCGCTGAAGCGTATTATGCGTCCTTCGGCCTCCTTGATGACCAGGTTGTTGAACTCCTCGGTGGTGGACATCTGTCCCATGGTGCGGATACTGAGTTCACGGGTGTTGCCCTCGATAGAGCCCGAGGGAAGTTCCACATTCTCGCGGTCAAGGGCGCTCTTCACGTCCATTGGAGTTACGCCATAGCCCGACATCTTCACGGGGTCTAGCCACAGGCGCATGCAGTATTTCTTCTCGCCCCATATCATCACGCTGGACACGTCGGGGATGGTTTGCAGCTGCTCCTTCACCGTCAGGTCGGCAATTTCGCTCAACTCCAGCAGGTTGCGCTTGTCGCTCTGCAGGGCCACCATCAGTATTGGCATGGCATCGGCATCAGCCTTGGACACGGTGGGAGGGTCGCAATCTCGAGGTAGGAAGCGCTGGGCACGCGAAACCTTGTCGCGCACGTCGTTGGCTGCCGTCTCCAGGTCTACGGAGAGTTCAAACTCCACTGTTATTCGGCACGAACCCTGCTGGCTCACACTCGTCAGCGAGCGTATGCCGGGTATACCGTTGATGTTCTGTTCCAGGGGTTCGGTAATCTGGTTCTCTATCACATCCGCATTGGCGCCAGGGTAGGAGCACGACACGGAGATTATCGGGTTGTCCACCGAGGGGTATTCCCTCACGCCCAGATACAGGTATCCCACGGCACCGAAGATGAGAATGAGCAGAGTCATCACCGTGGCCAGCACCGGACGTCTGATGGAAAGTTCGGAAATGTTCATGGTTTTAGGACCCTCCCCCTTACCCCTCCGCAAGGGAGGGGAATATGATGTATTGGAGGATATGGGTCATATCTTTATGATTTGTTATTGTCTGTAGTAACTACTCCCCTCCATTAGGGAGAGGCTGGGGGGGCTTTTATTTTACTGTCACCGTCACTTTCTGTCCGGCACGTAATTGCATGGTACCGCTTGTTATCACCGTGTCTCCCACGTTGAGGCCACGGAGCACCTGCACCTGGGCATCGGTACGCAGGCCCTTGGTTATCTCCACAGGTTCAGCCTTGCCGTTCTTATACAGATACACCTTGTCTATACCCATTTCTGACACTATCGCCTCGCTGGGCACGGCCAGAGCCTGGGCATATTCGCGTGTTGTCAGACGCACATTGGCATATCGTCCAGGCACCAGTTTGCCACCAGGGTTGTCATATAGGGCACGCACGGTGAAGGTACGGGTGTTCTCGTCCACACGAGAGTCGGAGGCATACACGTGGGCTTGTCTTGGGGTCAGGTCGCCCTCCACGGTAAACTCCAGCAAGGCACCGTCGGGCAATGTGCCGGCATAACGCTCGGGCACACTGAACTCAACCTTCAGAGGGCTGCGCTTCGTCAGCATTGCCACGGCTGTCTGTGTGGTGGCAAAGGCACCCACGCTCACCTGGCGCAAACCTATCACGCCAGAGAAGGGAGCACGCAATTCCGTCTGTGCTATCTCAGCCTTCACACCGTCTATCTCGGCACGCAGGGCAGAGAGGTTGGCTTCGGCCTCCTGGAAGGCCTCCTTGCTAACCGCCTCCTTTTCCAGCAGAGCCTTGGCACGGAACACACGGTCCTGCATTAGTCGCAACTGAGCCTCCTTTCTGCGCAGTTCTGCCTGCAAGGGAGCATCGTTTATCTTGGCCAGCAACTGACCCTTTTCCACCATGGAACCCTCCTTGAAGAAGATGTCCGTTATCTTGCCCGATGTCTCGAACGACAGGCTCACCTCCTCGTCCGGCACCAGTGAGCCGCTCATTGCCAGAGCATCGGTTATCACCTGCTCGCTTATCACCACGGCCCTCACGTTCAGAGCCTGGCCCTGTTGCTTGCGTTCCTTGGCAGGAGCCTCCTTCAGGTCGCTGTTTTCCTTGGGCATGAAGGTATTGTATGCCAAGGCAGCACACCCCACCACAATGATGCCAACGATACTGTATTTCGTTATTTTGTTCATGTAATAAAATTTATAAGGTCTCTCCCCCTTACCCCGACGGCCCCCCGACTCAGTCCTCGCGTCGCACTGGGGAGTGCTCCCCTCAAAGGGCACGAAAGTATATTCAAGACTTCTCTAAAGGCCCTTTTCGCCCCTCATGGAGCACAGATTGACATTCACTCAATCCTCTAAGGACTCCATTCGCCGCAAGGGAGGGGAGTATATAGTACTGGGGAATGTGGATTTTGTTAAATGGTTAATTTCTTTGTTGGTTGTAACTACTCCCCTCCCTTGTGGAGGGGTAAGGGGGAGGGTCTGTTTACTCGTAGAATGCCGCAAAAGCCTTTATGCAGTTTTCGTGGTCCTGGATGCTTGCCGTTTCGCGCACAGAGTGCATGCCCCAGATGGGGTTGCCCATGTCCACGCCCTTTACGGGGAGTGAAGAGGACAGGATATTGCCCAGTGTGCTTCCGCCAGCCACATCGCTATGGTTCACGAAGGTCTGGTATGGAGTACCAGCCTTCTTGCAAGCCTGCATGAACACGCTGGCACCCACGGCATCGCTCAGGTACTTCTGGCTGGCATTGTACTTTATCACGGGACCTCCGCCCATAACGGGATGGTTGGTGGGGTCGTACTTCTCGTTGTAGTTGGGGTGCCATGCATGTGCATTGTCAGCGCTCACCATGAAGGAATGCTCCACGCACATGGCAAAGTCCTCAAAGGGCGAAGCGCAGGTCTCGCTCTGCCTTGCCACCAACCTCTGCACCAGCGATGCAAAGAAGGGCGAGCCGGCACCCTGCTTCGTCTGGCTTCCTGTCTCCTCGTTGTCGAAGATGGCCAGGCACTTTGTCACCTCGGGAGTATCAGCGTCGGTCAGCAGAGCCTCCATGCCGGCATGCGCCATGCTCAAGTCATCTAGGCGTCCGCTCTGTATCAGTTCTCCGTGCAAGCCCACGCACTGGGCAGGAGTGGTGTCGTACAGATAGAGGTCGAAGTCTAGGATATCCTCGGCCTTCACACCCAGTTCCTCCGAAATCAGCGCCTTCAGTATGCTTCCGCTCACCGCTCCACGCTCATCGCTCGCCGTTTGCTGGATTGTCAGCACCGGCAGCATATCCTTCTGCTTGGATAGGGCTACGCCATCGTTCACCTGACGGTTAAAGTGAATGGCCAGGTTGGGGATGGTCAGTATGGGACGTTCAATGCGCATGAGGCGCACTTCGGGTTCCGTCATGCTCTCACCCGCCAGCACCACGCGGCCAGCTAGGGACAGCGGACGGTCCATCCATGTGGACATGATGGCACCGCCATAGAGTTCGGTGTTCAGTTTCACCAAACCGCCCTCGCATTTTATCTCAGCATTGGGCTTCACGCGGAAGCAGGGGCTGTCCGAGTGAGCCGAAATGATGCGCATGCCACCCTCGGCCAGAGTCTTATTGCCAATGTGGAAAGCAAAAATGGCGGAACCGTTCTTTGTAGAAAACAATTTGTCGCCACTCTTCACTTCGGGACAAGGCTCACCAGCCTTCCACTCCTTGTAACCAGCCTCTGTGAGGCACTTCTTTATTGTCTCCACCGCGAAGAAGTTCACAGGCGAGGCATTCATAAAATCTTCCAGTCTCATATCTTAAATATCTATTAGCGTTAATTTGACCGCTAAGATATAAAAAAGTTTACCGTTGTGGGAATAAAAAGAGAATTATTTGAAATAGATTAGGTATTTTACTCACTTAATCGTATCATTCTTTTCATCGTACGCATTATACTACCTCTTGGATAACAGCACACAAGGCAAAGAACCCTAGATTTTCAGGTTCTGTGCCTTTTCTTTGTCGTTAAACATTCTTCGTTATTATTCGCCGGCGCTCATCAATAAAGCTAATCTGTTTTCCTTTTACCATACATTTCATGCATGCTTGCCAGTTCACCCCATAGGGTGATGATAACCACTATGCCCACTTGATCTAATACGATGCAGAAAAGAAAAATTGAGTCAGTTTTGGTTGAGTGGAAAACCTCTGGATCCAAGAAACCACTTGTGATAAAAGGTATTCGCCTATGCGGAAAGACATGCATCATCCAAAAAAAACAAAGGATAATTATGAGTGTGTGGTTTACATGAACTTCATTCTTGTACCATATAAAAAATCAAGAAGAGGGCAATAGTGCCTTCTTCCTGATTGCTTTTAGTGACCTCGCTGGGACTCTAACCCAGGACCTTCGGAACCGGAATCCGACGCTCTATACAACTAAGCTACGAGGCCTTATTGAGGGAGGCCCCCTCCCCGGACCCTCCCCTGTATGGGAGGGAGTGTATAGTACTGGGGAATGAGGATTTTGTTAAAGGTTTTATTTTATTGTTGGTTGTAACAACTCCCCTCCATACAGGGAGGGGCTGGGGGATGGTCCCCTCATCCATTTACTTCATGCTCTGCTTGAAATGATTTACCAACTGGCGGAAGAGGTGGTTGCGGGTGTTGCCACCGTAGATGGAGTGGTTGCGGTTGGTGTAGGTTAGCTGGCGGAAGTCCTTGTCGGCGTGCACGAGGGCTTCGGTGTACTCTGCCACATTGCGGTAGTGGACGTTGTCGTCGGCAGAACCGTGGATGATGAGCAGGCTTCCGCTCAGGTTTTTGGCACGTGAGATAGGACTGCAATCATAGCCTTCGGGGTTCTCCTTGGGGGTACGCATGAAACGCTCGGTGTACACCGTGTCGTAGTAGCGCCATGAGGTGGGAGGTGCCACCGCCACACCGGCGTAGAACACGGGGCGTCCCTCGGACATGCTCATCAGTGTGTTGAAACCGCCGAAGCTCCATCCCCAGATACCTATGTGATTGGCATCGACCCAAGGCTGCTTGCTCAGGTAGATGGCTGTCTCCACCTGGTCGTGACTCTCAAGCTGGCCCAGTTTCAGGTAGGTCTGCTTCTCGAACTCCGCACCGCGGCCGCCAGTACCGCGAGCGTCCACGATGACGCTGACGAAACCTTCTTGTGCCATGTATCTCTCCAACAAGGCGGCAGAGCAGTTGCCTGCATACCAGGAATCCTGAACCTGCTGGGAACCGGGGCCGCTATACTGGAAGAGGATGACGGGGTATTTCTTGCTGGCGTCGAAGTTGGCAGGCTTCACCATGATGCCGTTGAGGTCCACACCGTCCTGTGTTTGGAACTGGAAGAACTCTATGCTTGCCAGGTTCATGCCGTCCACCTTCTGCTTCAGTGCTGCATTGTCCTGCAGGGTCTTCATTACCTTTCCCTTGTCGTTGCGCAGGGTGTAGGTGGGAGGTGTGGCGGCAGAGTGGTGTGTGAGCATCAGGTGCTTGAAGTTGGTGGAGAAGATTGCTGAGTTCTGTCCAGTCTCGGTGCTGATGGGGGTTACCTTGCCCTTGGCATCGCACTTGTAGACACCGGTGCGCAGAGGACCGCCGTCCTTGGCCTGATAGTAGTATGTGCCGGTCTTCTCGTCGTATCCGTAGAAGTCGGTGATGATGTCCTGACCCTTGCCAATTTCGCGCTTCTGTGTGCCTAGGAGATTGTACTGGTACAGATGTGCATAGCCAGAGCGCTCGCTAAGCATGATGAAACCGTCCTGTATGGTGGTGAAGAGGGTATAGGCATTGTCGGCCACGTAGGGCTTCACCTCGTCGGATACGATGCAGCGGCATTCGGTGGAGCGAGGGTTGGCAGCCCATACCTTCAGGTTGTCCTGATGACGGTTCTGGGTGAGGATGAGCAGTTTGTTGGGGTCGCTGCTGAACTTGATGCGGGGGATGTAGCCTTCTGCCTCCAGAGGTACTTTCACCTCACGTGTGGCACGGCTCTTGATGTCGAAGGTGTGCACCGTTACCTTGCTGTTGGGCTGTCCGGCAATGGGATACTTGTATTCGTAGGCACCGGGATACTCGGCATTCTCCTGCATCTCGGGCAGCATGCCCTTGTACATGGGGAAGGAGAACAGGGGCACCTGGCTCTCGTCGTAGCGGATCCATGCCAGCATTGTGGCATCGGCATTGAAGTCGAAACTGCGGTTGGTGACGAACTCCTCCTCGTACACCCAGTCGGCCTTGCCGTTGATGATGCTGTTGAACTTACCGTCCTTGGTAACTTGTACCTCGGCATTGTCGAAGAGCAGTTTCACAAGGAAGAGGTTGCCCTCGCGCACGAAACCCACCATGTTGCCGTCGGGGCTCCAGAGGGGGCACTCCTGAGGACCGCCATCGGAAAGGGGAGCCAGGGTGCGGTTCTGTACATTATATATATAATATACGGCGGTGGTGCTATGACGGTAGATGCCACGTGTCTGTGTGCGCAGAAGGATGTTCTTCTGGTTGGGGGAAAGTGTGTAGCCGTCGATGCGTGAAAGTTTCACCTTGCCTTTGGTGTCCTCCACATCAAAGAGGATGCCTGTCTGCTCGCCAGTCTTGAACGAACTTACCACAATCCTCTTGCCGTCCACCAGCTGGCTGTAACTCTCGCCATCGGGCAGGGGATTTACACCATATATGCCATGCGCACCAAACGAACCGTTGGTGATGGACTTGAGAGTGAGGGGACCTTCCTGTGCCTGGATGTTGCCAGAAAGGAAGGGGGAAACCATGATGGTCAGTGCAAGTAGAATCTTCTTAATCATCGTGCTTTTATGAGTAAATCTATGCAAAGGTAGTAAATTTATGTCAGAAAAAACACCAGCATTGATACACTTTTAGCATTATTTTGATAATTCTTTAGCATTTTTGCATTGTTTTGATGTCTTTTTGTTAACTTTGCGCCCAAGTTTATTCGTGAAAAAAGTCATGAGCATTCCTGCACTCTCTTTTGCAGACCTTTCTACGGGTTATGGCAACAGGGTGGTATCATCCGGTTTGACCGCCGGGTTGTGTGCAGGTAAGGTGACTTGCCTCTTGGGACCGAACGGAGCAGGCAAGAGCACTTTGCTCAGGACCCTGGCAGGATACCAGAAACCTCTGGCAGGAAAGATGGACGACGTAAGTCCGGAAACCCTGGGCGTTGTACTGACCGAACGCATGGAAGCCATGGGCCTCAGTGTGAGGGAAGTGGTGGCAATGGGCAGACATCCGTATACGGGCTACTTCGGGCGCCTGACGGCAGAGGACGAACAAGTGGTGGACAAGGCCATGAGGCTTACGCATACTGAGGAGTTTGCAAACCGAATTTTCCAGTCGCTGAGCGACGGAGAAAGGCAGAAGGTGATGATAGCCAAGGCGCTGGCACAGGAAACTCCGATAATACTGATGGACGAACCATCGGCATTTCTGGATTTCCCGTCCAAGGTGGAACTGATGCTTATGCTTCACGACCTTGCACACAACCAGGGAAAGGCCATACTGCTCTCCACGCACGATGTGGGCATAGCGCTGAAGACGGCCGACATGCTATGGCTGATGCAGAGCGGAGGCATGGAAACAGGCACACCGCAGGAACTGCAGGAGTCGGGTGCTATAGACGCTTTCCTGGGTGAAAGCCGCAAGTATATTTAGGGAAAAAGCAAAAATAAAAATAACAACAAATTAAATTAAACAAAACAAAATCAACAAACTATGAAGAAGTTGTTTGTAGTACTGGCTGCTATGGTTATGACACTGAGCGCCAGCGCATTTGAATTTGACGGCATCAACTTGAATGCCAGTGTGAACAAGATCTCTGCCGAGATTGCAAAGCGTGGTTATACCTATGACGAGGATAAGGACGCATTCACTGGCTTGTGCCGCGGTACTGAGATTTACCTGTCTCTGAACTGGAAGGACGTGAAGGAAGGCGGTAAGCTGGGTCAGCTGATTGTTGACGTTCCCTTCAGCGACCAGAACGCTATGGGTATCGTTACCAAGATGTTCAACGTTATTTATCACGTGGCAAAGGGTGCTAAGCCCCACACCTACGAGGTTTCTGAGGATGGTACTACCGTTGAGATCAGCACTATTGCTACTGGTGTACGTCTGACTTATAACACTCCTTATTATAAGAAGTAAATCACGACCGACATTTTTCAGCCCTTTCTCCTTCTTGCAGACAATGCCGGGGCAAGGGTGTGATAGACGATTACTGGCGCTCCTATTAGGGGCGTCAGTACGTTTATAGGCAGTACGCTGCTCTCAGGGAGGTTGCAAAGAAGGTTGCACGCCAAGGCAATGCTTGCACCCAAGGCCATGGTACGGGGCAGGAGCGCACGGTGGGAACCTGAAGGAGACATGAAACGTGCCATGTGCGGTGTGGCAAGGCCTATGAAACTGATAGGGCCGCAGAAGGCCGTGGTGATGGCAGAGAGCAATCCCGTGG
Source organism: Bacteroidaceae bacterium (assembly GCA_045645225.1). Taxonomy (GTDB): domain Bacteria; phylum Bacteroidota; class Bacteroidia; order Bacteroidales; family Bacteroidaceae; genus Physcousia. Next base: position 4,481 of record JAZRII010000089.1, on the reverse strand, counting down.
CAAGCAGAAGCATGTGGCGAGTGCGTGTGGTGTTTACACCAAGGTTCTGCGCATAGCGGTCGCCCAGGAGCAAGGCATCCAAGGGTTTCATCATCAGCAGAGCCATGACAAGTCCCAATGACACCAAACCGATGAAGAATGGCAAGCGTTCTGTGCTGACGCTGGAGAAGTTGCCCATGCCCCAGAGCACGTATGCCTGAAGGCCGTCGTGACTTGCCCAGAACTGAAGCAGGGATATCAGGCTTCCCGTGATATAGGAGATGATAACACCTGTGATGAGAAGCATCACCGTGCTCCTGAGCAAGGCATTCAGGGCGGAAAGCAAAACCATTATACCCATGGCACCAGCCAGTGCCGCCATGATGCTGAGCATGTAGCCGCCAAGAGACAGACCTCCCATCGCCAGGCTTCCGCCAAAGAGCATCATTGCCACCGCCACACCAAGGCTGGCACCGCTATCTATGCCCAGTATGGACGGACCTGCCAAGGGATTGCGGAAGGCCGTTTGCAGGAGCAGGCCGCATGTGGCAAGAGCCGCACCGCAGAAGGTGGCGGTAAGCATTTGGGGCACACGGCTATGCCACACGATGTACGACCACGAGGGGTGTCCCTCAATTTCTCTGCCCAGAAGTATGTCGGGCATGGCGCTCAGTGGTATGTCCAGCGAACCCCACATGATGTTTGCTACCATCAATAGGAGGGGTAGGGCAATGAGAAGTATTGTTCGGCCTTTGGCAAAGTGTTGTGAGCCCTGACTCATCGTATTGTGTGTGGTTTGGTTGTGCATGGTTGTTTTGAGTTCTGAGTAATCTGAGTATTCCGAGTAGTCTGAGTATTCCGATTACTCCGAGTTTTCCGTTTTCCGTTTTCCGTTTACCGTTTACTTAAAGTACTCGTGCTCCGCTTTCAATCCCAGTTCGGGGTGGAGCACGCTTATAAGGTTTTCCAAGAGATATTCTGGATGGAAGGGCGTTTCCTCAAAGAAGGGCACCTCTTCCGTATTGCATACCAGCAGGCGTGCAGGGATGTGCTTGCATGCAGGTGTGTCGTCTATTATCTGTTCTTTGGTGAGAGGACCGAAACTCTTTATGAGCCAGAGGTCGGCATGCATGGCCTTGTCCAGCACCATCTCTATGCTCATGGCACTGGCTCCGCTACCGGGGATGTCGGCAAAGAGATAGTCGGCACCGGCATCGCGGTAGAGTATGCCCGTGGTGCTCTCTCCGTTGGGCACATGCCACGTGCCGCTCAGCGGACGCTCGGTGAGCAGGCGAGGACGCTCCTTGCACGTCGATGCCAAGGCTTTCAACCCGTTGTATCTTTGCTCTATTTCATTGAAAAGGCTGTCTGCCCGCTGCTCCACACCGAAAAGCATGCCATACACCCTTATCCACTCGGCACGTGCCAGGGGCGACACCTCCATGTAGTCGGCACACTCCATGATGGGAATGCCCATCTGCTCCAGTCGTCCGTAACCGCCCTGACTCTCGTAGGGAGAAGGCATGAGCAGGTCGGGCTGGAGATCCATCACCTGCTCTATATTCACGGCATTGCTCGTGCCCAGGTCGCGTATATCACCCTTGGCGATGGTTTCCCTGAGATGAGAGTTCTTGAGATACTTGGTGTCGAAGATTCCTCCGATGTGCTCGCTTGCCCCAAGTTCCTCCAGCAGTGCCGCATGCGTGGCAGAGTATACGGCGGCACGCTTTACGGGCACCTTCACCCGGATGCTCCTCAACAGGGCAGTGGTATCCCATGGGTTGCGGATGTCTATGCTCACGATATCTCCGCACCTTACGGCACGCACATGGCGTGCATGACGCAAGGACAGAGTGTCGCCCTCTACGGCCTTGCCCGTCCTGTCGTTCGCGCACGAACAGAGGAGTATGCACGCAAGGATTATCGTCCATAGGTGTTTCATATTGCTTTTCTAATCATCTCTGGCCTGTTGTTTCTGTTCACAAAGGTACAATTTTAATGTGAAGATGAAAAATAATCATATAATTCTTTGTGGTTTTGATAATTGTTCGTAACTTTGCGAACAAGAAACGTAATGAGAGTATGACAAATAAGGATTATACCGTTAGGCAAGAGCAGGTTGCTCGTTTTGCAAAGGCCATGGGACACCCTGCGCGCATTGCGATATTACAGTTCCTTGCCAAGCAGACAACTTGCTATTTTGGCGATATTCACGAGGAATTGCCTATTGCCAAGGCAACAGTATCGCAACACCTTAAGGAATTGAAGGATGCAGGCTTGATACAGGGAGAGGTGGAAACGCCAAAGGTAAAGTATTGCATCAACCGGGATAATTGGCAGATTGCCAAGGTGCTTTTCTGCGAGTTCTTTGACAGTTGTGCCTGCAAGAAGGAGAGTTGCTGCAAATGACAACCTCTTTTTTTATTAATCATGTTCGTTGTTTTACGAATGATTAAACATTAAACTATATGTTCTGGATTTTATTCTTGTATCTAATTGTGGCATATTTGGTGCCAGAAGTGGGAGTGATTGCCATCATCTGCATGGTAGGACCAGTAGCGATGGCTATTTGCACGAGGATTGTATAAAGTGCGGACGTTGTATCAAGGCCTGCCCTACAAAAGTTATGAAGATGTTTAATTAATATATATTTAAGTATGAAAGTGTTGATTTTATGCACAGGCAACAGTTGCCGTAGTCAGATGGCACATGGATTCCTCCAATCGTTTGACAAAAGTATGGAAGTACATTCGGCTGGTACTCAGCCCGCTTCACAAGTTAATCTGCGGGCCGTAGAAGTGATGAATGAGACTGGTATTGACATTTCATTGCACACTCCTAAAAGCGTGAACATTTACCTTGACGAAGCGTGGGATTACGTGATTACCGTTTGTGGTGGTGCAAACGAAACCTGCCCGATGTTTCAGGGCAAGGTAGGTAAGCGCATGCACATCGGTTTCGACGACCCATCCGAAGTACAAGGGTCAGAAGAGTTTGTGATGAATGAATTTCGTAGGGTTAGAGATGAAATAAGAAAGAGATTTGCAGAGTTCTATATCACCGAAATCCTAAAAAAGGAAATGCCCAAGTGCTCTTGCGGTGGTAAGTGTTAATTGTCAAAAGTCTCTTTTTTTACAAATAATGTTCGTTATTTTGCGAATAACAAATGACTATAACGTTTTACAGCAATGAATAAAGTGTTATTGATTCTCGTCCTATCCATGGGCATGGTGGCTTGTTCAGGTGCCAAGGACAAGAGTGTAAGTGGGCAAACAAAGAAGGATGTGGTGGAGGTGCTTTATTTCCATAGGGCACAGCGTTGTGCCACTTGCATAGCTATTGAGAGGAATGCTATGGAGTTGGTCAATAAGACCTTTAGCGAGCCACTAAATAGTGGTAGGTTGGTATTTCGTTCTATAGATATAGGTAAGGAGAAGGCGCTTGCCGAGAAATATGAGGTCAGTTGGTCATCGCTTGTCTTGGTGGATTTTGACAAGGGTGGAAAGGAAAGTTCGATAAACCTGACCGAGTTTGCATTCAAGAACGTCCGCAATGATTCTGGCAGGTTCAAGTCGGTGTTGTCGGAACATATTGCAGAAATGCTCAGCAACTGATGCTATGGAGTGGATACAGACATTACTGGAAAGTTCGGCAACACCGGCACTGACGGCATTTTTGCTTGGTGTGCTTACAGCTCTTTCGCCTTGTCCATTGGCAACCAACATTGCTGCCATTGGCTACATAAGCAGGAACATCGAGAGCAGGAGCGGAGTGTTTCTTCAAGGGATGCTTTATACCTTGGGCCGAACGATTGCCTACACATTCCTTGGCATTGTTCTAATCGTTATCTTGAAAAGCGGTACGAGCATGTTCGGTATTCAGGAATTCATAGCAGACTATAGCGAAATGATTTTGCCTCCAGCTTTACTGCTTGTTGGTGTGTTCATGCTTTTGGGCAACCGGCTAAGATTGCCATCAGCAGGTATCGGTAGAGGAGGCGAAGGGCTTGCCCGAAAGGGTGGACTTGGAGCCTTGATATTGGGAATGCTTTTTGCTATGGCATTCTGTCCGACAAGCGGAGTCTTCTACTTTGGTATGCTGATCCCCATGTCGGCAAGTGCAAGGTTGGGATATTTGTTGCCTGTTGTTTTTGCCATTTCTACGGCGCTTCCTGTGCTCATCGTGGCATGGATTTTAGCCTTTGGCGCAAGGCATATAGGGAATGTTTATGGCAAGATGAGGGTAATTCAGAAATGGCTCAATACAGCAGTAGCCATACTCTTTATGGCAATAGGAGTGTATTATTGTATAACAATTTATATTTAGAGATTATGGAAATAAAGATTTTAGGAACAGGTTGCGGCAAGTGCAAGACAACCTATGCCCTTATAGAAAAGGTCGTCAAGGAGAACAACATCACGGCAACAATTGCCAAAGTAGAGGATATTATGGAGATAATGAATTACAATATCCTTGCAACACCTGCCGTGGTGGTAGATGGT
>JAZRII010000088.1:0-3528 GCA_045645225.1 Bacteroidaceae bacterium | reverse complement strand
CTGCCGACCTCATCAACCAGAGCGTGAAGCCCCTGATGCTCGTTGGCCAGGGTGTGGAACTTGCCGGTGCTCGCGAGGAGTTGCTTGCTTTGGCCGAGAAGGCACAGATCCCCTTCGGACAGACAATGCTCGGTCTTTCTGCCGCTCCCACCAGCCATCCCCTCAACATGGGTATGTTGGGCATGCACGGTAACCTGGCTCCCAACGTGATGACCAACCAGTGCGACCTGCTCATTGCCGTGGGTATGCGCTTTGACGACCGTGTTACGGGCGACCTGCACACCTATGCCAAGCAGGCAAAGGTAATACACTTTGAGATAGACCCCTCGGAGGTGGGCAAGATAGTGAAACCCACCGTGGCGGTTCTGGGCGATTGCAAACAGACGCTGGCTCAGGTTACCGAACTCGTTCAGGAGACCAGGCACCAGGCGTGGATAGACGGCTTCAAGCCCTATGCCGAGAAGGAATACAACAAGGTGATAGATGCCGCCCTCAATCCTAAGGAAGGTCCCCTGCTCATGGGAGAGGTGGTGCGTCGTGTCAGCGAGGCTGCCAACAACGAGGCCATCATGGTGACCGACGTTGGCCAGAACCAGCTCTTCGGATGCCGCTACTTCAAGTACACACATCCCCGTAGCATAGTAACCAGCGGTGGTTGCGGCACAATGGGCTTTGGCATACCTGCCGCCATAGGTGCCACCTTCGGAGCGCCCGAACGCACCGTGTGCATGTTCTGCGGCGATGGCGGTTTCCAGATGACCATTCAGGAACTGGGCACCATCATGGAGCAGCAGTGCCCCGTGAAGATGATTCTCTTGAACAACAACTATCTGGGCAACGTGCGCCAGTGGCAATATATGTTCTTCAACAAGCGATATTCGTTCACCCCCATGCTCAACCCCGACTACGAGAAGATTTCCGCCGGCTATGGTATACCATGCCGTACGGTGGTGGAACGTGCCGACCTGGACGAGGCTATACGCGAGATGCTGGATACGGAAGGCCCGTATCTCTTGCAGGTTGCCGTCAAGGAAGAGGACAATGTCCTGCCCATGACACCTCCCGGTGGTAGCGTGGACGATATGTTGCTGGAGGTTAAATAAAAAGGGCGGACCCACCCCCTTACCCCTCCACAAGGGAGGGGAGTGGTAACAACAGACAATAAATATTAATCCTTTAATAAAGGGAAAGACCCAGTACATCATACTCCCCTCCATATAGGGAGGGGTACGGGGGAGGGTCTTAATATTATGGAAAAGAAATACGGTGCCGCCGAGTGCGGTGATTGCAATACTTGTGGCAAGTGCGATGCCATGTACGACGAGGTTGTGCCCGAACTGAAGGGTTTTGACGATGCCGTGGCAGCTGCGGCGGCAATAGACAGAAACTCTTACGAGAAGAACCTCTCACGCCTTCGCCGTGCCACCTTCGAGCACGACAATGCACAGGGTCAGCAGGTGGAGACCTTCACACGCAATGCCGTGTCGCGTCCCTCAGTGCCTGGTCACGAGGGTGCCTTGCTCAGTCCCACACACCAGGGTCTGACCCTATATACGCTTATCATCTTCTCCGAGAACTATGCCGGTATATTGAATCAGATTACCGCCGTGTTCACTCGCCGACAGGTGAACATCGAGACGCTCAACGTGTGCGCCTCCAGCACCCCCGGCGTGCACAAGTACACCATCACCTGCTATTGCAAGAAGGAGATGGCGGAGATGCTCGTTAAGCAGATAGAGAAGCGCATAGACGTGCTCCAGGCCAACTGCTTCGTGGACGACGAGATTTTCATGATGGAGACCTCCCTGCTGAAACTCTCCACTCCCAAGGTGCTTGCCAACAAGGAGATTTCGCGCATTGTGCGCCGTCACGATGCCCGCTTCGTGGAAGTGAACTCTACATACTCCATCGTGGAGAAGACTGGCATCACGGAGGACGTTATGGACCTCTTCATGCAACTGGATGCAATGGGTTGTGTACTGCAGTTCGTTCGTTCGGGTCGCATTGCCGTGACCAAGAGCCGTGTGGAACGCCTCGACCAGTATCTCACTGAGAGAGAGATGGAGCGATAATACACATTATATAATATATACGCGCACATACGTACATACATAAAACATCAAGGCTATGCTGAACAAGATTGACACATATCCCATATACATAGAGCCTTTCCATGCCGACTTCACCGGCAGGGTATTTATGGGCGTACTGGGCAACCACATGCTCAATGCTGCCGGCAACCATTCGCAGAAGCGTGGCTGGGGCATAGGCGCTCTGAACGAGACACACCACACATGGGTGCTCTCGCGTCTGTCCATAGAGATGATGGAGATGCCTCGCAACTATCAGCATTGCCAGGTGCGCACTTGGGTGGAGAGCGTGTTGAAACTGTTCACCACCCGTAACTTCGCCATCGAGGATGCCGAAGGCCGCCCCATGGGCTATGCACGTAGCGTGTGGGCAATGATAGATATGGAGACTCGCCGTCCCTGCGACCTGCTTAGCCTCTACGATGGCGACATACTGAACTATGCCGTATCCGAGGAGGAGAACATCTGTCCCATCGAGGGTCACGGACGTTTCCGTTTCCGCGATGCACAACTGGTTCGCACCATAGGCACATACTATAGCGATGTGGACATCAACGGCCATATCAACTCCATCAAGTACATAGAGCACATCCTGGACCTCTTCTCTCGCGAGCAGATGGACCGTGGCATCCGTCGCTTCGAGATTGCCTACAAGGCAGAGTCCTACATGGGCGACACGCTCAGTTTCTATATCCAGCCCGTCAGCGACACAGAGGTGGACATAGAAGTGCGCAAGAACATGACCGAAGACACCCCCGGCGACGTAGTATGCCAGGCAAAGGTGAGGTTTAATTAAGGCGGACCCCCTCAGTCCCCCTGTAGGGGGAGGTTTAACGGTGAGCGGTGAACGATGAGCGCTGAACGCTGAACGATGAGCGGTGAACGATGAGCGGTGAACGCTGAGCGGTGAGCGGTGACCGGTGGCTGAGAATCACCCCCTCCTCCTCTATAATCCTCTCTTCTCCTCTCACCTCCTCTCACCTCATAAAAGAAAACAAACAATAACAATCTTAAAATACACAAACAATGGCAAAAATGAATTTTGGCGGTGTTATCGAAGAAGTGGTAACCCGCGAGGAATTTCCTCTTGAGAAAGCACGTGAAATCCTGAAGGACGAGACCATCGCCGTTATCGGTTATGGTGTACAGGGTCCTGGTCAGGCTTGCAACCTCCGCGACAATGGTTTCAACGTTATCGTTGGCCAGCGTCAGGGCAAGACCTACGAGAAGGCTATCGCCGACGGTTGGGTTCCCGGTGAGACTCTGTTCTCTATCGAGGAGGCTGCCGAGAAGGCAAGCATCGTTATGTGTCTGCTCTCTGATGCAGCAGTAATGAGCGTATGGCCCACCCTGAAGCAGTACCTCACCGCTGGTAAGGCTCTGTACTTTTCTCATGGTTTCGCTATCACCTGGAGCGACCGCACCGGTTGTGTTCCTC
>JAZRII010000087.1:0-12538 GCA_045645225.1 Bacteroidaceae bacterium | reverse complement strand
GGCTTGGTTCACGTCGCGCAACTTGCCTGCCCTTGCTATGCTGGCAAGTACCAGGAAGCGGGTGAAGTTGTGCTTGTTGGTCTCTATGCCCTCCTGCAGAACCTTCAGCCCGTAGATCTGTGCCACGTCCTTGTGGCAGATAGCGGCATGTCCGCGCAGGTTCTCCTTCCTGATCTTTGCCGCCGCGCTGGCCGTGTCGCCGGCCTCCACCACCTTGATGTCGGGGTGCTGTTCCAGGAAGGCACGGCACTGCATCAGTGCCACGGGGTGCGAGTTCACCTCGGCAATATCCTCCATGCTGTCCTCCGGCAGGCACACGATGCTATGCTGGATTCGCAACTTGTGCTCGCCGATGATGGTAAGGCCCGAGTCGCGCAACAGTTCGTAGTTGTGTAGCAACGAACCTGCAATGGTGTTCTCTATGGCCACCAGTGCTATCATGTCGGGATTCTGCCTCATGGCAAGGAAAACCTCCTCGAAATTGTTGCACTGAACGAGGTCCAGTTCCTCGCCTAGGAAGAACCGGTGCGAGGCAATGTCGTGGAAGCATCCCCTTATTCCTTGTATGGCTACTTGTTTTCTCATATCAAGCACAAAGTTATAGCATTTCGGCCGTAATGCCACTTTTCTACCATTAAAAACGAAAGATATTACGTATTAAGGTAGGACAAGGACCATTATTTCTTGAACTCTCCAGTGATGTTGTCCACAATGGTGGGGTCGAGGCTTACCGCCTGGCGGAGATCCTCCATGGCACCCTTCTTGTCGCCAGCCAGCATCTTCAGGCGGCCACGCTCTTTTAGTATGTTGGCATTGGGACCGTCCTTTTCCAGTTCCTCGTTCATGGCGGCTATCATGGCCATTATAATGTGCTTTTCCATATACTTAGTCTGTTTTGGTAGTGATGCTATGTATTGGTCAGGTGGTCAATCACCCTGATGTTTGTCTCCTTCAGTGCCTGACTCGCCTTGGCAAGGTTGCGAGAGAACTCCTCGAAGGTCTCCGCACCGCTATCGCAAAGGTCGGTGACGCTTTTCACAAAGAGGATGGGAGTATTAAGCAGCGAGCACACGAATGCCACGGCAGCACCCTCCATGTCCTTCAGTTCGCCCCCGTTCTCCTGGATAATCTGCAGGTCGCAGGGCTGCATGTCCAGCGAGGAACCCGTTGTAACCTTGCCCATGGGCAGATGCAGATGCTCTGCCAGGGCCTTCGTCCCCTCCCACACGGGATAGTTGCCCAGTGCCTGAGTGCCCCATTCGTCGTCGCCCGGAACACGGCGGTCGTGGAACATGCAGGCATTGCCTATGTACACCTTGGCAATGTCCGCCCCCTTGGATTGGAAACCTCCGCACGTACCGCTATTTACCACTATGTCCGGGTGCAGACGTTCTATTGCCGCCAGGGTGGCAACGGATGCCGCCTCGCATCCCACCAGGTCGCTCCCATGCTGGCGGCCGTTGAGCACCACGCTCAGTGTGGATGTCTCGCCGTTGGTACCCTGGATGGTTGTCTGATATAATTTGCAGGGTAATGGAGCGAAGAAATCCTTCACCTCCTCAACCCCGTAATGCTCTATGAAAGGCTGCGCCTCTGCCTGCATGGCTATGATGTAGAGTATGTTCATGTATGTAGTGTTTGTCTGCTTGTGTTAATCTTTCTTGCAAAGTTATGAAAAGATAATATAAAATAGGTGTGGTTTGGCGGAAAAATAGTAACTTTGCGGTCGTTTAATTGTAAAACATACCTTATATTATATGATATTTACTGCTGGAAACATCCTGTTGATAGGCGCCATACTGATATTCTGCGCCATCATGATTAGTAAGACTGGCTACCGTTTCGGTATCCCCACCTTGTTGCTCTTCCTGCTCGTAGGCATGGGTTTCGGAACAGATGGCCTCGGTCTTGAGTTCGATAGTGCCGCAGATGCACAGTTCATAGGTATGATAGCCCTGAGCATCATCCTGTTCACCGGTGGTATGGACACCAAGTTGCGCGACATCAAACCCGTCATGGCACAGGGCATGATACTCTCCACCGTGGGCGTCCTGCTTACCACACTGCTCACGGGCGGTTTCATCTTCTGGCTCTCGGGATATTCCGACATGAACATAGAGATGCCCGTGCTCACCTGCCTTCTTCTGGCCGCCACCATGTCCTCAACCGACTCGGCATCCGTGTTCAACCTGCTCCGTTCGCAGAGGATGAACCTCAAGGAGAACCTTAAGCCCATGCTGGAGTTGGAGAGCGGTAGTAACGACCCCATGGCATACATGCTCACCATAGCACTCATACAGGTTATCGCCAGCGGTAGCGGTTTCAATATGGGCCTTCTTGCCAAGGACCTGCTCGTGCAGTTCTTTGTGGGCGGTGTTACGGGTTATGCTTTTGGCAGATTTGCCGTGTGGCTGATAAACAAGGTGAACCTCTCCAACAGTTCGCTATATCCCATCCTCCTGCTTAGCCTCGTCTTCATCACCTTCACCATCACCGACATGCTTCATGGCAACGGTTATCTGGCCGTCTACATCCTTGGTGTCGTGGTGGGTAATGCCCGACTGGTATTCCGCAAAGAGATAAACACCTTCATGAACGGTCTCACATGGTTCGGCCAGATTGTGATGTTCCTTTCTCTGGGCTTGCTGGTCAATCCCCACGAGATGCTCGATGTTTCTGTCAGTGCCCTGCTTATAGGCCTGTTCATGATCTTCGTGGCACGTCCGCTCACCGTGGGACTCTGCCTCCTGCCCTTCCGCCAGATGACCTTCAAGGCCAAGTGCTTTGTGTCCTGGGTGGGCCTTCGTGGTGCCGTGCCCATCATCTTCGCCACCTATCCCGTGGTGGAGAAGATACCAGGTTCTCAGGATATCTTCAACATAGTGTTCTTCATCACCCTCCTGTCGCTCATCTTCCAGGGCATGACCATAGCCCCCGTGGCAAAGTGGCTCAACCTTGACCTCCCGCAGGAGAAGGAAGGCAACGACTTCGGTGTGGAAATTCCCGAGGAGATAGACAGCCAGTTGACCGACGTTACCCTTACCGCCGAGATGCTCGAGAACGGCAACCGGCTGATGGATATGAACATATCTAAGGGTACATTGGTTATGCTTGTAAAACGAGGTTCGGAATTCATGATTCCCAACGGACGCATGGAACTGAAGGTTGGAGACAAGCTTCTGTATATCTCCGAGAATAAGAAGGAAGAGTAATGGTATTCTCGGATTTATTCTTTCTATTTGTATTCCTGCCGGCATTCTTTGCCTGCTACATGCTTGCCGCATATGTAGACAGGAAGTGGCTCTCTTCGCACAAATTGCGCAATGCCTGCCTGGTGCTCTTCTCCCTGCTCTTCTATGCGTGGGGCGAACCGGTGTATGTCTTCCTGATGCTTGCCTTGGTGTTCGTAAACTTCCACATAGGCAAGTTCATAGATTCGCAGACATCGCACCGCAAACTGGCACTGAACATCGGTGTCGTCACCAACGTCCTGGCTCTGGGCGTGTTCAAGTATGCCTCGTTTACGGCAACGACTCTCACTATGCTTGGCATCCCCATGCCCGACCCGAGGATAGCCCTGCCCATAGGTATCAGTTTCTATATCTTCCAGAGCATATCCTACCTGATAGATGTCTATAAGAAGGAGAGTCCCGCACAGAGGCACTTCATGGACCTGTTGCTCTACATAAGCATGTTCCCCCAACTCATAGCCGGCCCCATTGTGCGCTACGGTACCATTGCCGAGGAGATACACGGCCGCGAGGTGAAGATGAGCGATGTGGCAGATGGCGTCTTCCGCTTCATCTATGGCCTTGGCAAGAAGGTGATCATTGCCAACCAGATGAGCATAGTGGCAGAGCAGTTCCTGGTGAACGGCTTCGACGGATGCACCACCACGGGAGCATGGATAGGTATACTGGCTTACTCTTTGCAGGTATATTTCGACTTCTCTGGTTATTCCGACATGGCCATAGGCATAGGCCGATGCCTCGGTTTCCACTTCAACGAGAACTTCCGCCACCCCTATTGCTGTAACTCCATTACCGACTTCTGGCACCGATGGCACATCTCCCTGGGAAGTTTCTTCCGCGACTATGTCTACATACCCCTGGGCGGTAACCGCCGTCACCAGTGGTTCAATATCCTTGCAACGTGGTTCCTTACCGGTTTCTGGCATGGTGCCAGCTGGAACTTTGCATGCTGGGGCCTCTACTTCGGCATAATCCTCCTGTTCGAGAAGTACACCCTCATGAAGAATGTGGGCAAACCTCTCCCCACACCCGACCACAAGGGACGTCCCCGCTATCGCAAGGTGATGGACTTTATTCCCTCGCCCCTTCTGCACCTGTATGCCATGGGACTTGTCACCCTGGGCAGAGGCTTGTTCTACTTCACCGACTTTGCCCAAATGAAGGAGTTCTTCGTAAAGGCCTTCGGTGGAGCAGAGGAACTTCACTCTTATGTTAGCATAACCGCCATCACCGACCACTTCTGGCTTTGGGTAGCGGCGATACTGTTCTGTATGCCCGTAAGGGAATGGTGCTACGGACGGCTTGTACGTGTGGCAGGAGAGGGCAGCCTCGTTACCCGAAACACGGTGTTCCTGAGCCGTACGGTGCTCAGCGTGATAATCATCGTGCTCAGTGTGGCGCTGCTCATAGGCGAGACAAACAATCCTTTCATTTACACAAGATTCTAAACCCAGGCAACGATGAAGCATGACAAGATATATCTGATACTCGTGGGCATCGTCTTTGCGGCGTTTGCTTTGGTGTTTGATACCTTTCCGCGTCCCCGCTACTCGGAACTGGAGAAGCGCGACCTTGCCACTTTCCCCTCCTTCACGCTTGATAGCCTTTGGAGTGGCGACTATGCCGAGGCGGTGGGCAAGTGGTTCTCCGACTCCCAACCCTTCCGCGACGACTTCATGGCCTTCTCCATGATGGTGGAGAACTGGACGGTGCTCAGGTTTGGCGACGACCACGTCACCTACCATGCCTCCACCGAGGGACTTGCCGACTTTGCCGAGGCAGAGGGCATGGAGGCAGAAGAACCTGTTGTCGAGGACGACGGACGCAATCCCGGTGGATATGTCAACAAACTTACGGCTGACGAGAAAGCCAAGGTGGCAAATGCAGGTATCGTGATTATAGGACGCGACAAGAACGTGCGTGCCCTCATGTGCTTTGGAGGCAGTGCCAAGGCTGGTACGCCATATGCCAACGTGTGCAACAAGTACAGGGAAACCTTCCCTCAGGTGAACATATATTGTATGGTAGTGCCCTCTGCCGCGGCCTTCTATATGCCCGAGAAGGTGCAGAAGATGAGCAAGGACCAGTCGGCCACCATACGCAATATCTATAGCCATCTGGATTCTGCCGTGCATGCCGTGGACGTATATACCGTGCTTGGCGAGCATGCCGGCGAGGACATATATCTGCGCACCGACCACCACTGGTCACCCCTGGGGGCATACTATGCCGCACGCAAGTTTGCCGAGGTGGCAGAAGTACCTTTCCACAACCTGGATGAGGCAGGGTATTACCAGCCCGACACGGTGCACCGCTTCGTAGGTTCCATGTATGGCTATTCCAAGGACATTTCCGTAAAGAACGCCCCCGAGGACTTCATCTACTACAAGCCCCTGAAGGCCGTGTACGAAACAACCTTCGAGCAGTACCAGGTGGACGAGAACTATCAGGTTGTCTCCGTTGGCCGTCCGCACAAGGAGGAGTTCTTCAAGAAGTTCAAGGATGGCAGTTCCTTGGCATACAGCACTTTCATGGGAGGCGACACCAAGTTGACACAGGTTCGCACCAACGTTGCCAACGGCCGCAGGCTTATTATACTGAAGGACAGTTACGGCAATGCCCTGCCCGGATACCTGTTCTACTCCTTCGAGGAGATACACGTCATAGACGGGCGCTACTTCACCCACAACATGAAGGATTATGTACGAGAGCACAAGATAACCGACATCCTCTTTGCCAACAATATCTTCCAGGCATGCGGAGGCCGCTACCGTGCCTACGAGTTCTTCCTTACCATGGCAGAGGGATGCAAGGACAACCCCAGTACCGCCTTCTACAAGAACCGTGCCAAGGATTCGGTGGAGGTGCAGAGGGATACACTGGCCATGCAGAAGGATTCCATAGTGATGCAGAATACGGATTCTCTGGCACACCGCGTGCAACAGGATACTTTGAAGTCCGCCGTCCAGTCAGATACGCTCAGGAAGGCAGAGGACAGGAAAGAGGACGCCGTTGTTGAACAGGCAACGGCAGAGCCCACGGATTCCGTTTCAGTACAATAGCAAAACAGGTGCCAAGGCATGAAGTTGCAGAAGATTATGCTGGACGGAGGGTTCACCTGCCCCAACCGTGACGGAAGGGTGGGGCAGGGCGGCTGCTCCTTCTGCCTGTGCGAGTCGTTCAATCCCGAGTATTGCCGCAAGCATGCCACCATCACCGCTCAGATAGAGGCAGGGAAGAAGTTCTTCGAAGGCAAGTACCCCCAGATGAAGTATCTTGCCTATTTCCAGGCATACAGTTCCACCTATGCCCCGTTGGATGTCCTGCGCCAGCGCTACGATGAGGCTCTTGCCGTGGAGGATGTCGTAGGACTGGTGGTGGCAACAAGGCCCGATTGCATTGACGACGATGTTCTTGCCCTTCTTGCCTCCATTCGCGAGAGAGGTTATTCCGTGGCTATAGAGTTGGGGTGCGAAACCTTTTACGACCGCACCCTTGCCCGTGTGAACCGCGAGCACACCTCACGTCAATCCATGGATGCCATACACCTTTGCCACAGATACGCCATCCCCGTTACGGTGCACCTCATGTTTGGTTTGCCTGGCGAGAGCCGTGACGACATCCTTGCCGAGGCAGAGATACTGAACGCCCTGCCCGTAGCCTCCTTGAAAATCCATCAGTTGCAGATATTGCGCGGCACCCGCATGGCAAGGGAGTGGGAGGAGAAGAAGGAGGACTTCCTTGACTTCACCCTGGACACCTATGCCCAACTTGTAGCGGATTTTGCTCAGAGGCTCAGAAACGACATACACATCGAGCGTTTTGCATCCTCAGCACCACGGGATATGCTCATTTCACCCCGTTTCGGCGTCAAGCAGAGCGTGGTGGAGGCACGTATCCGGGCACTTATGGCCAAGAGTTGATGAATTGTCACTCCGATTTTTGCCGTTATCGGGAATATTCCTTATCTTTACACAGAAAAACTTAAATCTACCTAATATGAAAGGCATTGTATTGGCAGGTGGTTCGGGAACACGTCTTTATCCCATCACCAAGGGCATATCAAAGCAGTTGATGCCCATCTACGACAAACCCATGGTATATTATCCCATCAGCGTACTGATGCTGGCAGGCATACGCGAGATACTTATCATATCCACTCCTCACGACCTGCCCGGCTTCAAGCGTCTGCTTGGCGACGGTTCCGACTATGGCGTGGAGTTCACCTATGCCGAACAGCCCTCGCCCGACGGCCTTGCCCAGGCGTTTACCATAGGTGCGGATTTCATTGGCAACGACAGCGCATGCCTGGTACTTGGCGACAACATCTTCCATGGTGCCGGTTTTACGGGCATGCTCAAGGAGGCTGTCCGCACGCTGGAAGAGGAGGACAAGGCAACGGTATTCGGCTATTGGGTCAACGACCCCGAGCGCTATGGCGTGGCTGAGTTCGACCGCGAGGGCAATTGCCTCTCCATCGAGGAGAAGCCAGCCAATCCCAAGAGCAACTATGCCGTGGTGGGACTCTACTTCTATCCCAACCGTGTAGTGGACGTGGCACGCAACATCAAGCCCTCGGCACGTGGCGAATACGAGATAACCACCGTGAACCAGCACTTCCTGGAACAGGGCGACCTGAAGGTGCAGACATTGCAACGCGGCTTTGCATGGCTCGATACGGGTACGCACGACTCCCTGAGCGAAGCATCCACCTACATAGAGGTGCTTGAAAAGCGTCAGGGCCTTAAGATAGCGTGCCTCGAGGGCATTGCCTATCGCCAGGGTTGGATAACCGAGGAACGCATGCGCGAACTGGCACAGCCAATGATCAAGAACCAGTATGGCCAGTATCTCCTGAAGGTTATAGAGGAACTGAAGGATACGGGCAAGTCAAATTTGTAATTGGAAAAGTAAAAACAATATCCGAATGAGAGAGTTCAAGGACCTTAGGATAGCCGTTGCCGGTACGGGTTATGTGGGGTTGAGCATTGCCACCCTCCTTGCCCAGAACCATCAGGTAACCGCCGTTGACGTTATTGCGGAAAAAGTTGACAAGATAAACCGCCGCATATCTCCCATACAAGACGAATACATTGAAAAGTTCTTTGCGGAAAAGAACCTGAACCTTGTTGCAACCCTGGACGGTGCCAAGGCATATGCCGATGCAGATTATGTGGTCATTGCCGCACCAACGAACTATGACCCTGTAAAGAATTTCTTCGACACGCATCACATTGAGGATGTCATAGATCTGGTTCTTCAGGT
Organism: Bacteroidaceae bacterium; assembly: GCA_045645225.1. Lineage (GTDB taxonomy): Bacteria > Bacteroidota > Bacteroidia > Bacteroidales > Bacteroidaceae > Physcousia. The sequence goes on along the minus strand of JAZRII010000087.1, from coordinate 4,022 downwards.
CAACCCCCATGCAACGATGGTCATCAAGTCCACCATCCCTGTGGGCTATTGCCGTAGCCTGTATGCCCGTTACGCAAAGGTATTTGCCGAAAAGGGATGGACGGACAGGAAGTTCCGCCTGCTCTTCTCTCCAGAGTTCTTGCGTGAAAGCAAGGCTCTGTACGACAACCTCTATCCCTCGCGAATCATTGTTGGCTATCCCAAGACCATATTTGCCGAAGACGAGGACGCATCTGTCAACGAAGCCATTTCTGCCCTTGCTCCGCAGGATTTGGAACAGGCGGCCAGTGTCTTTGCCGGCCTTCTCAAGGAGGGAGCCATCAGCGAGGATATCCCCTGCCTGTTCATGGGCACCAAGGAGGCTGAGGCGGTGAAACTCTTTGCCAACACATACCTGGCATTGCGTGTTAGTTACTTCAACGAACTCGACACCTATGCCGAGATGAAGGGCCTTGACTCTGCGGCCATCATCCAGGGCATTGGCCTTGACCCTCGTATCGGCACGCACTACAACAATCCCAGTTTCGGCTATGGCGGATACTGCCTGCCCAAGGACACCAAGCAGCTCCTGGCCAACTATCAGGATGTGCCCCAGCAGATGATGAGCGCCATAGTGGAGAGCAACCGCACCCGCAAGGACTATATCGCCGATGCCGTGCTTCGCAAGGCTGGCTGGTATGGATATAGCAACAACAACCAGTATCACGCTTCTGCCGCCCAGGAGACGGGCGATGTCCCCGTGATAGGCATCTACCGCCTTACCATGAAGTCCAACTCCGACAACTTCCGCCAGAGTGCCATTCAGGGCATCATGAAGCGCATCAAGGCCAAGGGAGCGCAGGTGGTCATCTACGAACCTACACTTGAGGACGGAACCACCTTCTTCGGTTCCCTGGTAGTGAACGACCTGGAGAAGTTCAAGCAGTTGAGCCGTGCCATCATTGCCAACAGATATGATGCCGTGCTGGACGATGTCCTGGACAAGGTTTATACCCGCGACATATTCCGTAGGGACTGACCGAAAATACACAAAGATAATACCGCCGGAGGTTCCAAGCAGGACTCCGGCGGTATTGCGTGATTATGAATTAGAGTTATTTGCTGATTATGTCAGATTAGTCAGGTGGACATTAGTCGTCGATGCGGAGGAAATCGCCCTTGCTGTTGAACACCAGTTCCATGTCGTTGGTCAGTTCTATGCTCTGGGTGTTCTTCTTCTTCTTCCACTCGATAATCTTGGCCGCGGGGAACTTTGCCTTTGCGTGCTGGGTTATCTTGACGGGAAGGACGCTGTTGGGCAGGGGAGTCTTGTCGTCCAGCGACTCGATGTCGGTAACGTTGCCCTTCTTGTCGAAATCCAGTTTGAACGACACGGAGTTCTGTGTAACGTAAACCTTGTGCTCCACATCCAGTATCTCAGACTCCTTCTCGTAGTGGCTGATGTTGTATCCCTTGAAGTGCTTTGCAATGTACTCCTTGGCATTCTGTGGTATGCCACTGTAGTTCTGTGCCTGTGCGCTGAAGATGGAGAGTACTGCAACCAGGATGGTAAGGATTTGCTTTTTCATAGTAGTTTCTTTTTTAATATTAATAATGTGTTATTTCTTGCTTTCGGGGGAGTGCTTGTGCTTATATTTCCCTTTTGCTGTTCAAAAGTACGCCTTAATGTCCATACGTGCAAGAGTCTTTTTGCGTTTGTAAATACTTGACCGCGTATATTAATATTTTTTCACTAAAATATTAGTGTCCTTTTCTTTTGTATACAGTTAGTTGGGGTGATTTGTATAAAAATATGCCCGAGGTTTTGCCATTTGCGCAAAAAAGCGTAACTTTGGGTCGTAATAACAGTAATTTCTAAAATATAACTGACTATGTACGGAAAAATGAAAGAGCATCTTTGCCAGACCTTGGCAGAGATTAAGGAAGCAGGTCTTTACAAGAACGAGCGTTTGATAGAGAGCCCCCAGCAGGCAGAAATCCAGGTGGCTGGCAAGGAGGTTTTGAACTTCTGTGCCAACAACTATCTGGGCCTGTCCAACCATCCCCGTCTCATCGAGGCAGCCAAGAAGGCACTGGACAGCCGTGGTTTCGGTATGTCAAGCGTGCGCTTCATCTGCGGTACACCCGACATCCACAAGGTGCTGGAGGCAGAGATCAGCGAGTACTTCAAGACCGAGGACACCATCCTCTATGCCGCTTGCTTTGATGCCAACGGCGGTGTGTTCGAGCCTCTGCTCACCGATGAGGACGCTATCATCTCCGATGCCCTGAACCACGCATCCATCATCGACGGCGTGCGCCTGTGCAAGGCAAAGCGCTACCGCTATGCCAATGCCAACATGGGGGAGCTGGAGAAGAGCCTTCAGGAGGCTCAGGCCCAGCGCTTCCGCATCATCGTTACCGACGGTGTGTTCTCTATGGACGGCAACGTGGCTCCCATGGACAAGATCTGTGACCTGGCTGAGAAGTACGATGCACTGGTAATGGTGGACGAGAGCCACTCTGCAGGTGTGGTGGGTGCTACAGGCCATGGCGTTAGCGAGTTCTTCAACACCTACGACCGTGTGGACATCTACACCGGCACACTGGGCAAGAGCTTCGGCGGTGCTATGGGTGGTTTCACCACTGGCAAGAAGGAGATTATCGACCTGTTGCGTCAGCGCAGCCGTCCCTATCTCTTCTCCAACTCTCTGGCTCCCTCACTCGTTGGCGCAGGCATAGAGATGTTCCGTATGCTCAAGGAGAGCAACGCCATCCACCACAAGCTGGTGGAGAACGTAAACTACTTCCGCGACAAGATGATTGCTGCTGGCTTCGACATCAAACCCACACAGAGCGCCATCTGTGCCGTTATGCTCTACGATGCCATGTTGAGCCAGGACTTCGCCGCACGTCTGCAGGACGAGGGTATCTACGTGACAGGTTTCTACTATCCCGTTGTTCCCAAGGGCCAGGCACGTATCCGCGTGCAGGTTTCTGCCGGTCACGAGCGCGAGCACCTCGACAAGTGTATCGCTGCCTTCACCAAGATCGGTAAGGAAATGGGCGTGCTGAAGTAATTCACCCCAAAGCGCAAGAAATTAGATTAGAACATTACCGTCCCCGATTCCGCCATTGCCGACGGTTCGGGGACTTTTTTCTAAAAACAATACGCGATGAACGTAGGAGACAGAATACCCGAATTCCTTGGCAAGGACCAGGACGGCAACGAGATAAAGGCCAGCGACTACAAGGGGCGCAAGATAGTGCTCTACTCCTATCCCAAAGCCAACACCAGCGGCTGCACCGCCGAGGCTTGCTCCCTGCAGGCTCACAAAGCGGAACTGGAGGCGGCTGGCTACAGCATCATCGGTGTGAGCAAGGACAGGGAAGGCCTGCAGAAGAAGTTTGCCGAGGCACAGGGACTGGAATTCCCCCTGATAGCCGACACCGACACCACGCTGCTCCAGCTGCTGGGATGCTGGGGCGAGAAGGTGGCTTGCGGACGCCGCACCATAGGCACACTGCGCACCACCTACCTTGTCAGCGAGGACGGAGTGATAGAGAAGATTTTCACTCCCAAGGAGATAAAGACCAAGATTCACGCCGAGCAGATACTTTCTTATATAAATGGAAATAATTAAGACAGGCATCGAGGGACTCCTCATCCTGGAGCCCCGCATCTTCAAGGATGCCCGCGGATACTTCTTCGAGTCCTTCTCCCAGCGCGAGTTCGAGGAGAAGGTGGGACCAGTGCACTTCGTTCAGGACAACGAGAGCATGAGCACTTATGGCGTGATGCGAGGGCTGCACTTCCAGCGCCCGCCCTACACGCAGAGCAAACTGGTGCGTTGCGTCAGCGGTGCCGTGCTCGACGTGGCCGTGGACATCCGCCAGGGCTCGCCCACCTATGGCCAGCATGTTGCCGTGGAACTCACCGCCGAGAACCACCGCCAGTTCTTCATCCCCAAGGGCTTTGCACATGGCTTTGCCGTGCTCAGCGAGACGGCCGTGTTCCAGTACAAGTGCGACGAGTTCTACCA
>JAZRII010000086.1:0-25142 GCA_045645225.1 Bacteroidaceae bacterium | reverse complement strand
CGAGCATGTAGATGCTTTTGCGGCAGGCAAGGCAATACTCTCTACACATTGCCACAACGACCTTGGCATGGCAACGGCAAACACCGTGGCAGGCGTGCTGAATGGTGCCCGTCAGGTGGAGGTGACCATAAACGGTATCGGTGAACGTGCCGGCAATACCAGTCTGGAGGAGGTGGCGATGATCTTCAAGACACATCCCGACCTTGGCATTCAGACAAACATCAACACCACCAAGATATATCCCACCAGCCGCATGGTGAGCAGTCTGATGAACATGCCCGTACAGCCCAACAAGGCCGTCGTGGGCAAGAATGCCTTTGCCCATAGCAGCGGCATACATCAGGATGGTGTGCTGAAGAACGTCAGCACCTACGAAATTATGGATCCCAAGGAGGTGGGTATAGACGACAATGCTATCGTGCTTACTGCCCGTAGCGGTCGTGCCGCCCTGCGCCATCGCCTCAGCGTGAATGGTGTGGAACTGGAAGGTGAGAAACTGGATGCTATCTATCAGGAGTTCCTGAAGCTTGCCGACAAGAAGAAGGAGGTTACCGACGACGACATTCTTGTCCTGGCAGGTGCCGACCGTTCTGCTTCGCACAACATAAAACTCGACTACCTCCAGGTTACCACGGGCAAGGGCGTTAAGAGCGTTGCAAGTGTTGGTTTGCTCATCGGCAAGGAGCAGTTCGAGGCAGCCGCCAGCGGTAACGGTCCTGTTGATGCCGCCATCCGTGCCGTGAAGACCATCATCAAGCGCGAGATGATCCTGAAGGAGTTCACCATCCAGGCCATCAGCAAGGGATCAGACGACATGGGCAAGGTGCACATGCAGGTAGAGCACGATGGCCGTGTCTACTACGGCTTCGGTGCCAATACCGACATAGTAACCGCTTCAGTGGAAGCATATATTGACTGTATAAATAAGTTTTAAAGACCCACCCCGGCCCTGGACCCACCCCGGCCCTCCCTGAGAGGGAGGGAGAGAGGTAAGGGGGGGGTAAGGGCAAGGGGATTTGAGGATAGATGTATTGGAAATGGGATTTAAGACGGCTTCACCAGATAGGTATCTTTTGTTAAAGGACTTTGCACGAGAGAATAGAAAGTATCCAACATTGGCCGAACAGGTACTATGGAAGTATATTCGCGAACAGGCCTTGGGTGTAAAGTTCCTGAGACAACATATTATCGGTGATTACATAGCTGACTTTGCCGCACCGGAATGCATGCTTATCATAGAGGTAGATGGAGCATATCATTCGGAACCTCAACAGATGTATGATGATGCAATACGTACCTCGTCACTTGAAAAGTCAGGATTTAAGGTTATAAGATTTTCAAATGAAGAAGTATTGTATAATACTAATGAAACAATAAACAGAATAAAGGAAAGTATAGAAATGAACATTCAAAACAAAAATATCATGGCTGGCTCCCCCTCCCTTGCAGGGAGGGCTGGGGTGGGTCCGCTCACTCTCTTCGACAAAATCTGGAACGCCCACGTCGTTCAGCAGGTAGAGGACGGTCCTACACAATTATACATAGACAGATTGTATTGCCATGAGGTGACGACACCTCAGGCTTTTGATACATTGAGGGACAAGAACATCCGCGTGTTCCGTCCCGAGCAGGTGGTGGCAATGCCCGACCACAATACACCCAGCGACCAGCAGGAGCGCATTGATGATCCTATCGGCCGCAAGCAGGTGGAAACCTTGGCAAAGAACTGTGCAGAGTTTGGCATACGCCACTTTGCCATGGGTACAAAGGACAATGGCATCATCCATGTCGTTGGTCCCGAGAAGGGTCTGTCTTTGCCAGGCATGACAATCGTGTGTGGCGACTCGCACACCTCTACACATGGTGCCGTGGGTGCTATAGCCATGGGTATCGGCACAAGTGAAGTGGCTCAGGTTCTGGCTTCTCAGACCATCCTTCAGAGCAAGCCCAAGACCATGCGCATAAATATTGAGGGTACACTGCCCGAAGGAACTACGGCAAAGGACGTGGCTCTCTACATCATGGCCCAGTTGACAACATCTGGCGCTACGGGTTATGCAGTAGAGTATGCCGGCTCCACCGTGCGCAATATGAGCATGGAGGGTCGTTTGACTCTGTCCAACCTTTCTATCGAGATGGGCAGCCGTGCTGGTCTTATTGCTCCCGACGAGACAACCTTTGCTTATCTTAAAGGCCGTGAATACGCCCCCAAGGGCGAGGCATGGGACAAGGCAGTGGAGGAGTGGAAGAAACTCTATTCCGACCCTGAAGCCGTCTTCGACAAGGAGGTGACATTTCGTGCCGAGGACATCGCACCTCGCATTACATACGGAACAAACCCTGGTGCCGGTATTGCCATTGACGAGTGTATCCCTGCATTGGAAGACATTGCTGAGGACGAGCGTCAGCAGTTCCTGAGCATGCTGGAGTACATGCAGTTCGAACCAGGTCAGAAACTCGAGGGTACGCCTGTTGACTATTGTTTCCTTGGCGCTTGTACCAATGGTCGTATTGAGGACTTCCGTGCCTTTGCCTCTGTTGTCAAGGGCAAGAAGAAGGCAGAGAATGTAGTAGCCTGGCTTGTTCCTGGTTCGTGGTTGGTACGCCAGCAGATTATTGACGAGGGCATAGACAAGATTCTGGAGGAAGCTGGCTTTGAACTTCGTCTGCCCAGCTGCTCTTCTTGCTTGGCTATGAATCCCGACAAGGTGCCTGCCGGCAAGTTGTCCATCTCCACCAGCAACCGTAACTTCGTAGGCCGTCAGGGACCTGGTGCACGCACCATTCTGGCAAGTCCCCTTGTTGTAGCCGCTTCGGCTATCACTGGTGTGATAAGCAGACCCCCTCATGGGGAGAACTAAGCAAGGTGCTTGCCCTGCAGATAAATACAAGTAAAAAACAAAACGTAAAAGCCTTCCCCTCAGGCAAAAAAACTTTCCGGAGGCTCTCCCCATAGAGGGGGAGATGCCCAAAGGGCAGAGGGGGTCTTTTATATGAAACAGAAATTCAATATAATACAGTCAACCTGTATTCCCATTCAGATTGACAACTGTAATACAGACCTTATTATCCCAGCACGCTATCTGGCAAGTACCACACGCGACCCCAAGTTCTTTGGCGATGCTTTCATGCACGACCTGCGCTTTGATGCTGATGGCAATGCTGTGTCAGACTTCGTGATGAACAAGGCAGAGTATAGCGAGGAGCCCAAGAAGGGTGTCCACGAAATCATCATCGGTGGCCAGAACTGGGGCTCAGGTTCCAGTCGCGAGCATGCAGCATGGGCCATTGCCGGCTATGGCGTGCGTGTGGTTATCAGCAGTTCCTTTGCCGACATTCACCGCAACAATCTGCTCAACTGCTTCGTGCTGCCTGTAATCGTGAGCAAGGAGTTCCAGCAGGAACTTTTCGAGACAGTGCTTGCCAACCCACAGGCCGAGGTTAAGGTGGATGTGCCCAACCAGACGGTAACAAACATGGCTACTGGCCATTCGGAGTCGTTTGAAATCAATGGCTACAAGAAATACTGTCTGATGAATGCCCTTGACGATATTGACTTCCTGCTGGAGAACAAGGGTAAGATAGAGGAGTATGAGCATAAATAAACACGCAAATCATACCATAGAAATCATGGACACCACTCTGCGCGATGGAGAGCAGACGAGTGGTGTCTCCTTCATGCCGCACGAGAAGCTGATGATAGCCCGTGCCTTGCTGGAAAAAGTGGGGGTTGACCGTATAGAGGTTGCTTCTGCCCGTGTCAGCGAGGGTGAAAAGCAGGCTGTGGCCAGTATCTGCAAGTGGGCAGAGCGTGCAGGAAAGATAGACCGTGTAGAGGTACTTGGCTTTTGCGATGGCAAGACATCGGTGGACTGGCTGCTGAGTACCGGTTGCCGTCATCTTAACCTTTTGTGCAAAGGTTCGCGCAGACATTGCGAGGGCCAGTTGCGCAAGACAGTAGAGGAGCACATCAGCGATATACGCAATGTGGTGGCTTATGCTACAGAGAAGGGAGTCAACGTAAACGTCTACCTTGAGGACTGGTCCAACGGTATCAAGGACTCTGCCGACTATGTCTTTGCCCTGATGGACGGTTTGCAGAACACTCCCATCGAGCGCTTCATGCTGCCCGACACTCTGGGCGTGCTCAATCCCATGCAGGTGAGCCTGTACGTCAGCCAGATGGTGGCACGCTATCCAGAGGCGCATTTCGATTTCCATGCACACAACGACTATGACCTGGCCGTTGCCAATGTGCTGGCTGCTGCCACCGCCGGATGCAAGGGCATCCATACGGCGGTGAACGGACTTGGCGAGCGTGCAGGCAATGCTCCCCTGGCAAGCGTGCAGGCCGTGCTTGCCGACCAGGCAACGCTTGATACGCATGTCAACGAGGAGCAGCTTGGCGAGGTGTCGCATCTCGTGGAGACATGTTCTGGCATCATCGTTCCGCCCAACAAGCCCATTGTTGGCGAGAATGTCTTCACTCAGGTGGCTGGTGTGCATGCCGATGGCGACAACAAGGCAGGCCTGTATATGAACGACCTCTTGCCCGAGCGCTTTGCCCGCAAGCGTGAATATGCTCTTGGCAAGACTTCCGGCAAGGCAAACATCCTCAAGAACCTTGAAGAACTTGGTCTTGAACTTAGCAACGAAGAAACCAAACTCGTTACGGACCGCATCATAGAACTTGGCGACAAAAAGGAGATAGTTACCCAGGAGGACCTCCCCTTCATCATCTCCGATGTTGTTCGCCATGGCGTTGCCGACGAGGATGTCAAACTCTTGTCATACGTGGTAACAACGGCTTATGGCCTCAAGCCCATGGCAAGCCTGCGCCTGGAGATTCATGGCAAGACCTATGAGGAGCAGGCCACTGGTGATGGTCAGTTCGATGCCTTTGTGCGTGCCATCCGTCATATATATCGCGAGAAACTTGGCCGTGAGTTCCCTTGGCTGGTCAACTATACCGTTGGCATTCCTCCAGGCGGACGAACCGATGCCTTGGTGCAGACCGTCATTACATGGGATTGGCAGGACAAGGTGCTGCGCACCCGTGGACTGGATGCCGACCAGATGGGCGCCGCTATCAAGGCAGTAATAAAGATGCTGAATCTGATAGAGAAGGATTATTGAAAGGAGGGACCCCTCCCCAACCAGTCCGCGCGTCGCACTGGGGAGTGCTCCCCTCCCGAGGCACAGATGGACATTCAGTCCATCTTCTGAGGACCTCGCTCGCCCCTGTATGGGAGGGAGTAGTTACAACCGCCAATAAATATTAAGCATTAACAAATATATTAACCCTTTAATAAAATCCCCAATTCCCCAGTACTATATACTCCCTCCCCTTGTGGGAGGGTAGGGGGAGGGGTCCGATAAATATGAAACTCAAAATTGCTGTCCTTCCGGGCGACGGAATAGGTCCGGAGATTATGGAGCAGGGCGTGGCAGTGTGCAGCGCCGTGGCTCAGAAGTTTGGTCACGAGGTAAGTTACGAAACCGCCCTTTGTGGCGCTCATGCCATTGACGAGGTGGGCGACCCTTTCCCCGAGGAGACCTTCCAGATTTGCGAGCAGGCCGATGCTGTGCTCTTTGCCAGCGTGGGCGACCCCAAGTTTGACAACGACCCCACCGCCAAGGTGCGCCCCGAGCAGGGTTTGCTGGCCATGCGCAAGAAGTTGGGCCTGTATGCCAACATCCGCCCCGTGGAGACCTTCGAGTGCCTGATACACAAGTCTCCCCTGAAGGACGAGATCGTGCGTGGCGCCGACTTTATCTGCATCCGCGAACTCACCGGTGGCATGTACTTTGGCAAGAAGCAGGAACCCACCATCAATGCCGATGGCGTGGAAGAGGCACTGGATACCAACTATTACACCCGTCCCGAGGTGGAGCGCATCCTGCACGTAGCCTATCAGTATGCACGTCAGCGCCGCAAGCATCTCACCGTGGTGGACAAGGCCAATGTCTTGGCTTCCAGCCGTCTGTGGCGCAAGGTGGCACAGGAGATAGCACCCCAGTACCCCGATGTGGAGACCGATTTCATGTACGTGGACAATGCCGCCATGCGCATGATTCAGGATCCCAAGTTCTTCGATGTTATGGTAACAGAGAATACCTTTGGCGACATACTTACCGACGAAGGTTCTGTTATTACTGGTTCAATGGGCTTGCTTCCAAGTGCCAGCACAGGCAGCAGCACTCCCGTCTTTGAACCTATCCATGGTTCATGGCCCCAGGGCAAGGGATTGAACATAGCCAACCCCCTGGCACAGATTCTCTCCGTGGCCATGCTCTATGAGTACTTCGACCTGAAGGAGGAAGGCGCCCTCATTCGCGAAGCCGTCAATGCCAGCCTGGCAGAGAACGTCCGCACCCCCGAAATCCAGGTGGAAGGCGCTCCCAAATACGGTACTCGCGAGGTAGGTCAGTGGATAGTGGACTATATCGCCAAGAAGTAAACTGCAGTTGATCGTTGTGCTCGGGTTCTTCCGAAACAACGAAACTAAAATGAAAATTAAAGGCAATCCCGCCTGTTCTGCATACAATCCTTGTGGTTGATGGCAGAGCAGGCGGGATGCTTGTGTATTGTTGTGGCAGTATTCCTGGTAGAAAAGGGGTAGTCCTCATAGTAGGAGTACTGCAGTCCTCATAGTAGGAGTACTCCGGTCCTCATAGTAGGAGTACTCCAGTCCTCATAGTAGAAGGACTCGGCTTACAGCACTTCAGGCAGTTGGAACAGTCGTGTGCCGTTGCTTCCCTTTATCAGTATGGTGCGGGACGATACTGGGGATGAGGTGAGGCGTTCTTTTGCCTCCTCCACGTTGGCGAAGATGCTGTGGGCGGTCTGGAGTGCCGAGCAATCTGTAGTCATGAACTCCTGCCCCACGAGCCATATCTCCTGGAGGTCCATTGTGGCAAGGCGGTCCACGACCTTTTGGTGCTCGGTGGCGCTGTCTGCCCCCAGTTCGCGCATCTCGCCCAGGATAGCCATCTTGTTCTTCGCCTGCATCTGGCGGAAGTTTTCCAGGGCTGCCGCCATGCTGGTGGGATTGGCGTTGTAGGCATCTATGATGAGGCTGTTGTGCTCCGTCTTGCGGAACTCGCTACGGTTGTTCGTAGGCACGTATTCCTCCAGAGCCTTGTCTATGAGGGCAGGTTCCACACCAAAGTGCAGGCCTGCGGTTATGGCGGACAGAACGTTGGCAAGGTTGTAGGAACCGATGAGGTTTGTCTGCACCGTGTGCCACTGCTCCTCTGCCGGGCAGTACCAGCGCACGCAGAGCATGGGGTTGCACTCTGCCACCTCGCCCTGCACGTAGGGCACGGTTTCCATACCGCGTTCCGTTGCCATGGCGGTCAGGTCGGCATCCTCGGTATTGAGAAAGGCAAAGCATCCGCGCCTGTGCAGGTCGTCGTAGAGTTCTCCCTTTGTGTGCTTCACGCCCTCGAAGGAACCGAAACCCTCCAGATGTGCGCGGCCCACGTTGGTTATCAGACCGCAATCAGCCTGCACCATCTGGCACAGGAAGACTATCTCGCCCGGATGGTTGGCGCCGGTCTCGATAACGGCTATCTCGTGCTCGGGGCGAAGGCGCAGCAGGGTGCGAGGAACACCGATGTGGTTGTTCAGGTTGCCCTGGGTGAAGAGCGTGCTGTACTTTGCAGACAGGACGGCGGAGAGCAGTTCCTTGGTGGTGGTCTTGCCGTTGGTGCCTGTTATCTGCACCACGGGTATTCCCGATTGCTGGCGGTGGTGTGCCGCCAGCGCCTGCAGGGTGGCAAGGACATCATCCACCAGGATGAAGCGTGTGTCGCCCTCGGGGACAACATCCTTGCGGTCGACTACAGCCACGGCGCTGCCCTTCTCCAAGGCGGAGGCGGCATAGAGGTTGCCGTCGAAGTTGTCGCCTTTCAGTGCGAAAAACATGCTCCCCTCGGGGCAGTTGCGGCTGTCTGTCGTAACATCGGGATGTTGCAGAAAGACCTCGTATAGTTGTTCTGTACTTGTCATTGGTTTTGCTAAATGGACATTACAAATGCAAAGTTACGAAAATTCCCCAAATAAAAGTCCGCTTTATTTTGTAAATCGCTTACTTATTCGTAACTCTGACCTATGGTCTTAGTTACTTTCGTTCGGATTTCCAAAATTAAAGTCTGCTTTATTTTGTAAATCGCTCACTTATTCGTAACTTTGACTTCGTCTTAGCTACTTTCGTTCGGAATCGCAAAATTAAAGTCCACTTTATTTTGTCGTTCGCTCACTTATTCGTAACTTTGACCTGCATAAAGCGTACACGTGTAAATACCAATGAGAAGAAGTGGCATTTCTACAACCATAAATGTCGGAGGTCGTCTTGTTTCGCTCGACGAACCTCAGGTCATGGGCATACTGAATGTTACTCCCGACTCCTTCTTTGCCACGAGCCGTTGCCGTAGCGAGGAGGAGATCCGTCAGCGTGTGTGCCAGATCCGTCAGGAAGGTGCCACGATGGTGGACATAGGTGCGTACAGCAGCCGTCCGGGAGCCGAGGATGTTGCCCAAGGCGAGGAACTGCGCCGCCTGCTGCCTGCCATAGACATAGTGCGCGAGGAGTGGTTCGAGGCCATCATCAGCGTGGACACGTTCCGTGCCGAGGTGGCACGCCGTGCCGTGGAGGCTGGAGCGGACATTGTCAATGACATTTCCGGTGGCGAGATGGACCCCGAGATGTTCTCGGCGGTGGCGGACATGCATGTGCCCTACATACTGATGCACATGCAGGGCACGCCACGGGACATGCAGAAGGCACCGCACTACGACAACCTCATGTGCGAGGTGTTCCGCTCGCTGGGCGAGCGTGTGGAACTGCTGCACGAGATGGGCGTGGCCGACGTGATACTGGACCCCGGCTTCGGGTTTGGCAAGACCATGGAGCAGAACTACGAGATGATGGCACGTTTGGGCGAGTTCCGCCTGCTGGATTGCCCCATTCTGGCGGGAGTAAGCCGCAAGAGCATGGTGTACCGTCTGCTGGGCACTACCCCCGAGGAATCACTGAACGGAACCACCGTGCTGAATACTATCGCCCTCATGAACGGTGCCTCCATACTGCGTGGACACGATGTGAAAGAGGCAGTAGAGGCAGTTAAAATATACCGGCAATGTTTGATTTCGGAATAAAGGATCTTATTGATATTTTCCTTGTAGCCATAGTGCTGTTCTTCGGCTACAAGTTGATGAAGAAGTCGCGCTCTGTGAATATCTTCTATGGTGTGCTCGTCTTCATCAGCATCTGGATTCTGGTCAGCAAGGTCTTGGAGATGAAGTTGCTGGGCAGCATACTGAACCAGCTGGTCAGTGTGGGTGCCATTGCCATCATTATCCTTTTTCAGGAGGAAATCAGACATCTGTTCTTTAGCATAGGAACCCACGAGAGGGTAAGCCGCTTGCTTCAGTTCTTCAAGCCCAAGAACACAAACGCTTTCTCCGAGGATTGCCGCTACGACCGCGATACCATAATGCCCATACTGATGGCTTGCCTGAATATGAGCAAGCAGAAGACCGGTGCGCTCATAGTGCTGCAGAATGACCTGCCTTTGGGCGACTTCATCCGCACCGGCGAGCGTATAGAGGCAAGGATTTCCCAGCGCCTCATAGAGAATATCTTCTTCAAGAACTCCCCTCTGCACGACGGTGCCATGATAATTTCCGGCGGACAGATAACGGCGGCATCCTGCATCCTGCCCATCAGTCACGACCTGGATATACCCAAGGAGTTCGGTCTCAGACACCGCGCTGCCAGAGGAATAAGCAAGGAAACCGACGCCCTGGCTATAGTGGTGAGCGAGGAAACGGGCGGCATCACCGCCTCGTACAACAACGAATACCTGCCCCACATGGATGCCGAACGCCTGGAACGTGTGCTCATGAAGGGAAGGTTTTGAAAAGAAAGGACCCACCCCATCCCTCCCTGTGAGGGAGGGAGAGCAGACCCCTTCAAACTGTCCGCAAGAGGGAGAACGGACCCCCCTCAATCGCCCTGCAGGGGGAGGAGGCAGTTACAACAGTAAGCACTGCGCCAGCAAACTGTCCCCCTGAGACAGGCGGGACGAGGAGCGAAGCGACGGGAGGGGGTGGATGATACAAACGGACTTGCGGAGCTTGATGAGCGTAGACGAATAAAAGTGAACCAAAGGTCGACGCCCGTATAGGTGTGAAGTCAAAAGGGGTTATAACTATGTAAGGGTAGTAGGGACGCTGCGTGCAGCGTCCGCCAGCATACTCTGACGAGGTTGTTCTCGGACGCTGCACGCAGCGTCCCTACAAGTGGGAGAAAGCCCCCAGAGTTGAGTGGTTGAAATCCGCAATGCCAACATAACACGACAGAAAACACTCTAACACTAAACACTAAACATTAAACACTAAACACTAAACAATATACGATTATGTCACAGTTAATGCAACAAATCATTGCTCGTGCCCAGCAGAACAAGCAGCGCATCGTGCTGCCCGAGAGCCTGGAAGAGCGTACACTTACTGCAGCCGACATGTCATTGCGCGACGGTCTGGCAGAAATCATCCTTATCGGCAACCCCGACGAGATCTTCGCCCTTGGCGAGAAACTCGGTTTGAAGAACCTGGACAAGGCCATCATCATTGACCCTGCCACCAGCGAGAAGACCGAGGAATATGCACAACTCTTGTTTGAGTTGCGCCAGAAGAAGGGCATGACCATCGAGAAAGCACGCCAGCTGGTACTGGACCCCCTCTATTTCGGTTGCCTTATCATCAAGAGCGGCGATGCCGACGGCCAGATCTCTGGTGCCCTGAGCACAACAGGCGACACCCTGCGTCCCGCCCTGCAGATTATCAAGTGCTCTCCCGGTATTTCTTGCGTGAGCGGTGCCATGCTCATGATTACCGACAAGCCCGAATACGGTGAGAACGGTGTGCTGGTAATCGGTGACGTTGCTGTTACCCCCGTTCCCGATGCCAACCAGTTGGCACAGATTGCCGTATGCACCGCCCAGACCGCCAAGAGCGTTGCCGGTTTTGCTGATCCCCGCGTGGCTATGCTCAGTTTCAGTACCAAGGGTAGTGCCAAGCACGAGGTGGTGGACAAGGTAATCGAGGCTACACGCATTGCACACGAGATGGAGCCAGAACTGAAGCTCGACGGCGAGTTGCAGGCAGATGCTGCCCTGGTTGCTTCCGTAGGCGAGAAGAAGTGCCCCGGCAGTCCCATCGCTGGTCATGCCAACGTGCTTATCGCTCCCTCTCTGGAGGTGGGCAACATCGGTTACAAGCTGGTTCAGCGCCTGGCTGGTGCCGATGCCATCGGTCCCATCCTGCAGGGTATTGCACGTCCTGTGAACGACCTGTCACGTGGTTGCTCTGTAGACGACATCTACAAGATGGTTGCCATCACCGCTTGTCAGGCAATGGATGCCAAGTAAGGAAATAAGAATACAATCAGAATAATTTAGATAAAAGAAGGAAATGAAGATTCTTGTATTGAACTGTGGTAGTTCATCAATCAAGTATGCGCTCTACGATATGACCGACCAGAGCGTGATAACAAGTGGCGGTATTGAGAAGATTGGTTTGCCAGATAGCTGCATCATCGTAAAGCTGAACGGCGAGAAGCACAAGATGGAGCGCCCCATCGAGGAGCACACCGCTGGTGTACAGTGGATTTTCGAGGTGCTCACCACTGGCGACTATGCTGTGCTCAATAGCCTGGAGGAACTGGATGCTGTAGGTCACCGCATGGTGCACGGCGGCGAGAAGTTCAACAAGTCTGTTGTCCTCACTCCCGAAGTAATGGAGGCCTTCACCGCCTGCAACGACCTGGCTCCCTTGCACAACCCTGCAAACATCAAGGGTGTGAACGCTGTTAGCGCACTTCTGCCCAACATCACTCAGGTGGGTGTGTTCGATACCGCTTTCCATCAGACAATGCCCGACTATGCCTATATGTACGCTCTTCCCTACGAACTGTACGAGAAGTATGGCGTGCGCCGTTACGGTTTCCACGGAACCAGCCACCGCTATGTATCTCAGCGCGTATGCGAGTTCCTGGGCTGCAGCCCCGAGGGTAAGAAGATCATCACCTGCCACATTGGCAACGGTGCCTCTATAGCCGCCGTAAAGGATGGCAAGTGTGTGGACACCAGCATGGGCCTTACTCCCCTGGAGGGACTGGTAATGGGTACACGTAGCGGCGACGTTGATGCCGGTGCTGTTACCTTCATCATGGACAAGTTGGGTCTGGACACCAAGGGCATTTCTGACCTGTTGAACAAGAAGTCGGGTCTTGCTGGTATCAGCTGCCTCTCCAGCGACTATCGCGATGTTGTAGGCGCTATTGCTGAGGGCAACGACAAGTGCCGCCTGGCAAAGGATATGTACATGTACCGCATCAAGAAGTACATCGGCCAGTATGCTGCCGCCATGGGCGGTGTGGACATTATCCTGTTCACCGGCGGTGCAGGCGAGAACCAGAGCGATGTTCGCGAACTCACCACTTCTGGTCTGGAGTTCATGGGCGTGAAGATGGATGAGGCCAAGAACAAGGCCTGCCGTGCCACCGAGGCTATCCTCTCTGCCGACGACTCAAAGGTTACCGTCTGCTGTATCCCCACCGACGAGGAGCTGATGATTGCCCTGGATACCCAGGAGCTTTGCAAATAATACACTAATACAAAGACCGGGCAAAGAATCCGACAACTGTCAGATATCCTTGCTCGGTCTTTCTTTTTATAGCATCTATACCTTATATATATATTATAATAAAGGAACATCCATGAACTACATTATAGAGAACGATTACTTGCGTGTTACCGTCAGGTCTTTGGGTGCCGAGGTTATCAGCGTTGTCAATAAGGAAACCGGTGAGGAACTCTGGTGGAATGCCGATCCTGCATTCTGGGCTGGTTATTCTCCAACACTGTTCCCTGCATGTGGCGGCCTGTGGAACGGCGAGTACAAGTACAAGGGTAATACATACAAGATGGTAAAGCACGGTTTTGTGCGCACCATGGAATTTACTCCCGTTGCCGAACCCGAATACGGACGCATCAGCCTGAGCGTTCAGGAGGCAGAGGAAACAAGGGAGCAGTATCCCTTTGCCTTCACCCTGACCATCACCTATGCTCTCGAGGGCAAGACCCTGACATGCAATGCCAGCGTTGCCAATCCTTCGGACACCGAGGTGCTGCACTACCAGATTGGCGGCCATCCTGCCGTCATGCTTCCCGACTACGATAAGGATGCAGAGGTTATCGGATACATGCGCCCCGAACCCAACGAAGGTCTCAGCGTGGTGCGTGCCAGCGAACAGGGTTGCTTTGGCGGCGACAGATATGTCGTGCCTCAGACCGAAGAGGGACTTATCCCCATCAGCGTGGATACATTCCGCAACGAGGCCCTAATCTTCGACAAGTGGCAGGTAAATGCCATGACTCTGCTACGTGCCGACAAGCAGACCGAGATTTGCCGCCTTTCGCATGGCGCTCCTGTCCTGCTTGTATGGCAGATGACAGACCTGCTCTGCCCCTATGTCTGTGTGGAACCATGGTACGGTATGCCAGACCGAATCGGCTATAGCGTAGATCTGGACATACGTCCTTACAGCCAGCATGCCATGCCTGGAGAGGTGTCAATGCACAACCTGTGGGACATAGAGTTCTGCCTGTAAAACTATAAATCCGTATGATAACATTCCTGATATGCCTGACGGCTCTTGTCGTTGCATACTTTACCTATGGCAAATACCTGGAGAAGGTCTGCGAGATAAACCCAGCCAACCCAGTCCCCTCCAAGACTCATTACGACGGGGTGGACTACCTGCCCTTGCCCCGTTGGAGGATATTCCTTATCCAGTTGCTCAATATAGCCGGTCTTGGACCCATCTTCGGTGCCCTGCTTGGTGCTGCCTATGGTCCAGTGGCCTTCTTGTGGATAACCCTTGGCGGCATTTTCATCGGTGCCATGCACGACTTCGTGGCAGGTGTGATTTCCCTGAAGAATGCCGGGTTGAGCCTGCCTGAGATTATAGGCAAGTATATGGGCGAAGGGACCAGGAAGTTCATGCGTATAGCCGCATTGCTTCTAATGGTGCTTGTAGGAGCCGTCTTCATGTCGCAACCGGCAGAACTGATAGCGGCCAACATTTCCATGTATTCGCTGGAGACTGCCATGTCTGCAACCATGTCGTGGGAGGTTTTTGTGGTAATATTGCTGATACTGCTCTATTACATCCTTGCCACCATAATGCCCATAGACAAGATTATCGGACGCATATATCCGGTCTTTGGCTTGGCGGTACTGGTAATGGCATTGGGCATTTTAGGTGTCCTGCTTTTCAATACGGACAAGTACGTCATTCCCGAACTTACCTCTCTGCAGAACTGCATTGCCAATGCCAAGGACTTTCCCATCGTGCCCATGCTCTTCACCACCATAGCATGTGGTGCCATATCGGGTTTCCATGCCACACAGTCCCCCATGATGGCGCGTTGCATGACCAATGAGAAGCAGAGCCGATCCGTATTCTATGGTGCCATGATAGCTGAGAGTATCATTGCTCTCATCTGGGCAGCCATAGCAATGGCATTCTGGGGTGGGGCTGAAGGACTGAACAATGCCATTGTCCAGTACGGAGGTAGTGCCGCTAAAATGGTGAATACCATTTCGGTGGAAACTCTGGGCAGTTTTGTCGCTCCCTTTGTAGTTGTGGGAGTGGTGGCGTGTGCCATCACCTCAGGTGACACGGCATTCCGCTCGGCACGACTCATCGCTGCCGATATGCTGAACATTTCACAGACGGGGCTGACCAATCGCGTTCTGGTATCCCTGCCCTTGTTCCTGTTGGGATTGTTCATTATCTTTGCCCTGCCTTTCCAGACCATCTGGAGCTACTTTGCATGGATGAACCAGACGCTGGCAGCAATCACGCTGTGGTGCATCACATTGTATCTGTCCAAGCATGGCAAACCTGTAATGATAGGTCTTCTGCCTGCCCTGTTCATGACTTACATATGTTCGTCCTACATCTTTGTTTCCCCGATGATGGCTGGTCTTGAGAACAGGGTGCTGGCGTATGTGCTGGGTGGTGTGCTTACCGCGGCTATAGGCATGTCAATCCTGTTTCAGTTCAAGAAGGGGGACAGATAGTCATATCTGCGAGAATACTAACATCGTATATAAACCAAAATAGTTATATATTATGAGAAAATCAATCATTTCAATCGTTCTTGCCACCATGCTGGCAGCTTGTGGTTCTCAGCCCAAGCAGGAACTTTACGAAAAGCATGTGGCATTCCCTGCCGATGCAACACCAGAGCAGAAGATAGACATGGTGTCGCGTCTTGTTCCCACTCCCCAGCAGCTGGAATGGCAGCAGATGGAGTTTACTGCCTTCCTGCATTTCGGTATGAACACCTTCACCGGAAACGAGTGGGGCAATGGTAAGGACAGTCCCGAGCTGTTCAATCCCACCGAGTTGGATTGCGAGCAGTGGGTGAAGGCACTGAAGGAGGGTGGTTTCAAGATGGCGCTTCTTACTGCCAAGCACCACGATGGCTTCTGCCTGTGGCCAACCGCAACCACCGAGTATTCTGTCAAGAACTCTCCCTGGAAGGACGGTAAGGGCGACGTGGTTCGCGAACTCCGCAATGCCTGCGAGAAATACGGCATGAAGTTTGGCGTGTACCTGTCTCCATGGGACAGAAATGCGGAGTCGTATGGCGATTCTCCTGCCTACAACAAGTTCTTCATAGCACAGCTTACCGAACTGCTCAGCAACTATGGCGAGGTGCACGAAGTGTGGTTTGACGGTGCTTGCGCCGAGGGACCCAATGGCAAGAAGCAGGAGTATGACTGGACGGCAATACTTGCAACCATTCGCGAACTCCAGCCAAAGGCAGTAACCGCCATCATGGGCGATGACGTGCGTTGGGTAGGTAATGAAGGTGGTCTTGGCAGAGAAACTGAGTGGAGTGCTTCGGTATTTGCCCCCGGTTCGTATACACACAAGAAGGCTGCCAACGATTCCTTGGGATTGAACGAAATGTCTAAGGACTTGGGCAGCCGTGAACTCGTTGCCAGAGCACAGGAAGCCTACTGGTATCCTTCCGAGGTGGATGTCTCCATCCGTCCGGGGTGGTTCTATCACGACTATCAGGACAGTCAGGTGCGTTCATTGGCAAATCTTGTCAACATCTACTATCGTTCTGTAGGTTGCAACTCAGTGCTCCTGCTTAATATTCCTCCCGACAGACGCGGCTTGCTCCACGAGGTGGATGTGCAGCGCATAAAGGAACTGTCTGACTATATCTCCAAGACCTTTGCAGAGAACCAGGTTGTAAACGGCAACTCTCTGTGGAAGGCTGAGGCTGGTGCTACAATGGAATACACCCTCAAGCCTGGTGCCATGGTAAATACTTTCCTGATTCAGGAAGATATAGCACAGGGTCAGCGCGTGGAGGATTTCCTTGTGGAGACCTATAGCAATGGCGCATGGCAGTATGCTGCTGAAGGAACCACCATTGGTTACAAGCGTCTGCTCCGTTTCTCTGACTGCCAGCCCGAGAAGATCCGTGTCACCATACGTGGTACACGTGCTACCGCCAACATCTCCAATGTGGGCATGTACTATGCTGAACCTCTTGCAGAGCAGAATGCGAGGGTGATGTTAAGTCATGTCAATACCGCTGAGTGGAAGGCAGTTGGTGTCGATGCGGCAATGGCCTTTGATGGCAATCGCGAGACTGCCTGGACGGCAGAAGGTCTCTCTGCTCTGGTTGTGGATATGGGCAAGGAAGAGGCTGTGAAGGGTTTCTGCTATGCTCCTGTTGCCGGTGAGGACCTGAGCGGTACTATCTACAAGTACAACTTCTATGTCAGCAACGACGGCCAGAACTGGACAAAGTGCGATGCCAGCGGCGAGTTTAGCAACATCATGCACAACCCTGTTCCCTACTATGTCCGTTTCGGCAAGGCCTACAACGCACGTTATTTCAAACTGGAGCCTGTAAGCGAAATCAACTCTGCACAGAAGACCTCTATCGGTGACGTGGGTATTCTGTTGAAGTAATACTGTTCTGTTAACCCGATACAAACTAATAATCCGAGGATGTGCCAAATGGCGTATCCTCGGATTAGTTTGTATGTACAGAGGCGAGGGATGAACCTGCCTTATGCCAAAAGTTCTTTGGCTCTGTTCAGCGCTTCGTCTATGTTGTTGCAGAAGTTCTTGCTGCCCAATACCTTGTGGAAGTTGGCCTTAAGCAACTGCTTCTGCACCTTAGGGGTGATGCCGGAAAGGATTACTTCGGTACCCTTCTCCTGATTCATCTCCACAAGGGTGGTCAGATTATGGATACCAGTAGAATCAATGAATGGCACACGGCGCATGCGGATAATCTGAACCTTGGGACGATGACCGGCCTTGAGTACGGATTCCAGTTCTTCGAACTTGTTGGCAATGCCGAAGAAATAGGGACCGTTTATCTCATATACAGCACAACCCTCGGGAATGCTGAGGCACTCGTCGGTATCCTCGCTGGGATGGATCTCGTTCTCGATAACGGAGATTTCGGTGGTCTCCATCACACGCTTGATGAACAGCACACAAGCAATAACCAAGCCAATCTCAATGGCAATGGTGAGGTCGAAGATGACGGTGAGGAAGAAGGTAACGAGCAGTACGGTAACATCGCTCTTGGGGTCCTTCATCAGTCTCTTGATAGTGCGCCATTCGCTCATGTTGTAGCTGACTATCAGCAATACAGCAGCCAGCGTAGCCATGGGGATGAACTTGGCATAGGGCATCAGCACCAACAGGATGAGTACCAGCACTATGGCATGGATGATGCCGGCAATGGGGGTGCGGCCGCCGTTGTTGATATTGGTCATCGTGCGGGCTATGGCGCCAGTGGCAGGAATACCGCCAAACAAGGGGGTAACCACGTTTGCCACACCCTGAGCCACCAATTCGGTGTTGGAGTCGTGGCGGTCGCCAATGGCTCCGTCGGCAACGGCAGCGCTGAGCAGACTCTCAATAGCGCCCAGAATGGCAATGGTGAAGGCCACGGGCAGGAGGTTCTGCAGGGTGTCGAAGGTGAAACTGGGAACGACCATGTCGGGCAACTGTGCCTGAATGTCAAAGCGGTCGCCAATGGTGTCTATGCCTTCCATGCCGAACTGGCTCTTGAGCACGAGTACGGCCAATGTGCCCACCAAAATACCATACAGCGAACCAGGAATCTTGTTCAGCACAGGTACACGCTTCAATGCCATGGGAGAGAAGATTATGACAAGCAATGAACCTATGGCAACAATGAAGTTCCAGAGGTTGAAGGTGCTGATATTCTTGGCATAGCATATCCACTTGCCGATAAAATCGCCGGGGGTCTTTAAAGGAACGGTTATTGCCTCGCCGCTTTCTGATATAGCCTGCTGTGTCAAGCCCAGGACATCGCCAACCTGTGTGGTGAAGATGGTTACGGCAATACCTGCGGTGAATCCGATGATGATGGGGTAGGGAATGAACTTGATGACGGCACCCAACTTGAATACGCCCAATGCTATGAGTATCACGCCTGCCATCATGGTGGCAATAAGCAGGCCTTGCAAACCGTAGGCAGGGTCGCTGACAATGCCGTAGATGATAACGATGAATGCACCGGTGGGACCGCCTATCTGCACCTTGCTGCCACCCAAAGCAGAAATAATGAAACCAGCCACGATGGCGGTGATAATGCCCTTTTCGGGTGTTACGCCGCTGGCAATACCGAATGCGATGGCCAGGGGCAGGGCCACGATGCCGACGATGATGCCGGCCATCAGGTCCTTCATGAAACTTTCCTTGTTGTAGCCTTTCAACGAGTCAAGCAGACGTGGCTTCAAGACGAAACTCTTCATAATCTTTGTGTCTTTTCGAGTCGGGGTTGTACGGAGACTCTTCGTAAATCGTAATAATTGTTATAAATCGCTTACAAAGTTACGAATAATTAACGTACTGGTTTTATCTTTGGTTTATTTTTGTTAACTTTGCCACGCTAATTATTAACATAAATCAATTCATCAAGGCAAAAACAAGTATAAATAATAATAAACAACTAAAAACTTTTATCTATGTTCGAAGGACAACCTAAAGGTCTTTGGACGCTTGCTTTGGCCAACACAGGCGAGCGTTTTGGTTACTACACGATGTTGGCGGTGTTCACTCTGTTCTTGCAGGCTAATTTCGGCTTTGATGCGAAGTTGACAAGTTCAATCTTCTCCGTATTCCTGGGCTTGGTTTATTTCCTGCCTTTGATTGGCGGTATTTTGGCAGACAAGTTCGGCTATCACAAGATGGTTACCATCGGTATCTTCATCATGTTTGCTGGTTATGTCCTGCTCTCTCTCCCCTTGGGCAAGGATTCTGTTGCCCTGATAGCCATGGCTGGCGCCTTGCTTGCAATCAGTTTGGGTACAGGTCTTTTCAAGGGTAATCTGCAGGTAATGGTTGGTGACCTCTACAACGAACCCAAGTATGCACAGAAGCGCGACTCTGGTTTCCAGTTGTTCTACATGGCCATCAACATTGGCGCTATGTTTGCTCCCACCGCAGCTATCAGTCTGATGGATTATGCACAGAACACCCTTGGTGTGTCAGAGGCAGACTCTTATCACTATGCATTTGCTGTAGCTTGTGCATCTTTGATCTTCTCTATTGCCGTGTACTATGCTGGCATGTTCACATTCCGTCATGTGATCGGTGGCAAGAAGAAGGAGGATGCAAAGGATAATGCCAAGGAAGTTGCCGTGGCAGATGAGTTGACTCCTGCCGAGACAAAGGAGCGCATCGTGTGCCTCTGTCTGGTAATGGCCGTGGTAGTATTCTTCTGGATGGCTTTCCACCAGAATGGCCTCACACTGACATTCTTTGCACGTGACTATACCGCTACATCTTCTTCTGGCATTGAGTCAATGATGTTCAACGTATGGAATCTGGTTGCCGCTATCTTCATCGTATTCGGTGGCTTCTCTCTCTTCCAGAGCAAGACTGGCAAGGGTAAGGGCATTGGCTTTGGCCTGATTGCCGCTGCTGCTGCTTTCCTTTACTGGCAGTACACCCAGTTGCCCGAGTCTATCTCTATCAGCGCACCCATCTTCCAGCAGTTCAATGCTTGCTTCGTAGTAATGCTCACTCCCGTCAGCATTGCTTTCTTCGGATGGTTGGCCAAGTTGGGCAAGGAACCCAAGGCTCCCGTGAAGATTGGTTTGGGTATGCTCGTAGCGGCCGCCGCTTATGTGTTGATGATTGTGGGATGTATCGGTTTGCCTGCTCCAATAAATGATGCTAACGGCTCTCCCTTGCACATGGCAGATGTTACTCCCAACCTGCTTGTTGGTACATATCTCGTGCTCACTTTTGCCGAGTTGCTGCTTTCTCCCATTGGTATCTCTTTCGTGAGCAAGGTGGCTCCTCCAAAGTACAAGGGTATGATGATGGGCGCATGGTTCGTGTCTACCGCTTTGGGTAACACCCTCGTTGCTATCCCCGGCTTCTTGTGGGGTATGGATCTGACCATCGTTTGGGGTGTTTTGATGGTAATCTGCCTTGTTGCTGCCCTGTTCATCTTCTCTATCATCAAGAAACTGAACAAGGTTAGTTAATATCTGCTTTTTACACCTCCAAAGGTCTTCCCTAAGACCTCCGAGTGTTAAAATAAAGTTAAACGGGCACATTCCTTTGGGGATGTGCCCGTATTGCTTTACCTTTGTGGTGTACTATTTAACTATGACACTATGATAACTATTAAGAACCTTACCTTTGCCTATGGAAAGCAGAGTCCTGTGCTTCAGGACTTCTCGCTTGATTTTCAGTAGGGTAATATCTATGGATTGCTTGGCAAGAACGGTACTGGCAAGAGTACCTTGCTTTACTTGATTATGGGATTGCTGCATGCCCAAAAGGGCGAAGTGCTGGTGGATGGCATGTCTGGCAAGGAAAGAAGTCCTGATTTGATGAGAGAAATGTTCCTTCTGCCCGAGGAGTACGACCTGCCTGCCGTACACCTTTCTGCCTACGTCGGTGCTATTGCACCGTTTTATCCCAACTTCAGCATGGAGTTGATGGAGAAGTGCCTTGCATGTTTTGAAATGTCGTCCGATGTGAACCTAGGTGCGCTTTCCATGGGACAGAAGAAGAAGGTGTACATGTGCATTGCCTTGGCGGCTAATACACCTTATTTATTTATGGACGAACCCACCAATGGTCTTGACATACTTTCCAAGAGCCAGTTCCGCAAGGCTATCGTAACGGCCATGTCGCCCGAGAAGACCATCGTCGTGAGTACGCACCAGGTGCACGATGTGGAGCGTGTGCTGGATCATGTGGTCATCATCGACCGCAACAGGGTATTGCTCAACCAGTCCCTTGTGGAGAATGAGGAGCCTGTGGATTTGGAGAAATTGTTTGTAGATACATTAACCCATAACTCTTTGCAACAATGAAAAACTTCGATATAAGACGCTTCTGTGCCGTGGCACGTTGGGACCTCACCATCAACCGTGCCTTCTACAACAAGATGGCTATGGTCATAGCCGCATGCTCCATTCTGCCGGTGCTGTTTTATTATGCGATAGAGAATCTGGAGATGGTTATGGATTCGGATGGAGTGGACAAACCTTATCCTTCATTCCTGATGGCCTTGGATTTGATATCAGTATTCATCTCCGTCTTTTCCGGCATTGCTTTAACGGTGGTCCTCGGCTTTATGTTTCATAATCTCAGGAACCGTCAGGGCAGGATTGCAGAACTCACTCTGCCAGCTTCCAATTTCGAACGTTTCCTATGGCATGCCTTCGTGGTGCTGGTGGGTGCGCATGTGTGGTTTCTGATGTCGGTGGCACTGGCCGAGATATTGAATGCCATACTTGTGGCGGTAACGTTCGATTTTGGCGATTATGAATACGTGTCCCTGACGGCAAAGGTGTGCAATAACTTCTATAGGACCTTGCCAACGTTCATGGTGTTTGACGAGAGTTTCCATCTTGGGGCTTATGTGGCAATAATACTGTCTTCATTATTGGGCATGTCTGTCTATCCGCTTTTCAATGCCTGGAAATACCGACATAACATTGCCTATACCATCTTGTTCTACATTTTGGCATGGTTGTTGCTGATAGTGCTCATATCAGCATGTGCTGCTTTTGCCGCAATTTGCTCATGGGATGTGGCAGGCTTTTTCTATAGAACTATCGGTTTCTTTGCGGAAGTTGCGCCTTGGTGCCCTGTTCTTGTCCTTGATATATTCCTTGCTGGACTTTTGTTCCTCATGTGGCGTTGTACCTATCGCCTGTATTGCAAGGCACAGATTACCACCCGTCGCAACCCCTAATACCTGCGCTTATGGAATTCAAGAATAAGAAACCGATATATCTGCAGATTGCCGACCATATCTGCGACAGGATACTCCTTGGCGAGTATGCTGAGGACGAGCGTCTTCCCTCGGTTCGCGAGTTTGCGGCAGAGCTGGAGGTAAACGTAAATACAGTTACCCGCACCTTTGAATACCTGCAACAGAACGAGGTGGTGGCTTCCCGTCGCGGACTTGGCGTATTTGTCATGCCCGGAGCACGCGAAAGGGTTTATGCCATGCGCCGTGCGGAGTTCTTCAAAGTGCAGTTGCCCGAAGTCTTTGCCCTTATGGACACCCTTGGTATCTCCATGAAGGAGGTCGCAACACAATACGACGCATCAATGCACACAACGTGAGACGAGGCTCATCGCATCATGAGGCGATGCCCATCGCAACGTGAGGCGATAGCCCTCGCAACACGAGGCGTTGCCCATAGGAATATATTTCATTTTCAAACACTCTAAGCAATATGATTATCACAACAACACCCAACATCGAGGGTAAGCAGGTTACACGCTATCTTGGCGTAGTGACAGGAGAAACAATTTTCGGCATGAACATGGTTCGCGATTTCTTTGCATCCATTCGCGACATAGTGGGCGGACGTGCCAAGTCCTATGAAGAGGTACTCAGCCGTGCCAAGAACGAGGCTCTGGCCGAAATGGAGGAGCGTGCCAAGGCTCTCGGCGCCAATGCTGTGCTCAGCGTGTCGCTGGATTACGAAGCCATTGGCGGAAGCGGTTCCATGCTCATGGTCACCTGTAGTGGTACTGCCGTGTGGGTGGAATAGGGCTCCTTTGATATGGAATCGATACTTATTCTATCAGCTGGTTACGTCTTTATGAAATAATAGTTACATTATGATTAAATCTGCATCAGAAATCCGTTCTGCTGCCCGTGCAACACTGAGAGGTCATTGGGCAGAGGGAGCATTGTTCACATTAATTTATTGGTTTATCTCGTCATTTTTCTCCCGAATTTGTTTTAGGCACTTGGATGCAATATGGCTGGGAGCCAGTTTTCTCGCCTCTTCTCTGCTCCTGCCTTTGGGGTGGGGATTCTGTATCATATTCCTGCTGAACCGTCGTGGTGTAGAAGATTCTTTTAACATCGGGCACCTGTTCGATGGGTATAAAGACTTTAAACGTATTTTTCCAGCCTTGTTTGTGAAGGAACTTTATGTCATATTGTGGGCATTGCTTGGTGCTATTGTCTATTTTGTGATTCTTTGGTTTGTTCTTAGATATGATATGGTTTGCTTCTCATCACCAATTCCGTCTTGTGTATGGGAAGACGATGGGGGGT
This sequence comes from Bacteroidaceae bacterium, assembly GCA_045645225.1. GTDB lineage: Bacteria > Bacteroidota > Bacteroidia > Bacteroidales > Bacteroidaceae > Physcousia. The sequence continues at coordinate 1,436 of JAZRII010000086.1, read as the reverse complement.
ATCCACCAGGTGAAGATTTGATAGAGTGGGTGATTATACTCATTCCTGCTCTTATTCCTGCGTTTGTTAAGTCTTTATCATACTCCATGACACCCTTTATCTTGTATGATAAAAAGGAAATGGGAGCTAAGGCGATAGATCTCAGTATGAAGATGATGAAAGGTCACAAGATGGAACTCTTCATTCTCTATCTCACCTTCATAGGTTGGGGCATTCTGTGTATCTTCACTCTTGGCATCGGCTATTTCTGGCTTGTTCCATACATTAACGCCTCTCTTGCCGGGTTCTACGAAGAGGTTAAGGCGGATTACGAGCAGAGTGCCTGCGATAGTGGAGCGTATCCAAAATTATTTTATTGAAGGTTGCGTCTTTTTTGAAATATTTGTTACCTTTGCATTGAAGTATTTAATAACAAACAAAAAACAATACATCATTATGATCAAATCAGCATCAGAAATTCGTTCGGCAGCTCGTGCTGCTCTGAGCGGTCATTGGGCAGAGGCGGCCATGCTAACCTTTGTTTACTGTATCGTAGCATGGGCATTCTCTGCACTTGTAGGTGGACTTGAGTATGTTCAGCAAGGTTTGGGCACAGTTGCAACCCTGCTTATGCTTCCCTTGAGTTGGGGCTACACCGTCACTTTCCTGTCAAATGCGCGTGGAGAGAACGATCCTTTCAATGTTTCACGTATTTTCGATGGATACAAGGACTTTGGCCGTATCTTCATCACCATTCTGTTAATGCAGGTATACACACTCCTTTGGACTCTGTTGTTCATCATCCCCGGCATCATCAAGAGTTTGTCTTATGCTATGACTCCCTTCGTCCTGCGTGACAATCCCGAAATGAAGAACAACGAGGCTATCGAACTCAGCATGAAGATGATGAATGGTCATAAGGGAGATCTCTTTTGGTTATATCTCACCTTCATCGGTTGGGGTATACTGTGTATCTTTACGTTTGGTATAGGATACTTCTGGTTTGCTCCTTATGTCCAGGCATCTACGGCGCAGTTCTATGAGGACGTAAAAGCCGACTACGAACAGAAGAGAGAGCGTTGATATCCAATAAAGCACTGCCACGCTTTTCGTGCAGGCTTCTTGCAAGCATATTACCGGCCTTCGCATTGCTTCATATGCTAATGCGGAGGCCGGTTTGTGTATAGTTCAGTTTGTTTTCATCAAACTCCTATGTAAACTTCATTAAGTTCCCTTGATATTGATGCTTTGCTTCTCATGCGCGTATATTTATATATAAGGTATACTTTGTTGCTTCTCATCAAAAATGTCCCTTTTACACCCATTCTTCGCTATTTTCTTAAATTTTCTTTCGTGTTTCTTTGCCGGTTTGCGGAAAAGTCTTACCTTTGCACTCGCAAAACGGGAACGACTCCTGCTAGTTGGCGGAGTTGGTTTTCCTACGCAATAAAAGAAAG
>JAZRII010000085.1:0-63514 GCA_045645225.1 Bacteroidaceae bacterium | reverse complement strand
GATATCCGAGTCGTTCTTCAACCGCGACTTCCTCTACAAGCGCACGTTCCAGGTTCCCTCAAAGATGAAGGGCAGACGCATACTGCTCAACTTCGACGGCATCAACTGGAAGGCGCTGGTGGTGCTCAACGGCAAGCAGGTTGGCAAGATAGAGGGTGCCTTCATGCGCGGGCAGTTCGACATCACCGACCATGTTAAGGAGGGCGACAACGAACTCCTTGTCTACATAGAGAAGAATGCCAACCCTGGTGCCCGCAAGACCAAGACTGGCGAGAATACCAGTTTCAACGGCGGTGTCCTGGGCGGCGACAACCCCACCTTCCACGCTACCATCGGTTGGGACTGGATAACCACCATCCCCGGGCGTGAAGTGGGCATCTGGAACGATGTCTACCTCACCTCCACCGAGGCCGTTACCATCGCCGACCCCATAGTGAACACATCCCTTGCCGACGGCAAGGCTACGATGACTCCGTCCGTCTTCGTGAAGAACCATCTTTCCGTTCCTGTTAAGGGTACCCTGCAAGGCAACATCGGCGACATTGTCTTTGAAAAGGAGATAACACTGGCTCCCTCTGCCGAGATGGAGGTTACCTTCTCTCCCCAGGAATACAGGCAACTTGCCAGCCAGCAGATGCGCCTATGGTGGCCCAACGGATATGGCGAGCCCTACATGTACCCTGCGGCATACACCTTCCACACCGAGCAGGCAAAGGCCGACGCACGCACAGAATATCTTGCCGGCATACGCCAGGTTACCTACAAGGACGAGACCACGCGCCTGCAGCTCTACATCAACGGGCAGCGCTTCATTCCTCTGGGTGGCAACTGGGGCTTCTCGGAGAACCACCTCAACTATCGTGGACGCGAATACGACATTGCCGTAGATTATCACAAGCAGATGAACTGCACCATGATACGCAACTGGGTGGGACAGACGGGCGACGAGGAGTTCTACGAGGCTTGCGACCGCCATGGTATCATGGTGTGGCAGGACTTCTGGCTGGCAAACCCTGCCGATGGTCCTAATCCTCACAACGAACCCATGTTCATGGCCAATGCCAGCGACTACATGCGCCGCATACGCCAGCATCCCAGCATAGCGCTCTATTGCGGACGCAACGAGGGCTATCCTCCCAAGACCCTGGACGAGCAATTGGCACAACTTGTACAGAAACTGGCACCCGGTGCCCTGTACTTCCCCAGTTCTGCCGACGACGGTGTCAGCGGACACGGTCCATACCGTGCACTGCCCGTGAAGGACTACTTCGAGATACAGACAGGCAAACTGCACTCCGAGCGTGGTATGCCCAACGTGCCCAACTTCGAGAGCCTCTGCCGCATGCTTGCTCCCCAGCACCTGTGGCCTCAGAACGAATACTGGGGCAAGCACGACTTCACACAGAAGGGTGCACAGTACGGTTCCACCTTCAACCATCTGCTGGCCGAGCGCTTTGGAGAGGATAGGGTATATGCCCAGAAGATGCCCGAGCGCCTGGGCACTCATCCTGCCAAGGCATACACCGCCCTGGCACAGTGGCAGAACTACGACGGCTACCGTGCCATGTACGAGAGCGCCAACCTTGACCGCCAGGGTCTTATCATCTGGATGAGCCACTCCTGCTGGCCTTCTATGGTATGGCAGACCTACGACTACTACTTCGACCCCACGGCGGCATTCTTCGGCATCAAGAAGGCATGCGAACCTCTGCACGTCCAGTACAATGCCTCCACCCGTCAGGTGCAGCTGGTCAACATGATGAAGCCTGCCCAGGACATCAAGACCATTGCCACCATCTACGACCTGCAGGGCAGGGAAGTGTGGAAGAAGTCCGCCCTGGCACACCTGCCTTCCGACTCCACCGTTAACTGCTTCGAGGCTCTCTCTCCCGATACCGCCAAGTCCTACATGCTCCGTCTGGAGGCCGTGTCCATGCTCAATGGCGAACTGCTCTCCACCAACACCTATTTCCTCTGGGGCAATGAGTCCGCCAAGGAACTTTCTGCCCTTGGCATGGGCAAGGTGGATGTAAGGCTTATGTTCGACCCCGACATGCACTTCGTCATCACCAACACCGGCGACACCCCAGCCCTGATGCTGCGCCTCAACCTCTGTGGCGAGGATGGCGAGCAGGTTCTGCCCGTGGAATATTCCGACAACTACTTCCACCTCCTTCCCGGCGAACGCAAGACCGTCACCATCCGGTGGAGCCAGTTCGACACCCGAGGCACCGACCTCCGCCTCAAGGTTTCGGGCTACAATGTGAAGGAGTTTGTATTCTAAAAGGGATTGAAGAAAAGTTCGGGGGATATAAAACAAACTGAGGAACTGATTTTATGCATATAACCCAAATCGGTCATTAGAAACGCAACAGAATCGCTGTTGCAGTCCCTAATGGCCGATTTCGTATAAGCGTATGTTAAAGTTGTGGTATCAATAAAGTTTTACCATCCCTCGTCCCATATATTTCTTCTATTGCCAATAAAACCTGTGCGAGAACCTGCGACTACATCGTCCTCCGTATCTACGTCATCCAAATTGAATTCTGCTGAAGAAGTTGCTATCATCATAGACTCCGCCTCTATCCATTTGGTTTTGGGTTTAATATATCTCATTTTCCTATTTTATTATAACTTTGCTATTATTGATGATATAAATACCCTTCTCCAGTTTGGTATCAGTTTTGGAAGAGCCAAACTCCTTTTTAACAAGATGTCCACATACATTGTAAATATCGGAACATTTCTTATCGTTGTTCCGGACAGAATCAATTCCGGTTTCTTCATTATTATGCCTTACGCGAATTCCAACCGGAGCGGAATCTGACCTTAATTCAATGTATGCACGGAAGGGGGGAACCTTGCCGTTCCTGCCCACCTTGACGAACTCTCCTGTGGCAGAGTTGAAAACGTAGTATGCTGTTGTTTCATCAGAGTTCAAGATTGCTGTTTCATAGCATCCTTTGAACTGTATCTGGTCAAGAACAACATCATTTACGTTTTCAGTTGAGGCAATAGATGTTATCTCCAACTCACCGAACGGAGTCTGCTCACTATTGCATTTCACTATGTATGGCGTATTGGCAACCATTGCATCAACCTCAGAGAACATAAGCGAATTGCCGCTATAAGAGGTAGGTTGCTCAATCCTGACGCCTTCACTCTTTAACTGCAACACCTGTTCTTCTGACACATCAAACGGCAGGCACACCGTGGACCAGTATTCCTTGATGAATGTACGGTCAAAATGTGCCTTCTTGCCAGTTATTGCAGAGGAGTTTGAGAAGGGATATTCTCCGTCAAACAGGTACAGATTCTCGCAACTGCTGCTTATGCCGTCAGTTTCAACTACGCTCTTGCCATCCAACTGTTGTGCTGCCTCAGAACCGGCCTTCACATAATACAGAGTGTTTTTATTGGCTGTTTCCAGCGTCGCACCCAGTGCATCTGCATTTTCCAGATACACTTCGGTTGCCATGTTGCTTGCAAGGTCTGCATTCATGCTTTCCACCACCCAGGAGGGGATATGGCCGGTAAAGTCATTCAGGTCTACCTTATTTTCTGATTTCAGGGGTGATTCGCCTATCCGGCAATACGAAGTCGACTCCATAGGTTTGATGTCACTGTCTCCTGTAATTGTCAGCACTGCACCTTTTATATATATAGGATACAGACCTGGTTGCATATTCTCATCAGTCAGATAATATATATTCAGCAATTCTCCGCTATTGCCAATTATACGTTCTGCTTCTGATGTAAAGACGATAATACGATACCAGCCGCTTTCCAGCAAATCATAGTATACGGTGTGTTTCCATGTTATTGCTCCTCCGCGACCGGTGGTATGGGGAAAGCGATCTGTGTTTAATTCAAAAGGATCATATCCGCTTTCGTTGTCAATCTTCATTCCTTCCGGCAGCAGCAGGTCAAACTGCAAGGCCCATATCTCTGCCGATGCATTGTTCATGGCAATGCTAAAGTATTTCGCATCGTCTACATTGGCGCCGGCCTTTGTTTCAAAAGGAACGACCTGTATGGCATCTTCAGCATGCAAAAAGCCTGCTGAAGCCATACATACGAGTGCTATTATCAATTTCTTCATGTTGATACTTGTTTACACTATTCTTCTTCCAATGCAATGTTCACTACTCCCATGGCATCAGTAACGTTGATTTCATCATCTCCGTTCAGATCAGACACCTCCTTGATGAACACACTGGTCTTTTGTTCCAGCACGTTGGTAATCATGTTCATTGCGTCTGTAATGTTCACCACATTGTCTCCGTTGGTATCTCCACGTTTGTATATTGCTATACGTCCGTTTCGTGTAGAAGCGGTCAGGTGGTTGCCATCAGCTTCTGTTACAGAAACCTGGTTAATCTTCACACGCCCCGAAGTTCCTGTAGTATAGTCATCGGCAACCGTTACACGGAATCTCAGCAATTCAGTACTTGTGGCCGCCACCTTACCGCCAATCATGGAGAACATATATGTCGTGTCGTCCACCGCGGTCATTGATACGTCGTATCCTACTGCCTCTTCCGACAAGTAGACTTCATCCAGATCCGGCTCAAGTCCCAAGGGAAAGGTTATCTGGAACGTCATGTCGTACAGGTCTTCAAGATTTGACAGAACCAGAGGGACATCCAGGATATCTCCGGGTTTGCCATTCACTGTCATCAGATAGAAGGCATACTTCTTGTCTTTGGGCATTGAAGGTTCGTCGGGTGAAGCTGGAGCGAACTTGAATACTGCCACGAACTCCACGCTCTCCTTGCCCATTGTGTAAGAGAAAGAATTCAGTGTGGTATACAGTTCGTCGTTCAGGTACCATCCCACGAAGACATATCCATCGTTTGCCACGGCTTGCAGGGTAGTGCTGCGACCCTCCAGCAGGCGCTTTTCCCCGACACTGACTGTACCGCCATCTTCCGTTGTAACGGTGATGTTGTGTCTGAGAATGGGATCTGTGGGTTCGTTCGGGTTATAAGGATCAAATGCGAAATGAGCGGTAAGGGTTTCGTTTTCCGCTGTTGTCGTATAATAGAAGTCTTCCTCTGTCGATACGACCTCATCTTTTGTGTTTGTCCAGTTTACAAATCTGAAACCTTCCTTGGCGTCTGCTCTCAGGTACACGTCCCTGCCGGCCTGATACTTACCGCCACCGCTCACTGAGCCGCCGGTTTCGGCGGCCAGTGTCAGGCGGAAGTATTGGATCAGTTTCGGGTCGTCGGGTTCTTCGGGACCGTCGGGCTTGAAGGTGAAGTTGGCTGTCAGCACCTCGTCACGGTTTCCTTTTATCAGGTTGTATGAATCGCTTTCGGATACCACGTTGCCTTCTTCATCTGTCCAGTTTTCAAACACGAATCCAGCAGCATTCGAAACACGTACGCCAACGGTTGTGCCAGGGACATATCGTCCGCTACCATATACCGTGCCACCATCCGACGGGTTTGCCTTCAGAGTCAGTTTTCTTGGAGGCACACCAGGTTCCGTGGGGCTGGTAGGGTTAAAGTCATCTTGTCCCCAAGCGACAAGACAGCAGAGCAACATCGCCAGAAAGGACAAATATCTTGTTCTTTTCATAGTTGCATGATTTTTACTTTACGGTTACTTTTCCTGTTCCCTGTACTGTGCGTACGATGTATATGCCCTGAGGCATATTGTTGAACGATACGTTTCCGTTGCTGTAGGTTTCTGCCACCTTGCGGCCGTCCACCGTATATACGGAAACATTGCCCTTTATTCCGTTCACCAGAATGTTGTTGCCGTCACATTCCAATGCTCCGTCTGCTATTTCTACGCCTTCAATGCCGGTTTCAGAAGAGCTGCTAATGTTCAGGGTGAAGCGTGAGTTGTATGTACCTGCTTCAGCGGTAAATTCATAGTCACCCTTTGACAGGTCGTGCTTCACTCCGGCCTTGTGGTCAATCAGTATGACAGAACCGGCCTCGTTGCGAGGCATGCTGATTCTGTGTGTGCCGCTGGTTGATACCACTACACCCAGTTTCACTATGCCCTTGTCCTGAGGACGTTCGTTGATAGCATACTCCGTTTCCTCGTTGTCTATAGTATAGATCTGTGGAACGCCAACCTCCATGGTCATGAACTTGCAGGCATCATAACTGGTCTCGTATCCAAGAGCAGAAACCTCGTTCAGTACCACACGTGTCTTGTCGGTGTACTTGTCGGCACTGATGGTGATGTCTATAAGCTGACGGTTTGAAGCCTGTGAGTACATGGGACGCGCCGCAGACTGGTTGGTAATCACGCTTGTCAGCTGACGTCCGCTTTGGGGGAAGGAAATAAGTTCGGTTCCTTCGGGACACTGCACGAAGAAGGCTTCGTTGGGACGGATGGCATAGTCGTCGTCAATGATAGAGTATGCGACGTATGTCTTGTTGTACACATCGTACACGGTGATGGGGGCGGTGAAGTTCAGCGTGTGTATGTTGAAGTAGCACTGCCAGGGGTTGCCCACCAGGTTCCAACCCTTGTCGGACATGCTTCCGGATGCATTTGCAGCCAGAGCCTTCTTGAACTCTTCGTTGGAAACGATGTTCTGCTTGCTCTCGTTATCCAGGGCACGGAATGTCAGTGTAGTTGCCACGCTTGTCTGTACGATAAAGCCGGTACCAGCCTCAATAACGGCATCTTCGGCATAGTCCTTCCAGTTGCCCACCACACCCTCGGATGCACGAGTAGCACCGTCATAGTAGCGGATTGCCATTCTTGCTTCGGAATCGTTTGTAATTTCGTTTACCTTAATGTCGAAGGGCAGGCTGATGAAGTACCATTTCTTAGCATCAACATAGTGGTGATGTACACATTCTCCGCTGATAGTTGTGGCATCGTTGTTTACCAGTATCTTGCCGAAGGCATAGTCGCTCTGGTTGCTTTCATTGTCATAGATAGTATTGTAGTGGTCCACATATACTTCCAGATTGTCTATATTCTGTGCGTATTCACCATTAATTTTGACCGAACCGCTATTGGCAATGAAAAGATTTGGTGTACCGTCTATACGCTCACGGTTGTTCAGAACCAGGTTGCCCCTTACGTTCCAGTCCTTAATGTCTGCTGTGTTGAAACCTTCAATGTTATAGTTATACCAGTATTCATCCAGTTTATATGAATTTACAAGGAAGGACGGCACTCTAAGTGTCAGGTTGGGTGAAGTGCAACCATCCAGGAAACTGTTTTTATATTCCCCAGCAACTACTGTTGGAGATTTGAATGTTAGCGTTTCAAGGTTTGAACAATTAATCAACGTGCCATATACATCTACTTTATAGAATGATGTGGGGAATTCGGCTGAGATTAATTTCGTATTGTAAGAAAAAGCATGATTATATCCCGAGTTAGTTCTTTCCCATTCGGTCAATACTTCTGGTATATACAAATTAACGGTTCCGGAGTTTTGGAATGCACCGACACCTAATGCTGTAAGTGTTTCTGGCAGAGTAGCTATAAAGTTTTTTGCATTTTCAAATGCATGGCCTCCGATTCGTGTTATTCCATTGTGTAATTCAAAGGTGTTCAGATTCTCACAATTATAAAAGCAATGATCTGGCACATAATTCAGTTCATTGGGATAATTGACAGACACCAGGAATGTGCAATTTTCAAATGCTCTTTCTCTAATGTTAGTCATATTATCTGGAAGAATGGCCTCTGTAATCTTTGAATTATAAAATGCATAACTTCCGATTTCTTTTAGTGTAGACGGGAATGTCAGGGTTTCTACGTGTGAATCATAGAAGGCATCATCTCCAATAATTTCCAGGATATTTGGCAATTCTATTTTGTGGAGGAACATCCATTTATCGTAAGTTTTACGAAATTGTCTGTCTGGTATTTTGGTTACAATAGCATCACTAAGATCAAGACTCTGGAGATTGGTCATCATATTAATCTTAGCCCAGTCATCATCATTCATTTTACCGCTGATTTTCAGACAACGAACATTCTTAATATGGTCGACATGATTCAGTACTTCTGTACCTAAACTACCAGGTTCAAGAAGGCTTACGTTGATAGTTGTGGGAGTATTGACTATTCCTAAGTATTCTATTCCACCTCTCTGTTGAGAACCAGAATTGTTTTCAAATCTCCATTCAATATGATGTGAACCTACGCTAAGGCTTTCAAAAAATCTATAACTACTCCAAGGTATTTGATAGCTACGAACCATTTTTCCATCAATGTAAACAGAAGTAGACATGGAGGAATTAGTATCATATATAAGCGTGGCGTTCTTGTCTACGTTAACAGTAGCAGTGATACTTGTAGTTTCCCCCAAATTATATATTGTATTGGTTTGTATAGTTGAACTGTTTGTGCAAACTCCTTCTCCGAATAATACAGTATATTCAGACCATTCCGGACTCTGATATTTCTGTGTATGAGTCACGCCATTATTCAGAGTTGCGGCTGCTTTTTCCAACTCTTCTGTTGTGCTTTCTGCATCTTCGTATATAGCCTCGTAGTATTCTGTAGGATAGTTATAGATATCAGATGCCTCCAAGGCAGTGTAAAGTTTGTGTCTTGCAAAATAGTGCTTGGCAACTTCAGCATCCACAAACTGCCAATGAATACTTCCTTCGGTCATATTTACGGCAAAATTTTCGCCATTATAACCAAGGCTGGCATTATCATTAAAATAGTCATTAATATCATTAGCCTTAATTAGATAGTCATCATTGTTTTTTAGAATAGAGAATTCATAATAATATGGTGTACCGTAACCATAAGTAAAGTAAATTCTCCCATCATAATTAGCATTATAGATCATGGAATACTCATTTCCAGAAAGTGTAAATCGGAAATAATAGAACCCTTCAGACGCTTCTGTAATCTCTAATGGTTGTCCGTAGTCGCTCAGTTCGATACTACCATACTCGTCCCTTCCAATGAATTTACCTTCCTCCACGTTATACAGACAGAAACTCTTTCCTGCTTCAAACGTCGTGAATTCAGGGAATGTCGGTGCCACTCTCTCTGCCCATGAAGATACACACAGGCAGATGCTTGCCACAAAAAGGGCAAAGCGTAATTTTGTTTTGTTCATAATTTTGTTTTTGTTGGTGAATAAAATAATAATACTTGGCGTTTGGTTGGTTGGAAAACAAAAAGGACGCAAACTATCTTCGTCCGCTTATAACCAACCGGGTACCGCCAAGTAACCCTCACCAGATAAGCATACAGATAGTCTACGTCCATATAGGACGCAAACCTTTGTATTGCTTATTCTCTGGCTTTGAAATTGGCGGTTTCGGTCAGTTAGAACAAGAAACAAAAGTTTCGCTTTTGGGACATTCCCTTCAAGGGAAGTCACGTCTACGCTTTTTGCTTTTGAGTGCCCGGATTGTCTAAAATCCGGCAGACACTCGAATATAGATTAATTCTTTCTTTGTCGCTCTTTTAATTTATACAGATGTTACAACTGATTTTATTATTACCCTGCCAGTGCGTAAAATACACATTGACGATGCAAAGATAATACTTTTTTTACAAATAGGTAAAGCGTCAGCTTTTTATTTAAAAAAGAAGTATATACGGACAGAACAAACGTATTTTGATAGTCCAAGAATGGTTTGCCATGTTTTTGGGTATTTGATATCTTTTATAACACATCCGCAATCTTAGAATTAACAGGTAAATATACGCCTTCAAACGTTCCGTAGACCACTGAAGAAACCTTGTTGCAATAATCGTTCTGACACGATAGCCAAGAGCTATTGTCATCATAACGCTAATGACCTTACATTGCTGGAGATTATCGAGGGGCAGAGACAATGAGAGAAGAGGATGCGCACATCCTCTTCTCACGTTTATGATGGTCATGCTATGAAACGAAGACGCATGAACAAGGATACCCATTCTGCCCTCAGGTTCTTGTGCCAGTACTCTCGTATCGGTACTGAAGTACTCTCGCATCGGTACTGCAGTACTCTCGTATCGGTACTGCAGTACTCTTACCATGAGTACTATGCGTTCTCTACTACCAGGAATAACTTGTCGTTGCGGCGCACCTTCTGGGGCATGGCTATGCTGATGTGCTGGCCTTTCTTGGCAACATCCACGGGGTCGAGGTCGTAGCGTATCTCATCGGCAGTACTGTACAAGGCACCAGTGGTGGGACCAGTGACGAGAATCTTGGAACCACGGGGCAGTTCGCATGCCTCTATCTTGAATTCTGCCACACCAAGTTTGGAGAAATAGCGCACCACCTTGCCGCAATACACCTTCTTCTCGGTGGCGGCACTGCCGTGCACCTCGCTCCACTCGCCAAGGCTCTTGCCCTGGTAGTATCCGTCCCAGAAGCCACGGTTGAATACGGTGGCAAGGCGCTCGTCCAGCCTGTCTTTCAGTTCCTCGGTAAACGACCCCCCGAGCACGGCATTGATGGCCTCGTTGTAGCACGACACCACGGTGCTGACGTATTCTGGTCCTCGGGCTCGTCCCTCTATCTTGAAGACACGCACACCGGAGTTCATCATCACGTCCATGAAGCGAAGCGTCTTCAGATCCTTGGGCGACATGATGTACTTGTTGTCTATGTCCAGTTCAGTACCCGTTTCGCGGTCGCGCACGGTGTAGGAGCGGCGGCATATCTGCATGCACTCGCCACGATTGGCCGACTTGCCCACGTTGTTCAGCGACAGATAGCACTTTCCGCTTACCGCCATGCACAGGGCGCCATGACAGAACATCTCTATGCGGATGAGTTCGCCTCTGGGGCCGCAGATGTTCTCCTCCGTGATATGGCGGTATATCTCTGCCACCTGCTCCATATTGAGTTCGCGTGCCAGCACTACTACATCGGCAAACTGGGCATAGAAGCGCAGGGCCTCGACGTTGGAGATGTTCAGCTGGGTGGAGAGGTGCACCTCCTGGCCTATCCTGTTGCAATAGGACATTACGGCTATGTCGCTTGCTATGACGGCACTGATGCCTGCCTCCTTGGCGGCATCCAGTATCTCGCGCATAAGCGGAAGGTCCTCGCCATAGATGATGGTGTTTACGGTAAGATAACTCTTCACACCGCATATCCTGCACTCGTGGGCAATCTCCTTCAGGTCGTTGATGGTGAATGCCGAGGCGGAATGCGCCCTCATGTTCAGGTTCTCTATACCAAAATATATACTGTCTGCCCCTGCACGCAATGCTGCGGCAAAAGACTCTCTTGAGCCTACGGGGGCCATTATTTCAAAATCTTTACGTGTCATTTTTTTTAAAGAGAAGAGGACCCCTCCCCGTACCCTCCCCTGTATGGGAGGGGGTATAATGTACTGCCGATGTGGCCATGAGTCGGTTGTAACTGACTCTCCCCCTGAGACAGGGGCGAGTACCCCGCAGGGGGGAGGGGGTGGATAGTTTCACATTTATTATTCACCTTTGGTTCATCAAGCTAAAGCAGTCGTCTACACTCATCAAGCTCCGCAAGTCCGTTTGTATCATCCACCCCCTCCGTCGCTTCGCTCCTCGTCCACCCTGTCTCAGGGGGACAGTTTGCTGGCGCGGTGCTTGCGGTTGTAATCACTCCCCTCCCTTGTGGAGGGGCAGGGGGAGGGTCCGTCCTATTTCAACATTGCCCTGATTTCCTCTATTATCTGGAAGAGTTCGTCTACTGTCTCGGCACGGAGCATCTTTATGCGTGTATCGCGGAAATTGGGGATGCCCTTGAAGATGGGCGATGCGGCCAGGTGCCTTCTGACGTGCAGGATGCCACGATACTCGTCGATGCGCTCAACGGAGGTGATCACCTGCTGCTTCAGGATGTCCATCTTCTCGTCCAGGGTGAGTGTGCCTCCCTGCAATTCGCGGAATATCCAGGGACGGCCGAAGGTGGCACGGCCAACCATTACAGCATCCACGCCGTAGCGGTCGAAGCACTCGCGCACACGTTCCTTGGTACTGATGTCGCCATTTCCTATGATGGGTATGCGCATGCGAGGGTTGTTCTTCACCTCGCCTATCAGTGTCCAATCGGCCTCGCCCTGATACATCTGCGCACGGGTACGTCCGTGGATGGTAAGCGCCTGTATGCCCACGTCCTGAAGACGCTCGGCAAGGTCCACGATGAACGGTGTGCCATCTGGCAGGTAAAGGCTGGGGGTGTCCCACCCGAGGCGTGTCTTCACCGTAACAGGAGTGCCAGGCACAGCCTCCACCACGGCCTTGGTGATATCCAGGAGCAGAGGCACATTCTGAAGCATACCGCTGCCTGCACCCTTTCCAGCCACCTTGCGCACAGGGCAGCCGAAGTTGAGGTCGAGCACATCGGGGTGTGCCTGGTCTTCCCCTATCTTTGCCGCCTCGCGCATGGCATCCACATCCTTGCTGTATATCTGTATGGCCACGGGGCGCTCGTCCTCGCACACCTGCAATTTAGCAAGGCTCTTGTTGACCATGCGTATGAGGGCATCCGAACTTACAAACTCGGAATACACCATGGCAGCCCCCATCTGCTTGCACAACAGACGGAAGCCTATGTCCGTGACGTCCTCCATAGGAGCCAGGAATATTGGCTCGTGCCCAAGGTCGATATTTCCTATCTTCATATATCTTATAATAATTGAAGGAATCCTTTTGGGGGGTTATTCCTCCTTGTCTTGGTTGGGGTCGGGATAGCGACGGTCACCATGACCTACATGCTCCGTCCAAGGACATACGGTACGCTCGTCCTTGTCCTCCTGATCTCCCTTTCTTGTCCAGTATTGTCCCATAAAAATGAAAACTATAATGTTAAGTGAGGTTTCATCCTTGCCTCTGGCTGAACACCAGGGCATACATCTTCATCTGCTTGAGCATGGCCAGAAGACCATTGGAGCGTGTGGGCGAGAGGTGCTCGCGCAAACCTATCTGCTCAATGAAATAGAGGTCGGCATCAAGTATGTCCTTTGGGCTCTGGTTGTTGAACACACGAAGCAGCAGGGCAACGATACCCTTCACTATCAGTGCATCGCTCTCGGCCTGGAACTGCACCTTGCCATCCACCAGGTCTGCCTGAAGCCAAACACGGCTCTGGCAACCGTCTATCAGGTTCTGCTCGGTCTTGTACTGCACAGGGAGTTCCGGCTGGTCGCTGCCCATGTCTATGAGCAGCTGGTAACGGTCCATCCAGTCGTCAAAGTCCTGGAACTCTTCAATTATCTCGTCTTGTATCTCGTTTATTGTCATAATGCTTATCATTCGTTGTAAAGGAGTTGAAGCACGGTTTGTCCCACCGCCTTCAGTACGTTCTTGTCTATGTTCTCGGGGGTATCGTTCACGGTGTGCCATGTAGGCCCGAAACTGCTGGGGCCATAGCTGAAATAGGGCACAATGTCTATGCACGGTATGCCGGCAATGGCATTCACGTTCACGTGGTCGTCCACCAGGCTTCCTCCGTCAGTGTGGGGGAAGAACTGTCCGTAGCCAAGGGAGGATGCCAGTTTCCACACCTTGTTGACGACATGGCTGGCAAAGTACACGCTCACCTGCTCGCGGGCAAAGGTGGCACCACGGCCTCCCACCATGTCCAGCAGGATGCCATAGCGGGGATTGTAGCCTATCTGCCGCATCTGCTCTGCCCACACCTTGCTGCCCAGGCACCATGTGTCCTGGTCATTCTCCAAAGGTTCTGCCCATTCGGGAGTGCCCATGTCCTCGGCATCAAAGCAGACGAAGTCTATGCCCAGATCGCTCATAGGCTGCTGCTGGATGAGGCGTGCTATCTCTATCATCACCGCCACGCCGCTGGCACCGTCGTTGGCACCGAGGACGGGCTTCTTGTGGTTGGCCTCATCGGGATCGTTATCCGCCCATGGACGTGTGTCCCAGTGTGCACACAGCAATATCCTGTATTTTGCCTGGGTGTTGGTGCTGGCTATGATGTTCCGGCATGGCATGGAGGTTCCGTCCCACACGGTCACCTGGGTCTTCTGTTCGCTTACCACACAGCCCTTGCTCTGGAACTGCGCCTTTATCCATTCGGCACACAAGTCGGCTTCCTTGGTGCCAAGCAGACGGGGACCAAAGGCACATTGCTCCTCTATGTAACGGAAAGCACTGTCTGCCACGAACTCTGGGCATGGCTTGTTGGCAGGCACACTGCTCTTCTTCTCCTTCTTTGTGCCGGTGCATGAAAGGGCAACCACAGATGCCACGATAACCAATAATATATATAATGTATGTCTCATACCTTCATAATGTATTTATTTTCGACCTTGCAACGCTTTCCTCATGCCTTGAAGTTCTGTGCCTCGCGCATCACCCGGAGGAAGTTCTCTCCCCATAGCAGGCGCAAGTCGGCCTCGGTATACCGTTCGCGAAGCAAGGCACGGGTCAGGTTTATCAGTTCGCCTGCATGTGCCAAGCCCGGCACACCGCCATCGCCGTCGAAATCGGTGCCTATGCCCACATGCTCTATGCCCATGATGTTGACGGCATGGTTTATGTGCTCTATGGCATCCAGCAGGGAAGCCTGGCCGTCCTGACGAAGGAAACCCTCGTAGAAGGTAACCTGCATGACGCCGCCATTGGAGGCAAGGCGCTTCATCTGCTCGTCGGTGAGGTTGCGGGGATGGTCGCACAGACTTCGGCAACTGGAATGGCTGCATACCACGGGTACCTGCGAAATGTCCAGGGCATCGTAGAAAGTCTTTTCCGAGGCATGACTGAGGTCCACCATCATGCCCAGGCGGTTCATCTCGCGGATAACATCGGCACCGAACGGACTTACACCTCCGTGCTCGTTATTGCTCTTTCGGGCAGAATCGCAGATGTCATTGTCTCCATTGTGACAAAGCGTCATGTACACGATGCCACGCTTGCGGAAATGCTCCAAGAGCGAAAGGTCGTGCCCTATGGCATAACCGTTCTCTATGCCCATCATTATGGCCTTCTTGCCTTCCTGCTTCAAACGGTACAGGTCGTCGGGTGTGTATGCCAGCCCTGCCTCGGTGCCATGTGCCGATACCATCTCCTCTATCTGGGTGATGATGCGGTTGGCCTTGGCCGTAGCGGCCAGATGTGCCTCATCGCTGCGCTCGCCCTGTGGCAGATATGCCACCATGATGGAAGCATCCAGATGTCCGTCCTTCATGCGCGGCAGGGTTACAAGCCTCTCCTCGCTGGTGCCGAACTTCATGGGCGTGTCGCAATGCGAATCCAGGGAGAGCACACGGCTGTGCACCCGCTTTGCCTGGGCAAAGTTTGCGGCCTCGGACACCAGCCAGCTGAAGATGGGCATCTGACTTCTGTCGCCTGCCAGAATAAAACATTCTGGATGCCATTGAACGCCAAGGATGCTCTTGTGCCCGGTGCTCTCCATTGCCTCTATCACACCATCCGATGAGCGTGCCGACACACGGAAGAGACTGCCCGTGCTTCGTACCGCCTGATGGTGGAAGGAGTTGACCGGCAATGTCCATCCGCCATTATTGTTCTCCGCAAGTCCCGAGTTCCTGAATATCTCTCCCAGCATGCTCTCCTTATCTATGGACACCGTATGCGAAGCCTGTTCGCGCACAAGGTCCTGGCTATGCTTTATGAGCGGTGCATCCTGGTACTGTACGCCAAGGTCCTGGTATATACTGCCACCCAAGGCAGAGGCCAGCATCTGTATGCCACGGCAAATGCCAAGGACAGGAATCTGACGTTCATAAGCCATGCGTATGAGCATCAGTTCGGGCACATCGCGCTCGGGGGTTATGCCATGCAGTTGCGGTATGGGTTCCTCGCCAACAAGCAAGGGGTTCATATCCGAACCGCCGCTGAGCACTATGCCGTCCAGCGTGTCCAGCAAGGCCGAAAGGGCCTGCTCGTCGCCATACGGAGGAATGACAACAGGACTGCCTCCTGCCTCAAGGACACTCTGGTAGTATCCCTTAGCCAGTTCGCAGCCCTTGTCTCCGAAATTGCCGGTTATACCTATAAGGGGCTTCATTCGTATAAACTGTGAATTTCTTTTTGTCTGGATGTGAATAAAAATTAGTGTCCAGGTAACTGACGCACATTCATCAGTCCTTTATCTTGTGCCAATCCTCTTCCATCTGAGGCTTGGCCTCCTTCTGCACTCCACCGATGGGCAGTTCCTTCTTAAGGCTTTGAGTTAGCGAAATGAGAGTCTCTGTACTTACCACTCCATTTATCTGCTGAATCTTGTTGTTCAGCAACTCCATAAGATGAGCATTGTCCTTGGCATATAGCTTGATGAGCATAGTAAAGGGACCGGTAGTGTAGTGGCATTCCACTATTTCCGGTATCTTGGCAAATTCCTTAACCACGGAATTATACATACTTCCCTTCTCAAGCCTTATGCCGATGTACGTTGTTGTGTTGTACCCCAAACTACCTGGATTCACATGATAACCGCTACCCACAATTACATTCATATCTATAAGTCTTTGCACGCGCTGGTGTATAGCAGCACGGCTTACACCGCAATTTGCGGCTACGTCCTTGAATGGTATGCGGGCGTTATTGGATATGATCTCCAAAATCTTTTTGTCTAAAGAATCTATCTTTTCCATGGTTTTGTTTTACATTTTGACACACAAAGGTACGAATAAGCTGGCAATTTGCCAAGTTTAATATTGGAATAAATCATAAAACAACACTCATTACGCCAAAAAGTAACAATATTTAACCTCTTACACAGAAATGCAACGGCAAAGAAGCAGGAAGAGGAGAGAAGGTCCGCAAGACTCTCTCTCCTCTTCCTATATATATATTATGTAATGTGTATTAGATATTATCCATACATGAAAACACCATGAACCTTACCGCTTATTATGCAAAAACTCTGCCAGGCGGGCAACGGCACGGGCACGATGGGATACGGCATTCTTGCCTTCGGGACCCATTTCGGCAAAGGTGAGACCGGTTTCCTCCACCTCGAAGACGGGGTCGTAGCCGAATCCGTTCTCGCCACGGAGTTCTGTTACCACCTTGCCCTCGACAATGCCTTCGAACAGGTGTTCTTCAAGCCCTCCTTCAGATTTGTGGCGCACCAATGCTATGACTGTGCGGAAACGGCAGGTGCGGTCCTCTTTGCCCTCCATCTTGGCAAGGAGGCAACGGATGTTGGCGGTGGCATCGTGGCTGTCGCCAAAACCGTTCATTGTGCCAAAGCGCGCGGTGAACACACCGGGAGCGCCATCAAGTGCATCGACATGCAAACCGGTATCGTCGGCAAAGCAATCCACGCCATACTTCTCTGCCACATAGCGTGCCTTCTGCAGGGCGTTGCCTTCCAGGGTGTCTGCATCCTCGGGAATCTCCTCGGTGCAGCCAATCTCTGCCAATGACTGGATCTCTATCTTGTCGCCAAGTATCTGGCGTATCTCACGGAGCTTATGCTCGTTGTTTGTTGCGAATACCATGTTGATAAACGGAAATGTGAAATGTGAAAACGGAAAACTGGGGTGAAAACGGAAATCGGAAAGGTTAATTTAACGACGGATGAACGGTTAGGTTAGTTTTCCGATTTCCGTTTTCCGTTTTCACTTCTTAATAGGGTCGAATCCTTCGCCGAAGACACCTTCAACGTTGGACATGGAAACGAAAGCCTTGGGGTCCACACGGTGGATGAGGTCGAAGATGTCCTTGCGCTCAAACTTCTTTGCCATAACCAGCAGTACGGGGCGCTTCTGCTTGCTGTACCAGCCATGTCCTTCCAGGATGGTACAACCGCGTTGCAGGTCGTGGTTGATGCGTGTGGCAATCTCCTCGTACTTCTCTGAAACGATAATGAACTGCACACTCTGGCGGGCACCATTGATGACATAGTCAACCATGTTGATGGCTATGAAGAGCATGCAGTAACTCATTACCAGTGTCTCAACGTCGCGGATAACAAACCAGTTGGCACCAACAATGAAGATATCCACCATGAGGAGGGCACGGCCAAGGCTGATGGGCTTGTACTTGTTGATAATGGAGGCAACGATGTCCGAACCGCCGGTACTGCCGCCCGACTGGAAGACAAGGCCCAGACCGATACCTTCGGTAAGTCCGCCCAGCACGCAGGCCATAAACTTCTGTTCACCTACCAGCTTGTACATTTCACCTGTTACTGGGTCAATGGGCACAAGACGCTGTCCCAAGTCTATAAAGAGCGACACCATGGCCGTGGCAAGCAAGGTCTTGACGGTGTATTTCAAGCCCAAGATCTTCAGTGCAGACAGGAGCAGAGCCACGTTGATGATGAAATATGTGTAGGAAGGCGGGAACTTGGTGACATAGAATATCAATGCACCAACACCCGATACGCCTCCGCTGGTCATCTCGTAGGGCAGGATAAAGAATGAGTAACCGATGGCAAATATCAGCAAACCCGATGCCATGAGAAACAGGTCCTTGCCTGAAGGAACAATGTCGTGTAATGTGATTTTCTCCATATCCTTTTTTGTTTAAGCCTTAATTACATTGAATCCCTTGCCAAAGGCTCCCTCCACACGGTGGAAGGTAACGAAGGCGTCGGGGTCGGTGTCGCGTATCAGACGGAGCATCTCCACCTGCTCGCTCTTGTGCACGATGGTCACCACCACCTTCAGCTGGTCGTGGGTGAAACCGCCCTCGGCAAAGAGCAGTGTGGCGGTGTGTCCGGTCTTGGTGCGTATGGATTCCACCATGATGTCGTGGCACTTGGTGTAGATGGTAAACTGTATGTCCTGCTTGGAGGAGTTTATCATAGTATCCACGGCAAAGGTGTAAATCACCAGGGTGACATAACCGAAGACCACCATCTGCCAGCTATGGAACAGGAAGTAGCAGCTGCCTATCACGAAGAGGTCGAGATAGAGAAGCACACGTCCTATGCTCACATTCTTGTACTTATTGATGATGGAGGCAATGATGTCCCATCCGCCAGTGCTGCCGCCGCTCATGAACACCATACCTATGCCTATGCCGTTGAGTATGGCTCCCAGAATACATGCCATGCCCTCCTGGTTGTCGCCCAGCACACGCCAAAGTCCGTAGGCCTCGTTGGAAACGATGTCCTGGCCAACCTCCAGATAGAAGGTCAGCGAGAGCACGGCATAAAGCGTCTTCATGGTGAACTTTGTGCCCAGCTGCCACCATGCCAGCAATAGCAATACGGCATTTACGATGAGCAGGCTGTACTGCATGGGAAAGCCCGTGGCATACTGCACTATGGCACACATACCGGCACCACCGCCCGTGGTGATCTTGTAGGGCAGGAGGAACAGGGCCCATCCCACGTCGTAGATGGCCATACCAAGGTTGATGAATATCATGTCCTTGATGAAGTCCAGGACATGATACTTGCGTAGACGGCCTTGCAATTTCTCGCGTTGCTCGGCCAGAGCAATTTTTGTCTTCATAAGACAAGTGTGTTTAATATCTTACTTAACCACGATATTTACTATACGCTTGGGCACGGCTATGGTCTTAACGATCTGCTTGCCCTCCAGGTGCTTCTGTGCCTCGGGTGCGGCAAGAGCCATTTCCACCATCTGCTCGGGAGTGGCATCGGCGGGGAACTGCATGGCAAAGCGCACCTTGCCGTTGAACTGCACGCCCAACTGCACGCTGCTCTCTACGAGGTACTTCTCGTCGAATGCCGGCCACTGGGCATCGCATACGCTGCCTTCCTGGCCGAGTGCCTCCCACAGTTCCTCTGCCATGTGAGGTGCGAAAGGTGCGAGCAGGGCAACGATCTGTGTCATCACCTCGCGGCTACGGCACTTCTGTGCGGTGAGCTCGTTTATTGCCACCATGAAGGCAGAGATGGAGGTGTTGTATGAGAACTCCTCTATGTCGGCGGTAACCTTCTTGATGAGCTTGTGCAGAGACTTCATATTGTCGGAGTTGGGTTCGGTAGCATCTGCCTGCAGGTTGCCGTCCTTGTCCCAGAACAGCTGCCACAACTTCTTCAGGAAGCGATGGCATCCATCTATGCCGTTGGTGTCCCAGGGCTTGCTCTGCTCCACGGGGCCGAGGAACATTTCGTACAGACGCAGGGTGTCGGCACCGTAGCGCTCAACTATCATGTCGGGGTTCACTACATTGAACATGCTCTTGGACATCTTCTCCACGGCCCATCCGCAGATGTACTTGTCGTCCTCCAGAATGAACTCGGCTGTCTCGTACTCGGGGCGCCATGCCTTGAAGGCCTCCACGTCCAGAACGTCGTTCTTCACTATGTTCACATCCACGTGGATGGGTGTTGTGTCGTACTGGTCCTTAAGGCCCAGGCTTACGAAGGTGTTGGTGTCCTTGATACGGTATACGAAGTTGCTTCGTCCCTGGATCATACCCTGGTTGATGAGTTTCTGGAAGGGTTCCTCCTTCTTGCTCACGCCCAGGTCGAAGAGGAACTTGTTCCAGAAGCGAGAGTAGATAAGGTGACCTGTGGCATGCTCGCTGCCGCCCACGTAGAGGTCGACGTTCTGCCAGTATTCCGATGCCTTCTCGCCAACAAGAGCCACGCCGTTGTTGGGATCCATGTAGCGCAGGTAGTATGCACTTGAACCGGCAAAGCCAGGCATGGTGAAGAGTTCGATGGGGAAGATGGTCTTCTCGTCAATAAGAGCCTTGTCCACAATCTTGCGGTTGACCTCATCCCAAGCCCAAAGTTGTGCGTTGCCCAGAGGAGGCTCGCCACTTTCGGTAGGAAGGAAGTTCTCCACCTGAGGCAGTTCCACGGGCAGGCATTCCTCGGGAATCATGCAGGGAATGCCCTGCTTGTAGTAGACGGGGAAGGGTTCGCCCCAATATCTCTGACGGGAGAAGATGGCATCGCGCAGGCGGTAGTTCACCTTCACACGGCCAAGACCGTTCTCGCTAACGAACTTCTTTGTTGCAGCAATGGCCTCCTTGATGGTAAGACCGTTCAGGGTGAAGCCGTTCAGCGAAGGCTTGCCCTCCATGGGAGAGTTCATCACTATGCCCTCCTTGGCATCGTAGCTCTCCTCGCTAACATCTGCACCCTCCACCAACGGGATGATGGGCAGATTGAAATGACGTGCAAAGGCATAGTCGCGAGAGTCGTGTGCAGGCACGGCCATAATGGCACCGGTACCATAACCGGAGAGGACGTACTCGGCAATGTATATGGGGCACTTCTCGCCAGTGATGGGGTTGATACCGTAAGAACCGGAGAACACGCCTGTTACGGTGCGGTCAATCTGGCGCTCACGCTCGGTGCGGCTCTTCACGTAGGTCAGGTACTTGTCCACCTCCTCTTTCTGCTCGGCAGAGGTGAGTTGTGCTACGAGTTCGCTTTCGGGGGCAAGAACGAAGAAGGTGACACCGAACATGGTGTCGGCACGGGTGGTGAAGATGGTGAACTCTATGTCGCTGTCTGCCACCTTTATCTGCACCTCGGCACCTTCGCTTCGGCCTATCCAGTTCTTCTGTGTCTCCTTGATGCTGTCGCTCCACTGTATGGTATCCAAACCATCGAGAAGACGCTGAGAATAAGCGCTTACACGCAGACACCATTGGCGCATCTTCTTCTGCTCCACGGGGTATCCGCCGCGCTCGCTCACGCCGTCGATAACCTCATCGTTGGCCAGTACGGTACCCAGTTTGGGGCACCAGTTTACCATTGTCTCGCCCAGGAAGGCAATACGGTAGTTCATCAGCGTCTGGCTCTTCTCCTGCTCGCTCATTGCCTTCCACTCATCGGCGGTGAAGCAGAGTTCCTCCGAGCAGGCGGCATTGATGCCTTCAGTACCCTTTGCCTCAAAGTTGGCAATGAGCTGGTCAATGGGCTGAGCCTTGCCAAGTGTATTGTCGAAGTATGAGTTGAACATCTTCTGGAAGGCCCATTGTGTCCAGTGGTAGTAACCAGGAGCGCAGGTGCGCACCTCGCGGTCCCAGTCGAAGCAGAAGCCTATCTTGTCCAACTGCTCGCGATAGCGGTCGATGTTCTGGAAGGTGGTCTTCTCGGGGTGCTGGCCTGTCTGTATGGCATACTGCTCGGCAGGAAGTCCGTATGAGTCATAGCCCATGGGGTTCAGTACATTGTAGCCCTGCTGACGCTTGAAACGAGCATATATATCGCTGGCAATATAGCCAAGGGGATGGCCCACGTGCAAACCTGCACCGCTGGGGTAGGGGAACATGTTCAGGACGTAGAACTTCTTCTTTGCCTCGTCCTCTTCAACGTGGTATGTCTTATTGGCCACCCATAGGGCACGCCACTTCTCTTCAATCTTTCTAAAATCGTAGTCTCTCATTGTTGATATATAGTTGTTTTGAGTACAAAATTACAAATAAGTGAGCGGAATACAAAATAATGTTAATCTTAATTTCGCTTTTCATTGCAAACAAAGTCAACTTATTCTTCATTTCAAGCCTGAGAAGGGTAGATATTTGTCATATCGCCAAGATAAATAATGACTATTCGCCAACAAATATCATATGCTCGTTAGGGAATAATGTAAAAAATGACTATTTTTGTGTGCAAATATGCAATAGAACCTATGCCACAGACTTTAAGAATACGTTGCCGCAACAATGGGCAGATGATTAGCGTTCCCTTTGGTACCAGTTTGAAGGAATTGTATGGAATGTGCGGCTTGGACATGAAGCACGGCCCCATGTGTGCCCTTGTGAACAACAAGGTGCAGGGCATGAACTACCGTTTCTACAATGCCAAGGACGTGGAATTCAAGGACATGACTTCCACGCATGGCATGAGAACCTACACGCTGACCCTGTTCCTGGTTCTGGCAAAGGCCGTGGAGGACCTCTATCCAGGCGGACAGCTGATAATAGGTGCGCCGGTGAGCCGCGGCTACTTCTGCGAATTGCGCATAGGGCGCGAACTTACCGAGCAGGATGCCCATGCCATACAGCAGCGCATGCAGGAGATTGTGGACATGGACGAGAAGATACATCGTGTGCAGTGCCCCATAGAGGAGGCCATTGCCCTGTTCCGCTCCAGGGGGATGGAGAGCAAGGCAAAACTCTTGGAAAGCCAAAGCAACCTCTATACCTACTACTACCGCCTGTGCGACACGGTCAACTACTTCTATTCCTGCCTGTTGACGAGAACCGGCCTGCTGAGCCTCTTCAAGGTGGAGAAGTTCTACGAGGGCCTGCTCCTTCGCATCCCTTCGCGCAAGAATCCCACCGAGTTGGAGGAAATGGTGCCTCAGCAGAAGATGCACAACGTCATTCAGGAATTCCACCGTTGGCAGGACATCCTGGGAGTGCGCACGGCAGGAGAGTTCAACGAGGCGGTAAAGGCAGGGAATGCTTCGCAACTGATAAACGTGAGCGAGGCTCTTCAGGAGAAGAAACTGAACGACATCGTGGACAACATTGTGGAGAAGGGTGCCAAACTGGTACTGCTGGCAGGTCCTTCCTCCAGCGGAAAGACAACCACCAGCAAGCGACTTGCCATCCTCCTGATGGCCTCCGGCATGCGTCCGCACACCATCAGCACTGACGACTATTTCGTGAACCGTGTAGACACGCCCAAGGATGCCGACGGCAATTACGACTTCGAGTGCATAGGTGCTGTGGATACGGCATTGTTCAACAAGCAGATGAACCAGCTTCTGGCTGGCGAGGAGGTGGATCTGCCTCGCTACGACTTCAAGTTGGGCGAGCGTGTCTACGAGAACCGTCGCATACGCATCGGCGAGGGCGACATCATCATACTGGAGGGCAACCATGCCCTGAACCCCATCCTGTCCGAGCAGGTGCCCGAGGACAAGAAGTACCGCATCTTCATCAGCCCCCTTACCACCATAGCCCTGGACGACCACAACAATATACCCACCACGGACATACGTCTGCTGCGCCGACTCATCCGCGACTATCAGTATCGTGGCTACTCGGCGCTGGAAACCATACGTCGCATGCCCAGTGTGAGTGCTGGCGAGGAGAAGTGGATCTTCCCCTTCCAAGAACTGGCGGACGCCATCTTCAACAGTGCCTTGCTCTACGAACTGGCGGTCATCAAGGACCAGGTGAAACCCATCCTTGACCAGGTGGGCGAATGCGAACCCGAATATGCCGAGGCAAGCCGCTTGCGCAAGTTCCTGCGCTATTTCCGTAGCGTACCTGCCGACCAGGTTCCGCCAACCTCCCTGCTTCGCGAGTTTGCCGGTGGAAGTTCGTTCAAGTACTAAAGACCCTCCCCCTTACCATGTCCGCTATAACCATACCCTTCCTGCAAAGCATCCTTCGTCCCCGGCCTGCGGAGGGACACAAGGGAACCTTCGGGCATGCATTGCTCGTGGCGGGCAGTTATGGCATGGCAGGTGCTGGTATACTGGCAGGCAGAAGTTGCATGCGTTCGGGTGTGGGCAAACTAACGGTACACATCCCTTGGCGCAACAACGACATTATGCAGGTGGCGCTTCCCGAGGCAATACTGAATCACGATGAGGACGACAAGCGATGGACATGCAGTCCTTTTGAATCATGCTTGCCCAACAAATACTCTGCCATAGGCATAGGGCCTGGTATAGGCAGGGAGGAGAAGACGGCAGAAGCCTTGTACAAAACGCTGCTGGATTTGAATTTTACCGAAGTACCCCTGGTGCTCGATGCCGATGCACTAAACATCCTGGCCGAGCACCCGCAATGGGCAGATATGATTCCCAACGGCACCATCATCACGCCACACCCCTTGGAGTACAGAAGGCTGGTGGAGGCAGGGGCATGTCTGGACAACGTCATCCTTGTGCTCAAGGGTCATCCCACCACCATCACCATACCCGGCAATCCTTCCGTCAAATACGAGTGCCCTTATGGCAACAACGGCATGGGTACGGCAGGCAGCGGCGACGTGCTTACTGGCATCATCCTTGGCCTTTTGGCACAGGGCTATCCCCCGCGGGATGCCGCCCTGCTGGGCGTGGGGCTGCATGCTCTGAGCGGCGACCTGGCGGCAAGCGAATTGGGGCAGCACAGTCTCATTGCCTCCGACCTGATAAAGTATTTGCACAAAGCATTCAAACGGGTTAGTAACGAACATAAACTCTAAACTCTAAACCCTAAACCCTAAACATTAAACATTAAACACTAAACACTAAACAAATACACAACTATGATTAGCATCATTATGGGCAGCACCAGCGATCTCCCAGTTATGGAGAAGGCTGCCAAGTTCCTGGACGAAATGGAGATTCCCTTTGAGATGAACGCACTCTCGGCACACCGCACCCCCGACGAGGTGGAGCAGTTTGCACGCGAGGCAGAGGGTCGTGGCGTTCGTGTCATCATTGCCGGTGCCGGTATGGCGGCAGCCCTGCCTGGTGTCATTGCGGCAAGTACCACACTGCCCGTCATAGGTGTACCCATCAAGGGCATGCTGGACGGCTTGGATGCCATGCTCTCCATCATACAGATGCCTCCCGGCATACCCGTGGCCACCGTTGGCGTTAACGGTGCCCTGAATGCCGCTATCCTTGCGGCAGAGATGATGGCTCTTTCCGATGAGGCACTTTCCGCCAAACTCAAGGCCTACAAGCAGGGCCTGAAGGAGAAGATTGTAAAGGCCAACGAGGAACTCTCACAGGTTAAGTACAAGTTCAAGGTCAACTAAACATCAACTATGGCATACACACGCCGCAAGTCCCACGAAATCACCGTGGGCAACATTCGCTTGGGTGGCGAAAACCCCATCAGGGTGCAGTCCATGACCAACACCAGCACCATGGACACCGAAGCCAGTGTGGCACAGATTCTGCGCATTGCCGAGGCAGGTGGCGAGTTGGTGCGCCTCACCACTCAGGGCACACGCGAGGCGGAGAATATGGATGTCATCAGCAAGGCGGTGCGCCTGGCAGGCTGTTCCGTACCTCTGGTGGCGGACGTTCACTTCAACCCCAATGTGGCCGACGTGGCTGCCCGCTATTGCGAGAAGGTTCGCATCAATCCCGGCAACTATGTGGATGCCGCACGTCAGTTCAAGCAATTGGAGTACACCGACGAGCAGTATGCCCAGGAACTTCAGAAGATAGAGGCACGCCTGCTTCCCTTCCTCCAGATTTGCCGCGAGCACGGCACGGCGGTGCGCATCGGTGTGAACCATGGTTCGCTCTCCGACCGCATCATGTCGCGCTATGGCGACACCCCCGAGGGCATTGTGGAGAGTTGCATGGAGTTCCTGCGCATTTGCGTGCGGCACGATTTCTTGAACGTGGTCATCTCCATCAAGGCCAGCAACACCGTGGTGATGGTGCAGAGCATGCGCCTGCTGGTACAGGAGATGGAGAAGGAGGGCATGACCTTCCCTCTGCACCTTGGTGTTACCGAGGCAGGTGAGGGCGAGGACGGACGCATCAAGAGTGCTGTGGGCATCGGCGCCCTGCTCACCGAGGGTATTGGCGACACCATCCGTGTGAGCCTTTCCGAGGCTCCCGAGAAGGAAATCCCCGTGGCACGCCAACTGGTGGACATGATTCCCGAATGCCACCGTCTCCGCCAAGAGGCAGAGGCGGGCATCAAGGACGATACCGTAACCCTTCGTCTGCAAGCCTCCTCTCTGGAAGAACTCCAACTGAAGGCTGCCATGGCCGTGGGTGCCATCTTCATCGACAAAAAGGCGCACCTCCTCAACATTGAGGCTGAGGGCTTCGCCGAGGACACCTTGCGCGACCTCTCCGACTCTATTCTGCAGGCGGCACGCATAAAGTTCGTCAAGACGGAGTACATCTCCTGTCCCGGTTGCGGACGCACGCTCTACGACCTTGAAGGCACCATTCACAAGATCAAGGCCGCCACGGCCCATCTCAAAGGCCTGAAGATAGCCATCATGGGATGCATCGTCAACGGCCCTGGCGAAATGGCCGATGCCGACTATGGCTACGTTGGTGCCGCCCGTGGCAAGGTATCCCTCTACAAGGCCAAGGAGTGCATAGAGAAGAACATCCCCGAGGAAGAGGCAGTAGAACGCCTGCTCAAGTTCATAGAGGAGGATTTGAAACAACAATGACAATAAGGAAAGCTACCATTGATGACGCTCCTTTCATTGCCCTTGTGGTAGTGGAGGCATTGGGCGATGACATCATGGAAAGGTATCCCGAACATATTGGCGGGCAGGACAGGCGCAGGCTTGAACTGCTCGCCGAATCCATCCGTCAGGACAATACACTCTACTCCTGGCGGCACACCTCCATTGCCCAGGACACCGACGGCACGCCCCTTGGTGCCATAGTGGCGTATCCTGCCGACAACTACATGCAGATGCGCGCCACCACCTTTGCTATGCTCAGCGACCTCATCTCCTTCGATGTGGAAAGCATGGATGCCGAGGCACGCCCCGGAGAGTATTATGTGGACAGCATTGCCGTAGTGCCCAGTGCTCGCGGCAAGGGCATAGCACGCCAACTCCTCCTCCATGCCATAGCCAAGGCACAGGAAATGTCGCTCCCCGCCATCCTTGCATGCGACCCCGATAACCTTGGTGCCAAGGCTCTCTACGAGTCTCTTGGTTTTAAACACGATGGCGACCTCTTTATTTTCGGTCATCATTATTTAAGGATGAGTAGAACCCTCCCCCCTGCCCCTCCACAAGGGAGGGGAGTAGTAACAATCGACTCATGAGCACATCGGCAGTATATCCGCCAATTTCCTCCCCCTACAGGGGGATTGAGGGGGTCCTCACCCGTCTCTTCAACAAAGCCTGTACCGCTTACGGCCTTCTTGCCGATGGCGACAGGATTCTTCTTGCCCTTTCCGGTGGCAAGGACTCCCTGATCATGGCTAAGTTGATGGCTGAGCGTGCGCGTATTTTCAGGCCTTCTATCTGTGTGGAGGCCGTGCATGTGGTTATGGACAATGTGCCCTATCAGACGGACATCCTGCACATGCAGGCATTCTGCAATGCCCTTGGCATACCTCTGCACATACTTCATACCTCTTTCGACGAGAGCACCGACAAGCGCCGCACGCGTTGCTTCCTCTGTGCCCGCTATCGTCGCAAGGCCATGTTCCGCTTTGCCGTAGAGCACCGTTTCAACAAGGTTGCCTTGGGGCATCATCAGGACGACTTCCTTGCCACCATGTTCATGAACCTCCTCTACGAAGGATCCTTCCACTCCATGCGTCCCTCCATGCCCATGGAGCACTATCCCCTCACCATCATCCGCCCCCTCTGCCTTGTCCCCGAAAAGGACATCGCATCCCATGCAGCCGAAGCCCAACTGGTGCGCCAAATAGTCCCCTGTCCCTACGAAGACAGAACCCGCCGCTCGGAAATGGAACGCCTCTCCCAATCCCTCTGCACCCTGCACCCCGAATCCCGCCAAAGCATGTGGCACGCACTGGAAAAAGGGTGGGGGTAGGTTCCCCAGCCTTAATAGTCTGTCATAAGGAAATCGCAGATGTGCATACACAGGATGCCTCCATACGAACCGGTTATCATGTCGTCTGTTGTAATCAGGTATTTGGGATAATTATCATTGATGTTCTTTAATGGCAGCAGTTCTCTGGTCAGTGTAGTAGAAAGTTCAGCTTTGTAGCATACCTGGATGTACAGACGTTTGTCACTCCTTTCTGCAACGAAATCCACCTCTCCGTCTCCCCATTTTCCTACATATACATGGAACCCTTGTCTGCGTAGTTCTATATATATCAGGTTCTCCAGCATTCCAGCAATCAAATCCGGTTGGTAACCCTGTAAGGCATGAAGCAAGGAAATGTCTGTGATAAAATATTTTTCATTAGTTTGCAATAGTTCCTTACCTTTGAGATCATAACGTGGAGCACGTTGAATTATATATGATGCTTGCAATGCGTTCAAATAATTGTAAAGCGTCTCGTGGTCAATTTTGCGTTGCTGGTTCTTCAGATAAGCAGAGATATTCTTGGCGCTGAAGTTGTTCCCAATGTTGGTAAAAAGGAAGTGTACAAGTCTTTCCAGCATGTCAACATTACGGATATTATATCGTTGAATAGTATCTCGAAGCAAAACTGACGAATAGATATCGTATACCAGTTTGTAGATGACACTATCAGCATAATCCGATATATGTGCTATAGGGAATCCTCCCTGACGAAGATATTGTGCAAACCATTGTCTGCGCCGAGGCATATCTGTATGGTTAAACCCGTGGAAGTCCATAAACTCTCGGAATGAGAGCGGATAAACGCATATCTCCACATACCTTCCACTCAGATACGTTGACAGTTCCGAAGACAATAAGTGCGAGTTGCTGCCAGTTATGTAGATATCCACATTCCAGTCAGCCATTATAGAGTTGACAACTTTTTCCCACGACTCAACCTCTTGTACTTCGTCTAAAAGAACATACATTCTTTGACCCTCTTGTACAGAATATCGTTCATGTAGCAGCGTATATAATGTCTCTGCATTTTTATAGGTGTTCCATTGGAAACTTTCGAAATTTAGATACATGATTTGCGTTTCCTTCACCCCACCATCTATAAGAAACTGGCGCAGCAATTTCAACAGTTCCGACTTACCTGCTCTACGGATTCCTGTGATGACCTTGATTACAGGGCAATCAATATATGCCTCCAATTCTTTCAGATACTTTTCTCTACTAACCATACGTTCTTTCTTTTGTGGGTTATAACCTAAAATCCAACCCAAAGGTACATAAAAATTAGGTTATAACCGCAAAAGTCAATGATTATTTAGTTTTTTTGCGATTATAACCGAATTTTATAAAGGTGCAAAGGCCACTAACGTGCAATCGCAAACAGCGGTTAACTATTCGGAACCAAACGAGCAAATGTTAGAAGACAAATTGAACCCCAACCGGTCATTAGCGAGTAACAGTCTAATGACCGATTGGGGTTCTACCTTATGCGTCTTCGCTCAATAGGCAATGCAATCATTGCCTGGTGGACTGGTAGAATACGGCGATACCGCCACCATGTTCTCCACCCCTGTGGACGAGCGCACCAAGGCTTATCTCACAGGAAAGATGGGATGAATAACCCCAAATCGGCAAAAAACGGACTGAGGACTGAGGAACTGAGGAACATCCCCCCTTTGCAGGTGCATACAATAAATAAAGATGGCATCACATTGCGTGGTGCCATCTTATTTTAGGGGTAGTGAAGTTAATCATCCATCAGTGTTGCAAGTTCGGGAATGTCATGGTTCTCCAAGGTACTTTATGATAACGGCCATCTGCCCAGGCGGGAAATACCGCCTGCGCTCATCGTAGCCCAAGCGCTTTAGTTCTTCCAGAAGTTCTGGCGTATTGTGTATCTCCTCGCGAAACCTGCGCACGGCAGTAGAGCGAGATAAGTCGGGATAGTAGCGCATGGCAGATGGCAAACACAGCATCCTAATGTCGTTATACTTTCCAAGCAAAAAAAATGCCCCATTCCGGGGCAAATTTCAGGGGTGTTTGAAAATGAGGGAGATAGGGTCAGTAGCGAAGATAATGGGGATACTATTTGGTATTGACACGCTATGATGTTATAGATATTAAAAATCATTTACTCGTCTTAGTGCCTCACTATGTCCTTGTCTTGCCGCCATCCTAAACCATTTCATGGATTCAACTCTGTCTTGTGGAACACCATCGCCAAAATGATAGCATTTGCCCAATGCATATTGTGCATCTGCATTTCCCTGTTCCGCTGCCTTGCGGTACCATTTTACAACTTCGTAATAATTTTGCGTTACCCCCTTGCCTGTTTCATAGCAGAGGCCTAAGTTATATTGTGCTTCTGCAGTTCCCTGTTCCGCAGATTTACGCCACCATTTTACGGCCTCAGCATAGTTTTGTGAAACACCGTCGCCATAACAATAACATGAACCTAAGTTAATTTGTGCATATGCATCTCCCTGTTCCGCAGATTTACGATACCATTTTACAGCCTCGGCATAGTCTTGTGAAACACCGTGGCCATTATAGTAGCATAAACCTAATTTGTTTTGTGCAAAATCATTTCCCTGTTCCGCAGATTTACGATACCATTTAAACGCCTCGGCATAGTCTTGTGAAACACCGTAGCCATAATAATAACATGAACCTAAGTTACCTTGTGCAGATGCATCTTCCTGTTCTGCAGATTTACGCCACCATTTTACGGCCTCGGCATAGTCTTGTGAAACACCGTCGCCATTATAGTAGCATAAGCCTAAGTTATATTGTGCAGATGCAATTCCCTGTTCCGCAGATTTACGCCACCATTTTACGGCCTCGGCATAGTCTTGTGAAACACCGTAGCCATTAGCGTAGCATAAGCCTAAGGCCTTTTGTGCATCTGCATTTCCCTGTTCTGCAGATTTACGAAACCAGTTAAACGCTTCGGCATAGTCTTGTGGAACTCCGCGGCCATTAGCGTAGCAGCTTCCAATGAAATGTTGCGCTTCAGAATTCCCATGCTCTGCAATCTCCATATAAAAACTAAATCCTTGGGCAGAGTCTTTCACAAGTTGCCAATCAAAGATCTTGCTCTTGACAACATATCTGGTTGATGAAGACAGCATCCATACCATACATAACAGTATGAATATAAAAACACATGACAATGATATGATTTTTATGTATTTGAGACTTTTCATAAATGTGGTATATTTCAAAATTATATTCTATAAAATTACATCTCTAATAAATTACCCAATATGTTTTATTTAGCCATTTCTATTGCTGTGCCTATATTATTCCCACCAGAACGCCTCCTCCTTTATCTCCGTCTCCCATTCGGGGATGATGGCCTTGCCATCCTGGATGTCGTAGCCGTATTCTTTGTATTTTGCCATAGTAGTGTTTTCGGGTGGTTTGCTTTATTTCTAGTTATTTTTCTTGCTGGAGAGCAAATATTGTCTTTTGGCGTTCAATCTCTCGCCTAAGTTCTTCTTTGGTCGGAAGCAGAGGCAGGTATTTGGCCGCAAATAACTGCTCGTTTCCGTTCAGAATGGAGTATTTGGCAATATCGGCATCCGTGTCCGAACACAGGACTATGCCAATTGTTGGGTTGTCTCCCTCAGTTCGTTTCAAATCGTCATACATGCGTCTGTACATGTCCATCTGGCCAACATCCTGATGGGTTATGGCACCAATTTTCAAGTCTATCAAAACGTAGCATTTCAGTATGACATTATAGAAGACCAGGTCTATGAAATAGTCCTTGGCATCGGTGCGAATCAACTGCTGGCGCTTCACAAAGGCAAAGCCACGCCCCAATTCCATGATGAATTCCTGAAGATGGTCGATGATGGCCGTTTCCAGTTCCTGCTCCGAGAAACTGTTATCTTGTTTGAATCCCAGGAACTCTGCCACGATGGGATTCTTGAGCAGTTCCAACTTATCTGGCAGTTCCTCTTTTACGGGCAATTGCGGTTGCTTGAAATGACGTTCAAAATATTGCGTGCTGATGTTGCGATCCAATGTCCGTACGCTCCACATCTCCTGCGAAGCCATTTGCAGATACCAGCGTATGGCGGTATCGTCTCCAACCCTGAGAGAGCGGAATATATGTGTCCATGTCAGATTTGGAAACCGCGATTTCCATATCTCTATATCTGGCATGAGGATGTAGAACTTTCGGAAAGCCCTTAGATAGCGTGCCGAAAAACCTGCACCATATTCGTGGGTCAGTCTTGCCGACAAGTGGTTGATAAGCTGTTCGCCATATTCAGCCCTTTCCTTGCCTCTCTGCTCTTCCTCTACGATGCGCTGACCCACCCTCCAATAGGTTTCTATCATTGCGCTATTTACGGCACTGCAGGCCTTCTGTCGCCCTTCTTCTACAATGGCGCAGACCTCACCCACGAAGGCACTATGCATCTCTGTTGTAGAGACAGTATTCTTTTCGCTCATCTTTTGGTCTATTTCTTTACCTCGCAAAGATACG
The DNA here is from genome assembly GCA_045645225.1 of Bacteroidaceae bacterium. Classification (GTDB taxonomy): domain Bacteria; phylum Bacteroidota; class Bacteroidia; order Bacteroidales; family Bacteroidaceae; genus Physcousia. Next base: position 30,748 of record JAZRII010000085.1, on the reverse strand, counting down.
AATAAACGAGTGAAATAATATCAAGCCTGCTTGAATATTTTTTTGCAACGAATGAAAATATCTTCGAGTTTTCTCAAAGATACGAAATCCCCTCCTCCCACGCAAGCATTCCGCTGTATTTATTTTCCATCCCTCTTCGTTCAACATTAAACGTTAAACGTTAAACGTTCAAAATCCCGTCAAAAGTCAACGAAACTTGGGCAGGAAGCCAACCCGTTCAGTATGGATTGGGGGATGTGGCAAGTGGTTAAAGATAGTACCAGATAGTGTATAACGCTTAATTTCAACATCTTAAATATAACATTGGGGAGTATAGTTTCCTCATTCCTCAGTCCATTGTTTACGCTATGTTTTGGATTGAGAAAATAAGTTTATAATATATATTATAACGTCTAAATAGCAGTTTGTCGTTTTCGGACTGAGGAATGAGGAACTGAGGAACACCTTTCAAACTGTGTAATGATTTTTTATTAAAACATAGTTAATAAACAGAGGTGCGCACCACCAAACGTTTAACGTTTAACGTTGAACGTTGAACGCCTCATACCTGCTTGTTCAACCACGCTTAATCACTGATATTCAGCGCATTCATGCGCTCCTTGCAAGCAAGAGAGAACGTACAAGTACCCATACCGTTTACGTTGCCACATCGCCAGTGAGATGCTGATATATTGTCATGCGCCTGGCAATTCATGTTCACGGCTGATTTCATGCGAGGACCGAGCCTTGACGATACGAGGATTTCCCCGCCCAGCACCGGGCACAGAGGGATGTAAAGTTTTTTTTAGAGAACGGACCCTCCCCCAACCCAGTCCGCGCGTCGCACTGGGGAGTGCTCCCCTCATGGAGCACATATTGACATTCAGTCAATCCTCCAAGGGCTCCATTCGCCACAAGGGTGGGGAGTATAATCTACTGTATGGCGTGTACCCATCGGTTGTAACTGACTCTCCCCCTGAGACAGGGGCGAGTACCCCGCAGGGGGAGGGGGTGGATAAAACTCTCTGCGCACTCTTGTCGTAACGAAGTTTGCGACCACTCCAGCGCAAGCGTGAAAAACAAGGGGAAATAAAACTTTGCGCTCTTTGCGGTCTCCGTGAAAAACAAAACGCTCTGATCTTTTATCTCACGCAAAGGAGGACGCAGAATTTCAATGAAAACCACGCTGTCGCTGGAGTAGTCGCTGGCTACGCGCGACAGAACGCAGAGGGAGGGGGAATGGAAAAAGTATAATCCACCCCCTCCGCTTCGCTCGTCCACCCTGTCTCAGGGGGACAGTTAGTTACTACTGCTAACGCTATCACCCACTTTCTCCCCCTGAGACAGGCGGGAGTACCCCGCAGGGGGGAGGGGGTGGATAAACTCTCTGCGCACTCTTGTCGTAACGAAGTTTGCGACCACTCCAGCGCAAGCGTGAAAAACAAGGGGAAATAAAACTCTGCGCTCTTTGCGGTCTTTGCGTGAGAAAAATAATCATCGCGAGAAGAGAATATATTTCACACAGGATTCACAGAATTGACTTTAGTCCCTTCGGGTGTCGACCTTCGGTTCACCTTTATTATTCACCTTTGGTTCATCAAGCTAAAGCAGTCGTCTACGCTCATCAAGCTCCGCAAGTCCGTTTGTATCATCCACCCCCTCCGTCGCTACGCTCCTCGTCCCGCCTGTTTCAGGGGGACAGTTTTGCTGGCGCGGTGCTGGCGGTTGTAACTACTCCGTCCCATAGGGGGCGAGCGAGGTCTTTAGAAGATGGACTGAATGTCCATCTGTGCCTCGGGAGGGGCGAAAAGGGCCTTTAGAGAAAGTCTTGAATATACTTTCGTGCCCTTTGAGGGGAGCACTCTCCAGTGCGACGCGAGGACAAATCCCCAGTGCGACGCGCGGACTGGTTGGGGAGGGGGCCGTAAGGGTCTTGGGGTGTCCTCAGTCCTCATTCCTCATTCCTCAGTCCGTTTTTGCCCTTACCACACCATTATTCCCGCCACGCCGCATACGATGCCGATGGCGGTGCCGGTGAGGACCTGGCCAAGGGTGTTGCCCTTCAGGAGCATGCGGCTGCTCATGACGGCTCCGGAGAGGAGGATGGCAATGGAGAGCCACCACGTGGGGTTGAAGGCAAAGATGTGGCTGTAGGCCAGGAGGGCACCGATGATTACCCCGGTGCCTGCCGAATGCATGCTCACCTTGTACCATATGTTGGCTATCACGCATGCGCACTGCACAAGCAGGCTTACCACCAGTATGGCACCCATGAAGGAGGGCAGGTAGAGTTTGTGGCACACGTACATGCAGCTGAGATACGAGATGATGTTTATTGCGTAGACAATGTAGCGGCGGTGCTGCTGGTGAAGGTCGTGCCTGCTCCATCCGTTGGTCTTGCAGATGAGGAAGGTCATAGCATAGGGTATGGCCACGCTGAACACGTACACGGCAAGCAGTACCCACAGCTTGAACTCCCACGGCATCATGCTCAGGTAGGTGAGGGTGAACAGGATGGTGAAGCCCACCAGCGGATAGAATGCAGGCTGGAACACCACGGCGAGCACTTGGGCAAGGAATCTGGTCAGTTTCATTCTTTTCTCATTCTGCTTGCGGGTATGCCCAGATGTTCGCGATACTTGGCCACGGTGCGTCGTGCCACATCGAAGCCCTGGCGGCAGAGCAGGTCGGCAAGTTCGTCGTCCTTCAGCGGTGCGCCCTTGTCCTCCTGGGCAATGATTTCCCTAAGTGCCTGGTGTATTTTCCTGACGGAAACGTCCTCGTCCTCGGCGGTCCTTGCCTGTGTAGTAAAGAACCAGCGCAGGGGATAGGTGCCGTAGGGCGTTTCCACGTACTTGCTGTTGCACACTCGCGACACGGTACTGAGGTCCTGTTTCGTTATCTCGGCTATGTCCTCCAGGCGCATGGGGCGGAGCAGGGTCTCGTCGCCCGTGAGCAGGTATTTGCGCTGGAGTTTTATGATTGCCTGCATGGTGCGCAGGATGGTGTGGCGGCGCTGCATGATGGCACCGATGAAGAGTTTGCCACGGTTCACATAGTCGCGTACGTAATCCACATCTATCATCTCCATGGCATCGTCGCTGACGGAGAGTGTGGGCATGTCGCCGTCGTTCAGGGTCAGTTCTATGCCTCCCTCCTGATCTATGCCAACGATGACATCCGGTGTGATGTGCGTTTCCGAGGAACTTGCCTTCTCGCCCATGGAACTGCCGGGGCGCGGATTCAGCCGCCTTATCTCGTGTCGCAGCATCTGCACCTCCATGTCGGAGAGTTTGTACCTCTGCTGTATCAGATCCCAACGGTTGTGGCTTATCTCCTCCCAATTACGCTCAAGGACCTTCAGCAACAGGGGTGTATGCCCGGGAACGCTGCGGTAACCACGGCGCTTGCACTGTATGATGAGGCATTCCTGCAGGTTGCGTGCCCCCACGCCGGGAGGGTCAAAGCGCCACAGGGTGTGCAGGACACGCTCCACCTCCTCGGGTGTGGTGTCCAGGTAGTGGTAGATGCTCAGTTCGTCGGCTATCTGGAAGAGGGGTTTAGCAAGCAAACCGTCGTCGCCAAGGTTGCCAATAAGGTATTCCAGTATCTGGCGGTCGTGCCCGGAAAGGCCGCAACCTGCCACCTGCTCTATCATCTGGTCGTAGAAGGACTGTGTGTCTGCACTGTCCATGCTCTCCGTATCGGCGCCCGAGGACTGGTGCAGGAGGTAGTCGGGGATATCGTCCTCGGTGGAATAGTCCTTACGAGCATCGTAATCGGAAGCACCTCCAGCACCACCTTCATCCTGGATGTAGCCGTCTCCGCCATCGCTGTTGCTGGCCTCCAGATACGGGTTCTCGGCAAGTTCCGCCTCCACACGTTCACGCAATCCATCCAAGGGGAGTTCCACCAACTTGGACGCTAGCACCTGCATGGCCGTCTGAAGTTGTATCTGTTCCTGCGTGAGTTTCTGCTGTTGAATTAGGGATTGAGGCATATTGAAATTTTAACGGTGAACGTTTAACGGTGAGCGGTGAAAGTTGAACGTTGAGCGGATGAGCGGCTACGCGGTAGGGACGCGCGTCCCTACTGTTGGGTGTTGGTTATGCTGTTAGTTTTCTGTTCTTGAAACCAGTTTGTAATCGAGTTGCTTTTTATATAGGTCGGCACGGGCTACCTGCACGTGCACCTGGTCGCCCAGGTTATAGGAGCGATTGCGGCGACGGCCACGCAGACAGAAGTTCTTCTCGTCGAATTCGTAGTAGTCATCGTCCAGGTCGCGCAGAGGCACGAAACCCTCGCACTTATTCTCGTTCACCTCCACGTAGAGACCAAACTCCGTAACACCAGAGATAGTGCCCTCAAAGGTCTCGCCCAAGTGCTCCTTCATGTACTCCACCTGCTTGTACTTGATGCTGGCACGATCTGCCTGGGCAGCCGTCTGCTCGGCATCGGAGCACTGTTCGCAGAGTTCCTCGTACTTCACAGGACTTACACTGCGTCCGCCCGTGGCATACTTGGTAAGCAGGCGGTGCACCATCAGGTCTGGATAGCGGCGTATGGGCGACGTGAAGTGGGTGTAGTGCTGGAAGGCAAGGCCATAGTGGCCAATGTTGTGTACACTGTATCGCGCCTTCATCATGGCACGTAGGGTAACCATCTCTATGACGTTCTGCTCGGCCTTGCCGTGCACGTCGGCAAGCATCTTGTTCAGGTTCTTGGAGATTTCACCCTTGGTGCCCTGAGTCTTCAGACGATAGCCGAACTTGCTAACGAAGTCGCCCAGTTTCATCAGTTTTGTGGGATCGGGCACGTCGTGTATGCGGTAGGGAATCACCTTGGCCTTCTGGTTCTTGGGCACCTTGCCAATGCTCTCTGCCACGGTACGGTTGGCCAGGAGCATGAACTCCTCGATGAGTTTGTTGGCATCCTTAGCCACCTTGAAATACACACTGGTGGGCTTGCCCTTATCATCTATATTAAAGCGTACCTCGCAACGGTCGAAATCCACAGCACCGCTTTGGAAACGGCGGCGGCGCAGTTCCTTGGCCATGCGGTTGAGCACGAGCAGCAGTTTGCGCTCGTCGGTACCAGGGGCAAAGGTGGTGGTGGGAACGTGGTCCTCTATGGGCACGAGCACATCGCCGGGAGAGTTGTAATCCTGCTCGCTTGCCTCGTGCTCCTCCTCCAGAATCTGCTGCACCTGTCCGTAACTGAAACGGCGGTTGCTGCGTGTTACCGTGTGCAGGATTTCGTAATCCTTCACCTCGGCCTTCTCGTTCATCTTGAAAAGGACGCTGAAGGTGAGTTTGTCCTCGTCGGGACGCAGGGAGCAGAGGTTGTTGCACAGGCTTTCGGGAAGCATGGGAATGGTACGGTCAACCAGGTAGACGCTGGTGCCACGCTTCAGGGCCTCCTTGTCTATAGCCGAACCCTCGGTAACGTAGTGGCTCACGTCGGCAATGTGCACGCCCACCTCGTAGAGTGTCTTGCCCGCTTCGCCGCAATCCTTGAGCACGCGTATGCTTATGGCATCGTCAAAGTCCTTGGCATCATGAGGGTCAATGGTAAAGGTGAGCACATCGCGCATGTCGCGGCGGCGGTCTATCTCCTGCTGGGGAATCTCCTTGGGAATGCGGTCGGCAACGGCCTCCACCGTCTTGGGGTAGGTATAGGGCAAGCCGAACTCTGCCAGTATGGCATGCATCTCGGCATTGTTCTCGCCCGTACGGCCAAGGATGTCCATCACCTTGCCCACGGGGTTCTTGGCACCTTCGGGCCATTCCACCACACGCACAACTGCCTTGTCGCCGCTCTTGCCCTTCTTAAGATAGGCCTTGGGGATGAAGATATCGTTGGCCAGAGTGCGGTCCTCGGTGAGCAGGTAGGCATAGTCCTTGCTAACCTTCAGCGTGCCCACGAACTGCTTCTCCGAGCGCTTCACTATCTCTATGACCTGAGCCTCGCGCACATGGTTCTTGCGGCGTGCCACCATGGAGGCCTTCACCAGGTCGCCATCCATGGCATGCATAGAGTTGCGCTCGGCCACCAGGATGGGCTCTCCGCCATCATTGGGAACAAAGGTGTTCTTGCCGTTGGACTTGCGGCGGAAGGTACCCTCCATAACCTGCGACGGGGCGTTCAGGGTATAGCAGAAACGGTCGCTTTCCTTAATGTAATCATCTGCCAGCAGATCCTCCAGGCAATCCACACATAACATCTTGGATGGATGCGTCTTCAGTTGCAAGTCGCGGAACAGTCTTTTCAGGTCGAACACCTCTCCGGCATGCTGCTGGAAGAGGTCTATAACCATCTGCATCAGGTCTCTTTTTCTGATGTACTTTCCTCCTGTCTTTTTCTTTCCCATGGTGATGTCTTTTTGTTAAGGCATGGCGCTATGTTTTGCAAAGGGCCAAACCCTATGTTTTGTTATCGCAAAGATACGCTTTTTTCCCGTTATATCATTATTCTTAATATATTTTAGTATCTTTGTCCCAAATAATATATCTATATGAAGAGAATTTTGGTAACAGGTGCCAGTGGTTTCATTGGAAGTTTCATTATAAGCGAGGGATTGGAGAAGGGTTTCGAGATGTGGGCAGGCATGCGAGGAACCAGTTCTAAGGGGTATCTGACGGACGAGCGCATAAAGTTTGCCCAACTGAACCTTGGCAACAAGCAGGAACTAAAGAGCCAACTGACCTCATACAAGGAGCAGATGAACGGCAAGTGGGATTACGTCGTGCATGCTGCAGGAGCCACCAAGTGCCTAAACATAGAAGACTTCTACCGCACCAACACGCAGGGTACCATAAACCTCATAGAGGCCCTGCAGGAGACGGACATGGTGCCAGAGCGCTTTGTTTTCGTAAGTTCGCTGAGTGTGTTCGGCGCCATACGCGAAACTCCCGTAAAGGCCAAGTGCCAGGGCTATGGCAAGGGCGAGGAAATCCGCGAGGAGGAATCCATCTACAGCCCCATCATGCTTGGCGACACACCCAAGCCCAACACGGCATACGGCATGAGCAAACTACGTGCCGAAGAATACCTGCAGCAGATTGACCCTGCACTCTTCCCCTACGTAATCCTTCGCCCCACAGGTGTCTACGGCCCAAGGGAAAAGGACTACTTCGTAATGGCAAAGAGCATAGCCGGGCATACCGACTTTGCCGTGGGATACCAGCCACAGGAAATCACATTCATATATGTGCTGGACGTGGTGCAGGCTATATTCAAGTCAATGGACGCACCTGCCGCCTTGGGCAAGGCATACTTCCTGAGCGACGGCAAGATATACAACTCGCGACGTTTCTCCGACCTTCTCCAGCAGGAACTGGGCAACCCTTGGGTTCTTCGCATAAAAGCACCGAAATGGCTGCTCAAAGGCATCTGCAAGGTGGGCGGAAAAATCGGTCGCATGACCGGCAAACTGATAGTGCTGAACGAAGACAAGTACAACATCCTGTCGCAACGCAACTGGCGATGCGAACTGGAACCTGCACAACGCGACTTTGGCTTTGATCCCGAATGGACACTGGAACGTGGTGTCAAGACATCAATAGAATGGTATAAGAAAGAGGGATGGCTTTAACGTCATCCCCCTTTCTTATATGTATGTATATTTTACTATTTTTCTGTAAGTGCTATGCACACCTGATCCTGGAAACTTCTGCCTATACTGCCACGCTCCACTCCCTGGTTTATGATACAGAAGGAGATTACGTGCCCGTTACCGCCGTTAGCATAACCGCTCAGTGAGGATATGCCGCTCACGGTACCTGTCTTGGCAAAGATATTGTTGTATGCCGATGTGCCGTGGAAGCGTTTCTTCAGGGTACCGTCCACACCTCCTACAGGCAGAGAAGGTACAAGATGGGCACGGATATCCTGTTGCCACCAGGCATATACGAGCAAGGCATTGAGCATCTGGGGGGTGATGTAGTTGTAGAGCGAAAGACCGCTACCATCGGCTATCTTGTAACCGCTATTCTTCGGTATTCCAGCACGTTGGAACACAGATTCTATGTTAGACACCACCTGCTTTATGTCCCCAAACTTGCCACCACCGAATGTAGACAGTTGCCAGAAGAGACTTTCCGCCAGACGATTGTCGCTATCCTTCATCATGATGTGCAGAACTTCGTTCATGTGCCATGTCTTGCGCTCGCGATAGGGCATCTGCGAGGTAATGTTATCATCCCAGCACCAACCCTCACCTGCCTCATCAATGCGTGGAACATAGTTGTACTCACCACCAAGAAGATCGAGTGCAGAGATGGCTGTAACAAGTTTCTGACACGATGCAGGACGCATGCGATGGTCGCCATTTATTGTAAAGATATATTTACCATCTGTAATATCATACACCACCAATCCCAACTGGCTGCTTTGGAACATCTGAGAATTGCAAAGTTCCAGCAAACGTGATTGCAGTCTCCCTTCCCATGTGTCGGTAGAGTATATAGGAGAGGTACTGAAGTTGCGGAATCCCTGCTTCAGCATGGCAAGAAGCATAAAGTCGTCGTCCGAAACCTTGTTGCGCTCAACATAAACCGTCCTTATCTCAGGTTCCAGCTGTATAATCTCACGCTTGGTTTTACACGACAGGAGCAGGAATACCGACAGGAGGCAGAATATAGTTCTTTTCATTGTACCAAATATAATGTGCTATAGGCAGCTTCTATAAATTAGTTTATCTTTTCATTAGGTAGAATTCTATAGAATCTACATATACAACGGCAAATGTACATAATTTTATCAATTTAGATAAAAAGCAGACATGATAATAAGGCAAAACCACGTTAATAAAGCCGAAATCGCGGGCGCGTGCTTGCGTGTATGAGGTTATTTTCATATCTTTGTGCAGATTAAGGATACTGAATTCCGCGCACACCAGAACAAAATAAAGGCGGACACTGGATTCACGACCAAATAAAAAGGAAGTAACGAAATGATTAAGAAATTTGATTTTCTCATTATCGGAGGGGGCGTAGCAGGCATGAGCTACGCATTGAAAGTGAGCCAGAGCGGCAAGGGCAAGGTGGCCCTTGTGTGTAAAACATTGTTTGAGGAGTCGAACACCTCGAAGGCACAGGGCGGCATAGCCTCGGTGACAAACCTGCTGGTGGACAACTTCGACAAGCATATCGAGGACACCATGATAGCCGGTGACCACATTTCCGACCCAGCTGCCGTGGAGCAGGTGGTGAAGGGAGGACCTGCCGGAATCAAGGACCTGGTACGATGGGGTGTGAACTTTGACAAGAAGGAAGACGGGGAGTTTGACCTGCACAGAGAGGGCGGTCACTCTGAATTCAGAATACTGCATCATGCCGACGACACAGGCTTTGAGATACAGAGAGGCCTGATGGAGGCTGTGCGCCAGGACAAGAACATAACGGTACTGGAAAACCACTTTGCCGTGGAGATCATCACCCAGCACCACATAGGCGTGCGTGTGACAAGGCGCACACCCGATGTGGAATGCTTCGGAGCATACATACTGAACCCCGAAACCGACAAGGTGGACACCTATCTGTCAAAGGTTACTGTGGTGGCAACCGGCGGTACGGGTGCCGTATATTCCTCTACCACCAACCCCAAGATAGCCACGGGCGACGGCATAGCCATGGTGTACCGTGCCAAGGGCAAGGTGCAGGACATGGAGTTCGTGCAGTTCCATCCCACCGCCCTGTACAATCCCAAAGAGAAGCATCCTGCATACCTGATAACCGAAGCCATGCGAGGATATGGCGGCATCCTGCGATTGCCCAACGGCGAGGAGTTCATGCAAAAGTATGACGAGCGCCTCAGTCTGGCACCGCGCGACATAGTGGCTCGTGCCATAGACAACGAGATGAAGATACATGGCATAGAGCATGTATGCCTGGATGTGACACACAAAGACCCAGAGGAAACCAAGAAGCACTTCCCAAACATCTATGCCAAGTGCCTGAGCCTGGGCATAGACATAACAAAGGACTACATACCCGTTTCGCCATGTGCACACTACATGTGCGGCGGCATCAAGGTGGACCTTGACGGACAGAGCAGCATCCGACGCCTGTATGCCGTTGGCGAATGCTCGTGCACAGGATTGCACGGAGGCAACCGTCTGGCAAGCAACTCGCTGATAGAGGCGGTGGTGTATGCCGATGCCGCGGCAAAGCACTCTATAGAGGTGGTGGACGGATACAAATTCAACGAGAATATACCCGAGTGGAACGACGAGGGCACACTAAGCAACGAGGAACAGGTGCTCATTGCTCAGGACATGAAGGAGGTGAACCAGATAATGTCTACCTATGTGGGCATTGTTCGTAGCGACCTTCGCCTGCACCGTGCGTGGGAACGACTGGACCTTCTCTTTGAGGAGACAGAACACCTGTTCAAGCGCGTGAAGCCCACCAAGGACATCTGCGAACTGAGAAACATGATAAACGTGGGTTATCTGATCACCCGCCATGCCCTGGAAAGAAAGGAAAGCCGAGGATTGCACTATACCATCGACTATCCAAAGCACGCTTACGATAAGAAATGAAGAAAAGCATCTTCGGCACATTGCTGCAACTGGAATCGGTATTCCTGCTGATTACCGGAGCCGTCAGTCTTTTTCATAACGAGAAAGACTGGTGGGTGTTCATGGCGTGTGCCGCACTGAGTTTCGTGATAGGCGGCATAACACTGAGCATAGGCAAGTGGAAAGCCAGGCATGCAAGCGAAGACCAAAGCAAATACTTCTCACGCGCCGACAGTTTCATGGTGGTGACACTTACATGGGTACTCTTCTCGCTGATAGGAATGATACCCTACATGATGCTGGCAGGAATGAGCATAGAGGATGCCATGTTCGAAGCCATGTCGGGATTCACCACTACGGGAGCCTCGGTTATATCCGACATAGACGGACTCAGCCACGGACTTAAGTTCTGGCGATGCATAACGCAATGGATGGGCGGTCTTGGTATAGTGGTATTCACCTTTGCCCTTGTACCCACGGGCGAAATGCGCAACAACAAGATATTCTCTGCCGAGACATCGGGAATTGGTATGGACAAACTAAGCCCCAAGATAGCCACAACGGCACGGAGGCTGATGATGATATATCTGGTGCTTACCATTGTTTGTGCACTGTTCTACTATGCAGGTCCCATGAATGCCTTTGATGCCATCTGCCATTCATTCACCACAACGGCAACAGGCGGTTTCTCCACACGCACAGCAAGCATAGCGTACTACAATTCGCCATACATCGAATATGTGGCGGCGGTGTTCATGTTCCTTTCAAGCCTGAACTTTGGCATGTTCTACTATGCCATAATCAGGAGATGGGACATAATACGTAGCAACGAGGAACTGAATGCATTCGTGAAGATAGTTCTTACCGCCGTGGTGGTGTTCGTGCTGCTTTACAACTTTGCATCACATGCATCAGAAAGCCTTCATACATTGCCCATGGGATTGGAAGAGCAGTTCCGAAGTGCCTTATTCCATGTGACGAGTATCATTAGCAGTACGGGATATGCTGCCATGAAATTCGACTACGTATCGTGGGGAGATGTTTATCTCATCCCCACCATTATGCTGATGATAATAGGTTCGTGTGCCGGCAGTACGGCAGGTGGTATAAAGGTGGTACGATTCGTAGTGGCCTTGAAAGCCATCAGAAACGAATTCATAAAGCAGCTGCACCCAAGAGCCGTACTGAGCGTAAGTCTTGGCGGACGTGTGATGGAAAACGAGAGAGTGAGACGCACCCTGTGCTTCTTTGTCATCTATGCCATCATGATCATGCTCGCCATATCGGCGATGACATTGCTGGGAATGGATTTTACAACGGCCTTCGGAAGTAGCATAAGCGCACTTAGCAACATAGGACCCGGTGCCGGGCTGACAGGTCCTGCCAGCAACTACTCCATGGTACATCCTGCCATAAAGTGGCTGATGAGTTTCTATATGCTCGTAGGACGTCTTGAGATATACACCGTACTGTTCCTCTTCATGCCCAGTTTCTATAAAAAGTAAAAACATATATATGACTATACTGCACCAATCACCCATATTCGGTCCTGTAAAAAGCAGGAGGCTCGGCATATCGCTTGGCATAAACCTGATGCCTGGCGATGGCAAGTGGTGCTCGTTTGATTGTGTCTATTGCGAATGCGGCTTGAACAAGGACCATCGCCCAAGCAAACATTTGCCTACCGTTGAGGAAATAGAATGCAAACTTAGGGAAAGGCTGGAAGCAATGAAGGAATGTGGAGAAGAACTGAACACCATAACCTTCTCCGGAAATGGTGAACCTACCATGCACCCAAAGTTTTCAGAGATAGTGGATAATGTTTTGTCATTGCGCTCAAAATACTTTCCAAAGGCAAAGGTAACGGTATTGTCAAACAGCACCCAGATACATCGTAAGGAGGTTTTTGATGCACTCATGAGGATGGACAATGCTGTGATGAAACTGGATACCGTGTCTGAAGAATATATTCGTATCGTTGACCAGCCTACAGGTCACTACGACATCAAATCCATTATAGAAAACCTTGCCAGGATGAACGGTCATGCCGTGGTGCAGACAATGTTCATGAAGGGCAATGTCAAGGACAAGGACGGAAACATTGTCTCCGTGGACAATTGCAAGGACGAATACATAGAACCATACATAGAGGCACTGAAAATAATAAACCCCAAGCAGGTGATGATATACACCCTGGACAGGGAATGGCCAACTGAAGGTTTGGAAAAGGCCAACCATGAAACTATGGACGCTATAGCAGAGAAAATCAGGAAGGCTGGATTTGATACAAGTGTTAGTTATTGACCTCTGCACATAATTACTGGATACAAGAATGAAGAAGATACTTGTCATATTGATACTCTTGGCAACATACACTGGCATTACCCATGCCCAGGAGGACGTTGTGCAGAATATCGAGAAACTGAGCCTCGTGCATCAGGACAAGATCACTACACAAGGCGAAGGATATGCGCCTAAACTGCAAAGGTATCTCATTCTTAAACCATACATACTGGATGGTGATACCATGTACCAGTATCTCTTGCCCGAACTACCCATATATGCTCCGCTAAAGTTCAAGAACAACAGGCAAAGGAAAAGGTACAACAAACTTGTACATAACGTTAAGACGGTATTGCCCATTGCCAAGGAGGTGAATGCACTTATAAAGGAAACCTACGAAACCTTGCAAATGCTTCCCGACAAAAAAAGCAAGGACGAGCACATTAAGGCGGTGGAAAAGGAGATATGGAAAACCTATTCTCCAAGGATGAAGAAACTAACCTATTCGCAAGGCAAACTGCTCATAAAACTCGTTGACCGAGAGTGTAACCAAAGTTCATACGAGATAGTAAAAGCCTTCCTCGGTCCCTTCCGTGCAGGATTCTATCAGGTATTCGCATGGACATTCAATGCCTCGCTGAAAAAAGAATACGACCCAGAGAATGACGACAAAATGGTGGAAAGAGTAGTAAGGGAAGTTGAGGCAGGAGTGCTTTGAAAGAAGACCACCCCCTTACCTGTCCAGAAGGGAGGGGAGTATATAGTAAAGCAAATAATAAAAGTTAATGGTAACCTCTCCCTCCCCCTGCGGGAGGGTCGGGGAGGGGTCCAAAAATAAAATATGAGAAAACTGAAGGTAACGGAAATGGGACGCATCTCTGCCGAGGAGTTTCAGCTGGCGGACAAGAACCCGTTGGTAGTAGTACTGGATCATGTCAGAAGCCTGTACAATGTGGGTAGCGTGTTCCGTACGGCAGATGCCATGCGCCTTGCAGGAATATGCCTTTGCGGAATAACGGCAACTCCGCCAAATGTGGAGATACACAAGACCGCCCTTGGTGCCGAAGATACCGTGGAATGGAAATACTTCAAGCAGACGGAAGATGCCGTGGATTGGCTCAGGAAAGAGGGCTATACCATCATGGCGGTGGAGCAATGCGAGGGCAGTACCATGCTTCAGAACTTCACCCCCGACCCCCAGAAGAAGTATGCCATCATCATGGGAAACGAGGTGAAGGGAGTTCAGCAGCACATCGTTGACATGGCCGACGGATGCCTGGAAATACCCCAGTTCGGTACCAAGCACAGCATGAATGTTTCCGTCACCGCAGGCATGATTATATGGGATTTCATGCAGAAAAGTTATCTACATTCGTGTTGATAACTATGTTCAAAAGCCTTGTATAACCTCAATATCAATGAAGATAAAAACAGGAAGAAATACTTATAAACATAGCGAAAATGGCTATAAACACGGTTATTTCCACCCTTATCAACATGTCTTTTAACAGGCTTAAAGAATAATAAAATAGAGAGTTAGGCATAATGAAGTCGGGAGTTATCTACACTATCAACACCGTATCATTATCATCATACATTTAGAAAATTAAAATAAAAAGGATAATAATATGAACATTAAGGAAGAAATACGCAGGATGTGCCGTGAGAAGAATGCCGTGATAATGGCGCACTACTATACGGACGGTGAGATTCAGGATATGGCAGATTTCGTTGGCGATTCTCTGGCATTGGCACAGAAGGCTGCTACCACAGATGCTGACATAATAGTAATGTGTGGCGTGCACTTCATGGGCGAGACAAGCAAGATACTTTGTCCCGACAAGAAGGTTCTTGTGCCCGATCTGGAGGCTACCTGCTCTCTGGCGGAGAGTTGCCCTGCCGACAAGTTTGCCGAATTCGTTGCCGAGCATCCCGGTCATACCGTCATCAGTTATGTAAACACCACGGCGGCCACAAAGGCGGTTACCGACATAGTAGTTACCAGCAGCAATGCTCGCGAGATAGTGGAGTCGTTGCCTCAGGACACTCCCATCATCTTCGGCCCCGACCGCAACCTGGGCGGCTATATAAATAGCATTACCGGCAGAAACATGCTCCTCTGGGATGGTGCATGCCATGTGCACGAGAAGTTCTCCGTGGAGAAGATATTGGAACTGAAGAAGCAGTATCCCGATGCCAAGGTGCTGGTACATCCCGAGTGCAAGGGAGCCGTAGTGAAGCTGGCCGACAAGGTGGGTTCTACCGCCGCTTTGCTCAAGTATAGTATAAGTGATTCTTCGGATACATTCATTGTAGCCACCGAGAGCGGCATACTTCACGAGATGCAGAAGGCATGTCCCGAGAAGACCTTCATCCCCGCACCTCCAAGCGACAGCACCTGTGCATGCAACGAGTGCTCGTACATGAAACTCGTCACCATGCAGAAACTATACGATTGCCTGAAGAATGAGGCACCAGAGATACATGTCGATGCCCAGGTGGCAGAGAAGGCTATAGTTTCCATCAACCGCATGCTGGAGATTTCCGAGAAACTGGGACTTTGATAAAAGGTAATTAAATGATATATTTCCTAGAAATCCTAGATATACTAGTTATACTAGACATACCAGATATACTAGAACTTCTCTAATAAAAATAAATAAAATACACGATAAGAAATGAAAGCAGGTATTGTAGGACTGCCCAACGTGGGCAAATCAACATTGTTCAATTGTCTTTCCAGCGCCAAGGCACAGGCGGCCAATTTCCCCTTCTGCACCATCGATGCACAGTTGGGTCAGGTCAGTGTGCCCGACGAGCGTCTGACCAAGTTGGCAGAGATAGTAAACCCTGGCCGTATAGTACCGGCCGTATGCGATATTGTGGACATTGCCGGCCTTGTGAAGGGAGCCAGCAAGGGTGAAGGTCTGGGCAACCAGTTCCTTGCCAACATCCGCGAGTGCGATGCCATCATACACGTTTTGCGCTGCTTCGACGACTCTGGCATTGTTCATGTAGACGGTAGCGTGGATCCCGTTCGCGACAAGGAAATCATCGACATGGAACTTCAGTTGAAGGACCTGGAGACACTTGAGAACCGTGCCAAGCGTGTGGAGAAGGCAGCACGAGTTGGTGGCGACAAGGCAGCAAAGATAGAGATGGATGTCATAGACACCTATCGCAAGGTGCTGCTCGAGGGCAAGAGTGCCCGCACCGTCACCTTCGACACCGAGGACGAGCAGGCAGCAGCAAAGTCACTCTTCCTTCTCACCGCCAAGCCCGTGCTCTATGTATGTAACGTGGACGACAAGAGCGCTTCCACCGGCAACGAGCACACCGCACGTGTGGCAGAGGCCATCAAGGACGAGGATGCCGAGATGCTTATCATCAGTGCACAGACAGAGGCAGACATTGCCGAGCTGGAGACCTACGAGGAGAAGCAGATGTTCCTGGAGGATATGGGTTTGACCGAGAGCGGTTGCAACCGTCTCATCAAGGCAATCTACAGCCTTCTCACCCTGCAGACCTTCATCACCGCAGGCGAGATGGAGGTAAAGGCATGGACCTTCCGCCGCGGTTGGAAGGCACCCCAGTGTGCAGGTGTCATTCACACCGACTTTGAAAAGGGCTTCATCCGTGCCGAGGTTATCAAGTACGACGACTATATCCACTACGGAAGCGAAGCCGCCGTTCGCGAAGCCGGCAAGATGGGTGTGGAAGGCAAGGAATATATTGTTCAGGACGGTGACATCATGCACTTCCGCTTCAATGTATAATATGGTATGAATATACTTGGATATATTCTTTGGAATCCCGATGTGGTGGCTTTCAGCCTTGGCCCTGTGGAAGTGAGGTGGTACTCCCTTTGCTGGTGCCTGGGTTTGCTGGCCGTGTATCAGTTGATGCACTATCTCTTCAAGGAGCAGAAGTTGGGCGAGGACAAGTTCGAGCCCATGTTCATCTACTGCTTCCTGGGCATACTGATAGGTGCGCGCCTGGGTCATTGCCTGTTCTACGAACCTGAGTATTATCTCTCCCGTCCCATGGAGATGCTCCTGCCCATGCGCAAGTATGCCGATGGCGAATGGCACTTTACCGGTTACGAGGGACTTGCCTCGCACGGAGGTACCTTCGGCCTTATGCTGGCTATAATATTGTATTCGCGCAAGGTGAAACTGAACCTGATGCATGTATTGGACAATGTGGCCATTGTCACCCCCATCTGTGCATTTGCCATACGCATGGGCAACCTGATGAACTCCGAAATCATAGGTTGCCCCACCGATGTGCCCTGGGCTTTCATCTTCGAGAGAGTGGATATGTTGCCCCGTCATCCCGGTCAGTTGTACGAGGCTCTGTGCTATGCATCGTTCTTTGTTATAGAATGGATAATATACCGCGCCTCGCTTAAGAAGAGTGTAGCCGACAGATACACTTCTCCTCAGCAGGGCAAGCCCCTGTTCGACATCCGTGTGGGTTCTGGTTTCTACTTCGGCATTTGCCTGTTCCTCATCTTCTTCTCCAGAATATTCGTGGAACTCACCAAGGAGAACCAGGTGGATTTCGAGTCGGGCATGATATTCAATATGGGTCAGTTGCTCAGTGTGCCTTTCGTGTTGCTTGGCCTTTATTGCATGTTCGGAGGCAAGTATTGCCGCAAATTGAGTGAATTCAAATAAACAAACAACCTAAATAAACTATTGTTATGATTAAACTTTCAAACTTAACAGCCAAGAGGATTTCCGTTCTCCTGTTGTCGGGTTTCTTTGCACTTTGTGGCAGTTCGCAAACGGTGGGCAGCATCTACCGTATTGTGTCCAGCAACACGGGCAAGGCCATTACCAACGAAGGCAACTATAAGCCCGATGCACCCATAGTGATGGGCGATTTGGCCGAGGACGACAAGAGCCAGATGTGGGCGCTCATTAGCGACGGAACAGAGGGTAACTATGGTCTCTACAACATGGGTTCCAAGTTGAGCATCGACATGGCTCTGAAGCATGAAAAGGCACCTGGAAAACTCCTTCACTGGAAACCCAACCTGAACAACGAGAACCAGGTGTTCAATATCCATTCTCCCGGTATAGCGGGTTCTGCCATACAGTTGTTGTGTGCCGGTGATAATGGCAAGGTGCTGACCGAATACGAAAACGGTGAACTATGGATGAAGGGCGACCTCAGCAACACCAGCACCTATTTCGAACTGAAGGAAATCATCAATGTGGAGGACAACAAGGCTCCACTTCCATACTTTACCTATATTATTACAAACAAGAGTACAGGTTTGGTATTGTCCAATGGCGGAAGCAAGGACAACGATGCCAAGATTATCGTTGAGGAAGCCAAGGAAAAGGAATACGGTCAGATGTGGAAACTCAGCATCCCAATGTATCAGACGGGTGCTACCACATGGTTCCAGCTACTCAACGAAACATGCGGCAAGTGCATTGACTGTGCTTTCGAAGGTGGTGGCAAGCCGTTGCAGTGGAGCCAGAGCATGGACGAAAGTAATGCCAACTGGAACCAGATGTTCGAGATTCTTGAAGTAGAAGGTGTGGAGGATGCCTATCAGTTCAAGGTGGGCAAGAATGTGGGCAGCAAGTGGTCGCCTCAATTCGAGTACTACTATCTGGCCGTAAGTGCCGACAAGCAGGTATATCTTACCACCGAAGCTTCCAGCACCGACACGCATTTCACCTTCACAAAAGTAAACAACGACAACCTGCCACAGGGTCTCTTCTGGCAGGACGAGAAGGTGTTTGGCCAGAACAAGGAAAAGGGTCATGCCACCTACATGCCCTATCAGTCTACTGATGTGATGCGTGCCGACGAGCGCTACACCCGTGCTTGGCTCGACCCCGTTTCCAGCACTCGCTGGATGAGCCTCAACGGTACCTGGAAACTGATATGGAACGTACTTGATGACACCATGCAGATGCCCGAGGAAGATTTCTATGGCAACGATGTGGATGCCTCCAAGTGGGACGATATGGTAGTGCCTGGATGCCTGGAGATGCACGGCTATGGCGATCCTCTCTATATTAACGTTAACTATCCCTTTGCCGACAATCCTCCCTACATTTCCATGAAGAGAGGCCTGGTGAACAGTGTGGGCAGTTACCGCCGCAACTTCACCCTGCCCGAGGGTTGGGACAAGGAGCGCGTCCTTCTTCACTTCGACGGTATCTACTCTGGTGCCTACGTGTGGGTAAACGGCAAGTATGTGGGCTACACCGAGGGTGGCAACATGGACGCCGAGTTTGATATCAGCAAGCATGTACGCACTGGTGAGAACAACCTTTCTGTGCGCGTTATCCGCTGGACAGACGGTTCCTACCTCGAGGGTCAGGACATGTGGCACATGAGCGGTATCCACCGCGATGTCTACCTGATGGCCGTACCCAAGGTGTTCGTTCGCGACCATAGCATCAAGTCTCAGTTGTCCGAGGATGCTACATCAGGCGACATGTTCGTAAACCTCACCTTGGACAACCGCGACAGCCTTGCTACAAGCAAGACCTACGAGGTTCGTCTTCTCTCTCCCGCTGGCGAGGTGATGTTCACCCAGACAGGTGAGGCTACCTTCCTTTCTACAGAGAAAGAGAAGACTCTCTCTCTCGCCTTCGAAGGTCTCACCGGTCTTATGCCCTGGACAAGCGACTCTCCCACACTCTACACCGTGGAGGTGGTTCAGAAGGATGCCGAGGGCAAGGAGGAAAGCGCCTTTGCCACCAAGTTCGGTTTCAACTGTGCCAAGATCAAGAACAGCCAGTTCCTGGTAAACGGCAAGCGTATCCTGCTCAAGGGTGTGAACACCCAGGATACTCATCCTCTGAAGGGTCGCACCATGGACATCGAAACCATGTGGAAGGACCTCACACTGATGAAGCAGAACAATGTAAATATCGTGCGTTCAAGCCACTATCCCCGCAGCCCCAAGATGAATGCCATGATGGACTTCCTGGGTATGTATCACATGGATGAGGCCGATGTGGAGTTCCACATGAACTGGAACAACGGTGGACGCATACACACCTCTCCCACATGGCGTGGCCCCATCGTTGACCGTGTGGAGCGTATGGTTCTTCGCGACCGCAACCATTCAAGCATCGTATCCTGGAGTCTTGGCAACGAGAGCGACGGTGGTGTAAACTTCACTCACGCCTACAATGCCGCTCGTGCCCTTGACCCACGCCCCATTCACTATGAGGGTGCTACACGTGCCATGACCTCTCCCACAGATATCCATAGTGTGATGTACAATTCCGTACCTCAGGTACAGAACGAGGTTGACCGTGTTGGCAAGCCCTACTTCATGTGCGAGTATGCTCATGCCATGGGTCACTCCGTGGGCAATCTCAAGGAGTACTGGGATGTGATGGAGAGCAGCAAGAACGGTATGGGTGGCTGTATCTGGGACTGGGTCGACCAGGCAATCGTTTCCTACGAGGACCAGAAGGCAGGCGAACTGAAGGTGAACGGCTACAACAAGTACCGCAATGGTAACGACTATCCCCAGGCACCCCACCAGGGCAACTTCGTGAACAACGGTATCATCACCGCCGACCGCCAGCCCACCGGCAAGCTTGCCGAGGTGAAGCGCATCTACCAGTACATCAAGTTCGGCACTCTCAACAAGACCGCCAAGACCTTCACTCTCACCAACAAGTACGAGGCCATCAACCTTGAGGGCATGATTCTCAACTGGCAACTCCTTATGAATGGTGCCGTGGTAGAGGAAGGCAGCACCACACTTCCCTCAATTGCCTCAGGCAAGTCACAGAGCATAGGTATCAACTATGGCGATGTATCCGGCGAGGGCGAATACCTGCTCAGTGTGGCAGTATGTCTTCCCGAGGCCACATCATGGGCACAGGCAGGCCATGCCATAGCCAACACCCAGTATGCCATCAGTCAGCGCACTGCTCTGCCTGAGGCAGATGTAAATGCAGGCACACCTCTCACCCTCACCAAGAGCGGTACCACATACACCATCGAGGGCGAGAACATCAGCATGAAGGTGAACACATCCAAGGGTATCACCGCATGGAAGCAGGGTGGCATCAGCGTGCTTCCCGTGGGTGGCGAAACCAGTGCTTCGCCCACCTACAGCAACTATCGCTGGATTGAGAACGATGCACCCTATGGCACCGACCCATACTACGAGACGGGCAATGGTATAACAAGCAGAAGATTCTCAGTCAGTGCCAGCGAGGATGGCTCAACCGTAAAGATCACCGAGAATGCAACAGGTAACCTGTGCAACTATAAGTTTGTCTACACCGTCAACCGTGACGGTTCCGTAGACTTGGATGCACAGTACACCGTAACCGGTTCCAACCTCCGCCGCATAGGCATGCTCATGCAGTTCAACCCCGAACTCTCTATGACCCGCTACTATGCACGCGGTCCTCTGGACAACACCATCGACCGCAAGCAGGGTTCCGACCTGGGCATCTACGAATTGCCCGTCAGCGACTTCCATGTCGACTACGTCCGTCCCCAGACCTCTGGCGACCGTCAGGACCTCCGCTGGATCAATTTCCTCAACGAAGAGGGCAAGGGTATCCGTGTGGAAACAGAGGGACAGGTTAACCTCACAGTGGACAACTACACCGACGAGTACAAGCACCAGTATCTGCACCAGTGGAACATGCAGGCATCTGACAATGTGTATGCCAACTTCGACTATGCCCAGCTTGGTATAGGCAACGCTTCCTGTGGTGCCGGAGTGCTGGATAAGTACAAGCTCCCCACCAGCGGAACCTATGGCTACAAACTCCGCTTCTCATATACCGACAATGTGGAGACCGGTATCAAGGACGTTCCCTGCACACCCCCATCAGCAGAGAACGGCCCCATGCCCATTTTCAACACCCGTGGCCAGCTCGTTGGCAACACCGCCTCTCCCGTCGCTCTTCCCCAGGGCATCTACATCATCGGCGGCAAAAAGGTTGTGATCAAGTGAGAGCAGAGGCAAAGTTTACTTTGACTATGCCGAACGCAAACAACTTAAACGAAGTTAAGGTTGTGGTTAAGTAATACACCTTATATATAATATAGACACATCCACACAAGCACCCGATGCTTGTGTGGATTGTTTTTAGTACTATCACCTACTTTGTCCCCCTGAGACAGGGTGGACGAGCGAAGCGGAGGGGGTGGATAAACCTTTCACCTTTCCGTTTTCACCTTTATTCGCTGAAGCCTCCAGAAAATTACATTCAACAAAGAACGTTCATAGGAAGTAATTTATGGGTTAAGGTGATGAATTTTATAATTTTATTCTTTATTATTGCAGAAAAAGCCTATCTTTGCAATGTCCTGCATAGTCGCTACGAAGTGGATGACAAGAGATATAGGACACTACATAATATAAAAGCGTCATCGATGCTTTGTCAATTGGCTGTTTGAACCTAGGAAATTCAATAGTGTGTCAATGACAACGTCAGAAGTGAATGCTACGGGTATAGAATAACTGTATCCCTGGTGTGCAGAGAGGGTCATTGTACCCTCACGCACACTTTTCTGGATATGTTTAATATAAACGTGGGCAGACACTCTACTCGTCAACACACAGGGTTTTCCTAGGACCTAAACAGCAGACGAGTAGAAGTGTAAGTCCACGTTTTTTATGTTTTGTGGTCTAATAATACCTATAAACAATCGCCTATAGGACTTATGGCGGCAATTATGTTAATATGAATAAAATTTGTAAAATCTTGGCGCAAACCTCAATTATATGTCATACTTTTGCATAGAAAAACCAACGACCAGACGGGCTCGTCTCATAGATGTTGACACAAAGAAAATGAAAGTTTACTATTCTATTCGCGTTTACGGGAAAATGAACAGGGGGATTGTCAGTGTTAGGGATATTAGCCCAAGTTTAACGCTATAACGTAAGTATTATTGTGTGTGTCATTCAAGAAGTAAATCCTAAAATCAAATATAACATGAAAAAAGAAATCATTTTTCTGATAGCAACGATTTTGTGTACTTCGGCCATGGCCAAGAATAAGGATGAATTCATTCAAGATGGATTTAAGTATACAATTTATAAAGAACTAAGTGGTCGCATGTGCGCTAAGGTATCCGATACAGAACGTGATGTTCCACTTCATCTCTCGGATGATAGCACTTTGACAATACCAGCAACTGTAGAGTATGAAGGAACAAAATACGATGTAGAACAAATTGCTTATGGGGCGTTTGCGTGCCGACCAGAAATAAAACGTCTAATCATAAGTGAAGGTATTACAAGTATGGGAGGATATGCTTTTTATAGGTGCACTAATCTTATAAGCGTACAACTTCCATCTACGTTTAATTCAATAACACCTCCACCGTATGTAATGTTTGATGGCTGTTGCAATTTGACGCAGGTTATGGTGGATCCTCTAAATGAAAGGTATGACTCCAGAGAAGGATGCAATGCCATAATTTCTAAAGCAGATAGCACCTTAGTATTTGCCTGTTTAGGTACAAGAATTCCGAAAGGAGTAACCACTATTGGTTATGGGGCATTTAGTCAGTGTGAAAAGGTAGAGAGTATTGTCGTTCCAGAGGGAATAAAAAGAATTGAGCCAAATGCTTTCAGCAATTGTCCTAACCTAAGGAATGTATCATTGCCCAACACTTTGGAAGAGATTGGATATAATGCATTTAATAATTGCATGAGTTTAGAGTCAATTACAATTCCGAAGAATGTATCCAGAATTATTGGTCATATGCCTGGAGGACGTGGAGAACACTGGAACTTGTTTGGTGGTTGTTACAACCTAAAGGAGGTAAAGGTTGATAAAGAAAATAAGGTGTTTGACTCAAGGAACAATTGCAATGCTTTGGTTGATTCAAGAACAGACTTCATTGTTGCTGCTTGTGGGAATTCCAGTATTCCCGGAAGTGTAAAAGGCATAGCAAGATATGCTTTTTCAAACTCGTCGATTACAAGCATTAAAATACCCAAGAATATTACAAAGATAGAGGACGGTGCTTTTTGGAAATGTGAATTTTGCACATCCATTACTGTTGACTCCAAGAATCCTGTATACAATTCCAAGGACAATAGCAACGCTATAATTGAAACAAAGACAGGCAAACTATTACAAGGATGTAGTCGTACGATTATCCCGAACAATGTAAGAGAGATTGCAGATTTGGCCTTTTATGGAGTACGGTTACCACCTTATCTGATTATTCCAGAAGGAGTAGAAACAATAGGAGAGACGGTATTTACATCTTCATGTGGCATTAAATATATAAAAATGCCTTCTACCTTAAAGATAATCAGAAAGAATGCGTTTTATGGCTGCAAGGATTTGGAGTATGTGGATATGTCTGAGTGTTCTCCCCAAGTTGGCATGAATGCATTTGGTAAATGTTCGCGTCTTGTATCGATAGGATTTTCTCCGAACATAGGATCTATACACGAACTCGCATTTTCGTCTAGCCCCATTGAAAAGTGGGTAATAGAGCAAATTAAGATTCAAAATGATTAAACGTCTAAAATCATTATGAAAGCACGCGTATTGACATTTCTCCTATTTTTACTCCATTGTGGGGTAAACGTTGCTAATCCAATCTTCGTTGATTCCGGTATTACCTACAAGATAACTTCAGACAGCACTGTTAATGTGGTTCCAGCAAATAAGCAAGAATCTTTTTATCAGATATTTAAAGACTCTATTCTGCTTATCCCATCTTCAGTGGAATATGGTAAGAGATTTTATAGAGTAATAAGTATTGAAGAGAATGCTTTTTCGACATGGTGTGGCTTTAGGAGTCTTGTAATAAGTGATGGCATTGAAGCAATCCACAATCGTGCTTTTGCCGGATGCACCAATCTGAGAGCAGTTGCAATTCCTAAAAGTGTAAAAAATATTGGAGATAATCCTTTTGCCTACTGTAAATATATGATTGAATATAATCTTGGAGTTTCATCTCATCAAATATATGAAATTAAAAAAATAGATAGCGATTATTTTGAAGAATAGATTTAATAGTTATTACTATCAAATAAATAAAGCATGCCATAGCTCAGATAGCTCAGTTTCAGTTTGTCTCTATTCAATACACTTTTTGTATATAACAAAGATAAGAAAACCGAAATGGAGATCATGAATTCTTTTCGCGCCTCAACCAAAGTTTGAATAAGGAGTCGTTGAACGAAACTAAAGTACCATCTGTGTCAATTATATCTTTCTTTATCAGTGCCTTTTTAACGGATTGGATATTGGCAGATGACTCCAGGCGATATTTCCTTATGACATCCTTGCTGCTGAAGCCAGAAGAGACCCCATTGGCAACGGCTTTAAGGAAATTGAACTGGTGTTCGGTAAGTTGTTCAACTTCTCTTTGGAAAAAGATGGTGTTTTGCTCCAGTATGTCGTTTATTGCTGAATTGATGTCTTTGTCTGTAACAACTTTTGCTGACTTGTACCACACCACCCATGAAAGATGCTGAACATAGGATGAGAGGTTTTCTGTAGCCTCGCATATCTTGCTTGCCTGAGCATGAGTGATAGTTTTACCTGTTTCACGAAATTTGTCGCATATGAAGCGTGTCCACTCCTCTGTTGGTATTTTCTTCAGAAACATCATATCGCCAAATTTATAGAATGGCATACCTTTATCGTTGAAGATATTCTCCATCAGATGCTTTTTGCTTCCGAACAGACAATAGGTGACATTCTGCTGATGTTGCCAAATGGTTCTCAGTTTCTTCTGAAAGGTCAGCGAGTCATTGAAATCAGCTATCTGTTGGAATTCGTCAAGACAGATTATAAGTCTTACATTCTTCTTTTGTGCTATCTTTTCGGGCAGTTGAAGAATGTCTGCTTCCGAGTTATTGTCAGGATTCCACTCAAAGGACAAAGAGAAATCGTTCATCGGGTCGGAACCAAATGAAAACTTAGGTGTGATGTTGGATAGAAATGTCTTTGCAATCTCTATCCATTCGTCAAACTTATTGGATGTCTGCCTGATTACGGCATTGGCAAATGATTGGTAGAATTCATAATCCGACTTACATTGAAATACATCCAAGAAGACAGGAATAGCCACTTCCCTATCAATGTCGCTGATTACCTTCTTTACCAACGATGTCTTGCCCCATCTGCGTGGAGATATCAGTATTGTATTGATGCCGTGGGTAAGATTTGCCTTAAGGCGCTTGCTATCCTCTATTCTGTCAGTGAAATAGTTTCCTTCTGCTGCTTTACCGAAAACAAAGGGATTTTCTGTTGCCATGGTTTTGGTATATATAGGTTATGCTGATGCAAAGATATGAAAATATTATCAAGTAACAAGTTTCTTAGTAATAAAGTTCTTACTAAGAAGGTTCTTACTTGGTGTATTGGCTATATATACACAGAAATGGGACAGAACCATTAGTGTTGATTCTGCCCCATGAGATTTATATGAATGTGCTGTCTGTTCTTTCCGTGTTAAAGAACTGGTATTATACTTATTCCCCAAAGCGGAGGTCCGGAAATGCTTTGCCTTCATATTTCTCCTTAATCATTTTCACACTTGCCTTTGTCATTATCTTTATCCATTCAATACCAAGTTCTTCTAATTCCGGGAATTTAATGTCTCTTATTCTTCTGTCTGCATCAACAATTACAGAATTGGGTATATTGACATCTCTAAATATGGTGGAAATATGAAATTTGACATCTTTGACAACTCCATGATTTACTCGCACACTTGCTACAATTCCATAATTGGATGGTTTGGCAAGAAGCATTTCCGTTTGTTCTGGAGAAAGTTTCTGAAGAGATTCTACAATGGCTTGTTGTATTTGTGCGTTTCTTCTTAAACCATATTCAGTAGAATAGTATTTCTGCTGTTCTGCTTGTTCACTTTCAGTCAATTGCTTGTAGATTGTTGTGTCATGTTGCTCTTTGTATAGATATACAATATCTGTGTGACCAAATGTTTCACAAACTACACTGTCTTTAATAACAGAACTGTGGTGCTTAATAATGGAACTATCCTTTTCAGTATTTATCAATCCGTTAACAGGCATACATGTACTAAAAATGAACATGAAGACAAATAATATTTTTTTTAACCTTGAATAAACCATAATTGAAAATATTATAATGATTTTGTGTTACTTATCTATAACTAACGTGAGTTTGATCAATTTTCGTTATTTAATCTTGAGATAAATTGTATCCATATCTATACAAATTTAATAAAAAATAAGCAAAAAGAACAGTAGAAGTACTAGAGAAATCCTTACTTAATCAAGCTTTTAGTTTTCAAATCTATAATCACTGAAATGCCATTTCCTCTTGTAGAATTTTGCTTTAAGGTATAAACATGGGAAAGGAGTTCCGTTGGCTGACCAATACGGAGCAAGGGTATTGCTAGGCAGCTGTTCGAAAGCATTACTAAGTATTGTCATCCATAAACGATCCGTAGGACCTAACTCTTTTGGTAACAAAACACCAAGATGCACCTTTGTTCTTTCATCAAAATATAACATGATGCTGTATTCTGCTTCATCATCAGGAGATATAAATTGTTTGTCAATTAGCCGATTAATTTCACGTCCAAGCAACAACATCTCTTTTTCTGATTGGACGCGATAATCTGGTGTTAATTCATTTATCGTAATTTCACCTTTGTTTCTTTGCATTAGAGCTATGGTTTTGCAAAGTTCACTATTGGTTCTATATATTTGAGAACCAACATTCTTAGTGTTTACTTCTACGCCCTGATCGTATACGACTCTTTTTATTTTAGGAGCAACAATGGAATCGCCATACATAAAAGGATAGAACATATGTATAATTTCACCACTAAACCATTTTGCTGGAATAAGAACCGAGTCTCTGCCCAACAAGCGATGTCCATATTTATTTTTAAGCTCTTCTAAAGCATAAATATTGGTTGAGTCAATGAGCAAATACAAAGTTGTATACTCTTTGTCATTAATATTATCGGACATACTAACAAATGTAGATGCTCTTAATGAAATATTTCCAATACAATTTAGACTAGGCAATAAGGTGACGTACGACAAACTATTGTCGTAAACACCTGGTACTAATTTTCCGTTATAACCACAATGTACTTTATTCAAGCAATTGATAGAAGCATTTGCTTTACATCTATCTTCATAATAAGAATAAAAATTACTCTTGTAATTTTCCATCCTATTATTTTTTATTTGCGAAAAAGAATTTGATGTAGTAAATAAACAAATTAGCGTAATATACGCAATTTTCATATATTTATTCATATCTATCATTTCTTTTGACTATAAGGAGGTTCTATAAATTCAATTAATCATTAGCGAATAGTCAAAACCTCTTCTTCCAGAGAAGCCTGAGAAACGGAGATGTTCACCCCCAAATGTTCCTGCATTCCCTCCAAATAACCCTCAGCCTTAACAATGGTTGCCATACATGATAAAACAAGTAGCAATACCGTGATTCTAAATCCCTTCATAGTTTGATATTAATTAGATTAAACATTATTATTTTACCCAAATTCCTTCATTGTTCGGATTGATGTCTTGTCATAATGTCGTATGGGGTTTCAGCAAACGAATCTTTATCTACTTTTGTATTACTATTCGTGATAATGACAGATGACAACCGACTACACCCCATAAACGCAAATCTTCCTATTCTCTTTACGGACGATGGAATAAAAACATTAAGCAAGTCCGCACAATCCAGGAAGGCCTTAGCCTCTATATATTTTACCCCTGATGGTATTATCAGAGTCTCTGGAGTATTTAGATATGCATATCCTCCAATACCTGTAACATCGGGTAAGATGTGAGTAGCCGAACATGCTAATATTAACTTATTTGAAGATTTTTCAATCATTGAATTAGATCCAGCAGACCTATATCGCGGATTTCCATCTTCTACAACAATGCTATTGCAATACCTGCTACCTCGAAATGAAGTTGAATCTATTCGGTTTACAGATGCGGGTATAAATATAGAAGTTATGCCCGACTTTGCAAAAGCGTCCTCACCTATTTCCTTTATTCCATCAACTATAACAGAGGAACTACACCCGGCAACAAGTTTGTCCTTTGACGTTTCTACTATAGCATTGCAGTTTTTACGAGAGTCATATTTTTTATTCCTTTTATCTACTGATATACTATTCAATGATATACACCCAACAAATATACTTGTCGGAATAAGATTAACCTTTTCCGGTATATGTATACGACTTAGTGAAGTGCAACAATAGAAATGTTCCGAACCCTTAAATCCCAAAAGCGAAGAGGGCAGTTCTATTGTCTTCAGGCCAGAGCACCTCCAGAAAGCATCACTTCCTATATACAAAACACCTTCAGGGATAGTTATTCCATTTAGTCTTTTACAATACGCGAAGGCTCCTTCTCCAATTTCTGTAATACCAGAGGGAATACGACTCGTATAGCATCCTATAATAAGTCTATCGTTCTCCAAAATAGCATTACAATTGTTCCTTGAATCATATACAGGGTTATTCCTATCTACTGAAATAGATTCTATGTTGTCGCACATTGAGAATGCTCTTGGGTAAATTTCTTCTACGGACGATGGTATATGAATCCTATCAAGATTGGGACAGTCGTATATAGCATATTCCATTATGGTTTTCAACCCTACCGGCAATTTGATTTCTCTCATCAAGCATCCTCTAAATGCATATGAAACAATTGTTTCTACCGACGATGGAATTTCGGTTGATTTGCAGGCGCACAACAAGGCATTATCCTTTTTCCGTATTATTGCATTGCAACCGTCCCTACTGTCAAATAAGGCATTTTCCTCATTGACATTAATCGAGTCCAAGTTAAAACAAATATGTTCTCCATCAATAAGTACAATTTTAGATTGAACCTCTTTTGCACATTTTCTTGCAGCATCGGTAAATGTCGATGTTGTAATAAAGACGCCTTTTGATGCTCTCTTCATTTCAATAGCACCAACAAATGCTTGTATATCTTTACTACCTACACTTCCTTTGTCCCAACGTTTTGCTTGAATATAGATAGTATCTAGTCCTAATTTATCTTCTTTGATAACTCCATCTATTCCTTCATCATGAGAGTATTGTGTTACACTTGCTGCATCTTCAAAACTACCACCATATCCCATTTTTACAAGTAGCTCCACTACAAGTTTCTCAAAAAATAAAGGAGACATTTCCAATATCTTTGTTAGCAAATCCTTTCCAAGAGCACTATTAATTT
The DNA here is from genome assembly GCA_045645225.1 of Bacteroidaceae bacterium. Classification (GTDB taxonomy): domain Bacteria; phylum Bacteroidota; class Bacteroidia; order Bacteroidales; family Bacteroidaceae; genus Physcousia. The sequence goes on along the minus strand of JAZRII010000085.1, from coordinate 743 downwards.
GTCGGAATGCATCATCTATAAAATCTGTAGGGGTTCTGTCATCAGTATTATTATTTGTTGTGATGGCATTTATCTGTTTATCAGTTTTACGTGTTGCAAAATTTGCAAAAGATGGGATTTGTAATAAGTCCTTTTTATTGAATCCTTCCTTATGCTCTAATAAAAATTTCTTTCCGAAATCATTGATTTTATATGTACCTCGTTTGGGTGCATCTATCAAACCTGCTTGTAAGAAATATGATACTGTCCAAGATACTTTATCTGAAACTTGAGTTTTCTTTCCGCTTTTTATAAGCGTGCCCGCTTCTTCAGGAGTGAGTTTAAAATAGTCAATAGCGTAAGTTCTCAATAGTTCTTGGGTATAAATGTTACCATCACTTAAGCATTGTAAGCATGGGAAAAAAAAGTCTTCAAATTTAGGTACCATATTTTTTCATTAAAATCTTTGTCAAATATATGAAATAATTATCAAATTACAATATCCTTATAGGTGATTTTATGTACTATTCTTCTTAGTAAGAACTTTATTACTAACAACTGTATCAATTATATATTACACTGATATACAACATTATATTTGTGGGTAACATAATATGATACGGATAAGAACCAATGGAGAACATATCGTTCAATGATATATACACAGCTCAGATAGCTCAGTTTCAGTTGTTGTTTTTCATCCTCTTGTATATAGTGATATTACTATATTTATAATTATATATATTGAAATATTATTATATAAT
>JAZRII010000084.1:0-11476 GCA_045645225.1 Bacteroidaceae bacterium | reverse complement strand
CTACTTCTGCCAGACGGAGAACGTGGACCTCTGCTCACTGGCAGAACCCATCCCAGGACCCAGCACCGAGTTCTACGGCTCGCTGGCCAAGGAACTGGGCGTGGTAATCGTAACAAGCCTCTTCGAGCGCCGTGCCGCAGGCCTCTACCACAACACCGCCGTGGTGATGGAGAAGGACGGCACCATAGCCGGCAAGTACCGCAAGATGCACATACCCGACGACCCCGCCTACTACGAGAAGTTCTACTTCACCCCCGGCGACCTCGGTTTCCACCCCATAGACACCAGCGTGGGACGTCTGGGCGTGCAGGTGTGCTGGGACCAGTGGTATCCCGAAGGAGCACGACTGATGGCCCTGCAAGGCGCAGAACTGCTCATCTACCCCACCGCCATCGGCTATGAGAGCAGCGACCTGCCCGAGGAGCAGGAACGCCAGCGCGAGGCATGGACAACCGTACAGCGCGGCCATGCCGTGGCCAACGGACTTCCCGTCATAGCCGTGAACCGCACCGGTCACGAACCCGACCCTTCAGGCCAGACAAACGGCATACAGTTCTGGGGCAGCACCTTCGTATGCGGACCTCAGGGCGAGTTCCTCTACCGTGCCCCCAAGGACGAGGAAGTGGTGGAAGTCATCGACGTGGACATGCAACGATGCGAGAATGTCCGCCGCTGGTGGCCCTTCCTCCGCGACCGCCGCATAGAGGAGTTCTCCCCCTTGACACGCAGGTTCATCGACTAACCTATTATCTCAGAATTTTTATTCTCATACTATGAAGTCTCACTAGGGAGATCCATTAAACCTGTTCACATAATAGTATTGTGCCGAATTTATCTGATATGGATAAAAAGACAAAAGACATATCGTACTTCATTTCTTTCTGCATAGAGCAGTATATGAAAGAGAAGGGTATGAACGAAGAAGATGTACTCAGCACTTTTTCTGCTTGTGGAGTGCTGGAATACCTAAACGAGCATTTTGAGGTACTACACACCCAAAGCAGGCAATGGCTGGTGGCTGATATTGAGGATTTTATCAAAAAGAAAAGAAAGTAGGCATGATAGTGTATCACGGAAGTTTAGAAAAGATAGAGACTCCTGAGATTCGGGTGCCCAACAGAGCCTTGGATTATGGTGAGGGGTTTTATACTACCACATCATACAAACAGGCAGAGGATTGGGTTAGACGGAAATTGGACAAGAATTGCCCCACAGGATATGTCAACACATACGAACTGGACGATTCGTCAATTGAAAAATACAAATACCTTATCTTTGACAAACCATCGGAAGAGTGGGTTGATTTCGTAATGAAGAACAGGACCCAACAAGACTTTTGCCACGATTACGACATTGTTTACGGACCTGTTGCCAATGACAAGGTATATGCCGCATTTGCACTCTACGAAGGTGGTATCATCGACAAACAGACTCTGATTTCCGAATTAAAAGCCTACAAACTGGTTGACCAGTATTTGTTTCACACAGAGAAATCTTTGAGAATACTCAAGTTTATTGAAGTCAAAACTATAATTCTATGATAGGAGAAATCAATCAAGAAAACCTATATCTTCTCCTGCCATCCAAGGTATGCTGGCTGGCAAGCATGCTGGTGGAGAATAAGGGAATGAGTACCATAGATTCTATAAAAGTGATATATACCTCCAACCTTTACAAAAGGCTTAAAGTGGAGAGCACAAAAATATGGCATCTGGGACCTGTTGCGCTATATCAGGAACTTGAAGCCGAACTTCAGTAAGAAATATGCATCTTAACCTCAAGACGGCAAGGTTAAAGACGTAAACACCTCACTTCTTCTCCTTCCGTGGGAACCAGCCCTTGCGGACACGTTCGCGTTGTTCAAAGAGTTCGAGGATGCTCCAGAAGCAGGAGAAGGCAGTAACGCCAAGGATGGTGGAGATGACAATATCCTGAACCATGCACGAGGCAATAGCAAAGGCTATGCCTACAAGCAGAAACACCCACCAGCAACGTACGCCGAAGTGATACTCCGACTTGATGACGATGGGGTGAAAAAGACCTATAATCAGGAATGTGGCAAGGCCTACGAGCAATCCGCTGAAGTTCATAAGATGAAGAGATTAGGTGTTGGTTATTAGAGAATAGGAGATTTACTTGGAGGGCATAGATTTATCGGACTTCCTGGGAGTTCCTATTACCTCGTAGGGTTTCATATTTTTACCTTCCTTTACGAGAACTTCGCCCTTAGGAAATCCCACAGATGCCTTATGGCCATGATGGGGTCGTGCAGGAGCATGCGAGGACCCGAATAGCGCATCACCTGGCGTATCTGCTCGCGCATGGCAGGCTTGTAGCAATGCACTGGGCATCGGGTGCAACTGGGCTTGTCCTCGCCAAACTTGCAATGCTCCAGACGCTTGTGGGCATAATCCAACAAGGCCTGGCACTGAGGGCAGAGAGGGGGAACGGGGAGAGGTGAGCGTGGAGCGGTGAGAGGATGAGAGGATGAGCGATTGGCAGGAATAGGAGAAATCGGAGTAGTCGGAGTAGTCGGAGTAGTCGGAGAAATCGGAATAATCGGAATAATCGGAATAATCGGATTACTCGGACAATTCGGATTACCCGGACTCTCCCTATAGTTTTCCGATTTCCGTTTTAATCCCGCTTCGCGGTCTTTTCCTCCTTGTTGCTCGGCATAATCAAAATAAATTTTGCTTCTGCTCTCGCTTCCTGCGTCGGTTCCGTTTTCCGTTTCTCCGTGCTTCTTCCCCTTGCAATAGAGGCGTATCATGGCCTCTACCGTCTGCTTTTCTGTCTCTATCTTGCTCATAATGATGTTTTCCGGTTTCCTTTTTATCCACCCTCTCCCCCCTGCGGGGTACTCTCCCTGTCTCAGGGAGAGAAAGTGGGTGATAACGTTAGCAGTTTTCCGTTTTCACCTTTAAGCCGACTCTGTCGTCTTGAATCTGCTTCCGCTCGGCAATTCAAACAAGTTTGATTGCTCTCACTTACTCGCAGATTTCCGTTCCCAAATCCTTTCCACATCCACGCTGATGCCTGCCATGAGGTTGATGCCCAGGGTGACGGGGGAGTTGAAATAATACACCTCGGGGGCATAGTTGAAGACATTGTCCACGGCCACGTTCAGGCGGATGCCCTTGCCCAGGCGGTTCTGCAACTGGAGTTTCCAGATGGTGTAGGCAGGGTTGTGGACATGGCGTGGGGTGTAGGGATAATCCATCTGCACCGTCTCGTAATCTACGGCAGAAAGTACCCTGCCGCTAACGGACAAGGTGGTGCCATAGAAGGAAGTCCACTGCTTGTCCCAATCCAGGCGCAGGTTGAACGAATGCGGACGTGCCGGGCAATACGGCGTCATGCCCCCCTGGCTGAGCCATTCGCGTGTGAAGACATAGTTGGCACGAGCCTTCACCCTATGCCCTCCATCCAGTGACCATTGTCCCGTAGCAAGGAGTTCCACACTGAGCACACGTGCACTGGGAAGGTTGATGTACTGGACATAATGATCGCCCATGCTGCCCCGTTGGGGAGCGGAGGAGGTGATGCGGTTGGTGATGGTGTTGTAGGATGCTGAGGCAGAAAGGTTGTAGTTCTGCCATGTGTATTCGGCAGAGAGGTTGAAGTTGTGCGAGCGCTCCGCCTCCAGCGCCTCGTTGCCCTTCACGTAGATGTCGCCCACCATGTTGAAGTATGAATACTTTTCCTTCAGTGTGGGAGCACGGAAACCACCGGCATATCCAGCCCTAAGGACAAAGGAATCCAGGGTATATCGCGCCGCCAGTTTTCCCGTCAGTTGCGAAGCCCCCTTGGCATCCGAGAAGTAATCCCATCGTCCGGCGCCAATCAGTTCCCATCGCTTGCCCAGAAAGCAATCGTACTGGGCATAGAGGTCGCCCGTGTATTGCACACGGACCTTGCCATCGGAGAACTGGTAGGTGTGCAGATAGTCGCGCATGTAGTCGCCTCCCACGGTGAGGATGTCCTTCTGACGCAGGGTACGGTTGTACATCGTGCGAACGGACATCTGCAGATTGCGGTAATCCATCACATCACGCTCCCAAAGGCGCAGGAGGTCGGACTTGTCGTACTGGTCGTAGGAGGCAGATATTTCCAGACGGTCCTTTGCAGTGATGTCCCACTCTGCACGGAGGCCGCCTGTGAAGTCGCGGAAACGCTCGTACACATCCACGTCGGTGGTGAGTTCCTTGAAGTAATACCCCGCACGTGCCGTCAGGGTGAGATTGTCCGTTGGAGAGTATTGCAACTTGTCCTTCGCACTGAATGTACGCCCTCCGTACACTTGTCTGAAATCGCACTCGTCGGCATAATCCATGCACACGGTATAGTTGTCCACCGAGGTGTACTGCACATCCAGCATATTCCCCACCCTGCCCTGCTTCAGGCCCAGGACACCGCCATAGCGCTGCTCGCGATGGTCGGCAAGACGGGCATTGAAGTTGAGCGACCACGGTTCCTGAGCGCCACGCGTGATAATGTTTATCACACCACCCACGGCACCTGCGCCATAGAGGGCGGATTGCGCTCCACTAAGTATCTCTATGCGCTCCACATTGTTCATGTCTATGCGCGAGAAGTCTATGTTCTCCATCGTCTCGCCTGCCAGGCGCTCGCCATCAACCAGGATGAGCACGCTCTGCCCGGCAAAGCCGCCCACGTTCATGTTCAGTTTCTGGTTCATGGAGTAGGTAAACTCCACACCGGGAAGTTCCTGCTGGAGCAGGTCGCGCAGGTCGGTGGCATCTGCCAGTTCTATGTCCTTGCGGTTTACCACACGAGTCAGTATGGGAGAGTCCTTCAGCAGTTTGCGCGTCCTAGTGGCGGTGATGACCAGTTCATCCATACTATGGTTCGAGTACACGGAATCCGCCTCTGAGCCTTCTGCCAGGCAAGTGCCCGAGGGAAGTGCCCAAAGGATGGAAAGGATGGAAAGGGTGTGTAGGAAGCGCTTCATCTGCTTTCTCGTTATGTGGCCTTATGCCAAGGATTCTCAATAGGGATATTTCACGTCGATGGTCAGTATGCCCTTGGTACCCGCCTCGCTCATGTAGCTCTTCATGTGCAGAGCCGCCACGGTGCCGTCCTGCATGCGCAGGAGGTAGACACGGCGCGAGGCCTCGTACTTGGGCGGAGGCGTGGAGAAGTCCATGCGCACCCAATCCGAGAGCACCAGATTGACGGGCGATGCCTGGTACCAGATGTTGTAGTCGAACATGCCCGAGAAGTCCACAATGCACTGGTGGCGTGTCCATTCGTCGGGGCGGAACTCCTCGGAGGCAAAGTTGGCCGCGCTCTGGGGCAAGGCATCCACGGATGTGTATCCCGTTTGGAGGACACTGCCCCCGTTGGTACGCACGTCGAAATGATGCAGAGCCAAGTCCCATTGCTCAGGTTCTGCCTGGGTGTCCACCTGCCGTTCTTCTAAGAGGGTGTAGCGCGAACCCTGCACGTTATACCTTGCCCACACGCTCTTGCCGTCCCACTCGCCCGTCAGAGTGGCAGGTATGGGGTGCCTTTCAATAGCAAGGCGGTGCAGGTCCAGGTATATCCACTCGTCATAGTTGCGGGCATCCAGGATGAGGGTGTACCTGCCCTCCTGGGCCGTGGGATTGAATCCCATTTGCAGAGCCTCATCGCGCACGGGCTCGTCGTAGATACCGTCAAACATGCCATTGCACCCTGCCAGCATGATGGATGCCAGACAGAGTGCAAGGGTATTTCGATGTATGTTTCTCTGGACGGTCATTTAGTCATGGAGAGATTCGTACTCCTGTTTCAAGCCGAAGGGCATGTTGCCGTACTTGAACGATACTTCCATGTCCAGGTCACCATCCAGCTCTATTTCAGCCTTCAGGATACCAGTTACCTTCTTGCCATTCACATCCTCAGAGAAGTTGTGACTGGCAATGATTACACCCTCCTCGCCAGCATCCAGAACGGGGATATTGCTGATGGTGAAATCAGGAATGACCATATTCTGACCACCAAACACATAACTCATTGTGGGAAGGGTTAGACTTACATGTGTGTCGCTTATTGCCTTGATTTTCACAGTAACATTATCCTCCACGGGTGTAAAAGGGATCTGCGGAGGCAAACCAACCATATTGGTAGTGCGGTGTGCCATGTATGTACCTTCGGCCTTGCCGGAAACTCCGTCCTTTGACTCGCATGCCGAGAACAGCACTATGCTCAACAGAGCAACGCATGATAGGAAAAATTTCTTCATATTCGTTATGTTATTTTAACTGGTTATGCAGATATTTGGAAATTAGCACCTTAATCAATTGTAACCTTCCATATCTATCCATTGTTTAAGAAAACTCTGCTTAATAGCATAAGGCATATTGCCGTACTTATACTCTAAAACTACCTTTACTTGACCATACTCATCAAATTCACCAGTAATGGTACCTTTTATTTTCTTTATACCATCTACCAAAAAAGAATGCATAGGGATTTCTATACCATTTTCAAGATTGTCTACAACTGGTACTCCAGAGATGGCAAACTCGGGGATACTCATATCCTGACCATTTCGTTCATAAATTGTGGTAGGAATTACAATCTTTACGAAATCGTCTGCCTCGGCCTTAACTACCAATTTTACATCAGACCTGAATGCACCTGCTAATTCAGAAGGAGTATCTACATTGGTATGACAATCTACAATATAAGTGCCTTCTAACCTCTTGGCCACACTATCATCAGAAGAACAAGCAGAGAACACAAGAACTGACAAAAGAGCAATGCTCACAAAAAATAACTTTTTCATACCTTTTATATTTTTGTTTGTGTTTAGCGATTAAGAGAAATTCTACCCATCTATTTAATAGGCTCCTCCAAATATCACATTATAATCAAGAGTCTGTAGGGTCTGTTCAATGACAAAAGGCATCTTGCCATATTTATAGATTACGGTAAACTTCAACTCGCCATTTGTCCGCACATGACCTTCTATGAAATCATCTTTCTTACCATCCTCATTTATATCAAACTTGAATTCAAAAATCCAAAGCTCATTATTGGAGGTTGTCATAACAGGAACATTGTTGATTGTAAACTCTGGTATTGTCATCTCTACGCCATTATAGTTATAGGTGGTAGCAGGCAGAGTAATGTCAATTAATTCATCTGTCACGACATCGAGTTTCAAAGTCACAGACTCTGTCAAAGGTTGAAATGTAACATTAGCAGGCAGACCAACCATATTGGTCACGCGCCTAACAGAGTGCTCTCCCTGGATTTCTGGTTTCTTAGTCACTATTTCATCTTGAGAACAAGCCGAGAATACAAGAACTGACAAAAGAGCAATGCTCGCTAAGAATAACTTTTTCATACCTTTTATATTTTTGTTTGTTTATTGTTTATTTTTCCATTACGAAGCCCTTATCGAGACGATACGACGTCAAGGCCTAGACGATACGATGAATGAGGTCAGACAATACGACGAATGAGGTGAGACAATACGATGTCTTTTTTTCTGCCCTACTGACGGAACTCTGTCACAATCTCGAATGGCATTGTGCCTGGATAGTATTTCATCACGAAGGAGAGGGTTCCTTCCTTGCCGATTGTGCCTTCGAGCGAACCACGGGTGCGGTAATTTCCTGCCTGGATGTCGAAGTCCTTCTTCATCATATAACCTCCACCAGAGGGGAAGGCTGCATACTCTACCTGCTCTATTACCATATCGCCTATCTCAATGGGCATGCCAAGAATACCCACCACAAAGGGGTCGTCCACGGCAAATCCTTTAGTAAGCACACGAATATGTCCCGAATGCTCAATGTGGAAATTCTCTATGCGAACCTTGGTTGGCACAACTACCGGTCCCTGCAGATTCTCCTGCACCAAAGGCACGGTGGTGTGGAACTCGCCACTGAAGTCCTGAGCATAGGTTTCCCAAGTCCCAGCGGATGTTTCCATATCTGGCATGTGCAGATTGTCCTGAGTGCACGACACGAGCATAATGCCCATGCACAGGACGCCAAACAGACGGAATATGGTACGAATGCTATACATTATATATATATATATATTATTGTTGATGCGAGGCACCTGGTGCGCCCCAATTTCTTTTCAATTGCAAATATACGTCTAAAATCCTTCATGCACAAGGCAGGAACTTGCACTCGCACGCAATTTCATTACAAATGAGGATACGCGTCTGTTCTGTTCTTCCGTTTATCTTTACTTTTTGTGAGGCAAACATCGTTTTTTCCTGCAAAAGAACGTGGTTATGGGTAAAAAACTTTACCTTTGCATGGATAATCCCAACAAAAGAAAACTATGAGCGCATATCTCTCTATCTACCAAACTATCTTGAGTGCAATGGCCATCATGGGCCTGTTCGTTTTCGTGGCACTCTACTTCGTGGATGCCGGTTATGGCAAGTTCCGTAGCAAGAAATGGGGCTACAGTGTCAGCAACAAGTTGGGCTGGGTGCTGATGGAGTGCCCTGCCCTCATACCCATAGCCTACACCCTGGTGGCTCTGTCTCCAAGCAATCTGGCCATCCTCTTCTTGAGCCTGTATGCCTTGCACTATGTCTACCGCAGTTTCGTCTTCCCCGCCCTGCTCAAGGGCAAGAGCAAGATGCCTCTGGCCATAGTGGACATGGGTGCCACATTCAACTTCATCAACAGCAGTCTTCTATGCGCCAGCGTGGTGGCGTTTCCCCAGGAGTCCTATACCGACATACCTTCGTATGCCAGCAACTGGAACTTCTGGCTTGGCCTGGTGCTCTTCTTCCTGGGCATGTACACCCACATGAAGGCCGACCACACCATACGCAACCTGCGCAAGCCGGGCGACACCAACCACTACCTGCCCAAGGGTGGCATGTTCGACTACGTGACCAGTGCCAACTACTTTGGCGAGCTCCTCGAGTGGACAGGCTTTGCCATCATCCTGAACAACCCCGCCGCTTGGCTGTTTGTGTGGTGGACCGCCGCCAACCTTGTGCCTCGCGCACACTCCATCAACAAGAAATACCGTGCCGAATTTGGCAACGAGCAAGTGGGCAACCGCAAGCGCGTGATACCATTCGTTTATTAAACTGAAAGGTGAAAACGGAAAACGGAAAACTATGCATAGGACTTCCTATGGCTTCCTATAAAATACCCCCAATTATGCAAAACAAGATTTTCGAGCAAGCACAGATAGGTCCTCTCACCCTCAGGAACCGCACCATCCGTAGTGCGGCCTTCGAGAGCATGTGCCCTGGACACGAACCCAGCCAGCAACTCTTCGACTATCACACCAGCGTGGCGCGTGGTGGTGTGGGTATGACCACAATAGCATACGCCGCCGTTACGGAGAGCGGACTGAGTTTCGACCGTCAGCTGGTCATGCGCCCCGAGATAGTTCCCGGCCTTCGCCGTCTTACCGATGCCATACACGAGGCTGGGGCCGCCGCTGGTATACAGTTGGGGCATTGCGGCAACATGAGCCACAAGGACATCTGCGGATGCATCCCCGTGGGTGCATGCACGGGTTTCAATCTCTACTCCCCCACCCTGGTGCGTGGCCTTCGCCGCGAGGAACTGCCAGAGTTGGCACAGAAGTTTGGCAATGCCGTAAACCTGGCTCGCGAGGCTGGTTTCGATAGCGTGGAGATACATTGCGGACATGGTTATCTCATTGACCAGTTCCTCAACCCCTACTTCAACCACCGCAAGGACGAATACGGCGGTTCGCTGGAGAACCGTATGCGCTTCATGACCCAGTGCATCCAGGAGGTGATGAAGGCTGCCAAGGACGATATGGCGGTTATCGTGAAGATGAACATGCGCGATGGCCTGAAGCATCCGGGCACTACCATAGACGAGAGCATACAGATAGCCAAGCGCCTGCAAGACCTCGGCGTGCATGCCATAGTGCTGAGCGGCGGCCTGGTAAGTGCCACGCCCATGTATGTGATGCGTGGCGAGATGCCCATAAAGACGATGACTCACTACATGGACAAGTGGTGGCTGAAGATGGGCGTGCGTGCATGTGGCAAGATGATGGTTCCCACCGTACCCTACGAGGAGGCCTACTTCCTGGAGGATGCCTTGAAGTTCCGCGAGGCATTGCCCGAGATGAAGTTCATCTATGTTGGCGGTCTGGTGGCTGGCGACAAGATCAACGAGGTTCTCTCGCATGGTTTCGAGGCGGTGCAGATGGCACGAAGCCTGCTCAACGAGCCCGACTTCGTGAACCGTCTGAAGGAAGACCAGCACCACCGTTGCGGATGCGGACATAGCAACTATTGCATCGGTCGCATGTACACCCTCGACATGGCTTGCCACAAGCATCTGGAGGAACCCTTGCCCATATCCTTGCAGAAGGAGATAGAGAGAATAGAGAGAGAACAGAACAGAACAGAAAACCTATGAAAATAGCCATCATTACCGGTGCCGACGGAGATATGGGCATGGAGGAAACCCGTGCCGTGGCCAAGGCCGGTTACCATACCGTCATGGCATGCTATTGCCCTGCCAAGGCGCAGGAGAAGTGCGAGAAACTGAAACGCGAAACAGGCAACCCCAACATTGAGGTTATCGGCATCGACCTGGCCAACCTGCAGACGGTGCGCGACTTTGCCCTTACCATCAAGGAGCGCTTTGGGCGCGTTGACCGACTGATGAACAATGCCGGCACACTGGAGACGGGCCAGCACTTCACCGTGGACGGCCTGGAGCGCACCATCAGCGTGAACTATGTGGGCCCTTACCTGCTCACACGCCTGCTCCTGCCTCTGATGCCCGAGGGGGCGCGTATCGTCAACATGGCTTCGTGCGTGCATCCCATGGGACGTCTCAACTTTCCCGACATGTTCGAGAAGGGGTGCAAGGGTCTCTTCCTGCGCATCTGGCCTTATAGCAACAGCAAACTGGCCATCACGCTGTTCACCATCGAACTGGCCAAGCGCATAAAGAAACTGGGCATCACGGTGAATGCCGTAGACCCTGGCATCGTGGACACAGGCATCATACGCATGCAGATGTTCTTCGACCCCATCACCGACCTCATCTTCCGCCCCATCATACGCACTCCCCTGCAGGGTGCCGACACGGCCATCAACCTGCTCCTGTCTGAGGATGTGGAGGGGCAGACGGGCACTTTCAACCGCACGCGCCGTATCGTCAACCTTGGCAAGAAGTACACCGAGCATCCCAAGATGCAGGAACTTTGGGAAAGGACCGAGGAAATTGTCAAGCCATTCCTGGACGAGGTTTAAGACTAGCCAACTCTTAGGGGAGGGAAGCGGTTGATAGTTTTAACAGTAGTAACAGACTGTCCCCCTGAGACAGGTGGGCGAAGAGGGTCTTTAGAAGAATGACTTGATGTCATTCTGTACCCTCTGAGGGTCGCACTACCCAGTGCGACGCTGGGTAAAGCGCGAAGCGCGGAGGGGGTGGATAGTTTTCACCTTTCCGTCATATCCACCCCTCCCCCTTCGGGACCT
>JAZRII010000083.1:0-16305 GCA_045645225.1 Bacteroidaceae bacterium | reverse complement strand
TAACATGCATACATGCCACCTACGACCCCGACAGCCGTAGCGGCATGCCCGGTGCCGACCGCAAGATAAAGGGCAAGACCCTGCACTGGGTGAGCCAGGCACACAGCATACCCTGCGAGGTGCGCGACTACAACTGCCTGTGGACATGCGAGAACCCTCGCGATGCCATCAAGCAGTACGAGAAGGAGAACGGCGTGCGAGGCATAGACGCCATGCGCCCCTTCCTGAACCCCGACTCGCTGCGCGTGAACAAGAACGCCTTCATCGAGGAATGGGCCGCTACCCTGCCCCACCTCTCATACCTGCAGTTCCAGCGTATAGGCTACTACAACGTGGATACCGACTCCACACCCGAGCACCCCGTCTTCAACAAGACCGTGGGACTGAGGGACACAAAGTAAACCCCACACCCATCATGCAGCAGGAAGAGGACGACTACTTCCAGTCGGAAGAATTCATGGACATACTGGGCCGCTACGAGCAGGCAGCATCCTCGGGGCACACGCCCTACATGGATAGCGACGAACTCGTGGACGTAGCCGACTACTACATGTCTCAGGGCAAGCACCGGGAGGCCACAGAGGCCACCAGGCTTGCCCTGGAACTGCATCCCGATGCCCAGGACCCCGTTACCATGATGGCAGACATACTGTTTGAGACTCAGCAGTGGCAGGACTCCATCCTGTGGCTCAACCGTGTGCTGGACAACGACCCCTTCGACGTGCAGGCATGGCTGAACCTGGCCGATGCACAGATACAGTGCGACCAGTTTGCCGAGGCCCTGGACAGTGCCGAGTACACCCTGGCCATACAGCCCGACAACCTGCACGCCCTTCTGCAGAAGGGCTATGCCACATCGCGCCAGGACAGGTACCAGGAGGCAAGCGAAATCTTCGCACAATACATAGAACGCTGCCCCGACGACGAATTGGCACTCTACCATGCAGCCTTCAACCTCTGCTTCCTGGAGCGCTTCCACGAGGCAAACGACATGCTCACCAAAGCCGAGGAACTGAGCCAGGGCCTAAGTCCCGAGCACCTGAACATCTGCCTGCAACGCTCCTACACCGAGGCACGCATAGGCCACATGCAGGAGGCGTTGGACGCACTGGAACGCTCCAAGGACTTTCAGGATCCCTACACCAAGGTTGACTACAACCTGCTCTCCGGCCACGTCTACCTGCTCTTCCAGCACCGCGACAAAGCACTGGAATGCTTTACCAAGGCCCTTGCCAACGCCGAGGACCACCTGCACACCATGCGCACCATAGCACAGGTATTCATGGATTGCCAGGACTTCCTGACCGCCTCCGACATACTTCGCGAAATAGAGGAGATGGCACAACGCCCCGAATACGAGGACACGCGTGCCGAAGCAATAAAGGCAATATGCCCGGCACAGGCCTATTGCTACTATCAGACGGGACACAAGGCCGAGTTTCTGCACTACCTGCAGATGGCCATAGCCCTGAACCCCAAGGACACACAGATATTCTTCCGCGACATTTTTCCCAAAGAGGCAAGAGTGGAAGACTACCTGTACTATGCCGGCAATCTGGAGTAGAAGACACTCACTCCATACGGCAATCAAACGCCCCCCCTATCCATTCCACCATAGCCTCTTCGCCATCCAGCAAATGCCACTCATGGATGTGCGACGAGGAATCCAGTGTTATAACAAGCGGACCCTCGATAACCTCGCCCGTAGGCAAGACAAGTCTATGGTAGCCACACTTCTTCATCTGCGGCGGCGGTTGGGTTTGAGCGGTTTGTCGCGTACGATATTTATGGTACGCTCGTCGTTCTGCTCGTTTCGGATATCATAGGGGTTTCTGCGGGTACGGACCGTATCCTGGTCAAGATTGCCGCCGGCAACAGTATCCTTTGGTGCAACCGCTGATGTGCTGGCCACGCTCTTAGGCTTGGTAAGGTCATGATAGCGCACAAGCACAAAATCCTTTAGTGCCAGAATACCGAAACCCTTATCCCTTATGGGTATGTATAGCGTTCCGTTCACGCTTCGTATGCCTACATCGCGGAACTTGCTCGGGCACCTCAGCCTTATTTCCATCTGCCTGCTGCTGCCCAGACGCTGGCTGGTACCAACTATACTGTCGTTTTCGTAATGAACGGACAAAAGGGCATATGCCTCGTTGTAGTTGTCGCTGCTCAGGAACTGGGTCTTGAACGCCCAGAGGAAATAGTCGCCAGCATGGTATGTCGTATCAGCCTCTATGGAGAAAGAGTAGATGTTGTCCACCACATTGGGGATAAGCACCACGCCTTTCCTGAGGTTCCACACATTGGCAGTATCGCCCTCGGTGGCGAGATAACTGTAGGGGTTCTTTTCCTGGCGCTCCACACCCTGCGACTCTGCCATGAAGCTGAGGCGCTCGCTGACACGGGTGCATATCTTTACGAACTTCTCCGAATTCCTGCACCAGTAGAGAAGAGACGTGTCCAGTTCCGCCTCCGTGACACCATGTTTCTTCAATGCTGCCTGAACAAGGATGTACCTGTTCTCCGTCAAGTCTCCCGTCTGCAGTTCTGCCATAGCCAAGGCAAGGTGGTAGTCGACAAGGACATCCTCCATGTCACCCTCGGACAGGACACCATAAGGTTTGCCTGGAGTGCATGCAAACAGGACAAGGAAGACAAGCAGAAGATAGAGGTACTTCATCTATTCAAAAGTCGTTATTACATTATTTCATCAGTTCCTGCAGCTCCTTGCGGCAAAAGAGCAGCACGGCAATGACGCCGCATGATATGCAGGCATCGGCAAAGTTGAATATGGGCGAGAAGAAAATAAAATGCTCACCTCCGCAGAAGGGCATCCACCCGGGCCAGTTCCATTCCACCAGAGGGAAGTAGAACATGTCCACTACCCTGCCGTAGAACATCGAATCGTAGCCGGAACCCCAAGGCACAAACTCTGCCACGATGGGTGCAGGAGGATTGTTGAAGACCATGCCATAGAACAGGCAGTCGATGATATTGCCCGTGGCACCGGCAAGGATGAGCGACAGGCATATAAGGAAGAGATAGTTCACTCCCTGCCTTATCTGCCTGCCAATAATATATATAAGGAATATGACGGCAACGATACGGAACGAGGTAAGGAAGAGCTTGTCCACCAGTTCCATGCCGAAAGCCATGCCCCTATTCTCGGTGAATAGGATCTTGAACCATGGAGCAATCTCAATGACCTCGTGCATGTACATGCTGGTCTTCACCCATATCTTGATTGCCTGGTCTATGATAATAGCCGCCAGCGATATGCCGGCGGCCGTTATGATCTGATTTTTCCTTCTGCTCATGCTTTAGGGGGTATTAAACCTTTTCCACTGCTATTGCCTCGCCTGCAAAGCGAACCTCTGTGGCGAGAACCTGGCTTGCCACGTAGTCGTAGTTGGCATTGAGGCAGGCACGTGTGTCCTCGTTGTCGGGCAGGGTGACGATGATGCGGTCGGTAATCTCAAAGCCGCTATCCTTGCGCAACTGCTGGATAGAGCGGATGATTTCGCGCGCCATACCTTCCAGGCGGAGTTCCTCGGTAATGGTGAGGTCGAGGGCAACGGTGAGTGTACCTGCATTTGCAACGCTCCAGCCAGGGATGTCCTCGCTATAGATTTCCACGTCCTCCAGTTCTATCAGAGCCTCGGCACCTTCAACCACGAGGGTAACACTGCCCTGCTCCAGCATGGCAATCTGCTCCTGTCCCATTTCCGCTACGGCAGAAGCCACGGCCTTCATCTGCTTGCCAAACTTCTTGCCCATGGTGCGGAAGTTGCACTTAACCTTCTTCACCAGCATGCCGGCGCCTTCCACGAACTCTATCTCCTTTACGTTGACCTCGTCCAGGATGAGCTGCTTCATTGCCTCTATGCGCTCCTGCTGCTCGGCGTTGAGTGCAGGGATGGCAATGCGCTGAAGGGGCTGCTTCACGCTGATGGCCTCCTTCTTGCGGAGGGAGTGGATCATGCTGGTAACCTGCTGGGCAAGTGCCATTCTCTCCTCCTGCTCCACGTCGATGACAGAAGTGTCGGCAACGGGGAACTTGGCCAGGTGCACGCTACGTACCTCTGCCTCGCCGCATCCCTCGTGCAGGTCGCGGTACAGACGGTCGGCATAGTATGGCGCTATGGGTGCCATGAGGCGGGCAACGGTTTCCAGACAGGTGAACAGGGTCTGATAGGCAGACAACTTGTCCTGAGTCATCTCGCCACCCCAGAAACGCTTCTTGGACAGGCGCACGAACCAGTTGCTGACATTGTCCACCACGAAGGTCTGGATGAGACGTCCGGCACGTGTGGGTTCGTAGTCCTCGTAGCACTGCTCCACATCGCGAATGAGGGAGTTCAGCGAACTCAAGATCCAGCGGTCCATCTCGGGACGCTCCGCCACGGGTACCTCGTCCTCGGCAAAATGCCATCCGTCCACGTTGGCATACATGGTCAGGAATGAGTAGCTCTGATACAGTTTGCCGAAGAAACTGCCCGATACTTCCTTCACGCCATCCACGTCGAACTTAAGGTTATCCCAGGGCTGTGAGTTGGTTATCATGTACCAGCGCACGGCATCCGAACCATACTGGTCGATAGCTCCGAAGGGGTCGATGGCATTGCCCAGACGCTTGGACATCTTCAGGCCGTTCTTGTCGAGAACAAGACCGTTGGAGATAACTGCCTTGTAGGAAACGGAGTCGAACACCATTGTTGAGATAGCATGCAAGGTGAAGAACCAGCCGCGTGTCTGGTCAACGCCCTCGGCAATGAAGTCGGCGGGGAAGCAGATGCCGTTGTCCAGTTCCTCCTTGTTCTCGAAGGGATAGTGAATCTGGGCATAAGGCATGGCACCGGAGTCGAACCAAACGTCGATGAGGTCCAGCTCACGGGTAAGAACTGCCCCACTCTCGCCAACCAGTTTGATGTGGTCAACATAGGGACGGTGCAGGTCTATCCTGTCGTAGTTCTCCTGAGACATGTCGCCAGGCACAAAGCCCTTGTCCTTCAGGGGGTTGCTTTCCATCACACCTGCGGCCACGGCCTTCTCTATCTCGTTGTAGAGTTCCTCCACGGAACCGATGCAGATCTCCTCGCGAGTGTCGCGGTTGCGCCAGATGGGCAGAGGTGTGCCCCAATAGCGTGAACGCGACAGGTTCCAGTCGTTCAGGTTCTCCAGCCACTTGCCGAAGCGGCCTGTACCGGTGCTTTCGGGCTTCCACAGGATGGTCTTGTTCAGTTCCATCATGCGCTCCTTGGCGGCGGTAGAACGGATGAACCATGAATCCAGGGGATAGTACAGGACGGGCTTGTCCGTACGCCAGCAGTGGGGATAGTTGTGCACGTGCTTCTCTATCTTGAATGCCTTGCCCTCTTCCTTCATCTCTATGCAGAGCAGTACGTTGAGGTCCATATCCTTGGCGGCAGCCTTCTCGTCGTAGCCGTTCACGTTATACTTGGGGTCGTAGGCATTCTTCACATACTGGCCCTGGTGCTTGGCATAGGCATCCTTGTTTACGCAGAGGTCGTAGAACTCGGGATTCATGTCCTCGGGCATGAAGTACTTGCCGGTGAAGTCCACCATGGGACGCGTGTCGCCTGCCTTATCGATGATGAAGAGGCTGGGGATGCCAGCATCCTTTGCCACCTTGGCATCGTCGGCACCAAAGGTGGGTGCGATATGCACGATACCGGTACCGTCCTCGGTGGTCACATAGTCGCCGGGGATTACACGGAATGCCTCGTCCTCCTTCACCACGGGCTTGCCGCCCTCAATGGCGCAGGGCTTCACCCAGGGCATCAGCTGCTGGTACTTGATGCCAACCAGTTCCGAACCCTTGCCTTTCCAGAGGATTTCCAGTTCCTTGCCCTCTTCCGCCTTGAAGTGTGCAGATACGAGGTTCTCGGCAACGATGTACACGGCCTCCTGCTGGGTGTAGGGGTTCTGGCCCTTCACGGCAACGTAGTCAATCTTGGGACCTACGCAAAGCGCTGTGTTTGAGGGCAGGGTCCAAGGGGTTGTTGTCCATGCAAGGATGTAAAGGTTCTCCTTGGGCAGAGCGGAAGCGGCTTCGCATCCGTCCACGGAGAGAACTGTAAACTGTGCCACGGCGGTGGTGTCCTTCACATCGCGATAGCAACCGGGGTGGTTCAACTCGTGGCTGCTGTGGCCTGTACCTGCGGCGGGAGAATAGGGCTGGATGGTATAGCCCTTGTAGAGCAGGTCCTTGTTGTAGAGCTGCTTGAGCAGCCACCACAGGCTCTCGATATACTTGTTATCATAGGTGATGTAGGGGTTCTCCATGTCCACCCAGTAGCCCATCTTGTGGGAAAGGTCGGTCCACTCGGAGGTGTACATCATCACGTTCTCGCGGCAACGGCGGTTGTAGTCCTCAATGGAAATCTTGGTGCCGATGTCTTCCTTGGTGATGCCCAGTTCCTTCTCCACGCTGAGTTCCACGGGCAGGCCGTGAGTATCCCAACCGGCCTTGCGCTTCACCTGGAAGCCCTTCATGGTCTTGAAACGGCAGAAGGTGTCCTTCAGCGAGCGTGCCAGTACATGGTGGATACCAGGATGTCCGTTGGCTGATGGAGGACCCTCAAAGAAGATAAACGAGGGGCATCCCTCTCTCTCGGTCATACTCTTGTGGAACACATCCTCGGCGTCCCATTGTCCAAGAACCTCGCGATTCACTTCGCTCAGGTTCAGTTTTGTGCGTTCAGCAAATTTTCTGCTCATATATAGTGCTTTATTATTCTTTCGGGCGACAAATTTACACATTTTTATTTGCATTTACAAACACTGGCGATGCTATTTGAAGACAAGGTGGCATTTTAGAGAATTTTAGATAAATACTGAGGTATGCAAACGAGAGGCACAAAATTGCCACCAGTTGGCCAGTTCCTATATTTTTATATAGAAAATTCACGACATTAAGAAGCAACACACAGTCTCCCTGAAAGACTAAAAGGAAAATTCTGCGCAAATACCAGAAGAGCGCAATGAACGTCATAAAAACCGCCCATTTCCACACCGCTTCGCCCTCGGTATTGTCACAGGCTTGTCCTCGGTATTCTCACGTCCCCGTCCTCGGTATTCTCACCGCCTTGTCCAAGTGAGGACTAAACACAGCCCTCCACTATGACCAGATTACGCTTTTCGCAAGACAAGGGAGCAAATACAGGAAAGTATTTGCAAAACTCAGCAAAGCATGGTAATTTATCCTTACAGGCCACAAGTCAGTGCTGCTTGCAATCAGGCATAAGCCCTACCTGCATATCCTTGTTGCCACAAACCTTTGCAGAGCATATAAGAAAAGGGGAACCATGCAATTTCCACAAGTGCATGATTCCCCAAAATAAACCATTTGTATTGTCAAGTGAGGCGTCAGAAAACAATCAGACCATGATGACGGCACTGGCTGTCTGTAGCCTCATACCTCCCTACTTTGCAGGCATCAGTTCCTCCAGTTTCTGCAACAATGCTTCGCCATGCAGATTCTTGGCCACCATCTTGCCGTTCTTGTCGAAGACAACGATATAGGGTATGTACTGGACACCGTAGAGTGTAGCCACCTTACTGCCCTGGCTGTTGTAGTCGGTTGCCTGGGGCCAGGTGATGCCCACACGCTTGACGGCAGCCTCCCATGCGGCCTTGTCGCGGTCAAGGCTGATGCCTACTATTTCAAGACCGCGGCTCTTGTACTTCTCGTAGGCGGCCTTCACATTGGGCATCTCGCGCATGCAGGGACCGCACCAGCTGGCCCAGAAGTCGACGAGCACATACTTGTGCTTGCCCACATAGTTGGAGAGGCTTATGCTATCGCCCTTCAGGGTGGCCAGGCGTGCATCCTTGAAGTCTGCCTTTCCCGCCTCCTGCGCCATGCCGGCAACAGAAATCAGGAACATTGAAAATGCTGCTAACAATAACTTCTTCATAATATATAATCTGTGTTATGATTTAGGTAGTTTCTATAAATATCCTATTTCTTGGACTTTTCCGCACGGGCATTCTTGATTATGGCAAACACCTCTGCCTCCAGCATGGGAACCTCGTTGAAAGTGTCCTTGTCGCGCTTGATGTAGCGTATGCTCAGATATGGATTGGACTCGCCCTGGAGCCTTCTGAAGTCCAGTTTGTCGGGATCGTCAGAAAACTTCTCCTCGTTCAGCACATAAATCCAGCAGTCCTCGTCCTCGTGGGCAATGGTGTACTTGACGGAAACACATGCACTGCCTATGGTCACGTACTTGAGAGCAGGATGCATGGGGTCGGTATTGGAGATGCGCAAAAGGCATGCCTGGGGCAGTTTTCCCATATTGAGCAGGAGATAACTGCGAGGCGGCACATACCACACAAGACCACGGTTGAGGTCGTTGATCACGATATCCTGATCGCCGTTGTTCTCTATCATATATTCCGTGGCAAAGGGCATGTCAAACTGGTCGGTGTAACGGGCCAGGTTCTTTATGTTCAAGGCATTCGGCATAGTGCCCGGAACCTGCTTCATGGGCATCATGGCATCTGTATTTGCACGGCCCTGGTGAATGATGGCTCTGATACCCTGCCTTTGCGACACAACTGCATGCCAGGGAGCCATGCGGGCAATGCTCTTGCTGGTCACGGTATTGTTCCAGTCTTCATGGCGCACACGAATGGTAACAGTGCCGTCGGGTGACACGGATTCGTGCAGGAGCGTGTTGTTCTCCCCATATATGGTATCTGTTCCCTGTATCCAATACACGAATGACAGATATGTGGGTATCTTCTCTCTCCTTGCCGAAACCGAAATGGCAAAGAGCAGCAATGGAAGCAATAGCAGTCTTTTCATCTCTAATACAGTATTTTGATTTTCAAAGGTAACCATTTAAGGTGAAATACACAAGAATTTGCCTTGTTTTGTTCCCATTTAACATAATTTATATGCATCAGAGACCCTTAATTAAGCGTATTGTAGTTAATTTGCAAAGGATTAAGTTGCATTTTACACAATATGAAAACAAGGTTCATACTATCAGCCATCCTTGCCCTCAGCGGCATAATGGCATACGCACAAGGACTGAAGATACAGGGACGTGTTACCCACGAGGGCAGTCCTCTGCCCAATGCCAACGTAGTTGAAATAGACGCCAACCACCGCATCATCAACCAGACTCTGGCAGACGCCTCCGGATACTTCACCCTGAACGTCACGGGAGGCAAGACGTCCATCAGGGTGACACACCACGGCATGCGCAAGTACACGCACAAGATAGGCACACGCACCATGTGGGAAATCTCGCTCGACAAAGAGAAGGACATGGACCCCGGCAAGGTGCGTTCCCGGCACGAGACAACCAAACTCCTTGTGGGTCATCTGCAGGGACGCGCAATACCCCAACTGACTTGGGTGGAGCACCTTACCGACAGTACCTTCTGCATCATTGTGCCCGTGCGCACCGTAAACGGCGTGGAGGAATATCCGCAAGGACGCAAGATGGTGGTACAGGACTACAACGGGCACATCATAGCCACGGGGCTTTGCATAGAGCCTGCCATGCCCGAGGAGGGTTTGCCACAGAGTTATGACCCCTACGTAAGGACAAGCAGCAACAACTCGGCAAACAACAACTCCCAGTTCACCACCGACGACCGTGACTATTTCTGCTATCCGCGTTTCCTGTTCAAGCGCACCGACCTGGAGAATGTCATTGACCATAGCACCGAGGTGGCATGCTTTGCCGTAGACACCACACGAGGCGACAACTACTGGATTTACTACAAGGCAAAGAACCTGGGCAAGGAGTTGCAGAAGATTCTCAACAAGATGCTGAAATAGCAATCCGCCCATCTGCGTTTAGGCTGCACACAAAAAAATAATGAGCGACTGGTCGTTATGGCCAATCGCTCAATTTGTATTCCGACTCCACACGTCCTTCCACATCGTCGGGCAAGGCCGGGAAGAAGTCCATGGAGGTGATGCGTTCCACTTCGTCTATGGAGTTTACGTATTTGTCGCGCTTGTTGTTGCCTGCCTCGTTCTTGTAGATGAAGCCTATGGCACGGGGCCGGCCGCTCTGCACACCGGTAAGCACCACCTTGAAGAAGGCATCGGGGATACGTATCCTGAACGTCCTGCCTATATAGCCATACTTGGGCGTGCGGTAGTTGATGGGGCCGCACACTATGTAGACGGGTTCCACCTCTGCCCAGCGGCGGCAAGCCTCCTCCAGTTCCTTCCAGTCGCCACGGTTCAGGTTGTGGTTCTGCGGACAGATGTTGGTCATGTAGAAACTCTCGTTCATGGCACGCCAATGGTACTTGTTGTCCCCAGCAGGGCACATGTGTCCCCTATCCCATCCGCTTCCGGTATATTCCTTTGTAGTAACCGCCATGTCCTCGGAGAGTTTCGGATTGGGCACGAACTTGCTGTTGCGGCTCTCCCTCTCCACCAGTTTCTCCGCGTTCAGTTCCCATGCCACCCAGTTGGGTATGCACAGCTCGGGATTGTAGGACACGGTGTAACTGTATTGCTCCAAGAGTATTTCCGCACGTTCCTTGGTGGAAACGGGGATTTCGTATCGGACATTTTCTGTATCGACAGATAGAGAAGTCTCCTCTTCTTGCAAGGGTGGCACTTCATTCTCCTGCCCTTGTCCAAAGGCAAAAAGCAATGCCGCCAACAAGCCTAATATTATTGTTGTATATAATTTGTTCATTAAGTTGACCAGTTATTTCAGACACAAAACACTACTCTCCTTCTTCCTTCTTATTCATCAGCAGGCCTGCCTTTGCATTCAATGGAGAAATTACGGACTTGCCGGTTTTCTCTTCCAGTTCCAGGCGAGCATTGCGAGCAATTCCGCCTCCCTGCTGGGCTATCTCTGCATGCTGGGCAAATGTTTCCGGATTGCGACTTTCAGAGATTTCCTTTGTGGAGAGTTCAGCAAGCATATTAAGCAGCAGTTCTTTATTGGTCATGTTGTCGCGCAGGTTCTCCTTCTTCAAACCCTTGAAACGTTTATATTCGCGAGCCGTCATGTCGCTCCAGGTCTGATACATGATGTCGGTGAGCGTGGCAAACTGAACTCCCTCCTGCAAGCCATGGCGCTTCCACTCGTCGGTAAGTTCCTTGCGTATCTCGATGGACTTCAATCGCTGGTTTATCCAATTTTCGGAATACCCCAATCGTTTGTAATCCATCAGTGCCTGGTTGATGGAGAGTTCCGGATCCTGCATCTGGTCAAGGCGCTCAGCAGCCACCCTGGCCATCCACAATTTGAAAGGCTCTGCCTTTGGTGAGGGAATGGATTGGATGATGCGGAATATCGCTTCGGTGTCGGCAAAGTTCACCCTTTGCTTTCCGCCAGGTGTTTGTATCGAAAGGGGGGTGACAATTTGTCCCCACCCTTCAGCCAGTTGCGGGTCGCGCTTCCTCATCTTCTTGAGATAATCGGTGGGATTGGCGCTATCAGTCAACACGGATACCACATCGACAACGGAAAAATACCACTTCTCTTGCTGGTCGTCCCATACTGTACGTACCCGTTTTTCCTCGAACAACTTTATTGCATTATGCTGTGTCATGCCTAAATATGTGTCTCTATGATAATCAGTGGCAACAACTATGTTTCTTCTTTCTCAATCCCAACTTTGGCAGGAGCAGGGCGTAGATGAGCATCAGTGCCAGAAGGATGGTGCATGCCCAGTTGAAGAACGAGGGGCCGTGGTCGCAACATGCATGGCTGACATGCAGCTGGCGGAGGAAATCCACATGACCGGCATACTGAAGCCAATCCACAAGACAACCGAAGAAAACCGAACCAAGGACAATAGAACCCAAATATATCAACAAGGTGCGAGTGCCCAGGAACTTACGCAAAATCAGTATGGAGGCAAAGTTGCATGCCGGACCTGCCACAAGCAACACTAAGGCGGCACCGGGGGTGAGGCCCTTCATCATCAGTGCCACGGCAATGGGTATGCTGCCCGTTGCACAGAGATACATGGGCATGGAAATCAAGAGAACGAGAAGCATGCTGGCAAGGGTGTTGTCCTTGAAGAAGGCAAAGTATTCCGTGGGAATCACCGTGGTGATGATACCGGCAATTACCAGGCCAACCACCAGCCACTTGCCTATATCCTCAACCATGTCAACATAGGCATACGTCAGGGCATCCTTCACCTTGGAAAGGAAACTCTTGTGGCAATGGCATGTGGGTTCCTCGGCGTGAGAATGCGAATGGCATTGGCAAGAATGTTCCTCCGCGTGAGAATGAGAATGGCATTGGCAAGAATGCTCCTCTGCATGAGAATGCGAGTGGCAACAACATGAGGAAGTCTCCACATTGCCTTGACCATGACAACATTTGTCTCCCTTGTTTACCAGGAAACCACCTGCCACGGCGGTTAACAATGCGGCAATGGGGCGTATGACGGCAAAGGGAAGTCCCATCAGGGAAAAAGTTGCCATAATGGAGTCAACTCCCGTCTGTGGTGTGGCAATAAGGAACGAGGTCACCGCCCCCTTGGAGGCGCCATCCTTGCGCATGGACATGGCCGTTGGTATCACTCCGCAGGAGCACAAGGGCAAGGGTATGCCTATGAGTGCTGCATTGACAACGCTACGGAAGGATTTCTTGGAGAGGTACTTGTGAAAGTACTTCCCTGGTATAAAGGTGTGCATGATACCGGCTATGAGGAAACCCAATAGCAGGTAGGGTGACATGCTTGTAATTAGTTGTACGACTTCGTTCATAAATCTAAGAGAATATATTGTCACATGCAAAGGTTCTGGGGCTGCCACTACCCTACCTTCTGCATCGGGGGCAGATGCCCTTGACGATGAATTCCGTGTCGGTGGCTTCGTAGCCGTCGGGCAGGGATACGTGGGGGATGGGGATGTCCGTGAGGCAGACGGTGCGCTGGCATACTGTACAGGTGAAATGCACATGACCCGTGTCGTGATCATGGACATGGTCGGCATGTGCGGCAAGACAATACTTCTGCATGCCCGAACCATCGTTTACGGTACGCAGTATGCGGCGCTCGGCAAAGAGCGTGAGGGTACGAAAAACCGAGGAGTTGTCGGCCGTAACCATCACCTGCATCACATCCTGAAGCGAGAAGGCACCTCCGTGCATGCGTTCGTTGATGGTCTTGAGCACCAGCAGGCGCACGGCCGTTATGCGTATTCCGGCTTCGGAAAGAAGAACCTCGTATCTGTTATGGGCGGATGTATCGGGGACAGACATCTGTGATGTGGTTTTAATGGTGTGAACGATGGTTCGTAGCCGTTACACCTCGAAGTAACTTTCCAGTTCCTTGGCAGCCTGGCCGTCGGTGTTCTCTATGTCGCGTATTATCACGCCATGCTCCAGGAGGGCTATGCGGGGACAGATGTCCACGGTGTGCTGGAGGTTGTGACTGGAAACGAGGATGGTGGCACCCGTCTTCCTGTTGTACTCCTGCAAGAGTCGCTTTATGGCACTCTGGCTGGAGGGGTCGAGGAAGTTGAATGGTTCATCAAGGATAAGCACCTTGGGCTGCAGGAGCATGGCACCCACGATGCCCACCTTCTGCTTGTTGCCGGCAGAGAGGTTGCGGATGAGTTTCTTCTGTCCTGCCACCTCGCCAGCCATGAACTGCTCAAAGTCCTGAAGGAAGGTGTCCACTTCCTCCTGCTTGCGGCCGGAGATGCGACCGATGAACTGGAAATACTCGTCGGGCGTGAGATAGTCAATCAGGAAGGACTCGTCCACGAAGGCACCTGTCCAGTCCTTCCAATCCTCCGTATGTGCCACATCCACACTGCCCTGGGCAATGCCCTGGCTCTGCTCCTCCTCCGAGGGGTGCATGAGCACACGACCACCGTCGGCCTTGACAAGATCCAGCATCAGGCGGAAGAGCGTGCTCTTGCCGGCACCGTTGTTGCCCACAAGGCCAAGCATCTCGCCATCCTTAATCTCGTATTGTTCTATATCCACGGCAACCTTCTCGCCAAAGGATTTCTTCAGGTTCTCTATCTGTATCTTCATAGTAGTATCATGATTTTATCAGGAATTTCTGCTTGCACGGAAGCCGTCCATGTTGGCATAGCGGCGTGCCATGAATCTCTCGTAGATG
Source organism: Bacteroidaceae bacterium (assembly GCA_045645225.1). Taxonomy (GTDB): domain Bacteria; phylum Bacteroidota; class Bacteroidia; order Bacteroidales; family Bacteroidaceae; genus Physcousia. The sequence goes on along the minus strand of JAZRII010000083.1, from coordinate 2,199 downwards.
TTGCGGAGCCACAAACGGTGCGTACCGATGCCAATGCAACCGATAACTATCAAGGCAACATATCCCCACACGTCGCCCAGCAGGAGCACCAGCAGTTTCTCCAGGGCTATGGGCAGGAACAGGGCAACGAAACTGACGATGTTCTGCATCGTATTGCCCTGCTTGCCGGTGAGTTTGTTGTTCAGCGGCAGGGTGTTGTTGTTGTAAACCGCCATCTGGAATATCATGGGATACATGACACCTGCCGTCATGAACATGTAGCCGAGGTTCATCCACAGGGAACTTCTGCCGGTAACGATCAAAGGCATAACAATGAGGAAGGGGAATATGAGCAGGGCGGTGTTGAAGTAATACTTGGCACGCAAAAGGGCATAGATGCTCTCCCTACGCGACATGAGTCCGTCTATATAGTTGCCCTCGTAGCACATGATGGTAATGAGGGTCATCATGCCCAGGATGATGTAGTCGTACATGCACACGAACGACGACATGAAGGCTCCGCTATACACATCGCTGAAGTACTGCACCACGGAGAAGAAAACTATGAAGCCTATGCCCACAAAGAACTGCATGCGCACCTGGCTGTTGCGCATCCTCAGCTTCACCTCCATCTTCAGGTACTCGCCCAGAGCGCCCCAACGGTTCAGGTAGTTCATCTGTGTGGTGCTCTTCAGTTCCACTTCCTCCTTCTTTGCCACCTCGTTGTAAACCATGCGCATCTGCAGGGCATAGTTGGCCCAGTAGAACAGAGCAATGAGAACGGCCGCACCTATAATATATAAAAGGTTACCCTTGGCAAACTCGTACATCAGCATGGTGCAGGGCATGTCCAGAGGATTCTTGTCGGGCACTAGCATCAGCGCCACAATGCCACCGTGCACGGCCAGGGGAAGGAGCAGCCACAGGAAACTCTTCATGCACAAGGCACGGCAAAGCAGGTAGCACAAGCCATTGGCCACACAAAGCAGCCACCAGCCAAGCAGCCATGCCAGGAAACCGCCCCACCCCAACAAGGGCAGAACGCAGATGGCGCCAAAGGGCACAAGCATGAATCCCCAGAAGAGGTTGCCGGCGCTGAATGCGGTGCGAAGCAGGTACATGTTCATCAGGAACGTCCTTCGCACGGGCATAAGGCTGTACTGGCGCACCTGCTGGGCGGGAGTCTCCTGCAGTACGAAGCGTATCCAGAAGTCCACTAAAAGCAGCCAGGGCAGAAGTCCGTCCATGACATGAAAGGCTGCCACACCGGGATACATGCCACTGAAACCCATGGGCAGCATCGCTCCCATAAGCAGCAGGATGGCGGCATAGTAGAGAACCATGAACCACATCAGAATCTTCATGAAGCGGTTCTTCTCGAACATGGGATGCCGCTTGTCCTTCAGTTCCTGCTGCTCTGTGAGCAGGCGGTAAAGGCGGTATTTGTTCATATTGGAAACAAGATGTCCCTAATGTCAAAGTGTTTTCAAGACATTAGGGACACTGGGTGTATGTTCTGTTTACTTTACAATCATCTCGAATGGCATGCGTGCCTGGATGCGGTCGGCATTCTTCACGCCCTTCATGAGTGAGTACATGCCATAGCCCTCGCCCAGGAGTTCCTTCAGTTCGGCATCCAGATAGCCCGACTTCTTCTCGTTCAGCAACTGCTCAAATGGATTGTCGGGAGCGGGATAGCCAACGGCACGGTACTTCTCCACCTTGGCCAGTTCTGCGGCATGAGCCACGGCATCGTCCAGATTGCCAAGTTCGTCAACAAGACCTATCTTCAAGCCCTGCTCGCCTGTCCACACACGGCCTTCGGCAATCATCTTCACGCTGTCCTGAGCCATGCCACGGCCGTCAGCCACACGCTTGGTGAAGGTTTCGTAGCCACGGTTTATCATCTTCTGCAACTGTGCGCTCTCGGCAGCATTGAAGGGGCGACCCATGCCGCCTATGTCGGACATCTCGTTGGTCTTCACCACGTCAAACTTCAGGCCTATCTTCTCGGTCAAGAGTTCGCTTGCATCGGGAATCATGCCGAAGATGCCGATAGAACCAGTCAGTGTGGTAGGCTCGGCAAAGATGCGGTTGGCGGCACAACTGATGTAGTATCCGCCGCTGGCTGCCATGCCGCCCATGCTCACCACCACGGGCTTCTTCTCCTTCAGCAGGCACACCTCGCGCCAGATCTGCTCGCTGGCAAAGGCACTGCCG
>JAZRII010000082.1:0-3999 GCA_045645225.1 Bacteroidaceae bacterium | reverse complement strand
CACCGATCCCAATGCTCCTCTGCCCCCGATGATGCCCGGTCAGTTTGCACAGTTGCGTGTGGACGGAAGCAAGGAAACCTTCCTCCGTCGCCCCATCAGTATCAATTTCGTGGATACGAAACTCAACCAGATATGGTTCCTTGTACAACTCGTTGGTGCCGGCAGCCGTGCCCTTGGCCGCCTGCGCGAAGGCGACACACTGAATGCCCTCCTGCCCCTTGGCAACGGCTTCTCCATGCCCGTAAGTGCCGATAAGAAGCACCTGCTGGTGGGCGGTGGCGTGGGTACTGCACCGTTGCTCTACCTGGGTGCGCAGATGAACCTGATGGGCATGCGTCCCACCTTCCTGCTGGGTGCCCGCACCAAGGACATGCTCCTTCAGTTGGAGGACTTTGAGCGTGTGGGCGATGTCTACGTTACCACCGAGGACGGCAGTGCTGGCGAGAAGGGTTTTGTTACCCAGCACTCCATCCTGTTCAAGCAGCACTTCGACCGCATCTCCGTGTGCGGCCCTTCGCCCATGATGAAGGCCGTGGCAAGGTTTGCCCGTGCCAATTCCGTGCCTTGCGAGGTCTCCTTGGAGAACATGATGGCATGTGGCCTCGGAGCCTGCCTTTGCTGCGTGGAGAAGACCGTAAAGGGCAATGTGTGCGTATGCACCGAAGGTCCAGTATTTGACATTAACGAACTTACTTGGGAATAATTTGATAGAGGTATGGCAAATATGAATACAAGCATAGGGGCTCTTCAGATGAAGAATCCCGTGATGACGGCCAGTGGCACCTTTGGCTACGGCATAGAATTTGAGGACGTGGTGGACCTCACCGCCATAGGTGGCATCATAGTGAAGGGAACCACCTTCCAGCCCCGCCAGGGCAACGACTATCCCCGTATGGCCGAGACACCAAGCGGCATGCTCAATTGTGTGGGCCTGCAGAACAAGGGTGTGCAGTACTTCTGCGAAACCATCTATCCCAAGATTCGCAAGATAGACACCGAGATGATAGTGAACGTGTCTGGTTCCTCGCCCGAGGACTATGCCCGTTGTGCCGAGTGCATAGACGCCCTGGAGGACATACACGCTATAGAGTTGAACATATCCTGCCCCAACGTGCACGACGGCGGCATGGCCTTCGGTGTGACCACCGAGGGAGCCTCCAGCGTGGTACGTGCCGTGCGCAAGGCATACAACAAGACGCTCATTGTGAAACTCTCGCCCAACGTGACCGACATCGTCAGCATAGCCAAGGCCGTGGAGGCCGAGGGAGCCGACTCCGTGAGCCTTATCAACACCCTTATGGGCACCGCCATCGACATAGAGAAGCGCAAGCGTATGCTTTCCATCGGTACGGGCGGCCTCTCGGGTCCTTGTGTGAAGCCCGTTGCCCTGCGCATGGTATATCAGGTGGCAAAGGCCGTGAACATCCCCGTGATAGGTCTTGGAGGCATCTCCAGTGCCACGGACGCCATAGAGTTCATCATGGCAGGTGCCAGCGCCATAGAGATAGGTACCGCCAACTTCCTTGACCCTGCCATCTCTGCCAAGGTGGCCCAGGGCATCAACGACTGGCTCGACGCCCACAACATCGCCTCCGTCCGCGACATAATCGGCGTGGCAGAGTAGGGAGGTACAGGCGCTCTAAAAGCACACACGCACACTTCGCAATCGTTATAACTTTTTTGCACAAAATATCCCCTTGGCTTTTTCCGTAAAGAAATGCCAAGGGGACTTTTCTATGCGTGTGTTTTTATTTTCGCGGTTGTCTCTTTGCCAACTGGTAGGAATTATACACGTTGTGCCAGATGCTATAGAAGCCGCCGGCAATGCTGCTCAGGGGATCCATGAACGAGTATCCGCACCAGATGGAGAAGATGGTGTTCTTCTGGCCAAGGCCTTGCGTGGCGCTGATTACTTCGTCCTCGGTGCATGTGCCAAGGTGCTTGCCCATCCATCTGCCCGAGGTGAACTGTATGAGGCATGCCAACAGGCTTCCGCCGGCAATGGCCACCTGGGGCAGAAGTCCGTGACCGGCATTAAGGCTATGGTGCATGTTCTTCACGCTCACGGCAATTGCCATGGACAGGGCTATCATCCACAGGTAGAAGGCAGCATTGGGTATGCTGGTCAGCACCCTTGCAAGGGCAGGTGTGAGCCGGCGCATCAGTATGGCGCATACAAAGGGCAGGAACAAGAGAGGGAAAATCTTCAGCACTATCTTGGCGAATGTTGCCCAGAAGGTAATGTCGCTATTCTGGTAAATCAGCGGTATCATGGCGGGGATGAGCAGCGATGCCATCAGGTTGGCCAGGATGATGTACATGGTCAGCGAACCCTGGTTGCCTCCCAGTTTGCCCGTGATAACCGCCGCCGCCGTGGCCGTGGGGCATATCATGCACAGGAGAAATCCCTCCATGCCCAGGCGCCATGTGTAGGACATGGGTATGCATGCCAGTGCCAGTGCTCCCAATACCCAGAAACTTCCCTGCAAGGCCAGTCCTCCCATCTGCCAACGGCGCAGATGCAGGTCGGAGGGCTTCACTTTCAGGAAGGTGAGCAGAAGCATGAGGAAGAGCAGGGTGGGTTGCGCCACCTGCACCACATCGTTTGCCAGTGGCCGTGCCCCCTCCAGTGCGTCGATGTTGGCGAAAAGGAGGTATGCGCTTGCACCGGTGAGCATACTTACCACCAGTCCCCAGCGCTTTAGAAAAAGAAATACCTCGTTCATCCTTGCATTTGCTTGATTTCTTCCAGTATTTTGTGATTGAAGTGGCGGCGCTCGTTATCGTAGAACCATCCGTATTTGAAGAAATAGCGTACCATGCTTGTGGTGTGGGCAAAGAACAGACGCAGGCTTCGGTGCGAACCGCGGCTGAACTTGTGGTATATTGAAACCTGTGGGAAGAACAGGGTCTTGTATTTGCGATGTATGCGCCGGGTGAGGTCAAAATCCTCGGCATACATGAAGTATCTTTCGTCGAAAAGGCCAACGTCCTTCAAGGCACTTATGCGCAGGAACATGAAGCATCCCGACAGGCAGGGTACGTTCATTATGTGCTTGTATTCGGAGTGTGCCAGTTCGTAGCGCTTGTTGCGACGTGCAAACATCCACTCGGGCAGGAACATGCGGCAGAACATGTCCATAGGCGTGGGCAAGAGTTTTGCCAACGGCTGTATGTTGCCGTCCAGGAACAGCACCTTGGGCATAATCTGCCCAACGTCGTGATGCTCTTCCATGTACTTCCATATCGTGGGAATCACATCGGAGGAGAACCATATGTCGGGGTTCACCACCAGATGGTAGGTGCTGCCTTCCTCCATTGCCAGGCGGATGGCACGGTTGTTGCCACGGCCATATCCCGTATTGTCTTCGTGCAGATACTCTATCTGGAACCCTCGTTGTATGTGCTCGCGGATTTCCTTGTCGCGTTGCATGTACTGCTGGAGTTCCTCGCGAAGAGCAAACACCTCGTCGCTATGGTCTATTATCCACACCTTGCGTATGGGCGAGGCGACGATAGAGCGCAGGATGGCTTCTATGTCCAGAAGGTGGTCGTTGTATGTGACTATGCTTGCAGTTATCATGGTATCAGGAATTTAACCCCGTAGTAATGAAAAACTTGTTCGTGTTCTAAAAAAATAACGCCCGCCCTTTCACAAGGGTGGGCGCCATTTGATTTGGATTTGTTCTTCTAATCCTTTACTTTGCCTTAGCTACGATAGCCTTGAAAGCCTCGGGGTTGTTAACAGCCAGGTCAGCGAGAACCTTACGGTTGATCTCGATACCTGCCTTGTGCAACAGACCCATCAGCTGGCTGTAGCTGAGACCCTCCAGACGAGCTGCAGCGTTGATACGCTGGATCCAAAGAGCGCGGAAAGTGCGCTTCTTGTTGCGACGGTCGCGGAAAGCATAGGTAAGACCCTTCTCCCAAGTGTTCTTGGCAACGGTCCAAACATTCTTGCGGGCGCCAAAGTAACCTCTGGTCAGACCCAATATCTTC
>JAZRII010000081.1:0-14777 GCA_045645225.1 Bacteroidaceae bacterium | reverse complement strand
CTCCATTACCAGATAGCCCTCCCTGTTGGGGTGCACGGGGTCTTGCTGGTATTCTTTCTTCAGGGCAAGGTTCTCGTCGGCCATGGCGGAGTAGTAGTCGGCATAGCCCAACTTGTTCTTGCGGGCATAGGTGCGGAGTTTGTCGTTGAGCTCGCGGATGGAGCGGATAACCCTTTCGCTATCTATCTCCCACGACCAGCTATAGCGGTCGGCAGGAAGGACGGAGCAGAGCACCACGTCGATGCCGTTGCACTTGGCAAGTTCCGCCATGGAGACGATGTTCTCGTAGATGTGATCTATAGACACATAGCCCTGGTTCATGGCAATGTCGTTGGTGCCGGCAAGGATTACCACGGTCTTGGGCTTAAGGTTGATGACATCGGAACGGAAGCGTGCCAGCATCTGTGCCGTTACCTGTCCGCTGATGCCTCGGCACACATAGCCCTTGTTGTTCTGGAAGAACTCGGGATAGAAACGTCGCCAGTTCCATGTGATGGAGTTGCCCATGAATACTACCTTCACATCCTTGTCTTTCTCGTTTTCCTTGGCAAACTGGCCATACTGTGCCCAGTCCTGTGGTGTACGCAGGCGTGGCAGTTCCAGGGTGGCAGCAATGGGGTAGTGGTCGGAGATGACGTGTGCCTTGTGGGAGTTGCCCTGCTCATTCTGGGCGGGTTGCCAGTAGTTGTAGGTGAGAACGCCATGCCTGAGCACGCTGAAGTGAGGCGATACGAAGATGTGGTCTATGCGGCTGGTGGTGAAGTTGTCTGTGCGGAAACTGTTGCAAGTGCCGTTCTCTGCCATACGATGCCTGGCCTCGGTGTATGTATCCCTGAACTTGCCAGAGGAGGTGAGCAGGGCGTATGGCTCCTCGTTCTGGCTGGCATTGAAGTCGCCGGTGAGGATATAGGGTTCGTCAGCGCACATCTCCTCTATCTTGGCTAGTACAAGTCGGGAGGACTCCAGTCTTGATACGGGTCCGCGATGGTCCATGTGCAGATTGAAGAACCAGAAGCGCCACTTCGTGCTTTTGTCCTCAAAATATCCCCAGGTACATATCCTCTCCATAGATGCATCCCAGCCTACTGAACCCACAGACTCGGGTGTTTCGGACAACCAGAACTGCCCTTGCTTCAAGCATGTTAAGCGGTTCTTACTGTAAAAAATGGGAGCATATTCGCCCTTGGTCTTGCCGTCTCGGCGCCCCTTGCCTATGTGGGCATAGTCTTTGAGTCCTGCCGCCATGTCCTGCAACTGCTGGTGCAGCACCTCCTGTGCGCCAAAGATGTCCCACTGCTCGTAGTTGATGAGGTTGATGAGTTTAGGGCATCGGTTGTTCCAGCCGTTGCCTTTCGCCTCGTCGTTCTGGTTGGCATAGCGGATGTTGTAGGTGCCCACGTGCAGTCTGACTTGCGCCATCAGGCAAAGGGCAGTGAGAAGAAGTGCGAATACGAATGATAGGCGTTTTTTCATGGAATTTTAATGTTTTCTTTGCAACAAATGTAGTAAAAAATACTGAAAAAAAGCACGGGAAAAGACCAATATAGTGCATGGTCCTTTCCCGTGTATGTGTTTTTTCTGCTAAAGTCCTGTGTCAGGGGCGTGTCTTGTTGTCTCTGGGACGAGGCTTGTTGTAGTTCTGGAGCATCTTGCGGTGCATGCGGTCCTCGATGTTCAGTATCTTGAAGAACTTTTGGGCAGAGATGGCCTTGCATATCTTCTTGTAGTAGACGGAGTCGAGGCCAGCCATTTGGGCATTAAGTTCCGCCATTTCCATGAGGCACTTTTCGTATGCCTTCTCGTCGTTGTTGTTTGGAGTATTCTTTTTCAGCTTATTGATGCTCATGTGTATCTGGCGCTGCTTATCCTTGTACTCGTTGTAGATGGGAAAGAAGGCTTTTGCCTCTTCCTGTGTGAGGTTGGCCTCCTTGGTGATGTAGTCCTGCATGCGCAGGCGGAATTCCTGCTTGTTGAAGCCCCTGGCACCGCCGGATAAAGTGACGTCTCCCTTGTTTTGTGCAAATGACAATGCGGAGGTAATAAGGAACAATAATAGGAGTGTTGCTTTTTTCATATTAGTGTCTTTTGTTTTATTCTGCTTCGGTGAGGTAGTATTCTATATCGTTGTTGTCCAGCATGGCATAGTCCAGGAGTTCATCGGTAAACTCCATTTCCTGTGCCGAAGCCAGTGCTGTGGGGGCTTGAGAGGATGTGAGCGGATGGCTCTGCTCGTATATCATGAGACCGGCTATGGCGAAGAAGCCTGTAAGCATGGCTGCTGCTGTCAAGCGCAAGAATAGGTGTCTGCTGCGTCCATGCTTGTGCGCCTTGTTCTGCTCCTCTTCCCTGATGCGCTCCATCACCCTTTGAGGCAGGGCATGGAAATATCCTTGCGGAACGCGGAATGGTTTTTTGCCGTTGGTTGACGATGCGATTTCACGAAGGATTTTTTCGTCGTTATGGTTGGTGTTGCTCATTTTTTGTATGTGATGGTGTTGTTTTTATTCTAAATTCTCGAAGAATGCCGTAATCTTCTGCACTGCATGGTGGTAGGAGGCCTTCAGCGCTCCGATGCTTGTGCCCAAGACGGCGCTTATCTCCTCGTATTTCATTTCCTGGAAGTACTTCATGTTGAAGACCTGGCGCTGCTTGTGTGGCAGACTTTGCACGGCTTGCTGGAGTTGCAGTTCCGTCTCGTCTCCGTCAAAGTAGGGGTCGCTCTCCAGCTGTATCCTGATGTTGTCCTGTTCCGAATCCTCTGTGCCCGACAGACTGACGGTGATGTTCTTCTTCCGTTGCAGGAAGTTGATAGTCTCGTTGCTCGCTATGCGGTAGAGCCATGTGGAGAGTCGTGCATCTCCCCGGAAGTTGTCAAGGCCCTGCCATGCTTTCAGAAACACGTTTTGCAGGATATCGTCCGTGTCGTCGTGGTCGAGCACCATGCGGCGTATCTGCCAATACAACTGCTCCTGAAACTCTCTTACCAGAGTTTCGAACGCCTGCTCGCGTGTGGCAGGGTTTTGTAGTTGTTGGATCAGTTGCTGTTCGTTGTGCATTTTAATTGTATGACATCCGAGGAATGGAAAGGTTTAATCGGTTTGAGAAAAGTATTCCGCTCCCCCCTAAAAACAAAGAACCGCTGCCCATGCTGATGGGAGCGGCTAAATGTATGTGTTTGCCTGATTACAGTATAGTGACCTTGCGCACCACTTTGCCAACCTTCATTATGTAGCAACCGCGTGTCAGGTTCAGCGCTATCTGTCTGTCGTTTCCTTCTATGCGTATGCGTGCCACACGAACTCCAGTGAGGTTGTATATCTCCAGAGTCTTGCCGTCGGCGTTGGTGATGTGTGCCTTGTTGTCCTGAATGGTAAGGGTAACGGTCTCCATTTCCGCCTCAATGGGTTCTTCCATCTGCATGTGTGCAATGGAGGGAACCGCCCCGAGGAGAAGCATGGAGAGTGCTATAATCCAGATTCTTTTCATTCAGCTTTTCTTGAATTCACCAACGCAAAAGTAGGCTTTTTATTTTATATACACAAGGTTTTTTCTCAAATTATGTCTATTTTCAGTCCTTCCTGTGCTAAAATAACGTTTGTAAACACGTTTTTTGCTTCCTTTAGCATGCTTTCCTCGTCCTTGATGCGTGCCGAGTAGTGGCCGATGATGAGTTTGCCGACGTTGGCCTCCTTTGCCACCAAAGCAGCCTCGTGTGCCGTGGTGTGCATGGTTTTCTTGGCTTGAAGGAGCATCTCATGCGGAAAGGTAGCCTCGTGGTATAGCAGGTTTACTCCCTTCACCATTTCCGCCACTTTGGGCGTATATCTTGTATCCGAGCAATAGGCGTAGGAGCGTGCCGGGGCGGCTGGCGTGGTCAGTCGCTCGTGCGGTATGAAGGTGCCGTCCTCCGTTGTCCACGATGCACCTGCCTTGATGTTGTTAATCTGGCTTACGGGGATGTTGAAAGCCTCTATCATCTCTCGCCTGATGTGGGGTAGGGGCTGTTTCTCGCGGAAAAGGAAGCCTGCGCATGGCACACGGTGCTCCAGGGGGATGGACCATACCTCTGTGCTGCGGTCCTCGTATATAAGATAATGTTCGCGCGTACGTACGGGATGGAACAGCACTTCGTAGTCTATGCCTTCGCAATATACCTTCAGTACTATATTCAGGAATTCCTCCAGTTCCAGCGGACCGTGGATGTGCAGCTGTGCCGTTCTTCCCAGCAGTGCCATGGTGCTGATTAGTCCGGGCAGACCGAAGACATGGTCGCCATGATTGTGACTGATGAAGATGTGGCCAACCTTCAGCATGCTCAGAGCTGATTTCTGCATGGTGGTTTGTACACCTTCTCCGCAATCTATCATGTAGTACTTGCCTCGCAATTCCAGTATTTGTGCGGAGGGCAGATGGCGTAGGGTGGGCTTTGCTGAGCCGCAACCTAAGATGTGAAGGGAAATGGGTTCCATGGGGAATGTGAAAGGTGAGGACTTAACGAACGGAAAGGTGAAAACGGAAAACGGAAAACTGTGAGTGAGCGAGAGCATGGTAGGGACGCAGCGTGCAGCGTCCGCTTGCTCCAGTTATCGGACGCTGCACGAGCGTCCCTACTTATTTTTGGAGAAGGCGATAGTCAAGACTGCGAATGGAGAGAGAGCTTACACTCCAAGAACAGACTTGCTGAGTTTGTTGTAAAACAGAGGGACAGCCTCAACTGATGTGTGCTGTCCCTCCTTTTGGTTTATAGAAAAGGCGTTTTATGATTATTCGCCCTTCTGCATCTTAGCCTTCAACTCTGCCAGAGCGTCGAGGTCACCGAGAGTGGTGCTTGCTGCCTGGTTCTGGATAGCGGGAGCCTCCTCCTTGCGGGGAGCGTTAGCCTTGCGAGCTGCGCTTGCTGCCTTCTTCTCAGCACGAGCCTCTGCACGCTGAACATCCTCGAAGATGCGGCTGTGGCTCAGGATGATGCGCTTGCTGTCCTTGTTGAACTCGATTACCTTGAACTGGAGCTTCTCGTTCAGCTTAGCCTGAGAGCCATCCTCCTTAACGAGGTGCTTGGGAGTAGCGAAGCCTTCTACGCCATACTCCAGCTGGATAACTGCGCCCTTGTCCAGGAGCTCGATGATGGTACCCTCGTGGATAGAATCCTGAGTGAATACGGTCTCGAATACGTCCCAGGGGTTCTCCTCCAACTGCTTGTGACCGAGAGAGAGACGACGGTTAACCTTGTCGATCTCCAGTACGCAAACGTCGATAATCTCGCCTACCTTGGTGAACTCATTGGGGTGCTTAACCTTCTTGGTCCAGCTCAGGTCGCTGATGTGGATCAGACCGTCAACACCTTCCTCGATCTCTACGAATACACCGAAGTTGGTGAAGTTGCGAACCTTAGCGGTGTGCTTGCTGCCAACGGGATACTTCTCCTCGATGGTCTCCCAGGGATCAGCCTTCAGCTGCTTGATACCCAGAGACATCTTGCGCTCGTCGCGGTCGAGAGTCAGGATAACTGCCTCTACGTCGTCGCCAACCTTCATGAAGTCCTGAGCGCTGCGCAGGTGCTGGCTCCAAGACATCTCGCTAACGTGGATAAGACCCTCTACGCCGGGAGCAATCTCAACGAATGCACCGTAGTCGGCCATAACAACAACCTTACCCTGTACGCGGTCGCCAACCTTCAGCTCGCTGTCCAGAGCATCCCAGGGATGGGGAGTCAGCTGCTTCAAGCCGAGAGCGATACGCTTCTTCTCGTTGTCGAAGTCCAGAATAACAACGTTGATCTTCTGGTCGAGCTCAACAACCTCGCGGGGATTGCTTACGCGGCCCCAGCTCAGGTCGGTGATGTGGATCAGACCGTCAACACCGCCGAGGTCAACGAATACACCGTAAGAAGTGATGTTCTTGACGGTACCCTCGAGTACCTGACCCTTCTCCAGCTTGCCGATGATCTCCTGCTTCTGCTGCTCGAGCTCAGCCTCGATGAGAGCCTTGTGGCTAACAACAACATTGCGGAACTCCTGGTTGATCTTCACGATCTTGAACTCCATGGTCTTGCCAACGAAGATATCATAGTCGCGGATGGGCTTAACGTCGATCTGAGAACCGGGCAGGAATGCCTCGATACCGAATACGTCAACGATCATACCACCCTTAGTGCGGCACTTAACGTAACCCTTGATAATCTCATCGTTGTTGAGAGCCTCGTTCACACGGTCCCAAGACTTAGCTGCGCGAGCCTTCTTGTGAGACAGGATGAGCTGACCCTTCTTGTCCTCCTGATTCTCGATGTATACCTCAACGGTGTCACCTACCTTCAGTTCGGGGTTGTAGCGGAATTCGCTGGTGGGGATGATACCATCGCTCTTGAAACCGATGTTAACAACCACCTCGCGCTTGTTCATTGCGATAACGGTGCCATCCACTACGTCGTGGTCACCTACCTTGTTCATGCTGCCAGCATAAGCCTGCTCCTGAGCCTCGAGGCTTACCTCTGTGCTGCTACCCTTCTCAAATGCTTCCCAATCGAAGCCTTCAACGGGAGCTACATTTTTGTAATCTGCCATACAGATTTACATTAAAATTAAAAAGTTAAACAATAAAATTATATAATTCTCTTGCCTTCCCATAGGGAAAAGCGGTGCAAAGGTACGCTTTTTATTTGAGAAACTGATGCTTTTAGTGGGGTATTTTAGTGTTTTTCAGGCAAATTCGTTTCTCTTTGCCACATTTTCGCTCCGTATTGGCATTCTGGTATGCAAAAAAAACGAGAACTACCGTGTGGGTAATCCTCGTTCTGTTGTCGTTAGGTGATGCGCTATGGTTTCAACTTGTAGCATTCCTCTCTCAGCCATTGTGCCCATTGTGTGTCGGTCTTTGACTGGTTGAAATGCTGATAGGGGATGGGCTTGCCAATGTAGATCTTGAAGTGCTTTCCGCGTGCCGTCTTCATCATCTGTCGGGGCAGCAGGATGAGGCCGATGTTGAACTTCATGCCCAGTTTGCGGCGTATCCACTCAAGGGCATAAAAAGTGGTGGAGTTGCGCCCGTCAAAGTACATGGGCACTATGTCGCGCTTGGAGTCTACACATTGCTTTATCACGCTCTTCTTCCACTCTATGTCCTGAATCTTGCCATCTATGTAGCGAGAGCAGAATCCGGCAGGAAAACTGATGATTTGTGTTTCCTTGTCGTTATAGGCATTTTGCAGCATCTCCATGTCAGCGCGTTTCTGCCTGCCCATGGTGTTTACTGGCAGGAACACGCTTTGCAGAGGTTCGATGTACATGAGCAGGTCGTTGACAATCACCTTTATCTTGGGGAAGAAGTCTCCGAATACGGCTATGTAGGAGATTCCGTCAAACCCTCCCAGAGGGTGGTTGCTCACCAGCATGTAGTGCCCGTTCTTGTCCAGGTTTTCCATACCCTTTACGGTGTAGGTTACCTTCATGTCTTCCGAAAAGGCCTTGGCAAAGGAGGCACCATCGTTGTGTCCGAAGGTTGTGATGGCGTAGTTCATCTCCTTTTGGCAGATGAGCCGTTCCAGTATGCGGATGACGAAGGTAGGTATCTTGTTTTTCAGTTTAGGAGCCTTGCTGGCTATGGCGGCTTCGAGGTTTATAAGTTGCATTGGTTTCAGTATGTGTTGTGTGCCTTATGTTGAGAGTACTGCCAGGGCGTTGATGAGTTCCTTCTTCAAGGGTTTGTCGCTCTTCACTGCATTGGTGAAGGGCACGTACACTATCTCGTCGTTACGGATGCCAATCATCACGTTGCGCTGGCCTTCCATCAGGGCCTGAATGGCACCCACGCCCAGGCGGCTTGCCAGTATGCGGTCCTGTGCGCTGGGACTGCCACCACGCTGCAGGTGACCAAGGATGGACACTCGGACATCGTACTCGGGATACTCCTTCTTCACTCGCTCGGCATAGTACATTGCACCGCACTTGGGACTTTCGCTTACCAGCACGATGCAGGATTTCTTGCTCTTTCGGATACCGTGGCCTATGAACATCTCCAGTTGGTCGGCACCGGTGCTGTCCTCGGGGATGATGGCCGCTTCGGCACCAGCCGCTATGGCACTGTTCTGTGCCAGGAAGCCCGCATCGCGTCCCATAACCTCCACGAAGAAGATGCGTTCATGGCTGTTGGCCGTATCGCGGATCTTGTCCACGCACTCCATGATGGTGTTCAGCGTGGTGTCGTAACCGATAGTGAGGTCTGTGCCGTTCAGATCGTTGTCTATGGTGCCAGGCAAACCAATGCAAGGCACGTCAAATTCCTCGGCAAAGATGCGTGCACCGGTAAGACTGCCGTTGCCGCCTATTACCACCAGGGCGTCTATGTTGTTGGAAACCATGTTGTTGTAAGCCTTCTGTCGGCCCTCTGCCGTCTGGAACTCCTTGCTACGTGCCGTCTTCAGTATGGTTCCGCCACGCTGGATAATGTTGCTCACGTTCTCTGTGGTAAACTCCTTTATCTCGTTGTTCACCAGTCCCTCGTAGCCGCGGTATATGGCCTTCACCTTCATGTCGTTGGCTATGGCGGCACGTGTCACCGCGCGAATTGCTGCATTCATGCCGGGCGAGTCGCCTCCGGAGGTCAGAATGCCTATGGTCTTTATTCTTGGCATAGTATGTGCGTGTTATAGGTTAATGAGTGTCTTTTGCTTGTTTTATGGGACAAAGATACTAAAAAAATGTGTATATAGTGTTACGAGTGTGTTTATAAAGTTTAAATATACGGAAAACGCGGATAATTTCATTTCTTGCCTTAAACCCTATCCGAAAGTCCGTGTCATAAAAATGTCTGGACAAGAAAAGAACAAGCGAATATTACAAACACATTAAAAAATAGAACTATTATGAAGAAGTATCTCATTCTTTTGTTTGCCGCATTGGCACTCAATGTAAGTGCACAGGAAGCACAGAACGGTAAGTCGGAAAATCGCGATGGTGCAAGACATGGCATGATGCACCAGCAGCGTGGCAAGAACAATCCCAAGGCCATGCTTTGGAAGAGCGTGAAGGAAGAGGACAAGGAGGCATTCAAGGCTCTCATGAAGGAGTACCATGCTGAGCGCAAGGCCGTAATGGAGAAGAACCGTGGCAAGAAGTTGGAGAAGGGCCAGAAGCCTACTGAGGAGCAGATGGACGCTTTCATGAAGCAGGGTTATGCCAACCGCAAGGTTCTCCTGGAACTGGAAGAGAAGTATTACGGCAAGTTCCGCAAGTTCCTTGCCCCCTGGCAGGCTGCACAGGCAGTTAAGGTTGATGGTTTCAATGGCCAACAGAACAACCGCAAGGCTTCTCGTGGCGGCGAAAAGGGCAAGAAGCAAGGTCGCGGTGCCAAGAAGTAAACACACTACTGAGAACGTATAATTTAGAGGTTGAAGAAATCCCCGAAGTCTCCATGATGGAAAGGCTTCGGGGATTCTTTTCTCGTACTGTTTACAACGTGATGTAAATGTATTTACCTCGTTGTGTAAAACTATTTACATCACTATGTAAACACATTTACCTCGTTGTGTAAAAACTATGTTCCTCACTCTGCTGCACTGAGCAGTATCTCGCTCAGCGAGGGGTGGGCATGGATGGAGTCGGCCAGGGTGTGCAGGGTGGCGCTGGACTTCATCAGTGTGGCGGCCTCGTGGATGAGGTCAGCGGCATGCTCGCCAAGGATGTGGCAACCTATTATCTTGCCATCAGCATCGGTGAGGAACTTTGCCAAACCCTCGTCGGCACCCATTGCCAGGGCCTTGCCGTTGGCACGGTAGAAGGCCTTGTGGGTGGAGTAGGTGATACCCTGTGCCTCGGCGGCCTCTTCGGAAAGTCCCACGGTGGCAACCTCTGGAGTGGTGAACACGGCGGCAGGGATGATGCCGAAGTCTATCATGTCCTCCTTGCCAAGGATATGGTTCAAGGCACGGTATGACTGGAATGTGGCGGCATGTGCCAGTTGGCAAAGACCGTTGATGTCGCCCACGGCATAGATGTGGGGCAGGGAGGTTTGCATGTTCTCGTTCACCGTGATACCCTTGGGGGTGTAGGCAATACCTATGTCGTCCAGGTTGAGCGATGAGAGGTTGGCACCCCTGCCCACGGCCATTAGCACGAGGTCGCAGGCCTCCTGCTTCGTTGTCTCCTTCTCGATGTATTCCACCACCTTGCCTTCTGTTTCGGTGCGGATGGCACTGACGGCACAACCGGTCTTGAAGTTGATGCCCTGCTTCTTCAGCGAGGTGCGCAGACGCTTGGCTATGTCGCGGTCGAAGGCAGGGAGAATCTCCTTGCAATATTCCACTACGGTAACCTTGCTGCCGAAGGCATTGAAGATGCTTGCAAACTCCAGTCCTATCACACCGCCACCTATGATACAGAGGCGCTGGGGCACTTGGGTGAGGTTGAGCATCTCTGTGGATGTTACTACTCCCTCGCTGTGCGCTCCTTCGATGGGCAGGAACTTGGTCACCGAACCTGTGGCAATGATGATGTTGGGAGCAGAGTATTGTGTGCCCTCCACCTCGATGGTATGCTGGTCAATGAACTTGGCCTTGCCCTGTACCATGGTGATGCCCGGAGTCTTCATCAGTGTGGCAATGCCACTGGCCAACTGCTCCACGATGCCATCCTTGCGTGCTATGGCCTTGGAAAGGTCGAATTGCACCTCTCCAGCCTCTATACCGAAGGCATTGCTCTCCTTTAGTTCTTGCAACAGGGATGCATTCTTGCAGAGGCATTTCGTGGGGATACACCCCTCGTTGAGGCAGGTGCCGCCCAGTTTGCGTGCCTCAACCACCAATACCTGCAAACCAGCTTTGGCGGCTTTGACGCCGACCTCGTAACCTCCGGGGCCGGCGCCTATGATGATGAGTTGATGTGTCATAGTTTTAATAAACGGAAAACGGAAATGTGAAAACGGAAAACTGCTCTTTAACTGGGAGCGCTCAGAATATTCATATGCTCAGAATACTCGGGTTACTTAGAGTTTTCCGTTTTCCGTTTTCACATTTCCGTTTTATAAAGTTTTATACGTAAACTTCGGTTCCTTCACCGCCTTCACATCGTCCAAGCGACGGACGGGGGTGTGGTGCGGAGCAGTCTTCAAGAGTTCGCGCTGGTCGCGAGCCTCTATGGCAATCTTCTTCATCACTTCAATGAACTCGTCCAGTGTCTTCTTGCTCTCTGTCTCGGTAGGCTCTATCATCATGGCCTCGTGGAAGAGCAGAGGGAAGTAGATGGTGGGTGCATGATAGCCATAGTCGAGCAGGCGCTTTGCCACATCCAGTGTGGTGACATGCCCTGGGTCGTGATGGTCGCCACCGTATTCCTCGCGCAAACCGTCGAAGACAAACTCGTGCTTGCAAAGCACATCGATGGGCAGTTTGTAGTATTCCTTCAAGTGCTCCTTGATGTAGTTGGCGTTCAGCACAGACAGTTTGCCTGCCATGGGAACGTACTCCTTGCCAAGAGACAACAGATAGGCATAGGCACGGATGACAATGCCATAGTTGCCAAGGAAGGCAGAAACGCTACCCAGCGATTCGGGGTTGTTTGCCAAGGTGAAGTAACCGTCCTCCTGACGCTTTACCTGAGGATTGGGCAGGTATTCCTCCAAACCCTTGCGTACGCCAACAGGACCGCTGCCTGGACCTCCGCCGCCATGAGGTGTGGAGAAGGTCTTGTGCAGGTTGATGTGCATCACATCGAAGCCCATGTCGCCAGGACGGCATACGCCCAGCATGGGGTTGAGGTTGGCTCCGTCGTAGTACATCAGACCTCCGCACTCGTGCACCAGTCGTGCTATCTCGGGAATCTTTGTCTCGAAGATACCCAAGGTGTTGGGGTTGGTCATCATCATGCCGGCAATGTCATCGCCAAGCAGAGGCTTGAGGTCCTCCACATCCACGGTGCCGTCGGCGGTACTCTTCACCTCCACAATCTGCAAGCCGCACACGGCAGCCGAAGCAGGGTTGGTGCCATGGGCAGAGTCTGGAACAATGATCTTGGTGCGCTTCAGGTCGCCACGCTTTTCGTGGTAGGTGCGTATTACCATCAGTCCTGTCAACTCGCCATGAGCACCGGCAAAGGGATTCAGCGTGAACTCGTGAAGCCCGGCTATCTCGGAAAGCGATTTCTGTACATTATAATACAGTTCCAGTGCGCCCTGTGTGGTGTACTCCGGCTGATGGGGATGCAGGGTGGTGAAACCAGGCAGGGAAGCCATCTCCTCGTTAATCTTGGGGTTGTACTTCATGGTACAGCTGCCCAAGGGATAGAACCCGGTGTCCACACCGAAGTTGTTGTTGGACATGTTGGTATAGTGGCGCACGGCGG
Source organism: Bacteroidaceae bacterium (assembly GCA_045645225.1). Classification (GTDB taxonomy): domain Bacteria; phylum Bacteroidota; class Bacteroidia; order Bacteroidales; family Bacteroidaceae; genus Physcousia. Next base: position 2,448 of record JAZRII010000081.1, on the reverse strand, counting down.
TAAGTTCGTCCACCTCAGGCAATATTGTCTCGCCCTCGCGGAGAAGGTTTGCTGGCAGGTCCTCCAATGTGTGACCGCTCCACTGGTTCTCAGGCAGAGAATAACCAATACATCCGGGAGTGGAAAGTTCGAATATGAGTTTTCCGTAATATGTGTTGTTCATAATGCTTTCGGATACTTTTATTGGTTAATACTATAGTCCTTGCTCTGCGCAGAAGGTAGCAATGCTTTCCACCAGAGCCTCCACCTCTTCAGGAGAGCGTTGCTCGGTAGCGGCAAAGATAATCTCGTCCTCCTTCGCTTCAGCCTTCACACCGGCAATGAAGCCGTCTATGTAGGCATTGTCCTGCAGGGCGCTGATGTCCAGAGAGCATTTCAGCGTGAACTCGTTTAGGAATGGTTTGCCCGGGTATGCCTCGGAGAAGCAGGGCAGGGCAAGCAGGTGCTTGTGCAACTCGTGTGCGGCGCCATATGACTGCTCGTTGACCTCGCGCAAGCCCTTCTTGCCCATAAGAGCAAGGTAGGAAGCGACATACAGGCACATGATGCCCTGAGCGGTGCAGATGTTGGAAGTAGCCTTCTCGCGACGGATATGCTGTTCGCGTGCCTGCATGGTAAGCACGAAGCAACGCTTGCCGTCCATGTCGGTGGTTGCGCCCACCAGTCGTCCGGGCATCTTGCGTACCAAGGCATTGGTGGTGCAGAGATAACCTATGTAGGGACCGCCATAGCACATGGGAATGCCCAGGCTCTGTGCCTCGCCGCAAGCGATGTCTGCACCCCACTGGCCGGGAGACTTCAGCACACCCAGGGCAGAAGCCATGGTGTTGATGGCCAGCAGAGCCTTGTGTGCATGGCACATGTCGGCAAGTCCGGTGAAGTTCTCAATGATGCCGTAGTAGTTGGGTTGTGCCACCAGCACGCCAGCCACATCATCGGCTTCGAGCAATGCCTGTATGGCGCACATGTTTGTAACGCCCTCCTTGGCAGGAACCTTGACGAGGTCCACGCCATGGAACTTGGCATACGTCTCCACCACTCGCATCACGGCAGGGTTGAATGTCTCGGAGATGAGCACACGGTTGCGCTTCTTAGCGGCCGCCACGCACATCATCATTGCCTCGGCGGTGGCGGTGGAACCGTCGTACATGGAAGCGTTGGAGATGTCCATGCCGGTGAGGTCGGCCATCATGCTCTGGTACTCGAAGATGTATTGCAATGTGCCCTGTGAAATCTCTGCCTGATAGGGAGTGTACGAAGTGGAGAACTCCGAGCGCGATGCAATGTATGGCACCACGCTTGGGGTGTAGTGGTCGTAGACACCGGCACCGGCAAAGGAGATGAGCTGTTCGTTGGATTGTTCAAGAGAACCTATAACCCTTCTCACCTCAATTTCCGACATGGCAGAGGGCAGGGCAAGTTCCTTGTTGAACTTCAGCTCTTCGGGAACCTCGCAATATAGTTCCTCTAAAGAACTCACGCCAACAACCTTCAGCATCTCCTGAAGGTCATTGGCGGTATGGGGAAAGTATTTCATAGGCTTAACAATGTGAAAACGGAAATGTGAAAACGGAAATCTGCGAGTAAGTTTTCCGCTTTCCGTTTTCATCTTTCCGTTTAAATAATTACTTGCAACAGTTCTCGTAGTCAGCAGCGCTGAGCAGGTTGTCTACCTCGGAGGGATCGGAGAGTTTCACCTTCATAATCCATGTGCCGAAGGCATCCTGGTTGATGAGTTCGGGCTGGTCTTCAAGGTCTGCGTTGATTTCAACAACCACACCGCTTACGGGAGAGATAAGGTCGCTGGCAGCCTTCACGCTTTCCACGGCACCGAATTCCTCGCCTGCGGTAACTTCGTCGTCCACCTCGGGCATATCCACGTATACCACGTTGCCCAACTGCTCTTGAGCATAGTCGGTGATACCAACATAACCGTACTCGCCTTCAACTTTCACATACTCGTGGCTCTCGCTATAGTAGAGGCCTTCAATTGTCTTTGCCATAATTAGATTAGGTTAAAACCCTCCCCCTTGCCCCTCCCTCTACGGAGGGGAGTATAATGTATAGGGATAGGGTAGGTTAATGATTTGTTTTTTTTGCATAAAGTCCTTAAGGTCCTTAGAGACTTTAGAGACTTTATAATGATATTATTTCTTATAATTCTTTTCGTAGAAGCGCTTCTTGCACACCACGCCATCCTGCAACTTCTTGTGGATGCGGATTTGCACGGGAGTGTCGAGTTTGGTGTATTCTATGTCTACCATGGCCATGCACACGCTCTTGCCCGTGGAGATGGAGTTGTAGCCCGTGGTGACGGTTCCCACCACCTTGTCGCCCACCACCACATCGTAGCCATGACGGGGTATGGCACGGCCAGCCAGTTCTATGCCCACAATCTTGCGTGTCAGTCCTTCTGCCTTCTGCTTGGCAAGAGCCTCCTTGCCGATG
>JAZRII010000080.1:0-14585 GCA_045645225.1 Bacteroidaceae bacterium | reverse complement strand
GTTGTTTGCCTTCACTATATATTTATCAACATCAATACCTATGAGCATACGCACTTTATTGATGCTGTTCAAAAATGGACGCAGTGTAAAATAACCGGAAGCTCTTAGAAAACCAACTACAGAATCAAGATTCTTGATGTTTGGGTTATTTTCAAGCAATCCCTGAAATTGCTTCATAAGGGTATTGCCTTCACGGTTAGTGAAAAATTTCTTTGCCATAATTATTCATATATTGCATTCTCATTATTTAAATTCTTATAATGAAGAATACATTTATCACTTAAATAAATCACTCATTGTAACCTGACATGGAATATCGTTTGAATATCCACCAGGGGTTAGGCCATAGGTGGTTATCATTGTAACCATATCCGCCTTTGTCGTTTCAGTTTCACGCATAAATACAGCCTTGCGGTTTCGTATGCGCAAATCTTCTTCTGCTGTTATGGTATATTGAGCTGAAGAATATTTCATCTCACATAAATTGATAGTCTGATCATTGCGATCAATAAGCAAATCTATCTGTACTCCAGTATCGCCCGCATTATCTGCATCACCTGTTTTATTTGGTCTATACACCCAAGAATGAGCACTACTAATAATTCCAGAGAAACCGAGAGCTGATTTAATCTGAGGAAGATGCTGGATGCAAACTCTTTCAAAAGCCCGTCCGGCCCAACCATAATGAACGCTAGTATTTAATTGAGAGGTCCAAAAATGCTCATCTCCATTTACATTTGAAGAGATGAAATCAAAATAGAACAATGTATAATTATCTATTAATTGATATATAGCCTGTTTGTTCTTCTTGCCAATAGAAATGTATTTACGTATAAATCCACATTGCTCCAGTTCCCTAAGAGCCGTGCTGAATCTTGAATTATCTGACTGTTTTGTCGCAGTCAACATATCCTCTCTTAACATGCCCATCTTCTTTTTTGCCAATGCAACGATAATAGAGATGTGGATTTTAGGAGATCTAAAAAGAGAAGCGTACAATGCGTCAAATTCATGAGTGAGTTCTCCCCTTTCAGAAAAGAACATACGGTCAAAATTCTGAGCAACACTTTCACCTTTGCGTAAGAAGTTCCAATAGTATGGAATACCACCTAAAGCCATATATGCCTCCAGCACTTGGTTGTCAGTATATCCGAGTCCTTTCCATTCGCAATATTGTTTACACTCTCTCAAGCAGAAAGGCTCTACAAATATTTGGTTTGTCAATCTATTATGCAATCCACCATAATTCATGATGACATTATCGATTATCCAAGACGTAGCACTTCCACATATAATAAGAACTATATCCCTGCGAGTTGTAGCCCAACCATTCCAGAAGTGGTCCAATGAACGAACAAAATTAGATTTGTGGGTATCCATCCATGGTAATTCATCTATGAATATTACCTTTTTACCTTCTTCTGGTAGTCCAGCTATGAACCCCTCCAATAAATGAAAAGCATCATTCCATGTCTTAGGCATCGCTGCACGCTTCATGCCAGCAGCATAAAGAGATTCCCTGAACTCCTTAAGTTGCTCTTTCATCGTAGCATTATAGATTCCTGTATGTTGGAAACTAAAACTATAATTAAAAGCTTCTCTAATGAGATACGTCTTACCAACTCTGCGACGACCATAGACTGCAACAAATTGGGACTCGTTTGTTGTCATAAGATCCTGAAGGAGCCTTACTTCTTTGTTTCTACCTATTAGCATGTTAAATTTTATTATTGTTTCTGTGCAAATATACTAAAAAGATGTTTATCTACGGTGGAAATGTGTGATTATTTTATAGATATCCACAACTAATAGAATATTTGCTGTTTTATAACATAAGATATGGCATAATTTAAATGAAAATATCTGACGCATCATGATATGAAAGCGTTATTTTTTACATAGTCGCAGTCATTGTTTAATTAAGTACAAATTTAAAAGGCAACTTATCTGCTGTGGGAATGTGGTGATTTGTGATAGATTTCCACAAGCAATAGTGCATTTTAGGAGCTACCCCATTAATAAACACTTTACTTTATAGCCGTATATGGCAGGCTGCCGCATATCTACAGTAAAGGCAGAGGGGATTAACATCAAGACATCTGATTAACCCTGCATTTATATTTCTATTTCGTTTCAGATTTGCTTTTCTGCCAAGAAAAGAGTATCTTTGTGGGCAGAAAAAATAAATAATAGGCATGAATTCCACACTGAACATATACAAGGCTTCGGCTGGTAGCGGCAAGACGTTTACGCTGACCGTGGAGTACATCTACCTGATGGTGCGACCACAGGCCGAGGAGGAATACAGGCATACGCTGGCGGTGACATTCACCAACAAGGCGACGGCGGAGATGAAGGACCGCATTCTGCAGCATCTCTATGGAATATGGAAGGCCCTGCCCAGCAGCGAGGACTATGTGGGCAAACTGATGGAGAAACTCCACGGTGAGGGTACAGACATGAGCATTGAGCAGCTGCGTGAGCGAAGTGGTGAGGCGCTAACCATGATACTGCACGACTACAGCAACTTCAGGGTGGAGACTATAGACAGTTTCTTCCAGAGCGTGCTGAGGTCGCTGGCAAGAGAACTGGGACAGAGTTCGAAGCTGCAGGTGGACCTGAAGGACGGTGAACTGCTGGAACTGGCCGTGGACCGCATGATAGACTCGCTGGACCTGGACGAGGCACTGAGAAAGATAGTGGTGCAGTACGTGACGGACGAACTGGACGAGAACGGCCGCTGGAACATACAGGCTGCCATAAAGGACTTTGCAAAGTGTATATTCCAGGAGGACTTCCTGCAAAGGAGCACCGAGGAGCGCAACATCATTTCGGACTACAGGAAGGTGAGGGAGTTCCGCACCGAGATGAAGCGCGTGATGGACGAGGCGCAGCAACAGACAAAGGCACTGGCACAGAACATGCTAAGGGACGTGCTGAGCACATGCCAGCCGGGAATGGTGGGCAAGAAGACGCCTGCACCTGCCACATATCTGCAAAGACTGCTGGATGACAAGGACCCCAAGGACGTGGCAAAGGGGAAGATCTTCCAGGAATTCCTGGTGGACGGAAGTGCTCTGCTGCTGAAGAAGTACAAGGACGATGCCGGGGCGTGCTCGTTGATGAATGCCCTGAGCGACAGGTTCCAGAAGTTCCTGGGCGAGGAGGAGGAACTGACACGCAAGTTCAATACCGCCAAACTGGCAAGGAACTATACCAACCAGCTGCAACTGCTCTCGCGCATAGACGAGATAGTGAGGGACATAAACGAGGAGAGGGAGACATTCCCCCTGTCGCGCACCCCTACCCTGCTCTCGCGCCTGATAGACGGACAGGACAACCCCTTCGTGTTCGAGAAGATAGGCACTGTACTGAGGAACATAATGATAGACGAGTTCCAGGATACGAGCCGTTTGCAATGGAACAACTTCCGTGTGCTTCTGTTCGAGAACCAGGCACTGGGAGGCACGGACCTGATAGTGGGCGACATAAAGCAGAGCATCTACCGCTGGCGTGGCGGAGAGTGGAGCCTGCTGAGCGGATTGGCCGAGAGCATGGACACATGGAACCCGCGCACCGAGACGCTGGACACGAACTACCGTAGCGAACACCGTATAATAGACTTCAACAACCGCCTCTTCCCACAGGCGGCACTTCTGCTGGACAGCATTGCCCCGGATGCAAGGTTCAGCATAGGCGGCAAAGAGGGCATATATGCCGACGTGGAACAGAAGACATCGCCAGGCAAGGCCAAGGACCCCAAGGGCTTCTGGAGCGTCACACTGCGCATCAAGGGCACGAAGACCAATGGCCACCCTGTACTCACCAGTGAGGAGGAGCAGGAGTGGATGTATGGAGATATGCTAAAGCAGATATGCACCCTGCACGAGGCTGGTCTGCCGCTGGAAAAGATGGCCATACTGCTGCGAAAGAACTATGATGCCACCTCTATACTGGAGTATTTCGACCAGCATGCTCCCGAGGGCATACGCATAGCCAGCGACGAAGCATACCTGCTGGGCAACAGTTCCATAGCCATGATACTGGTGTCGGCCATGCGCTTACTGATAGATGACTACGAGACAAAGCCACTGCCCTACCACCTGTTCCTGATGCACTACATGCAGAGGGTGAAGAGGGCGGAGATGCCCATGGACAGCATCATGCGCACCAATGCACTGGACATGCTGCCCGAATTTCTGGTGGAGGAAAGGCAGAGGCTGAAGCAGATGCCTCTGTACGAACTGGTGGAGGAACTCTACCGCAGGCTGGACCTGAAGGTGCTCGCCGAGCAGGAGGCCTATCACTATGCCTTCCTGGATGCTGTGCAGAACTACCTTAAGGACAACCCCAACGACCTGCATTCCTTCCTTGCCGAATGGGACAACGTGCTGTGCAAGCAGGCCATCCCCTCGGGCAAACAGGAGGGCATAAGGGTGCTAACCATACACAAGTCCAAGGGTCTGGAGTTCCACACCGTACTGCTTCCACATTGCGACTGGAACCTGGAAAAGGACATGGGCGACACCCTGTGGTGCGAGGCGGAGGACGGCCACGAGGAGTACAACACACTGGGCAGGATGCCGGTGGCAAAGACCGGGGTGATGGCAAAGTCATTCTACCAGGGGCGATACGACGAGGAGCATCTGCAAAGCCGTGTGGACGAACTGAACGCGCTGTACGTGGCACTGACACGTGCCTCGTGCAACATGTACATCTGGGGCGTGCACAACGGCAAGAGTGTTACGGAGACACAGATGGTGGGCAACCTGCTGAACGATTGCCTGAACCCTAACGGCAACTACACCGACGGTGTGTGGCACGGCGAGGAGGGAGAACCCATCGTGACGGTGAAGAAGGAGAAGGCAAGCGACAACCGCATGCAGCCCGACTTCAAGGCGCACATAGTGAAGATGCAGAGCTACAAGGCGCGTCTGAACTTCCGCCAGAGCAACGAGGCAAAGGAGATGTTCGGACAGAGCGATGAGGCTCGTTCGCTGGGTGTGCTGTACCACCATGTGATGGAGCAGATAAGGGATGCGCAGGACGTGGAGCAGACGCTGAGGCGCAACCAGATGCTGGGACTGCTCTCCGAGGAGCAGCACAAGGAACTGGCGGGCTACCTGCAACAGATGAACAAGGATGCACTGGTGGCTTCGTGGTTCGCCCCCGATAACCATGTCTTTGCCGAGTGCGAGATACTGGACCCCACGGCCCGCAAGCGGAACAAGCGGGACCAGCGCCCCGACCGCATAGTGATGAAGGACGGGCGGATAACGGTAATAGACTATAAATTCGGCGACGAGGACGACGACTACAAGGGACAGGTGAACAACTACATGCGCCTGCTCCGCAAACTATACCCCGGGCACACGGTGAAGGGCTACCTGTGGTACGTGAAACTGGGCAGAACGGAAGAAGTGTAGGGAGGAGACAAGACAATGGAGACAAGCAAGAGAGACAACTGGAGCGAAACGACCTTCCTGGCCAGCGTGGCAAAGGACCTGATGGTGCGTTTCGGCAAGGATATGACAAAGGTGGCGGTGGTGTTCCCCAACAAGCGTGCACGACTGTTCATGAACGAGGAGTTCCTGACGCTGGCGGACACGCCCATGTGGGCTCCGCAGTATGCTACCATAGGGGAACTGTTCGGCCGCATAACGGGCGACAACGTGATGGAACCCATACCTGCCGTGTGCACCCTATATAATATATATAAGGTGCTGATGGGCGAGAAGGCGGAGTCGCTGGACATGTTCTGGGGATGGGGCGAGATAATGCTTTCCGACTTTGACGACATAGACAAGCATCTGGTGAATGCCGATGCGCTTTTCCTCAATGCCAAGGAACTGGGCGACATGGAGAGCCTGGACTTCCTGACAGAGAACCAGCGCGAGGCCCTGGAGCAGTTCTTCGGCAGTTTCCAGACAGAGCACAGGACGCGTCTGCAGGAGCGCTTCTCGGAACTTTGGGGCATAATGCCACAACTGTACCACCAGCTGAAGGACACTATGCCCGAGGGCACACAGCCCTACCAGGGTGCACTGGAGCGCAAGGCGGTGGAGGACAAGGAAATGCTTCACATGCTGGACGACGATACGGTGTATTGCTTCGTGGGCTTCAACATGCTTAGCGAAACGGAGAAGAAACTGATGTCGTATCTGCACGACCGTGGCAAGGCGCTGTTCTATTGGGATTTCGACGTGATGTATATGGAGAACCGTGCCTTTGAGGCGGGCGACTTCATACGCGAAAACCTGCTCCGTTTCCCCAATGCTTTGGCACGCACGGGCATCTACAACAACCTGCGCCACAAGGGGGAGGTAACCTTCATCTCCACCAGTACAGACAGCAGTGCCACACGCTACATACCAGAGTGGCTGAAGGAGCATCTCACCCTGGAGGAGAGAGAGACGGCACTGGTTCTGTGCGATGAACAGCAACTTCAGCCCGTCCTGCATGCCATACCTGATAACGAGGCAGATACAGAAGAAGGCAAAGAGAAAGAAAAGGAAGAGGAAAAGAAAGAGGGAACACCTTCCGACGTGAACATCACCATGGGATATTCCCTGACAGGTACGCCCATCCACAGCCTGATGCTTGCCCTCATTGCATTGCAGACGGAGGGTTGGGACGAGGGCAGAAAGAGGTTCCGTCTGCCCTTCCTGAGAACGGTGAAATACCATCCCTACTTCAAGTACATGGAGGATGTACGGTGGGAGGAGAGGATTGACTCCTCGGACATACCGGCACTGGTGGCATACCTCCTGGGCATAGTGTCGTCCCTGGCAGGAAAGATGCAGGACGAGAACCTGTTTGACGATGTGCTGATGGTGGAGAGCCTGTTCCAGACGCACCGCACCTTGCGCCAGTTCCACGACATAGCCACGGAGACACAGCCTGCCTTGCAACTGAACCCCACCACCCTGCGCCGACTTCTGCGACGCATATTGGGCAGCCAGAGCATACCCTTCCACGGAGAACCGGCTCAGGGCCTGCAGATAATGGGTGTGCTGGAGACGCGCTGCCTGGACTTCCGCAACCTGCTGATGCTGAACGTAGGCGAAGGCTTCCTGCCCAAGAGCGGAGCGGACAACTCGCTGATACCTTATACGCTGAGGGTGGGTTTCGGACTTACCACGGTGAGGCATCGCATAGCGGTGTTTGCCTACTACTTCTACCGTCTGATACAAAGGGCAGAGCATGTTACTTTCATCTACAACGAGAACTCCTCGGGCAACGTGCGGCACGAGATGAGCCGTTTCCTGCGCCAGTTGCAGGCAGAGACGGACATACCCATCCGTTGCCTTCGCCTGGAGGCGGAACAGGAGTGCATGTTCACCTCGCTGGACACCATACCCAAGGACGATGCAATAATGCAGGCCTTGCACGAGAAGTACGACCTGAACACGAATCCCGAGGCACGCCCCTTGAGCCCTTCAAGTATAAACCGCTATCTGGATTGCCCCATGAAGTTCTACCTGTCCAGCGTATGCGGCATTCGCGTGGAACCCGATCCCGAGGATGGCATCGACGCACGCCTGATGGGTACCATATTCCACAACTCGGCAGAGAGGGTGTACAAGGAGATAATGTCGCATACTGGGAGCAACGTCATCACCAGGGAGCACCTCTCGGCATACACCACAGACAAGGGCAGCCGCCTGCAAAAGATAATAGACGAGCAGTTCCAGACAGATGCCGGGATAACGGAATTCCGTGGAGAGAACATACTGATACGCGGCGTGGTGGAGCGTTACCTGATGAACCTGCTTCGATGGGACGAGTGCCATGCTCCCATCACGATGGAGGCCATGGAGGAGGACGTGAACATGCAGATGGACGTGGATGTGGACGGGCAGAAGGTGTCGGTACTGACCGGCGGACGTGTTGACCGCATGGACATGCTGCGCGACGAGAAGGGCAACCCATACCTGCGCATACTTGACTACAAGACCGGTGCGCACGAGAATACGGCAACTAACTTCAATGCCATCTTCACACGAGACAACGGTCATGCAGGATACTACTTCCAGACCTTCCTCTATGCCCTGGCAACAAAGTACAAGAAGCAACCTGCCATGCCCATAAAGCCTGTACTGTTCTACACCGCCAAGGCTGGCGCTCCTGACTACGACCCAACGCTGACGGTGGGTTCGGAAAACGGCAGGAATAATAACCCTAATGTGCCCATAGGCCCCGTGGAGGACATTGCCCTGTACGAGGGTGAGTTTGTGAAGGAACTGCACGAAGTGATCAAGGAAATCTTCTCTCCCACCCTGCCCTTCTGCCGTACCAGCAAACTGGACGCATGCAAGTATTGCGACTTCAAGCAACTGTGCAACAGGTAGGAACAGATGACAGAGTTATTCGCTTTGCTCATCAAGCTAAAGCAGTCAGAGTACAGGTGACGGATGACAGATGATTGAGTACAGATGATTGAGCGTTGATGTTGCAGCCCCCTTTTTAGGCCCCTATTTTGTCCTCGGTATTGTCACGTCCTTGTCCTCGGTATTCGTTCGCCGAACAAATACTATTGTCACGCCCTTGTCCTCGGGAGGGCAAAAAACACATGTCTGTAGCATAGTGCACCATCATTACAAAATCCGCTCCTTTGTGTTATATGTTTTTCGCACATGATAACACAAAGGAGCGGATTTATTTCCTGGTTTACCCCTTAGAAAGATGCCTCAAAGGCAAAGCGAATACCCCACGTCTGTGTGCCTGGACGGATATATGTGAGGCGATGGTAGTAGTCTATGCTGAAGAACTTCCAAAGGTTGCTGAGACCCACGTTGAGCTCAACATAGGGAGTCCAACTGTTCATAACCTGTGTAATAGGCTGATACTGCCTGGTGCCGTCCTGCATGTTCACCCATTCGCCTGGCATGCTATAGAGGAATTCGTAACCTGGGTCGGCCAGCTTGCTTGCCTCGTCGGGATAACGGCTGGTGTCGTTGAACCTGAAGGGGTTGTTCTTGTCGGTAAGATAACCCCACATCATGTTGAAACCGATATTCTCACGCCACTTAAGTTTCTTGATGAGAGGTATGCGATTGAGCAACTTACCATTAAGGTTCCAGCGATACATAAGAGCAAGCGAACGGTCGTTGAGGAACTCCATATTGCTGATAAGCGAGAATGTATTGTCGTTTCTCAAATAGCTGGGGTTGGCCTGTGGCAAGCAGAGCAACTGGAAGGGAACGGTGTTCCACTGGATCATGGCGCTATGGAAGGCGTCTATACTACCCCACGACTTTAGCCAGAAGCGTTTTTTAAGAGTGAACTCGGTGTGGTTGTAGTTATAGTCACCACCAAGGAAACCCTTTATGCCTATGGTGTGTGCGATACCGTATATGGGCGCTTCTCTGTTGGCCAGGAATCGCTGGTTCTTGACATTGAGATACTTGACACCAGGCTGATACTCTGCACCCAACTGGATTTCGGTGTAAGTGATGGTGTTTGAACGAAGTACCTCGTTCAGGGGAACGTAGGTATTGGTATTCTTCTGTACAGCAGCCTGAATTCTCTTTGCATTATCCCATTCACGGACAGTATTGAAGTAGAGGTCGCCAGTACCTGTATTTGTTTCGTGTACGAAGGCGGCATTCAGTCGCAATCCATTGTTGAACTCCCAGTCGTACTTAAACTTAAAACGCTCGTAGTATGACTGGAAATGGGTGGAGTTCCATGTAATGGCCATGAAGGCATTGTCCTTGTCGAACTGCATGTACTTGTCGGTAAGACTCTGTATGTCGTTGGCATAAGAGAGAGACAGGGTGCGGATGGGATATGCAACTACTTCCTTTTCCTTTTCGTTGAACGAATATGTGAGTTCCAGATACCCCTTGGGGCGTTTATCCTTGAAACCGTACTTGAACCATGTCTTGAGGAACCAGTGCTTATTGAGGGCGCCAGTGGTCTGGATACCGACGCGGACGTGGAATCCCTCTGCCTTGCTGTGACCCATGATGGAGGTGAATGGACCAATGACAAACTTACTGGGCTTGTTGGGATTGGTGCTGGTTTCAAGATAGTTGTCCAACACTACTCGCATGCCGTAGATGACGGCCTTGACGGTAGGCTGTTCAACGAAACGGCGCTTCATCTCGGCCACATTGGCCTGTGCATAACTCAATGTGTCGGGACGGTTTGCCAACCAATAATCGTTGGTGCGCGATTTGGCATCCTTCTCATACCTCTCGTCTCCCATGAAATCCATATCGGATTCGGGTATGGGGGCAAATGCCCAGTCGCCGTATACTACATTGTAGTCGATGAGCACCTTGTTCAAGTATGAGGTAAGCTTCAACTGCATCAGCATCCTGTTCTTGCTACAAATCTGCTCACCAGTAGGCAATGATACGTATTCCTGATCGACATCCATCTTTTCCACGAAGTTTATACCGCTTGCAATGGGCACACCGAACTTGGCCCTGCAAACACGATAGGTGCTGTCGGCCATGATGTAAAGATAACCGCTGAAGCCGAAGTCCTGAGGATTGGCTGGGGAGAATGCCACCTTGATGCATTTGTCTCCATCAAGGTCAACGGTATCCCCTAAAGCATAGTGGTAGAACCTGATTGCCGCATTGCCACCGATGGGACTAATGAAATTGTGCTCAAGAAGAACCATTTCATCCTTGTATATATCAATGTCCTTGAGGTTGTTCTTGAACTTGGTCTCTATAAACTCGCCTGCAGAAACTACGTCCAAAAGACTTTCTGCATGGTGTCCGTGTACGATGCTCTTGGTCTTGCCGTCGCTCTTGCGATATAGTTCGGTAGTATTCTTTTCCTCGATGGAGATGGGCACTATGGTCTTGCCTGTCTCGGGGAATACCTCTGCATAATTTACCAGGAACGACTTTCCCTTGAGGTTCTCGTCGTTTTCAAGTGTTTCCGCAGTAAATTCGTTCAAGGCAAGCATGGTGCGTGCATACTTCTTGAAAGAGACGTAATCATTAGTGCGCATGTCACGGAACTTCTTTGCTGCCATCACCTTTTCCATAAGTTCTACGGCAGGATTGTTCTTGCGGCTGTATTTCTTCTTCTCGGCCTTGACAACCACCTCGGACATTTCCAGCGACGAGGGTTTGAGGCGGACATTTACCTCACGAACGCGTGTTACCTCTGTTTCGTGATTCTTGAAACCGAAACAATGGAATACGAGCGTGCCCTTGCGGAAACGAATCCTGTAATCACCGTCCTCTCCCACACGCACCTTGGCCGCAGGATTCTCCTTGAACCATACTGTGGCACCTACCAGCGGCATACCGTCGTCATCGGCTATTACCTTACCTGTCAGGTACTGGGCATAGCATGGTATCAGTACAAAAAGTGAAATTATGAAAAGGATACTACGTCTCAACATCTTTATATGGTTTTGCGGTTATAAATTCATTGCCCGATGCCAGGCATGCCATAAGGGGAAAAAACATACTGCAATCCGACCACGGCCATTACGGAAGGACGGTATTGCGACATGGATTCTTCAATATTACATATGGCTCTCTATGTAGTCGTACAGGTCATTGAAAGTCCTTATGCCAGGCAAATCTGCAATGGGAATCTTTATCTTTAATGTGTAGTGGAGAATAGACACCAGTTCTGTAAGAGTCAGGCTGTCCATTTCCAGTGTATCGTATATAAAAGCGTCGGGAACTATAAGTTCCTGTTCAACATCAAATTCCTCTGAAAGGGTGATTTTCACCTTCTTTACTATTTCTTCTCTTGTCATAACCGGTTATTTTGTTTATAAGTAGTGCTTTACAACGACCAGAGCAAAACCTGCCTAAAGTATATCGCTTTACTGAAGCAGGCATAGCGAATGGTACATATATTTACGGGCACAAATTTACAAAAAAAAGAACAAATAACAAAGCAATACATCCCACTTGGTGTTATAGCAACAATATTTATTAACATTTAGAACATAAAAAACTATGCCACGGCAAAGAGTCAAATGACAAAAGGCCTATAAAAACAAAGGTTGTGAAGCGAATACTCCACAACCATTTATTCCTGTCGCAATGACAACGGGGACTACTTGCGCTCAAGCAGGACGACGTTCTCCACATGCTGGGTATGGGGGAACATATCCACGGGCTGCACACGAACCACACGGTACTGAGCATCAAGAAGTTGCAAATCACGTGCCTGGGTGGCAGGATTGCAGCTTACATAGACAATGCGGTCGGGATTGGCAAACAGAATCGTGTTTACCACATCCTCATGCATACCGGCACGTGGAGGGTCGGTTATGATGACATCAGGGCGGCCATGCTTCTCTATGAACTCCCGGTTCAGGATATCCTTCATGTCGCCGGCATAGAAAAGAGTGTTGCCTATACCGTTCAGTTCCGAGTTCACCTTGGCATCCTCTATCGCTTCGGGCACATACTCTATGCCAACCACCTTACGCGCCTGCTTAGCCACGAAGTTGGCTATGGTGCCGGTGCCGGTATAGAGGTCGTAGACAAGTTCGCTTCCCGTCAGTCCGGCAAACTCGCGTGCTACCTTATATAATACATACGCCTGCTCGGTATTGGTCTGGTAGAAACTCTTGGGTCCCACCTTGAAGCGCAGGTCTTCCATATGAAGGAAGATGTGGTCTGTGCCGGAATAGGTCTGCACAGGCAGGTCGCCGAAGGTGTCGTTGAACTTCTCGTTGTTCACCCACAGGAGCGATGTCACCTCGAGATAGTTCTGCCTGATCCACTCCATCAGGTCCATGGCCTGGGCGCGTTCTTCCTCTGTCTTGATGCAGAACTGAACCAGCAGCATCACCTCCCCGCTATTGCTCAGGCGGAGCATTATGCTGCGCATCAGTCCGGTATGCTCGCGTGCATCGTGGAAGGCAAGGCCTTTCTCGTAACAATACTCTCGTATGCCATTGCGCAAGCGGTTGTTCAGAGGTGCCATCAAGTGGCATTCCTCTATGGGCAGAATCTTGTCAAAAGCACCGCCGGCATGGAAACCAACTGCACCGGGTGCTTCTTCGGGTATGTCCACAACATAGGGAGCAAGACCTTCCGGATGCTGGTCGGGGAATACCTTCCACACCTTGTTGGCAAAACTGAATTCCACCTTGTTGCGATACTCCTCTGTCTGAGCCGAACCAAGGATGGGCGAGCACTCGGGCAACTCTATCTTGCCTATGCGCGTAAGATTGTCCATGACCTGGCGCTGCTTCCAGTATATCTGCTGCTCGTAGGTGAGGCATTGCCACTTGCATCCCCCACAGACCCCATAGTGAGGACATACAGGCTTCTGCCTGTGCTCGCTCATCTTGTGGAAACGAAGCACCGTTCCTTCCATGAAATGATGCTTCTTGCGAGTCACACGCACATCCACCACATCGCCGGGAACAGCATAGGGGACAAACAGAACCATATTGTCTATACGAGCCAAAGACTTGCCCTCGGCAGCCACATCCGTTATCTCAATATTCTCTAAAACGGGAAGTTCTTTTCTTTTTCTTGCCATAATATTAATAATGTTTGATGCAAAAATACGCATTTTTATTGAATTTATTAAGCATTTACAATGTCTTTTCAATATATATTGCTATATTTGCATGACGAGAAAATACAATTAACCCTATTAAATAACAAAATCACATGAGTCAGAAAAGAGTTTACACCTTCGGCAACGGTTTGGCTGAAGGTAAGGCAGACATGAGAAATCTGCTCGGTGGCAAGGGCGCAAACCTTGCTGAGATGAACCTGATCGGCGTACCCGTGCCTCCAGGTTTCACCATCACCACTGATGTATGTAACGAGTATTACGAGGTTGGCAAGGAGCAGGTTGTTGCTCTCTTGAAGGACGACGTAATGAAGGCTGTTGCAAACATTGAGACATTGATGAACTCTAAGTTCGGTGATGTTGAGAACCCCTTGCTCGTATCAGTTCGTTCTGGTGCTCGCGCTTCTATGCCCGGTATGATGGATACCATCCTGAACCTTGGTCTTAACGACGAGGTTGTTGAGGGTATGATCCGCAAGACTGGCAACGCACGTTTCGCATGGGACTCTTACCGTCGTTTCGTTCAGATGTACGGCGACGTTGTTCTCGGCATGAAGCCCGTAAACAAGGAAGATATCGATCCATTCGAGGCTATCATTGAAGAGGTGAAGGAGGCAAAGGGCGTTAAGCTCGACAACGAACTCGAGGTTGAGGACCTCAAGGAGCTGGTTAAGAAGTTCAAGGCTGCCGTTAAGGAGCAGACCGGCAAGGACTTCCCCAACGACTCTTACGAGCAGCTCTGGGGTGCTATCTGCGCTGTGTTCGACAGCTGGATGAACGACCGTGCTATCCTCTATCGTAAGATGGAAGGCATTCCCGCAGAATGGGGTACCGCTGTTAACGTACAGGCAATGGTATTCGGTAACATGGGCGACACCTCTGCAACTGGTGTATGCTTCAGCCGTGACGCTGGTAACGGTGAGAACCTCTTCAACGGTGAGTACCTTATCAATGCACAGGGCGAGGACGTTGTTGCCGGTATCCGCACACCTCAGCAGATTACCAAGATCGGTTCTCAGCGTTGGGCTGAGCGTGCTGGTATCTCTGAGGAAGAGCGC
>JAZRII010000079.1:0-4825 GCA_045645225.1 Bacteroidaceae bacterium | reverse complement strand
GGGGCGAAGAGGGTCTTTAGAAGAATGACTGAATGTCATTCTGTGCCCTCTGAGGGTCGCAATTCCCATTGCGACGTGCGGACAACCAGCGGTGAGCGGTGAGTGTTTAACGGTGAGCGGTGAGCGTTTTAACGGTGA
Organism: Bacteroidaceae bacterium; assembly: GCA_045645225.1. Lineage (GTDB taxonomy): Bacteria > Bacteroidota > Bacteroidia > Bacteroidales > Bacteroidaceae > Physcousia. The sequence continues at coordinate 4,687 of JAZRII010000079.1, read as the reverse complement.
ACGTTGACAGGCATGGTAGGGACGCCGCGTGCAGCGTCCGAGGACGATAAAACAAGGCGGACGCTGCACGCAGCGTCCCTACATTGCAATGGAGATTGCGACCCTCCCACCTCTAACCCTACGAACGGAAAGGTGAAAACGGAAAACGGAAAACTAACCCCTCACCCGCTCACCTCTAACCTTTCCTCCCCCTCTCAGGGGGACAGTAAGTTACTGCTTGCTATTGCAAAAACAAGATGGCACCACGCAATGTGATGCCATCTTTATTTGTATGCACCTCCGAAGGGGTGTCTACAGTTCTACAGTTCTACAGTTTGTTTTCGTTCTCCTTCATACTCACGCGCAGTCCTTACTTTTAGAACAGATGACAAAAAGAGTGTTTCATTAGCGCAGAACAGTCTAATGACCGATTTGGGGTTATGCTTGTTACTTCACTATCACCTTTCTGCCATCAACGATATTGATACCCTGTTGTAGTGAATTGAGTTTCTGGCCTTGAATATTGAAAATGGCGGAACTGTAGGTATGGGGGGATGGCACTTTGTCTACTGATGTCTCCTCTCCTGGAATGTTGACATAGATCGTGGCAGGTGCATCTGTTTCGTCTATCTGCAGCCATGCAGCATGTGCAGGAACAGTGCGCTGGGCGGCATCCAGAAGACGGAATGAAATGGTGCCGTCGGAGAAAGAGGGAACGTATGCTTTCCTGCCCTCCTCTACCTGTGTAACTGCTACCGACGGACGGAATAAGTTGCTGGTATAGGTGCATCCGTTTTCGCTGATTACAAATTCCACTACAGAAGAAGGTTCTGCCCTGAGGAGAATACCAGTGTTTGCACTGATGGCTGTACCTGGCGCGAGGCTTGCAAGAGACAGGACGCCTGATTGCGGTGCATATCTGTTGGCCACATATGCCATGCATCCCTGGGGAATGATTACTGGCACTGGAGAGGAGAATGCTGCCCAGCCATTTGCATCGAGCGCAACGGGGAGCGAAAGTACCATTCTGTCGCGGAAATCATAGGCCTTGGCCTTGGATGCCTGTGACTTGTCGCCCAGCGTGTTGAAGGTGTTGTCGGCTGAATATATACGAAGATAGCTATCCTGGTTGAAAATGATGTTCAACATGTCAACAGCACCCGTCCTGCTGGGCAGAAGAACCATGCTCTGGCCGTCGGCGGAGGTGGCATCCTGCGACAGTTCTGCTCCACTGAGATACAGACCGCGCTCGTAGGAAAGGAGTCGGTTGTCCTGATAATAGAATATGGTGTGTGCGTCAGGTTCTTCGCTTCGGTATGTCTGTGAGGACTCGTTCGTGGTACAGAGATATTTGTCGAGGACCGTATTATGGAAACGGTAGAAACGGCCTTGCAGGGGTACGCGTTCAACCTCTATCTCCACAGATTCCTGCTTCAGGTGTATATTGCCTGAAGGAAGTGTGCCTGATACAATCACATAACCTTCTGGCACATGCTCTTCAAAAGCGGGATATTCGCTGCCTGCCTGCAGATTAAATTCTTTGGTGCCTACGAAGAGACCGCGGAAACGGAATTTATAGGTCAGTCTGCCTGTTTCGCCTTCCTTGAGATTGGGATCGTAGGGTGTGTCGACGAGCCAGAAGGATGCTCCGTTGCCAGTGCCGTGGGCAAAAAGGCGGGTACGGGTGGCGTTGGACACATTGTTGTTTACGGCATTGCCGGAAGTGCTTTCGTAGCAAATGGCCACATAGCCTGGTATGGTGCTTGTGTCGAATGCCCAGGCGGTCTTTTCTGTACTCAGTTCCACCTGTGTGCCGCTGTTGCCGTTGGGGGCATAAAGATATTTTCCACTGACATTGCTGCGGATGTAGTATCTGTTCTCACCAGGTGCAGCCTCCAGTGTCCACTGGGTGCATGCCGAACCCTGTCCGTTTAGAGTCCCGTCGGCGTCGGCAAGGCACTGTCCGCGGTCGGCGCTCTTGTTGGTAAAGGTAACAGTGCTACCGTCGGCAATGACGGGAGCCGGTGCCTGGCGTGGCACGTAGCCCTCCATCCAGTGGCGTGCATAAATGTAGCCTCCGAGGTCGAGCATTTTAGTGTCCACGGTCATGCGGCGTACAAAAGAAGGCCAGTTCTTCATTTCCTGAGGTGTCCATCCTGCCTCGGCTATGCACATGAAGCGTGGCAGGGCGGCATACTCGAGGTACTCGTTGCTGCTGACGTGCTCTGCCCAGAAGGTTGCCTGCACGCCTATGTAGTGCTTGGCAGCCTGTGCACTTACGTTTGAGGGAACGGGCACGTAGTTGTATGTGCCTGCTACATCGTCGCCGCCATATCCGGCACCTGTGGGTTCGCCATAGTCGTTGCTTTGGCGACGGTTGATATAGTAGCATCCGCTACCCCACTCCGTAATGATGGCATCCAGTCCCAGCGATGCTGCCTTGGCAGCACCAGCCTGGCAGGGGTTCCAGCACATGATTGTTGCACCAGACTGCTTCATGAGGTCCAGGTCGGCACCGTTGTCGGTAACGCTTTCGTTCCAGCAGAATATCTTCTTGCCCAGAGTGGCGAGATGCTCGTTAATCTCACGGATGAACTCTGTCTGCAAGGCGCGGTAACTGCTCTTTCCCAGCTGGCGCAGCTTCTCCTGACATTGAGCATTGGTCTCCCACTGGCTGGTGGGACATTCGTCGCCTCCGATATGGAAATAGGGATAAGGGAATATCTCGCATAATTCGGTTATGATGTTCTTGGCAAACTGTACAGCCTTGGGATTGGCCACATTCAGCACGTCGGTGCTGACACCGCCTGTAATCCATACCTCGGGGGCATGGTCTGGGTGGCACGAGAATTGGGGATAAGCATGAAGTGCAGCAACGAAGTGTCCGGGCATATCCACCTCGGGCAGAACATCAATATGGCGTTCGGCAGCATAACGCACCACGTCCTTCATCTCTTCCTGGGTATAGTAGAATGGACCGTATGGACGGTTTGTCTGTGCACCTTCGCCAGTCCAGTACACCTGTCCGTTCTCCTCAACCTTGGTGATAGGAGTGTCATAACTGCTACGGCGCTCGGCACCTTTGCTCGTGAGAAGGGGATACTGCTTTATCTCGGCACGCCATCCCTGGTCGTCGGTCAGATGCCAATGGAATACGTTCATCTTGTATATGGCCATTAGGTCGAGCATTTTCTTTATCTGCTCCACGGTGAAGAAATGACGGCTTACATCAAGCATGAAACCACGGTATGAGAATCGGGGCTCGTCCTCGATACGGCAGACGGGCAGCGAATAGACAGTCCCTGTTTCTCCAGGTTTGCCCAGGATGACATTTGGAGGAAGCAGTCGCAAAAGACTCTGCATGGCATAGTAGACACCGTCTGAGGTGGATGCCTCCAGCACGATGCCATCTTCAGTTATGTCCAGGATATAGCCTTCGGCAGCAATGCCTTCCTTGTATCGCACAACCATGTCTGCATCGCCGGTCACGGCCTGGCAACTGATACCTGCAGCTTTCCCGAGGGTGGTGATGAAACGTGCTACGTCAGAAAGTACCTGGTTCTGGTCACGGTCCTCGGGGAAAGAACTTACGAAGATGTCAAGACCTTCGTGGAGAGGAAACTCTCCAGTACCCACTACGGCAGACTTGGGAGCAGGCAACAGGCTGAGCGACCTCACCTCGTGCATCTCTGTATTCTCAATGGCATATATTTTTAGACGTCGCGAGCCGTTGGGAGTAGTTGTTCCAGACCATGTGGTGGGATTTGCACCGTTTGCCGTCATGTCTATGGCCTGACCATTGGAATTAAGGATGGTCATGTATCCGTTGGAGTCGAAGTGTATGGCATTTGTCTGCTCTGCGGAAGACATTTTAACCGCACTTGCGTTGCTTGAACCAAGTTCCATATTCTTGCCAGTACCAACATTAACGATAATCCATTCGTTACCGCTTGCTTTCAGTGTCCAGACATGCGACGCGGTGGATTCTGAAGACGAAGGGAAGGATGAACTGCCCTTTACCTGACCACCATTGTCATAAAGAAAGAACTCTCTGTTGCTTTGGTCTATACCAGATATGGCATAGTAGGTGCCGGCAGACAGCCCCCCCTTGACCTGGTCGCCCATGGTGGCAGACATCTGTTGGGATACAAAGACATCCGCATGGGAAATAGCAGCAACGGCAGCAAACATTGCTACAAAGGAAATTAGTCTTTTCATAATTATTTTTAGATTTAATATGGATTTTCACTTACAAATATACAAAGAACTCGCGAGAAAATGGCAGGAAATTGGGAAATAATGCAATTCGTTGGTAGATTGTTTAATACGCAACGGGCTTCCGTGGTTGTAATGCGGTCCTGAAAGACCGTATATAGATGAGTTAAGATATAGATTTGCTACTAATCCGTTGCCTTTTTTGAGGGCAAAAATCGGTCAGAAAATCGGTTCTTAATCTCCATCGGTATCCCAATAACCGCCTCAAAGAACGCGTGTTTTCCAATCTTTGCTATGACAAAGGTAAGCATTTTTTCTTGAAGTGAGAAAAAATATAGGCTCAGATATTGGGGCATAGTACTTTATTCTATATTCCGCTATATTATTCATGCCTTTCATTTGCTCTTTATACTTTAATTTTGCAACCAAAGTAAAGAGTTATGAATCAGGTAAATGTAAAGGTGGCGTTCTACCTCAAAAAGAGCGAAGCGGA
>JAZRII010000078.1:0-78786 GCA_045645225.1 Bacteroidaceae bacterium | reverse complement strand
ATCCGTTTGATTTTGATTTTTTATTTATGCGGATCTGAGAGCTGAGGGAGTTGAGTTTCTACTGAACTATCTGCCACTCGTTTATCCGACATTTTTTTTATGCGTCTTCTTGTCGCATCGGTCGTTTTCGTTTCTGTGGCTTTCAAAGGTGTAGGGATTAGCGATTGCAAGGATTTTCGGAAAAATACTACCCGTAGGTGTGGAGATTTTTGCAGAAAACAGGAGGCTTGTCCTTGCTATCGGGTTAAAAGCCCGGAAATACCTTCGCCACCGAAACGGGAATGACCAACTGATGCGGAATATGAGAAGACACGAATGGAGGTAAACGAAAACTGTGGCAGATTCAAATAGAAAAGAATATCCGGCTAAAGACGGTTAAAAAAGAAAGGAACTTGCCCATAAGCGAAAAAAGGAATGTGTTTTCACGTCTTTGTCGGAAGCCTGCTTTTGACGGAAACGGGAAGACTTTTTCCTTCGCTTATGCTGTCATCGGAGGTTGGTTGTCAGCATTTATGCCGACAACGAAACGAAGAAGCTGAAAAGAAAAATTCGGAGCGGTGGAAAGGTAAAGCCTACCACTTTACACAACCGAATAAAAACAAGAATCTCCGCCTGCTAACGGTATGTCCTCATACCATCAGCAAACGGAGATATTTGTTTCGGTTGTGCCATAAGTCCGATTGGTGTTTGTCTGGATTCATTCAGGTTACACTTATCGGACTGCCAACAATGGCTTTACCCAAAATGTGAGCGGAAAGGAATTTTTCTTTGGGATATTGTTCGCTGTCATTTATGATTCTCTATCTTCTTATGGATTGTATCACCAAAATACTTAAAAATATGAAGAGAACATTTAGTACATTGTTTGTAATCAAGAGAAAGGCTTTAAGAAAAGATGGTAGAGCACCCATTTTTTGCCGTATTACAGTAAATGGGACTGCTGTTGCTTTCTCTTGCCAATTGTATGTTAAGCCCGAAATGTGGAATGCAAGGGAGAACATGGCAGAAGGCAAAGGATGCGAGGTCAAACAAATAAACCGCGAATTAGAGAAAATACGTAAAGGACTACGGTTTCACTATGAAAAGATTTTTAACGGTATCGGGCCTATGACTGCCGATAGAGTAAAAAGCTCATATCTCGGATTTGATAGAAGTTGCCGAACCTTATTACAAGTGTTTGAAAGTCATAATAACGACTATTCTCAGCTTGTAGAGAATGGTATAAGGCAGAGAAGTACTTATGAACGTTATGAAATGGTATTTCGTCATCTACAAGAATTTATGATGAAGAAGTATAAATTGAAAGATATTGCCTTTGTTGATTTGCGACCAAACTTTATTATGGATTTTGAGAGTTTCCTACGAACCAAAAAGAATTTATGTAATAATACCGTATGTGTATATATCACTCCTCTTCGAAAGATGGTTTCGATTGCTCAAAACAATGGATGGTTGGACTATAATCCTTTTGCAAACTATCATATACCATTACAGAGGAATGAAAGAGAAATCTTAACTATGAATGAAATTGAACGAATAATGAATTTAGAAATACCACTTAAAAAGAGGAATGTAATACTTACTCGCGATATGTTCATATTCTGCACATTCACAGGAATCTCATTCATCGACTTGAAAGGATTGACGTATGATAACATAAAAGAAACAGATTCTGGTCAATGGATAAGTTTCCAAAGACAAAAGACTGGGGTATGGTGCAATATCCCATTACTTAAAACTCCACTAAAGATATTGGATTCATACAAGCACAAGAAAAAGGGGGGGGCATTGTTTAATCTGCCACATTACGGGACAATGATTTCGGCATTAAGGCGTATAATTCAAATGTGCAATATCGAGAAACGGGTTTCGTGGCACACGAGTAGGCATAGTTTCGCTTCCGAAATATGTTTAAGGAATAGCGTTCCGATAGAAACCATCAGTAGAATGTTGGGACATACGGATGTGAAAACGACAAGAATATATGCCCAAACAAGTAATAGCATTATTGAACGGGATATGTTAAACTTGGCAAAACGCTTAAAAGACCTATAAACAATATGAGGTAACGATTTTAATCTTCGTTACCTCATATTGTTTTCAGTTCTATCTTTTGGTTATTTGCAAAATACCATTTACCTTTGCACAAAGAGAGTTGTTTGATATAAGCAAAGCACAGCGTATCGGTGCGGTGGTAATGTCGCTAAATCGTTACCAACAACTTTTGACCTCTTTATTGACTTCTGTCACTCAATTAGATACGATTTTCTTTATTATCCACTGCAAAAATAATGCTTATTTGCACGAAGTCTGGCGTTAAAACTTCTATTTCTATTCCTATTCATACTGTTTATAGAGATGAAGACACGGATATTCTGTTCCTACTTTAATGTCATTACATATATTTAATTTATAATATAAAGCGATCCTAATTTGGCCATTATGCTATTTAGGGATAATGAAGTTGTCTTTCTGTTATTAGATTCTGTTACTTCAGGGTTACGTCTAATGACCGATTTAAGGTTAAAGAGTTGCCGGTTATGTGTTGAGTCGGTGTGCGATTTAAATAGAAATTAGAAATTGAGAGCAATTTATCTCTTTTTACATTATCTTAGCATGAGAATATAGGAAATTATCTTAACTTTGCATAAACAATTGTTTCAAAACCAAGGTCAAGACAACGATAGCAATGTTGCACTTTGTTTTGCGACTTCAGGTTTAGATACGTTTAATAATATAATAGCAGTTATGAGTCTGATACGCGTTATTCTCTGTATTCTCTTCCCGCCCCTTGCAGTTCTGGACAAGGGTTGCGGTTCTGTTCTTATTACCTTGTTGCTCACATGCTGCGGTCTAGTGCCGGGAATTATAGCAGCACTAATAATCAATAACAGAAACTAAAAGTCATGGCCAAGAAGAACAAGGAAGAGTACCGTCTGCAGAACGAGAAGTTTCTTGAGGACATAGCACAGACCGAAGGTGTGAAAGGTCTTCGTGGAGGTGTATACTACAAGGTTCTGGAGGAAGGTCAGGGCGGAGGGACCGTTGGTCCTCGCAGTATAGTGACATGTCACTACAAGGGTTCTCTCATAAGCGGAAAGGTGTTTGACAATTCCTTCGGCCGCTCCTGCCCAGAAGCCTTTCGCGTCAACGAACTCATCAGCGGTTTTCAGATAGCCCTGGTAAACATGCACATCGGCGACCACTGGGAGGTATATATCCCCTCCCGTTTAGGGTATGGTCCCAAGAACGCAGGTCCCATACCTGGTGATTCTACCCTTATTTTTGAAATCAAACTAATATCGGTCGGATAAAGGGATATGCTCAGCAAGGCACGCATAAAACAGATACACTCGCTTGAACAGAAGAAGTTCAGGCGACAAGAGGGGCTTTTCGTGGCAGAAGGTCACAAACTGGTGGGTGAACTGCTTCTGGCAGGACATGCTCCAGCCCATGTCTTTCATACTCAATCCTGGTGTATGCCAGATGGTGTCAGTCTGTCATGTCCGGTGGATCTGGTTAGCGATTCCGAATTGCGCACTGCCTCGCTCCTTCAGCATCCCCAGCAGGTGCTTGCCCTTTTCCCATTGCCTCTATGGCCATTGCCCGAAGTGTCAGCGGGGAAGGAAAAGTTGCTGATAGCGCTGGACGCTGTGCAGGATCCTGGCAATCTGGGCACAATATGCCGTTTGGCAGACTGGTTTGGCATAGAGGATATCGTGTGCTCTGCAGAGACTGCCGACATCTTCAACCCCAAGGCCATACAGGCTACTATGGGTGCAATATCGCGTGTACGTGTGCACTACACGGATTTAGTGCAGTTTCTGTCAAGCGCCTCTGCCCATGATGTACCAGTCTATGGCACATTTCTTGACGGACGCAATATTTACGACCGTCCTCTCACCCCACATGGCATCATAGTCATGGGCAACGAAGGAAAGGGTGTATGCCATGAAATCGAACTTCTGGTCAGCGACAAACTCTACATCCCCAACTATCCAATTGGTCGCAGTACTACAGAATCACTTAATGTTGCCATGGCCACGGCCATAACATGTGCGGAATTTAGGAGAAGGGGATAGGCATTTCAGTTGTATTCGTGGACATTATTATAAAAACGGCAAGTGCTGCAAGTATGCACTTTATGACAAATTAATATTTTCGGAATGAAAAAGTATTCAAAACTCTTCTTTGCCCTCATTGCCCTGGTGGTATTTGTTGGCACTTTCGTGTTCCTGTGGCAGAAGTCTCTGCCCAAGGAGATTCGCTATAGCGAGTTCACACCCCAGAAGGAGACCATAACCAAGAGCACCATCATTACGGGCAGGATAGAGCCTCGCGACGAGGTGAATGTCAAGCCCCAGATAAGCGGCATTATCTCCGAGATATACAAGGAGGCAGGTGAAAACGTCAAGGAGGGCGAGGTGATAGCCAAGGTGAAGGTGATTCCCGAGATGAACCAGCTAACCTCGGCACAGAGCCGTGTGCGCCTGGCAGAGATAAACCTCAGTCAGGTGAAGACGGACTACGAGCGCTACCAGCGCCTTTTCGACAAGCAGTTGGTAAGCGCCTCGGAATACGAGAAGATTCGCCAGCAATATAATCAGGCACAGGAGGAGAAGGCGGCTGCCGACGATGCCTTGCTCGTGGTGAGCGAAGGCATATCCCGAAGCAACGCCAATGCCAGCACCACGCTTATCCGTTCCACCATTTCGGGTCTTATCCTGGACGTGCCAGTCAAGGTGGGCAACTCTGTCATCCTGAGCAACACCTTCAACGAGGGTACCACCATAGCCTGTGTGGCAAACATGAGCGACCTCATCTTCCGTGGCAATATTGACGAGAGCGAGGTGGGGCGCATCCACTCTGGCATGCCCATGTCCATTACCATAGGCGCCTTGCAGAACCTGCACTTCAGTGCCTTGCTGGAATACATCTCGCCCAAGGCGGTGCAGAGCAACGGTGCCAACCAGTTCGAGATAAAGGCTTCCGTATCCATCGTGGACAGTGTGCAGATGCGTTCGGGCTACAGTGCCAATGCCGAAATAGTCCTGGCACAGGCCAAGGATGTGCTCTGTGTGCCCGAGAGTGCCATAGAGTTCAGCGGCGACTCCACCTTCGTGCACGTGGTGCAGGGCGAGGGTGAAGGTAAGACATACCAGCGCACTCAGGTGGAGACAGGGCTTAGCGATGGCGTAAAGATAGAGATCAAGCAAGGTATCACCGCCAACGACAAGATCCGTGGTCCTCAGATAGTGGAGTAGCGGTGGAAGTGCACCTGTAATAGCCGGCCTTTTGGAAAAATAAAACTCAGAGATACTATGAAAAAGAAAATGCTTTCCTTGTTTTTTGGCGCCACACTTTTGTGCGCCTGTACGGAGGAACCCTCATACCAGTGCATTGCACCCCTGCCTCCAGCATTTTCCCTGGAATCGCTTGATGATGTTACCGTGCCTGCCGAATTTTCTCTGGACGATTTTGACTGGGACGGCAACAGCCTCACGCTTGCAGTATGGAGCATGGACCTATACGACGCTGTGCAGGTGTCGCAGATGAAGCCAGGCGACACCCTGGTTTACAGAGGCGAGAAGATGCTGGTCAGCGAAGTGGAGCAGGAGGATGCTATCCTGACCGTCAATAAAGGTCTTTACGAGGGCGGAGCGTGGCTAACCCCTCAGGGTGGAGGTGTCTACAGGGCTGTTGAGAGTTCGGACTATGCCACCTACACTGAGCTGGGTAGTGTCACTCTCCCCATTGCCGATGGGTTCCGCCTCATTTATTGCGGAGAGGACTACAATGCCCCTTCGGATACCGTAACTTCATGCCACAGGCAGTATCTGGAATCCAAAGTGTCCAGGAGTTTCTGGGGAGGGGATACAGATGTGCGCATAGTACAGGGCAAGGTAGTCTCCATCCGCAAACGTTGGACTCCGTAGAAAAAGGAGAAAGGAAAAAGGAGAAAGTAGACTTGCGAAGCTTGATGAGCTAACCTGTTGTGGTGGGAATAACAAACAACCCAGGGCACGCCCTGGGTTGAGTTCTATACCCCGTTGGGGATTTTAACGGATGAGCGGTGAACGGTGAGCGGTGAACGGATGAGCGATTTGCTTTTCGCTTAGCCTTTGCTCATTACTAATTACTCACTACTCATTACTCTTTCTCCGTCATTGTCTTCGTCATCGTCTTAATCCGACTTCGTCGTCTTGACTTTGCTCACGCTCGGCAATTCAAACAAGTTTGATTGCTCTCGCTTAATCGCAAAGTTCGTTCTCGTTCTCGTTCTTCTTTACGAATTCATGGAGATGAGGAACTCCTCGTTGTTCTGTGTGCGCTCTATCCTTTGCTTCACCTCCGTCATTGCCTCTATGGCATTCATGTCGGCAAGGAACTTGCGCAGTATCCACATGCGGTCCAGTGTCATCTTGTCCTGAAGCAGGTCGTCGCGTCGTGTGCTTGACTGAACTATGTTCACGGCAGGGAATATGCGCTTGTTGGCAAGCATGCGGTCCAGTTGCAGTTCCATGTTGCCCGTACCCTTGAACTCCTCGAATATCACCTCGTCCATTTTGCTTCCCGTGTCGGTGAGAGCCGTGGCTATGATGGTCAGCGAACCGCCACCCTCAATGTTGCGTGCTGCACCGAAGAATCGCTTGGGCTTGTGCATGGCATTGGCATCCACACCGCCGGTGAGCACCTTGCCGCTGGCAGGGGTTACGGTGTTGTAGGCACGTGCCAAACGTGTGATGCTGTCCAGGAATATTACCACGTCGTGACCGCACTCCACCATGCGCTTTGCCTTCTCCAGCACAATGCCTGCTATGCGCACGTGGCGCTCGGCGGGTTCGTCGAAGGTGGATGCTATCACCTCGGCCTTCACGGTGCGTGCCATGTCGGTTACCTCCTCGGGTCGTTCGTCCACGAGCAGCATCATCAGGTAAGCCTCGGGGTGGTTCTTGGCGATGGCATTGGCTATCTCCTTCATCAGTATGGTCTTACCCGTCTTGGGCTGTGCCACGATGAGAGCGCGCTGTCCCTTGCCTATGGGTGCGAAGAGATCCACGATGCGCACCGACAAGGGGTCGTTGCTGCCAGAGCACAAATTGAACTTCTCGTCGGGGAAGAGCGGTGTGAGGTTTTCAAATGGCGAGCGGTCGCGAATGACGCGCGGGTCGCATCCGTTTATGCTGAGCACCTTGCCCAGGGTGTAGTACTTCTCGCCTCGTGAGGGCATGTTGATGGTGCCTCGCACCACGTCGCCTGTCTTCAGGCCGAAGGTCTTTATCTGCTGGTTGCTGATCAGTACATCGTCGGGCGAAGGCATGTAGTTGAAATCGGATGAACGCAGGAAACCGCCGGTGTTGTCGGTGCATATCTCCAGCACGCCTTCTGCCGTGAGCAGGTCTCCAAAGGAGTAGGTCTTTTCCTCGGCCTTAGGCTCTGTTGCTTCCTCACCTTCGTTTTCTGCCTCTTCCTTCTCCTTCTGGCTCTCTGCCTGCAGTTGCGCCAAAATGAGGGAAGTGGGACGTATGTCTCGCTTTATCTTGAAGTGGGGCTGTGCACCGCCATTAGGCTGTGCTTCGCTCTCGGTCTGTGCTGCCTTCTCCTCGGTCTGCTCGGCTGGTGCTGCTGGCTCTTCCTGCGGAGCGGTTTCTGCCTTTGCCTTTCTGCCTCGTTTCTTTGCAACCTTTACTTCCTTGGCTTCGTCGGGTTCCTTTCCTGCCTTTTCCTCCGCTTGTGGGTTCGTCTCCTGCTTTATGCCGGCATCAGGATTGGCCTCGGCGGCAGCCTTCTCGGCCTTTGGCTTGCGTCCGCGCTTTTTGGGCTGGGGTGCCTCGGTGGCATTGTCCTTTGCGCTTTCCTTTGTTTCCTCAGTGCTTTCCAGGGGCAGTTCCTGCTGTATTGCCTCGGCATGTTTCTCGGCCTTTGACTTGCGTCCGCGTTTTTTGGATTTCGCTTCTGCCGATGCCTCCATGGAACCGACTTCGCTCTCCTTATCTATAATATTATAAATAAGTGTTATCTGGTCATCGCTCTGCTCGGCGCCAATTTTGGCGGCCAATGCATGCAATTCGTCCATGCTCATGGACTCCAATTGACTCTTTGTGTGCATAAAAAATGTATTAGGGGAATACGGAGTAAAACTCTTGCTCCGATTTTCTAACGCAAAGTTACGGATTTTTCGTGTAAAAACGCATGTTTTCTCCCTGTTTTTTGAAACTTATTGCTAATTTTGCACTATGAAAGTATATCTACAAGCAACAGAACTGACCCGTAGGGTAGGCGACAAGACCCTTTTTCAGGGCATTTCGCTGGGTATAGGCGAGGGTCAGCGCGTGGGCCTCATAGCCCAGAACGGTACGGGCAAGACCACCTTGCTGAACATTCTGGCCGGTGTGGACGAGCCCGACGGCGGAGAGGTGGTGCTGCGCAGCGGCATCAAGGTGGGCTATCTGAGCCAGACACCCAGCTTCCCCGATGGCATGAGCGTGATGGATGCCTGCTTCTGGCATGCCTGCCAGGACCGCAACGACACCGAGGAAGCTCTGGACCTGGAGGTGAGGAGCAAGCAGATTCTGGGCAAGTTGAAGATAGGCGACACCAGCCGCAAGATGAGTGTCCTCTCGGGCGGACAGGTGAAGCGCGTGGCACTGGCCAACGTGCTCCTGCAGAACCCCGACCTCCTCATCCTGGACGAGCCCACCAACCATCTCGACCTGGAGATGATAGAGTGGCTCGAGGGCTATCTGGGTCGCCAGTGCATAACGCTGCTCATGGTCACCCACGACCGCTATTTCCTGGACCGCGTGTGCAACGTCATCCTGGAGATGGACGACCAGACGCTCTACACCTACCGTGGCAACTATGCCTACTATCTGGAGAAACGCCAGGAGCGCATAGACAATGCACGTGCCGAGATAGCGCGTGCCAACAACCTCTACCGCACCGAACTCGAGTGGATGCGCTCCACACCCCAGGCACGCAGCCACAAGGCCAGATACCGCGAGGAGGCCTTCTACGAACTGGAGAAGAAGGCCAAGCGCCACATCGAGGAGGACAAACTGCGCCTGCAGGTAAACAGCACCTACATCGGAAGCAAGATATTCGAGGCAGAGTACGTGAGCAAGTCCTTCCCGGCAGGCGAGGGTAGGGAGGAACTGGTTATACTAAAGGACTTCTACTACAACTTCTCGCGCTATGAGAAGATGGGAATCGTGGGCAACAACGGTACGGGCAAGAGCACCTTCCTGAAACTGCTTCTGGGACTTGTGGCTCCAGATTCGGGGCGCTTCGTCATAGGCGAAACGGTGAAGTTTGGCTACTTCAGCCAGGAACCCATGCAGGTGGACGAGAACATGAAGGTGATAGATGCCGTGCGCCGTGTGGCGGAGTATGTCGACCTGGGCGGAGGCAAGCACCTCACCGCCATGCAGTTCCTGCAGCATTTCATGTTCACTCCGCTTCAGCAGCAGAACTATATCTACAAACTCTCCGGTGGCGAGCGCCGTCGCCTGCAACTGTGCACGGTGCTCATGCAGAACCCCAACTTCCTCATCCTGGACGAGCCCACCAACGACATGGACATCGTCACCCTGCAGATCCTGGAGCAGTACCTGCAGGACTTCAAGGGCTGTGTCATCATCGTGTCGCACGACCGCTACTTCATGGACAAGGTGGTGGACCACCTGCTTGTCTTCCAGGGCAACGGCCAGGTGAAGGATTTCCCAGGCAACTATACACAGTTCCGCGAGTCGGAGAAACTCCTTGAGAAAACGGAAAACGGAAAACGGAAAACGGAAAACGGAGGGGCTGAAGTCAAAACGGAAAACTCCTCCCCGTCCGCCAACGGCAAGCCCCGCCTCACGGAGAAGAAGCGCAAGCTCACCTTCAAGGAACGCCAGGAATACGAGCAGCTGGAAAAGGACATCGAGGCTCTGGAGCAGGAGAAGACCGCTATTGAGGAGGCCCTTAGCAGCGGCACCATCAGCGTGGACGAGATAACGGCCATGTCCAAGCGTCTGCCCCTCCTTAACGATGAACTGGACGAGAAGTCCATGCGCTGGCTGGAACTTTCCGAGTTTGCCTGATGGCTCTCTCATGTATTGACACCAGATGAAGTATAAATGTATAACAATAAATAAAGAAAAGACAATGAAAAAACTTTTGTTATGTGCGGCTTCTGCCATGCTCTTTGCATGCACTCCCAAGGAGTACACCATCAGCGGACATGCAGGCGCCGACTATGAGGGAAAGACCGTCTATCTGCGCAGTATGGACGGCAGTGTTCTGGATTCGTGCGTTGTTGCTGGCGAGTCGTTCGCCTTCAAGGGACAGATGGAGAAGCAGACGGTTTGCCACCTCACCTCGGGTTGGATGAAACTCCCCGTCCTGCTCCAGAACGGTACCGACATTAAGGCCGACTTCACCACAATGCCCGCCATGGCCACCGACGGAGGCGGCATGAACAGCCTTCTGTCCGATATCCTGAAGAACGTTACCGATGCCCGTATTGCCCTTATGAACAAGGAGGACAGCATGCGCGATGCCAATGCCCATCCCCAGGCCATAGACCTCGCCACCCGTGACGATTACGAGGCCATGTACAACCTCTACCGCAATGCCATCACCGAGAACAAGGACAACCTCGTGGGTGCCTATCTGCTGGGTGTCACCGCCCGTGTGCTGTATCCCAACCTGCAGGTTATGGACTCCATGCTCAACGAGGTGAAGTATGCCCGCGAGATGGAGAATGTAATGAAGGTGTACAACTCCCTGAAGGCTCTGCACGCCACCAAGGTTGGCCAGAACTTCACCGACTTCACCGGTCTCACCGTGGACGGCAAGGAGTGCCGTTTCTCCGACTATGTGGGCAAGGGACAGTATGTGCTGGTCGACTTCTGGGCATCGTGGTGCGGACCCTGCAGGGCAGAAATCCCCAACCTCATAGAGATGCACAAGAAGCATGCCGGCAAGCTGGTGGTGCTGGGACTTAACGTCTTCGACGAGGAAGCCAAGTTCAAGAAGGCCATGGAGGCAGAGGGCATCACCTATCCCCAGATCTTCATCCCCAAGGACAACAAGGACGATGCCGCCAAGCTCTATGGTGTCAGCGGTATACCTCAGATTATGCTTTTCGCCCCCGACGGCACCATTGTCAAGCGCGATCTCCGCGGCAAGGAGATGATGGAGTTCGTGGAGCAGCAGCTCAGCAAGTAGTTTTTGCGCTTTACACGCCTCCTAACCTATATAAATGGCATCCTCGGGTGCCATTTTTTTAACCCAAATCGGACATTAGCGTTATGATGTTCCGCTCAACTGAGGGATGAAACGAGCAAGAACGAATGAAAAACAAACTGAGGACTGAGGACACTGAGGCCCCCCCTTCGGAGGTGCATACAAAAAATAAAGATGGTATCACATTGCGTGGTGCCATCTTGTTTTGCATTAGCAAGCAGTAACTTACTGTCCCCCTGAGACAGGGGCGACGAGCGAAGCGGAGGGGGTGGATAGTCATCGTCATCGTTTTTCGTCTTCGTCTTCGTCTTCGTCCTCGTCTTCGTCCTCGTTATCGTTTGCTGGGATGCAGGCGGTGGCGGATGTAGGTTTCCATGATGTCTATGGCCTGGCCGTTGGCGCCTCCCTCGGGGATGATGAGGTCGGCAAAACGCTTGGTGGGCTCTATGAACTCCTCGTGCATGGGCTTAAGCACGTCCAGATAGCGGTCGATGACCATCTGCGTGGTGCGTCCGCGCTCCACGGTGTCGCGCAGGATGTTGCGGATAAGGCGCACGTCGGCATCAGTGTCCACATAGATCTTTAGGTCCATAAGGTCGCGCAGGTCCTTGCGGTACAGTGCCATGATACCCTCTATGATGATGACTTCACAGGGTTCCACGTGTACGGTCTGGGGCAGACGGTTGGAGGTGATGTAGTCGTAGGTGGGCTGTTCTATGGCTTTGCCCTGGCGCAGGTCGTGCAGCTGGCGGCAAAGCAAGTCCCAGTCGAATGCATCGGGGTGGTCATAGTTGATGAGCCTGCGCTGTTCCATGGTGAGATGCGTGTTGTCGTTGTAGTACGAATCCTGCGGAATCACCGCCACATTCTCGCCCTGGAGTGCCTCCATTATCTTTCTGACCACGGTAGTCTTTCCGCTTCCCGTGCCACCTGCTATTCCTATAATATACATTGACGTGAGTGTATCTGGTTATGTTTTCTCGCAACGAAGGTAGATATTTTTATCGGCATTACCGAATAAAGGACGGTAAAATGTGTGGATTAAAGGAAAAATACGTATCTTTGTCGCCTAAGAAAAAGAAAAATCACTAAGTAAAAATAGCAGAATAATGTTGAGAATTGCTGTTCAGTCCAAGGGAAGACTCTTTGAGGACACCATGTCGCTGCTGGCCGAGGCCGGTATCAAGGTTAGTACAAGCAAGCGCACGCTGCTGGTGCAGAGCGCAGATTTCCCCATAGAGGTCCTGTACCTCCGCGATGACGACATCCCCCAGTGCGTGGCAACCGGAGTTACCGACCTGGGCATTGTGGGCAGGAACGAGTACGAGGAGCGCCAGGAGCAGGCCGAGATTATCCGTCCGCTGGGCTTTTCCAAGTGCCGCATGTCGCTGGCCATCCCCAAGGCGGTGAAGTACACAGGCCTGAACTGGTTTGAGGGAAAGAAGATAGCCACCTCTTACCCCAACATCCTGCGCCGTTTCCTGCAGGACAACCACATCATGGCCGACATACACGTCATCACCGGTTCTGTGGAGATCAGTCCGGGCATAGGCCTCAGCGATGCCATCTTCGATATCGTGAGCAGCGGCAGCACCCTGGTGAGCAACAACCTGGCCGAGGTGGAGGTGGTGATGCAGAGCGAGGCACTGCTCATAGGCAACCGCAACCTCTCGCCCAGCAAGCGTGCCATCCTGGAAGAACTGCTCTTCCGCATAGAGGCCGTGAAGGCAGCCGAGAACAAGAAGTATGTGCTCATGAACGTGCCCACCGACAAGGTGCAGGACGTGGTGGCTGTGCTCCCCGGTGCCAAGTCGCCCACCATCATGCCTCTGGCCACGGAAGGGTGGAGCAGTATCCACACCGTGGTGGACGAGAAGTCCTTTTGGGAGATAATATCCCGCCTGAAGGAGCTTGGCGCACAAGGCATCCTGGTAATGCCCATTGAAAAGATGATACTTTAGAAAAGACCTCGGAAAACTCTGACTAATCGGAAAACTCTGACCATTCCGACTATTCCGATAAACCATATTGACCAACAATGATACAGACAGTCCTATACCCCGGCAGGGAAGACTACGCAGCCTTGCTCCAGCGCCCCCACAAGGATGCCGCAGACCTGGGCTCCATAGTGGCAGGAGTGCTGCAGGACGTGCGCCGGGAAGGCGACACGGCCGTTTTGCGCTACGAGGAGAAGTTTGACAAGGTTTGTCTCACCTCGCTCGCCGTAAGCGAAGAGGAGATCCAGGAGGCAGAACACCTCATCTCCGACGAACTGAAAAACTCCATACGCCTTGCCCATGCCAACATACACCGCTTCCACCAGGCTCAGCGCATGCAGCCCGTCAGTGTGGAAACCGCTCCTGGCGTGCACTGCTGGCAGAAGTCGGTGGCAATAGAAAGGGTGGGGCTCTACATACCCGGCGGCACGGCACCCCTGTTCAGCACCGTGCTGATGCTTGCCACTCCTGCCAAGATAGCAGGATGTGCCGACATAGTCCTCTGCTCTCCGCCCTCGCCACAGGGCAAACTGCACCCCGCCATACTCTATGCCGCCCGTGTGGCAGGCGTCGACCGCATATTCAAGTGCGGAGGCGTCCAGGCAATAGGCGCCATGGCATACGGCACGGAGACGGTGCCCAAGGTGAGCAAGATATTCGGTCCTGGCAATCAGTTTGTTACCTGCGCCAAACAGCAGGTGAGCATGACCGATGTGGCCATAGACATGCCAGCCGGACCTTCAGAGGTGGCTATCGTGGCCGACATGACATGCCATCCGCGCTATGTGGCGGCAGATATGCTCAGTCAGGCAGAACACGGCATGGACTCGCAGAGCATACTCTTCACCGATAGTGAGCAGGTGGCACACGACGTGCTCCGTGAACTGGAGGTGCAACTGGAATCCCTGCCCCGCAAGGAGATGGCCATGGCATCGCTCCGCCATAGCCGCATCGTTGTACTCAGGGACATGGAGGAGGCCTTCGGCATTTGCAACGAGTATGCCCCCGAACACCTTATTCTCGCCATGGATTCGGCTCTGGAATGGACGGATAGGGTGGTGAACGCAGGAAGCGTGTTCCTGGGACACTATAGCTGTGAGAGTGCTGGCGACTATGCCTCGGGCACCAACCACACCCTGCCCACAAGCGGATATGCCAAGGCATATAGCGGAGTAAACTTGGACAGCTTCTGCCGAAAGATAACCTTCCAGCACCTCACCCCCCAGGGCATACAGAGCATAGGCCGTGCCGTGGAGGTGATGGCCGAGGCGGAGAGCCTGGATGCCCACCGCAACGCCATGACGCTGAGAATGCAGGACCTGCAGGAAGACTAATCTCTCTCTCTGCGCCAACGCACATTCGCACTAACAAGACAACACACACTTTACTCAAGCAATACAACCGATGTTAGAGAATCTGGTAAGAAAGAACATACTGGCACTGAAACCCTATTCCTGTGCCCGAGACGAGTTCAAGGGCAGGGATGCGCACGTGTTCCTGGATGCCAACGAGAGTGCCTACAATACTCCCTACAACCGCTATCCCGATCCCTTGCAGGAGGCGCTCAAGAAAGACCTCTCGCTGGTCAAGGGAGTCTGCCCTGGCAGGATATTCCTGGGCAACGGTAGCGATGAGGCCATAGACCTGGTGTACCGTGTTTTCTGCGAACCAGGAGTGGACAATGTTGTGGCCATAGAACCAACATACGGTATGTACAAGGTTTGTGCTGATATCAATAACGTAGAATACCGACCGGTCTGTCTTTCTGCTGATTATGCCATGTCTGCTGAAGCATTGCTGCAAACATGCGACGAGCACACCAAGGTGGTGTGGATATGCTCGCCCAACAATCCGACGGGCAACGATATGGACAGGCGCGAGTTGCAGAAACTGCTCCTCGAGTTCAAGGGAATAGTGGTGGTGGACGAGGCCTACGGCGACTTTTCCGACCTGCGCCCCATGCGCTCTTTCCTTGACCATTTTCCACGCATGATAGTGCTCAACACCTTTTCCAAGGCTTGGGCATCGGCAGGCATACGTCTGGGCATGGCATTCGCATCGGAGGAGATTATCGGACTCTTCAACAAGGTGAAGTATCCCTACAACGTGAACCTCCTCACTCAGGAGAAGGCACGCGAACTGCTGGCCGATATGCAGAAGGTGGAGCGGTGGGTCAACGAGGTGCGCTACGAGCGCAAGCACATGATACCGTGCCTCATGGAACTGCCCGTAGTGAAGAAGGTCTACCCCTCGGCAGCCAACTTTCTGCTGGTTCAGGTTACCGATGCCGATGCCATCTATGCCTACCTGGTGGACCGTGGCATTATAGTGCGCAACCGCAACCGAGTGACGCTATGCCAGAATGCCCTGCGCATAACCATCGGTTCCAAGACCGAGAATAACGAACTGCTGGGCGCTCTGAGAAGTTACAGGAGATAATACAGGCATTCCGCCACACTCACACAGATACACCGATATGAAACAAAGAATACTCTTCATAGACCGCGACGGCACCATCCTGCAGGAACCCGAGGACGAGCAGATTGACTCCTTTGGCAAGTTCCAGTTTGTGCCAGGTGCCATTGGCGCCCTGTCGTTCCTTGCAAAGCACACGGACTACAGGCTTGTGATGGTTAGCAACCAGGACGGACTTGGTACCGACTCGTATCCCGAGGCCGACTTCTGGCCTACGCACAACCTTATGCTCGACATTCTCCGTGGAGAGGGCGTGGAGTTCGAGGCACAGCATATCGACCGCTCGTTTCCTCACGATAACCTTCCCACGCGCAAGCCTGGCACCGCCATGCTCACCAGTTATATGGAGGATCCCGAGGTGGATATGGCCAACTCTTATGTCATCGGCGACCGGCACACGGATGCCCTTCTGGCCGAGAACCTCGGATGCAAAAGCCTGATAATAGGCGATGATATGGGTTGGGGGCGCATAGCAGAGATACTGTTTGCGGGCGACCGCCGTGCTTCTGTTGCAAGAAAGACGCACGAAACGGATATCGTGGTGAGTGTGGCGCTGGACGGTAACGGTAGGAGCAATATTTCTACCGGACTTGGATTCTTCGACCACATGCTGGAGCAGATAGCCCGACATGGCAACATCGACCTTGACATCACCTGCCGCGGCGACCTGCACGTGGACGAGCATCATACCATAGAGGATACGGCGCTGGCGCTGGGCGAGTGCCTGGCAAAGGCATTGGGCGACAAGCGCGGCATAGAGCGCTATGGCTACTGCCTGCCCATGGACGACTGCCTGTGCCAGGTGAGTCTTGACTTTGGCGGAAGGCCATGGCTGGTGTGGGATGCCGAGTTCCATAGGGAGAAGGTGGGGGAGATGCCAACGGAGATGTTCCTGCACTTCTTCAAGAGTCTTTCGGACAGTGCTCGCATGAACCTGAACATAAAGGCGGAGGGTGCCAACGAGCATCACAAGATAGAGGGTATCTTCAAGGCCTTTGCACGTGCCGTGAAGATGGCGGTGAAAAGGGATATAGAACACTTCAACCTGCCTTCCAGCAAAGGTACGCTATGATACAGAACTTCTCCTCACATCTCTTGCAAAGGGCGGTCGACGAGGTTTCGTGCCTGCCGGGCATAGGCAGGAAGACTGCCTTGCGACTGGTGTTGCATCTGCTTCGCCAGGACGAGCGTGTGACGTCCACGCTGACCGAGGCTCTGTCCGTGCTGCGCAACGAGGTGAAGTATTGCCGCATGTGCCACAATATCTCGGATACCGACATCTGCGAGATATGTGCCAACCCCAAACGGGATGCTTCCATGCTTTGCGTGGTGGAGAACATACAGGACGTGATGGCCATTGAATCTACCAATCTCTACCGTGGCCTCTATCATGTGCTGGGCGGCGTGATAAGTCCCATGGATGGCATCGGGCCAAGCAATCTGCACATACAGAGTCTGGTGGAGCGTGTGAAGGCCGGTGGCATCAGAGAGGTGATTCTGGCTCTTAGTTCTACGATGGAGGGTGATACCACCAACTACTTTATATACAAGCGTATGAAGCAACTGACCGAAATCTCTGCTTTAACTGATGGCGGCCATGAAGATACGCCCTTCTCTCTGCCCAGGATCACGGTGATAGCACGTGGTGTGGCGCAGAACGACGAGCTCCAGCACACGGACGAGGCTACCCTTGGGCGTGCTCTGGCCGGACGAACTCCGTTCTCGGTGTAGACGGTTTTTTTATTGCTTGCAAAAAGGAACGATATGAACAAACTGAAAATACTCTATTTCGCACTTCCCGTCTGGATAGTGCTCATGTGCATCCCCTTCGAGATAAATGCCGACAGGGGTATGGAGACCGGGCTCAGTGCCAGTGCGCTCTATTTCTTCCGCATGCTGGTGGTGCTCTTTTCGCTGGGAACTATGGTGGGAGCTTTTACGGTGCTTAAGGAGAGGCTCGTGTCCCAGCTTCTGCTCCTCAGTATCTCTGCCTTCTGGGTGGTGATTGACTACTATCTGAACCTGAGCATGCCGGGCAGTGACAATCTGCTTTGGCTTCTGCCCATGATTGTGGTGGTGTATGTGGTAAGGTACAAGGCCGTGGCATGTGCCACTGGCAAGAAGGAGGGAAACTGATGAAGTACCTGCGAGCCATAGAACCCGAGGACCTCGACCTGATGTACATCGTGGAGAACGATCCCGAGGTGTGCCGCTACAGTTGCACCACGGTGCCTCTCTCGCGCTATGCTCTCGGAAGGTATATCCAGGAAAGCACGGGAGACCTCTACCGCGACTCGCAGGTACGCATGACCATCATGGATGCCGCCACAGGTGCTCCTTGCGGTTTTCTGGACATTACCGACCTTGAAGCCGTACACCGCCGTGCCCAGGTGGGCATCGCCCTTATGCCTGATGCCCAGGGGCGTGGCATTGCCACCGGGGCTCTGCACGAGGCTGCCCTCTATGCCCGAAGCCAGGGGCTGCACCAGCTCTATGCCATCGTGGCTGATGAGAATGCACGGGCAAGGAACCTATTCCTGCGCTCGTCCTACAAGGAGGTGGCCGTCCTGCCCCAGTGGCTCTGTTCCGACGGAAGGTACACGGATGCCGTTCTCTACCAGCATATTCTTTGACAAACAACAAAACGATACCAGATATGACACAAGATGAAATCCTTGCTCTTATAAAGCGAGAGGTGATACCCGCTATCGGGTGCACCGAACCCATGTGTGTGGCTCTCTGTGTGGCCCATGCCACGGAGGCTTTGGGCGAAGAGCCCGAGAGTATACAGGTTGGCCTCAGTGCCAATGTGCTCAAGAATGCCATGGGTGTTGGTATCCCGGGAACGGGCATGGTGGGCTTGCCCATAGCCATAGCCCTGGGTGCGCTGATAGGAAAGAGCGCCTATCGCCTGGAGGTTCTGCACGACTGCACTCCAGAGGCAGTGGAGCGTGGCAGGCAGTTCATTGCCGAGGGACGCATAAACATCACCCTTGACAAGGAAGCTTGCGACAAGCTCTATGTAGATGTGGTATGCAAGAAGGGCAACCGCCGTGCCGAGGCGATAATAGCACGCGAGCATACGCGTCTGGTGTATCTGTGTTGCGACAACGACCTCATGCTCGACGAGCGTCCGTCCCTGCATGCTGCTTCGGAGGGGGAGTCTGGTACCGACCTGACCTTGCGCCAGGTGTTTGACTTCGCCACAAGTACGCCTTTGGAGAAACTGGAATTCATCAACAAGGCCCGTGCGCTCAACGAGAACGCGGCGCAGGAGGCCTTGAAGGGCAACTATGGTCATGAGTTGGGCAAGACCTTGTCGCGTCCCCTGGGCAAGGGTATCATGGGCGATAGCATCTTCAGCCATATCCTCTCTGTTACAAGCAGTGCGTGCGATGCGCGTATGGCTGGCGCCATGATCCCCGTTATGAGCAATAGCGGAAGCGGAAACCAGGGCATTGCGGCAACGCTGCCTGTTGTTGTCTTTGCCCGCGAGAACCACAACACCGAGGAGGAACTGACACGTGCCCTTGTGCTGAGCCACCTCACGGCCATCTACATAAAGCAGAGCCTCGGTCGCCTCAGTGCCCTTTGCGGATGCGTGGTGGCAAGTACGGGCAGCAGTTGCGGTATCACCTACCTGATGGGCGGACAATACGAACAGGTGGCGTATAGCGTTAAGAACATGATTGCCAACCTTGCCGGCATGGTGTGCGACGGTGCCAAGCCAAGTTGCGCACTGAAGGTGTCCAGCGGCGTTTCCACCGCCGTGCTCAGTGCCATGCTTGCCATACAGAACAAGTTCGTTACCAACGTGGAGGGTCTCATCGAGGACGATGTAGACCGTTGCATACGCAATCTTACTCTCGTAGGTGCCAAGGGTATGCAGGAAACCGACCGCATGGTGCTGGACATCATGACACACAAGAAGTGCTGATACTGCCTCTCTCCCTCGCAGGATAACGATATGAGACATATATTTGCCATACTCCTCCTCGTGCTTGCCATGGGCGCTTCTGCCCAGCCCTTACCAGAGTGTGCGGTGGAGCCGTTGCTCAGCACCATACGCGTGCAGACGGCGCCCTACAACCGTTCGTGCCCATACTACAACTATGGGGATTCGGTCAGTTCCCAGCCGTGCCTTGTGGGCTGCGTGGCTACGGCCATAGAGCAGCTGCTTAGCTACTATCGCTATCCCGATGCCTTACTTGACAGCATACCGGGGTGGAGGACGGACAACTATTCTCTGGAGACGGTTCCCTCGGGCAGTGTCATCGATTGGGACGATGTGGCCGACCTGAGCCTGTGGTGCGGCATGATAGTGCAGATGAAGTATGGTCCCACCGCCAGTGCTGCGGGTTTGTGGAGGGCGGAAGAACCGTTAAAGCAAGTGTTTGGGTACAAGACCGTAATGATTTTGGACAGAAGTCTTTATAGTTTTGATGCATGGCACAGGATTCTTCAGAATGAACTGATGGCAGGCCGCCCTGTTGCCTATGTTGGTTACAACAACACGCTCAGCGGTCATGCCTTCAATATTGACGGCGTGGACGAGAATGGTCTGTATCATTGCAACTGGGGTGAGGGAGAGCACCAGAACGGTTATTTCTCTCTGGAACACCTCTGCCAGATGCAGCCCCACTGGGATGCTACCGACTGGGGGCGCATGGTGGGTTATCATGCCAACGAGTACATGCTGCTGCTTCATCCCGATAGTGTGACGGATGTGCTCCAGCCCGACACTCTTCTTGATTTTGCACATGCCGTGAGGGTGGAGGATGTGTCTTTCCGCAGGGAGATTTCCGCCAGGGATTATGTGCTTACGGATGTCACGCTGACAAACCTTAGCGATGATACCCTCTACCATACATACGAGGTCATACTCAATTCCCCCTCGGATACTTCCCTTCTGGAGCAGTGCCGAGAGGTGGCGCTTTCATCCGTTAAACTGATGCCCCGTGAGACCAGGACGCAGGCCGTGGCGTGCCGATTCCCGGTCGCGGAGGGAGAATGGATAGTGGGTGTTACGTTCGACGGACTTGAGGTTGCCTATACCGAACCCGTACATGTGGTGGCGCCGGAGGAGGACGACCTGCTCGTGGAGAAGGTTGGCGTGTCTTTCCCTGCCGACGGAATGGCGCAGATTGTTCTCCGTGCACGCAACAGGGCGCCTCGCGGAACTTCTGGGCGTCTGATGTACTACAGGCTGTATCCTGCCTCATCGGATGTGTCGTGCTCCATGGATTACCGTTTCATGAACCTCCCTGCCGGACAGGCGGTGCAGGATACACTTCGCTTCAGCAATCTCAATCCTGGCGACACCTACCAACTTCGTGTGGGCGGATGGAGCACCACGATGTTCGGCATGGAGTTCAGTGTGCCCTCGGATGCCAGTTCCATATCTTCCGTGCCAGAGGGAAAGCACGGCTTGCCAGATGCCGGCAACCGTTGGTTTGACCTCTCGGGCAGAGAAGTGCGCCAGACCAGTGACGGTATACTTGTGCGTAAGGGCAGGAAGGTGATATTCGGCACCGGAGCGCAAAGGTAGGGGGGAGTACGTTATGAAATTAAATTCTGTATCCTTGAAATCATGAATCCCGAAGAACTTATCAGGAAATACTATGCAGGTCAGGACGAACTAATGAACCTGCTCGTTCAACATTCGCGCCAGGTGGCAGACAGGGCCATGGAGGTGCTGGACAACCATCCCGAACTCCAGGCCGACAGGCAATTCGTCTATGAAGCGGCGATGCTTCACGACATAGGTATCCTGCATACGGATGCTCCCGGCATAGGCTGCCATGGCACGCATCCCTATATCTGCCATGGAAGGCTTGGTGCCGAAATCCTTCGTGCCGAGGGATTGCCTCTTCATGCCAGAGTGGCGGAAAGGCACACGGGAACAGGGCTTACCCGTGAGACCATCCAGAAGCAGGGACTTCCTCTTCCCGACGGTGATTTCTCGCCAGAAACCCTTGAAGAGCAGATAGTGTGCTATGCCGACAAGTTCTTCTCAAAGAGTCATCCGGAACGCGTGAAGACAGTAGCGCAGGTACGTGATATGCTCTCCCGTTTCCCGGACGCCGACATCGCACGATGGGACGGCTGGGTGGCGCTTTTTAGTTAAAAGTTGCATTTCGGCACATTCAGACGTTGCTTATGTGACGGAAAAGTCGTATCTTTGTCCGGATTATAGTCTTTAATGACAGATTTGAGAACAAAGACACTACTTATACTCCTTATAACCAGTACATTTATGGTGTTGGCAGGTAATGGCTTACCTGCCATGTCAGTATATGCTGGCATGAACGACTCCATCGTGTCTTCCAGAGATTCCATGCTGGTGGCAGATTCCTTGAGAAAAGTTGCTGCTCTTGACAGCATGAAGGGATACACCATCTATGTGGACAGTACACAATGGGCAAAGGACACACTGAAGACCGACACCACTCCATATAGCAAGAGTTCGCTGGATGCACCTGTGGTGTACACGGCTTCTGATAGTATCACTTTCGATATGTTTGAGAGTCGTGCCAATCTATACGGAAGCAGTCAGGTTGATTATCAGAACCTGGCACTTACCGCCGATGAGATAACCATATCTCTGGATAGCAGCTTGGTACATGCCGCAGGCAGAAAGGACAGTTTGGGCGAGATGATAGGCAAACCCCTCTTCAAGCAGGGAGACGAGGAGTATGAGCCCGACCGCATCTCCTACAACTTCAAGACGAGAAAGGCATTCATCACCAACGTCTACACCAAGCAGGGTGAGGGCTTCATGACCACGAACGAGAGCAAGAGGGACAGTTCGGGTGTCATGTACCTGAATGGCGGCAAGTACACTACCTGCGATGCCCAGCATCCTCACTTCTACCTGAAGATGACTCGTGCCAAGGTGCGCCCCGGAAAGGATATCGTCTTTGGTCCTGCTCACTTGGTGGTGGAGGATGTGCCCCTGCCACTTGCCGTGCCATACGGTTTCTTCCCCTTCTCGCATAGTTATCAGAGCGGTTTTATCATGCCTTCCTATGGCGATGAGACCGAACGCGGTTTCTATCTCCGTGAGGGCGGATACTACTTTGCCATCAACGACTATCTGGACCTCAAGCTTCTGGCCGATATCTACACCAAGGGTTCGTGGGGCATATCGGGAAGCATGAACTACAAGATGAGATACAAGTTCTCGGGTAGTTTGCACATGAGTTTCCAGAAGACCGTCTATGAGGAAAAGTCGCAACCGAGCGTTTCCGACTTCAAGATCACCTGGACACATCGCCAGGACCCTAAGGCAAGTCCTTCGCAGAGTTTCTCGGCAAGTGTCAACTATGCTTCAACCTCGTACGACAAGAACAACCTCACCTCGCGCTACGACCCCGAAACCTACACGCAGAGTACGAGGACGAGTTCCGTGAGCTACAGCAAGACCTTCGAGAATATAGGACTCACGCTGTCCGGTACCTTCAACCTGTCGCAGAGCCTCAGAGACAGTATGGTGTCTGTCACATTGCCCACGCTGAACATAAGTCTGGCACGACTCTATCCCTTCAAGCGCAAGCATGCTGTGGGTGGCGAGAGATGGTATGAGAAGATAGCATTGTCCTATACCGGTACTTTCCAGAACAGCATCAGCACCAAGGACTACAAGCTCTTCAAGAGCAACCTCATCAAGGACTGGCGCAACGGTATGCGCCACCAGATACCCATCTCTGCCAGTTTCCAGATTGCCAAGTATATCAACCTTACCGCTTCGTTCAACTTCACCGACCGCATGTACATGCAGAAGGTTCATCAGGACTGGGACCAGGAGCGGCAGACGGTGGTTAGGGATACCACGCTGGGCTTCTACAACGTCTACAACTACAACATGAGCCTGGGCCTCAACACCAAGATGTACGGTACATACAAGCCGCTTCCTTGGGCAGGAGGCAAGAAGATACAGGCCATACGTCACGTCTTCACTCCCAGTGTGAGCTTCTCGTATGCTCCCGACTTCGGTGCTGACAGTTATGGCTATTATGGTTCGTACCAGCGCACCGACCGTGATGGCATGCCCATGGGCGACCCTGTCATATACTCATATTTCGCCAATGGCATGTATGGCACGCCGTCGCGTGGAATGTCGGGCAACATCAACCTGGACGTATCCAATAACGTGGAGATGAAAATCTATACCGACAAGGATACGACAGGATTCAGGAAGGTGAGCCTTATCGACGAACTGGGTGCTTCGCTCAGCTATAACATGGCGGCAAAGACACGTCCATGGAGCGACCTGAGCACACGTCTACGACTCAAGCTCAGCAAGAGCAAGACCATCAGTATAAATGCCGTGTTTGCAACCTATGCCTACGAGTTCGACAAGAACGGCAGGGTAGTGGTGGGCGACCGTACGGAGTGGAGCTATGGCAGATTCGGACGCTTCCAGGGTATGAGCCAGCACTTCTCCTATACTTTCAGCAACGAGACTTTCAAAAAACTCAGAAACAAACTCCTGGGACTTGGCGAGGAGAAGAACTCTAAGTCTGATAACGAAGACGAGGACGAGGAGGAGGATGAGGAGGTGGATCCCGAAATGCAGAATGTTGACCCCGACCGACGTAAAGGAAAGAGTGGTGCCAAGCATGAGGATGGTAATAGGGTGGACGAGGATGGATACCTGAAATTCCAGATGCCATGGAGCTTTAATATAAGTTATGGTATCAACATGCGCGAGGACACCTCGGCGGAGATTAACCCGGAGAACATGCGCTATCCATACAAGTTCACGCACACGCTCAACTTCTCGGGCAATCTGCGCATAGCTCAGGGATGGAATATCAACTTCTCTTCGGGCTACGATTTCAACTACAAACGTCTTTCCATGACGACGGCCTCGCTCAACCGCGACCTGCATTGCTTCTCCATGTCATGCTCAATGGTGCTCATGCCATACAGAAGTTTCAACTTCAACTTCCAGGCAGATGCCTCTGCACTCAGAGATGTGCTCCGTTGGCGCAAGCAGAGTTCATATAGTACAAATATCGAGTGGTACTGATATAAACGGAAAACTATGCGGACGCTGCACGCAGCGTCCCTACCGACCTACCGCTCACCCGCGCAGCCGATTGTCCCCCTGAGACAGGGCGAAAAAGGCCTTTAGAAAAATGACTTGATGTCATTTTGTGCCTTATGAGGGTTAAACTCCCCAGTTTAACGTCGGGGCTCGAAGAGACGAGGAGCGAAGCGACGGAGGGGGTGGATGATACAAACGGACTTGCGGAGCTTGATGAGCGCAAGCGAATAAGATTGAAACTGCCCGCTCATCGCCCAAAATAACTTGAATATTCAAATAATAATACAATAAGTAAAATGAAAACCATTAGTCGTATCTTGTTTGTCCTCCCCTTGATGGCACTTTTGCTGACTTCATGTGTAAAGGAGGTAAGTTTCGAGTCTATATCTATGGAGCACGTAACACCAGAGAATCAAATCCTTCCTGCCGAAGGTGGTGAGATAACCATTAAGGTCATATCCACACATTCCTTCCGCATGTCCTCTACTTCCTCTGCATTCTCTTTCTTCAAGGATGGCATAGTAAATTACAGTAAGGACGGTGTGGCAGTAGTGGAAAGCAACCACAATGTCCATGTTTCGCCCAACAATACCGGTGAAGCAAGAACTTTGTACATCACCGCTCAGCATCTGACTAACGATGAAATGTCTGCATCGCTCCAGTTTGTTCAGCCAGCAGTGGCAGAAAAGGAATAAATTGAGCGCTAATCGAACTTTTCTTTGGAAAATATTTGGAGGATTCGCAAAAATGTCATACCTTTGCACTCGCAAACAGGGAACATGGTGCCTTGGATGAGTGGCTTAGTCTACGGTCTGCAAAACCGTCTACGGCGGTTCGAATCCGCCAGGCACCTCCTAAAATAGAGCAGTCTCAAAAGGACTGCTCTTTTTTTATTCACTTTGCAAATGCCCCCTTCCGTTCGCCGACCGCTACTGGCGCCAAGCTTCATCGTCATAGAGGACTAAGCCTCCTCTTAATGTGGAACATGTCATTTCTCGTGATGTTCATAAGAGCGAGAATGATATATGAAGAAAACGGACTGAGGACTGAGGACACTGAGGACACCCCTTCGGAGAGTATATAAAATAAAGATGGCATCACATTGCGTGGTGCCATCTTGTGTTAGCATAGCAAGCAGTAACTTACTGTCCCCCTGAGACAGGGGCGACGAGCGAAGCGGAGGGGGTGGATAGTTATCGTCATCGTTATCGTTTATTTTATAGAGCTTAATCATGTTAGTATATTAATGCCCTCGGTATTCTCATACTTTTGTCCTCGGTATCTGTTCGCCGAGAGTATGGTATGGCCATTTATGAGGCCATTTAACCAATACCTCCTTGTCGGTTAACCATTGTTTTCCTTCTTGTCGCTCGGCAACGTAGGGGGAGAGTTAGTTACAAACGAAATTCTCGGACGCTGCACGCAGCGTCCCTACCATGCTTCTGTGCCCGCTCCTGCGTCGGTTAACTTCGCTCAATTGCCTTAACTAAATGGTTCAAAAATTAAGGCTATTATCATCATAAAGCTAATGGCCGATTTGCGTTTAATTATGGCATAGGACTTATATAATTGACGAATTTTGTACAAACGAATCTTAATAATACTCAATGTAATATAAATAATATGTGTCTATCACGCCAATTAACCATAATTAACTTACATAAAGGGCTGAATTGAATATTTTAAGGTAAATTTACAGCCTGTAGGACTTTATTCTTAAGGAAATTACACAGTGACTAATAACAATAAAACCTAAACTAACAAACAAAAACAAACATGAAAAGACTTTCGACATTCCTTGTGGCTCTGCTATGCACAGCAGCCGCAATCTTTGCCGATGAACCATTTCGTAACCATCGTTACGATTCGTTCAAAATCCTGAACGTGACCAGCGATAACATTCTGTTTATCGGTAACAGTATTACTGACATGCATTGCTGGCCCGAAGTATTCAAGACTTCCACCGGCGAGTATCTGCCCATCGTGAACCGAGGTAACTCTGGTACATACTCTACAGAGCAGAGCAACAACCTCGAATCCTATATCAATGGAAAGCCAAAGAAGGTGTTTATGATGATAGGAACAAACGATATCGCTACATCCGGCGGTCTTAATTTCAGCCCCGAACAGGTGCTTGCATACGTGAAGAGTATGGTTGCACGCATCCATGCACGCTCGCCACAGACCAAGGTGTACCTGTACAGCATTCTGAACAACAAGACCGGCAACCGTGTGGAGGCTACATGGCTGAAGGCAAACCAACTGACCAAGGCCTATGCCGAGGCTACCGACAAGGTAACCTACATAGACCTCTACGACAAACTTACAAACGTAGC
The DNA here is from genome assembly GCA_045645225.1 of Bacteroidaceae bacterium. GTDB lineage: Bacteria > Bacteroidota > Bacteroidia > Bacteroidales > Bacteroidaceae > Physcousia. The sequence continues at coordinate 51,694 of JAZRII010000078.1, read as the reverse complement.
CAACGGCGGTCAGTGGAGTTATGATAACCTCCACCTTACTGCAGGTGCCTATCAGGCATGGGCAAAGGAGATTTGCCAGTACCTGCAGGAGGACGAGAACTTTACTGTCAGCACCGTTTATCCCGATAACACTCTGGAGAAGCAGAACAATGGCGGACTGGGTGGCGCTAATGGCATGCGTGCCACATATTTCAGCATGCTGCCCATTTCAGAGAACGACGTTCTTGTATTTGGCGATGAGTTCGTCAAGAACGGCGAGTGGCAGGAACTATTAGGCAACCCCAACGTAAAGAACCGAGGCACGGGCTGGGGCTATGGTGGCGACATTGCCACTACCAGCAAACTGGTGGATGCCACCTATGCCAACACCGGCGTGGAGAAGAAGGATGCCAAGGCTATCTTCCTGTATACCGGTACCAGCGATGCCAACGGCACAACAGACCTGGAGACCGTGAAGGCAAACTACAAGGCCCTGGTGGACAAACTAAAGCAGAAGTCCCCCACATCCGTTATCTATGTGATGAGCCTTTGCCCCACCAACAATGCAGGCAACAACACCAACCGCATCTCCGTGCTCAATGCATACCTGAAGACATTGGAGGGTGTGAAGTTCGTTGACTTCTACAACACCCTGCTCAATGGCAGCGTGGCAAACACCAAGTATTTCTATCCCAGCAACTACCTTGGTGCCCTGGGTTATGTGGAGATGGCACAGGCCATGAAGGAGGCTCTCTCCGCAGATTTCCCCCAGGATACCTACACCGTCATCGACGATGCCACCGCCGAGGCACGCTATGCACAGGCAGGCCTGCGCAACCAGTTGACCCAGGTTATTGCACGCGGTCTCATTGCAGAGCGTGGCGATGCTGCTGGCCAGTACAACGGGGAGAAGATGAAGGCCTTTGATGCCAAGATGGCAGAGGCCAATGACCTGCTGGAGAGAAACGACATCACACAGGAACAGGTAACCGAGTTTGCCAATGCCCTGAATGCCATACTGAACGAGGCACTCTCCATGCCTACAAACAGCACAGAGGGCAACGAGGTGTGGTATCAGCTCTACACCCCCAACCGCAACAGCAAGTACCTGACCAGCACTGGCGCTGGCGCTGGCGTAGTGGGCGAGGACAAGCACAACTATGCCACCGGCATGTGGAAGTTCGTGGCACGCCAGGACGGCAAGGTGGACATCGTGAACCGTGCCGACAAGTCTTATCTGGCTCCAACAGCGTCCTACAATACACAGATCAGCACCTCGGCAACCCAGCCCGCCAACGGCTGGACATTGAGTTATGCCAACGCCCCTGGCCTGTTCATCATAAGCAGCGGCACTGTGCAGCTGAACCAGACAACATTGAGCGGAACCCCAGTGTACAACTGGAGCAACGGACAGACAGGCACCGACCGTGCCGACACAGGGTGCCAGTACCAGATTGAACTTGTGGAGGGCGAACCCGACGTAATGCCCAACCCCGACGAGCAGACACTGACTCTGACCCTTACACCTGCCGAGTTCCAAAAGGCCAATGGCAAGTCCACATGGACCTATCACGGCAGTGCTACCAGTGGCGGATGGTATGGCAAGTTCGTTACCGGCACCACACCCTCGCTCACCTGCGAAAGCACCGACATGAGTGCCAACAACATTGGCTGGTCGAAGAACCAGCCTTGGCTCAAGACTGGCTATACCTACAACCTAACCCTGCCCAAAGACTATAAGATCACAGGATACGACCTGACTACAAAAAGAGTATGGGAATTCGAAGGCACCTACACCTACACCACCGCCACAGGCACCGCCACAAGCGATGAGCAGACTGACGCCGAGAAGACCGTAAGCGCCAACGAACTCTCCACCAACACCATCACCCTGAAGGTGGGCGAAGGTCTTGATGGCGAGAAGGGCATACTCATCACAAAACTCGTCATCAGATACAAGACCGTTGAGAATGAAGAGGAGCAGCCTCTGGAGGTGGTATATACCATTGACAAGCAGAATGGCGACCTCTACCGCGACAATGGCCAGGCCAACCAGAGTTGGAACCACGTGTGGAAGAGCAACGAAGAGCCTCAGCTGCAGTTCGGCTGCGGTCCCAACAACATGAACTGGGCAGGAAACAACATCCAGCTGATGACAGGCGGAAGCAATTGCCGATACACGCTCACTGCACCCTCCGGATATGTAATCACCGAGTACAGTTTCACCTATGCCAACAATGGTCACGACAATGCACAGGAAATCCTGATGGACAATGGAGCCGTGTACACCACTTCTACAACTCCCAAGACCGTCAGCGCACAGAAGCAAAGACTGGCCTCTCTGGTATTCGACCTGAAGGGTCCCAACGGCAAGGGTGTGGTGCTGAGCAACTTTACCGTAAAGGTGAGACAGGATATAGCAGAACTTCCCGTAATCAGCACCGAGGGCAATGAATACTGGTACTACATCACCAGCGCTTCCACTCAGGCCTACTGTGCAGGCAAGGTAATGTACTACGACAGCCAGATGCAGAAGATGCGCTTCGGCGACAAGGAGTTCAAGCCCACCCACGTGTGGAGTTTCTGGGAAAAGGATGGCAAACTGGCCATCAAGAACTACAATGGCGAATACTTTGGCACTGCAGGCAACGGAACTGGTGGCGGCACAGCATTTGGTGTTGTCACTGAACCCAACTACATCTATTATATAAACGAGGCACATGGCTTCTACGTGATCAAGGACAATGCTGTTGAGCTGCATGCCCAGAACGACAACAAGGTTATTGTACGTTGGGGGGCTGCTGCCGGCAATGCCTCGCTCTGGCGCTTTAACGAAGTGGACCTGAGCAATGCCAAGGCCAGTGTAGCAAGCACTCGTGTGGTGCAGGGCAAGGTGAGCACCGGTATAGGCAATGTGGACCAGGCCATTATCCGCTCCACGATCCGTGTGGCAGGTCTTGAAGGCAAGGTAACCTTCCAGGGCGTGAAGGGTGCATTCTCCGGTACCGACAAGGCAGACGTTACCAACGTGAAGGCATACTTCGCCACCAACGACCGCGAACTCTTCATCGACGCAGACAAGAAGATGACCTGGCGCGAGGAGAACGGCGTGCAGTTCGGCCAGACCGTAACACTGGCCGAAGACGGCACCTTCACCATCACAGGCAGCAAGGAGATGACTCCCGGCGACTACTACCTGTGGATTACATACGACATTGCAGAAACGGCCAAGGAGGGTAACCTCGTGGATGCAGGCATCACTTCATACACCGTGGATGGTGCTGAAATTGAGGAGGCCAACGGCAATCCCAAGCATAGCGTGACTGTCTTCCTCTCCGAAGGTTCCGTGCTCATGCCTATGGACAAGGGTTCACTGCACTACCGTATCCCTGCCATCACGGCAACCAAGGACGGCAAGCGCCTCGTTGTACTTACCGACGACCGCAAGCAGAGCCAGGCCGACCTGCCCAACCATTGCTATGTGGTGGCACAGTATTCTGAAGACTACGGCAAGACATGGAGCGATCCACAGACCGTAGCAGGTACTGCCGAGACAGGTGGCAACTATGGACACGGCGATGCTTCTATCGTAACAAACCGCGACAACGGCGAGATCGTAGGCATCATGACCAGTGCCGGTACATACGGCCACGGCTTCTTTGCCGGTACTGCTGCCGAACCTCCACGATGGAAGACTATCACCAGCCGTGACGGCGGTTTGACATGGGAGGCTCCCGTGGACCATACCGACGACCTCTTTGGTGCAAAGTGCGACAACCCTAAGACACAGACTTGGAAGAGCGGTTTCTCTGGTTCAGGTGCTGCCCTGCAGAAGCGCGACGGCACTTTGGTATCAAGCTTCGTGAACCGCGAGGCTGACAATAGCCAGAACTTCTACTTCTTCATGAGCAAGGATGGCGGACAGAACTGGTATGTTAGTGGTACAAGCGGCACTAAGTCTGCCGACGAGCCCAAGACTCTGGAGCGCAACAATGGCGACCTTGCTATCAGCGTACGTGCAAGCGGCTACAACTACCACAACGTTACCTCCGACGACGGCGAAACATGGCACTATCCCTCACAGACACGCTTCACCACAGGTATCTCTGGCAACGCCTGCGATGGCGAGTACATGGTATGGTGCTCTACCCTGGAGGGCAATCCCTGGAACATAGCACTGCAGACACTGCCCAACAGCGGCAGCCGCGAGAATGTGAGCATTGCATTGTCTACCGACGAGGGTGAAACCTTTGGTTCTCCCAAGACCATCTGTCCCCGTGGTTCCTGCTACAGTGCAACCGTAGTTCTGCCAGACGGCACCCTGGGTGTCTACTACGAGGAGAACGGTGTTTCCGACGCATTCGTAATGCGCTTCGTCCGCTTCTCCCTGGATTGGGCAAGTAACGGCGCATATAAGTTCACCGAGGACGCACCGTTTGTACCTATTAAGTCTACCAATGAGACATCCATCAGCGATATCCTCCAGGAAAACGAAGCAGCAGTTCCCGCCACCATTTACGACCTTTCAGGCCGTCGCATCCAGAATGCTCAAAAAGGCATCTACATCGTGAACGGCAAGAAGATACTTAAGTAGTATTACTGTACTCAGTAAGATTAAGCAGTACTTACGTTTTAACTCAAATCGGTCATTAGCGCTAACAGCCTAATGACCGATTTTGGTTTAGAAACTCTAACTGTCTGTTGTATCAAACTCTTCTCTCCCCTTAAGATGGGGGGAGTACCGCCTTTGGGGGGGAGGGGGTATGATGATTCTTATATTGGGGCAACTGCTTTATTATTGCCAATAAAAAAGAGACGCCACAATGTGACGTCTCTACGTTCGATTATACTGCACGGTATGTTGTCAGTTGTACTCTGTACTCTTAAAAAGCCACCTTCTTCCCATTAAAGATATAAATACCGCGTGTGGGTTGTGCCACCTTTCTGCCTTGGAGGTCGTAGTAGGTGTTGGAGAGGGTTGAGGGAGTGGTTACGCCGCTGATGCCTGTCGCTTCGGGGATTTGGAAGGAGAAATTCACGTTATCGAGCGCATTACTTTCGGCAGCAGTGGTAGCCATGCGCACCTTTGAGAGCGTGCCGTTTGAAGTGCCCGCTTCAGCGCCTGCCACGAGTGGAAGCGACAGCAAAGTACCGTCCTTAAAGGTGTTCAAGTTCATGTTGTATAGCACCACGAGGAGTTCGCCCGACGTCAGTTCACTCACGCTCAACGTATGTCCAGCAGTAGCTGCGCCCAACTCAATACCGTAATTGCCTTCGTTCTGCTTGAAAGCGAAACCCTCGGGAAGGGCAAGGTTAAACTGTAGCGCCGTCATGCTTGTAGCGCCCTCAATATTCACACAGAGTTCTGTCTGCTCTTCCGCTTCCACCGTAATGGGATTCACAGAAAGCGTTTGCGCTTGCGCCGTTCCCCATAAACCAGCAAATGCCGTTGCTAAAAGGAGTATCTTTTGTTTCATAGTTGCCATTTTATAGATTTAATATTTTTATTCTATTTTATTAGTATATTGGTTTATTAGTATATTGGATAAGAGAATGAACGTTCAGTTCCATCTGATTTAAACACTTTATATTCAACACCATTTATAGTCACATTTGATTGTTTAACACATATTGCAACTTGTGTTCCGTCATTTCCTAAACCGTCTCTAACAATTGCAGACGATTTTGTAGGTATTGCAACATACCATTCTACTCTTCCACCTAAACTAATTCTATTGCTAGAATCATCAAACAATTTATTTGATGCACTATATGTAGGAATTGATGTTCCAATTAATCTCCAACCTGGTGATGAATTATCGCTAACTATTGGTGAAATGCTTGTCATACTTGCTGGATTCTCTTGCCCTACATACCAATAATAAGTAGGATTGGCCTCCGCATTTTGTTTAATAATAGCGATGACGGCGGTGATGTCAGCGATGTCTACTACGCCGTCGCTGTTTACGTCGCCTTCGAGTGTACTATCCACTTGCGCCATTGCGCTTGTGCCGAACAGCATAAAGAATGCTGCGAGCAGTGATAAAATTTTCTTTTTCATTGTGTGTATTTACGTTTAATGTTTAGACTAAAGTGAGCATGGCAATTTTTGCCACAATCTTTTTGCCATATTTATAGATTTAATATTTTTATTCTATGATTAATATATATCCCATACAAACGATTTTCCAGCAACAGGAGATTGATATATGTAGTATTTTACACCATTAATTTCTTTTGTTGCTATGTTTGTATAGTTGTCTACAACATTTCCATCCCCATCTCTTAATTTTATAGTTGAATTAGGAATAGCAACGTAAATAATCTGTTTTGTTTCACCTGTTTTTATAGGATACACACTTCCCTCCCATAACATTTTTGATGCACTATATGTCGGAATTGATGTTCCAATTAATCTCCAACCTGGTGATGAATTATCGCTAACTATTGGTGAAATGCTTGTCATACTTGCTGGATTCTCTTGTCCGACATACCAATAATACTTTGTCTTTTCTGCCACCCCATTATTTTTTGCCATAATGGCGAGAATAGCAGCAATGTCTTGTTCGTTTACTACACCGTCTTTATTGACATCGCCTTTCACGTCTGATTGCGCCCAAGCGCTACCGCCCATAAGCATAAAGAATGCTGCTACGAGGGTAAAAATCTTTAATTTCATAATTTGTAATTTGTGTTTAGGTTATTGAATAAATGAATTTCCTTGAGGTAGGGATACGACAAAGCAGTCCGCGCTATTAACGCAGACTTTAAGTTTCCCATACGTTTATCGCATGAGTTTGTAACTAATTGAATATTAAGAAATTGGGGGGGGGTAAGCGGCAGTGCCAACGCACCATAAATCAGCACGTTGCTCACCAAGCAACGCACGCATCACAGACGAAAGCGCATTAGATTTTGCCATTTACAGATTACAATAATCTCAAATCCTCACAAAGATAGGGAATTTGTTATTTATTTGCAAATGGGAGGGAGATTTTTTTAGGGGGCGCTTCTATTATAGGGGGAGACAGAAAGACAATATTAGTTTTTAGCAGAACGGTTGTTGTTTCTAAAGGGTAGGTAGGTGTTGGCTTCATTTACCGTGTCTCGCATAAGGCGGATGTCGTCTGCCGTGAAACCAAGACTGACAAGAGTGTCATGATCATTGTCGAATGCCATGAGATTGTCTTTATGCATTGAGAGGTATCTTTGGTAAAGTGCGGAGGCCTCTACCGGGTCGCCTGAGAGCCATGCACAATGTCCGGCATTTAGAAGGTCCTCCCAACTGGGACCGCCTTGCCATTCCAGAAGTTTTCTGTAGTATCGTCCTGCGCGGGCAATGTTGCCTGTCATAATGGAACACCACGCTATGGCACGTGCCGAACCGCGAAGATAGTGTTCAGTAACCTCAAGATGGAAGAAGCGTTGCAAGGCCTCGTCAAAACGCTTCTCGTGAACGAGGCAAAGTCCGGTTTCCTGTACCAGACGTATATCTTCGGGATTGCGCTTTTCCAGTTCGAGCAGGCATTCCAGACGTGAGCGTGTGTCGCCCAGATGCTTGTGGCAATGTGCCAGGAGTTCCAGCGCCTCGTTAGTTTGGCCGTTTCGTGCCATCCATGTGCGCAGGTAGGTGGCAGGGTGGCTATAGAAGGAGTTGCGTATGAAGAGGTTGCTGTTTTCCCAAAGGAAATCGTCGGTAACCAAGGGGGCAAGTATGTTGTGGTCGGTGAGGAAAGGCCCCAGCCGGAAAGGGTTGGCGGTTTCGTCCTTCCAGGGAGAGAGCTGGAAGAAGCGGAAAAGGGTCTGGAATGTGTAGCGGTAGGCATTGTGCTGGCGCTCCATGGCAACTTTCTCCTTCATCCCTCCTGTGCCCATCTGTTCCAATACCTCTGGGGGCAGCTGCTGGTTCATGGCCTCTACGGAGGCTATCTTGTTTATGACTGACGTGAGGGCATACTTGTCAAGATCGCACAATTCGGCATGTCCGAAGAGGGCATTGGCAAGTTTCTTTTTTTCGCCAAGAGTGTCCAGCCCTGGGTGGTTGATGTCGAAATCGATGAACCAGTTCCTGAGTTCCTTGAAGAATTCCATTCCCTTCAGTGCGGCAAAGGTGCCTATGTTCATGTCTATGCCGTCCTGGATCATCGTGTTCATCTTCTGCACATAGGACATCATTTTCTTGTTTCCCTCCTCTGCAATTTCCATGCGCTCTTCCTCGTCATCTGTGAGTCCAAGCTTCTCGCGCAGGATCTGCTGCTCCTTATGCATTTTGTCGAACACCTCTTCGTGAAGTTTCTTCTGCATCTTAAGGCCGGTAATGGACGTGAGAAGATACTTCTGCACTTCAATGAACTCCTCCTTCAGGAGTTCGTTGTCTGCCCAATGCTGGAACATGTCAAGAAACTCCTTGGGCATCTTCTCGCCATACCTTACCGCCATGAGCACAGCGCCGCTGAGTGCTACGGCACGTATCTGGCGGTCGTCGCTTTCCACCCATTCAAAAAGTTTCCTGGCCTGTGTCTGTGGAAAGAACGATTCCTCCTTGCCGTCCCACATCCAGATGTTCATGAACGTGATGAGAGCAGCATACCTGGATGGTTTGCCGTCCTTGCACTGCCATTGCAGGTAGAGATAGGAAAGTAGTATTGAAAGAGGCATGGGCTGAATATTAGATTACAGATTACAGAGTACAGAGTTCAGAGTACAGAGTTCAGGTTATAGATTTTTACAATCACTGCTCATCCATCTTCCTAAGTGCTTCGAGATACACTTTCTTTAGCAGTTCTGTCTGCCCTTTGCGCAAGGAGTCGGTCTGCACGGATGGGTCAACATAGAATCCCATGCCCTCAAGCAGGGTATCTTCCAGGAGAGTGTGTCCCATGCTGAGTAGCGAGTCGGCCCATGGCTGTGGCAATATGCCGGCGTCTATAAGTCCGCCGCCCACCATATTGGCTCTAAGGGCTACGTCGTTTATCTGTGCATGGTATATGTCCGATTCGTCTATACCTGCCGATGCAGACATTGCGTTCATCCACTTTTCCAACTGGCTCCACCTTGTAAGACCAACCATTTTGGTTTTAAGTTGGTGAAGTTGGGAAATAGTCTTGTCCTTGTTGGAAATCAGGGATAGCTTTACGGGGACGGGCAGAAGCATGGAAGGCCTTAATGAGTCCTCCTTTATGCGGCATACGCGAAGCGAGTCTTCAAAATAGACGTGAGCCTGGCTGGAGAGTATAGCGGTGTCGATATCCATCAGTGCCTGGTATGGTACAAGTGTCATGCTCAGTCCCATGCTGTCGGCCAGGCTGCTTTCCTGTGCATAACGCAGAATGCCGCACTCCTTTATGGGCAGGACGGCAACACGCAAACTCAGCGAGTCGGCTGGGGCGACGCTTGGTGCGGGCGACGTGGTGTTCTCTCCGTTGCTGTTTTCCGTACATGATACAACGGAAAAAAGTGCGGCGCATGAAAGAACCATCAGTATGTAACGAGGGATGCGTAGCATGGCTTTATTATATAATATTGAATAGCGTTATTCTGTATTCTTAGTGAAAAACGAGGGACGCACTTCATGCACGCCCCTCGCCTGATGATATTGGGTTATCTTGGTTTTCGTATTTGCGATTAACCCTTGATTGCTGCTACACCGGGAAGAACCTTACCCTCGATGGCCTCGAGCAGAGCACCGCCACCGGTGGAGATGTAGGATACCTTGTCGGCCAGACCGAACTTGTTTACACAAGCTACAGAGTCGCCACCACCGATCAGAGAGAATGCACCCTCGGCAGTAGCCTCGGCAATAGCGTTACCGATAGCGCGTGAACCGCCGGTGAAGGTTTCCATCTCGAATACACCTGCAGGACCGTTCCAGAGGATGGTCTTGCAACCCTTGATAGCCTCGGCAAACAGCTTCTGAGCCTCGGGACCTGCATCCAGACCTTCCCAACCCTCGGGAATATTGTCAGAGGGGCATACCTGAGTGTTGCAATCGTTCTTGAAGTCGTCACCGCAAAGAGCATCGGGAGCCATAACCAGCTCTACGCCGTTCTTCTTAGCCAACTCCTCAACACCAAGAGCCACGTCCAGCTTGTCCATCTCGCAGATTGACTGGCCAACGTTGCCGCCGTGAGCCTTAGAGAAGGTGTAGGTCATGCCACCGCAGAGGATGAGCTTGTCCACCTTGCCCAGGAGGTTCTCGATGATACCGATCTTAGAAGAAACCTTAGAACCACCCATGATGGCGATGAAGGGGCGCTTGATGTTAGACAATACGTTGTCAACGGCCTCAACTTCCTTCTCCATCAGGTAGCCCAGCATCTTGTTGTCAGCATCGAAGTAGTCGGCGATAACAGCGGTAGAAGCGTGCTTGCGGTGAGCGGTACCGAATGCGTCCATTACATAGCAGTCGGCATAGCTTGCCAGAGTCTTGGCGAACTCTGCCTGACGGCCCTTCATCTCCTTCTTTGCCTCGTCGAACTCGGGAGTGCCCTTCTCAACACCTACGGGCTTGCCTTCCTCCTCGGGGTAGTAGCGAAGGTTCTCCAGCAAGAGAGCCTCACCCATCTTGAGGGCAGCGGCAGCCTCGGCTGCATTGGCGCAATCCTCGGCAAATGCTACGGGGCAACCCAGAGCAGCCTCAACGGCAGCACGGATCTGACCCAGAGAGAGCTTGGGGTTAACCTTGCCCTTGGGCTTGCCCATGTGGCTCATGATGATAGCAGCACCGCCATCGGCGATAACCTTCTTCAGTGTGGGGAGAGCACCCTTGATACGGGTGTCGTCGGTAATGTTACCATTCTCGTCCAGGGGTACATTGAAGTCCACACGAACGATTGCCTTCTTGCCGGCAAAGTTGTACTGATTGATTGTCATAACTTGAATGTTTATTTTATTATGGTTAAACTAAAATGCACACAAAGTTACCTAAAAGGATTTATATCTGCAATACTTTTGCTGAGAAATGTTTGCAAATGGCCTTCAAACCACACTTTTCGCAATGTGGAGTGCGTGATTGGCACACATAACGGCCGTGTAGTATGAGCCAATGGTGGGCAAGCGGAATGATTTCCTCTGGCAAATGCCTGGTAAGCTGTTTCTCTACAGAAAGGGGAGTGGTGCATGTCTTTCCTACAAGCCCTATGCGGTGGCTGACACGGAATACATGCGTGTCCACCGCCATGCGTGCCTTCTGGAATATCACGGCCTGTATTACGTTTGCCGTCTTGCGTCCCACACCGGGCAGCTTCTCCAGTTCTTCGCCCGTGGACGGCACCTTGCCATCATAATCCCGCACGAGCATCTGCGCCATGCCAACAAGATGACGGGCCTTGTTGTTGGGATAGGAGACACTCCTGATGTATTCATATATAATATCCGGAGTGGCAAGGGACATTGCCTCGGGGGTGGGGTAGTCGCGAAAGAGAGCCGGAGTGATCTGGTTGATGCGCTTGTCCGTGCACTGGGCACTGAGAATAACGGCAACGAGAAGTTCGAACGGCGTGCTGTAGTTAAGTTCGGATTCAGCCACGGGCATTGTCTCCTGGAAGTAGCGTATGAGGTAAGCGTACCTGTCTTTAATTTTCATTAGTGAGGAAATTTACGAGTCTTAATATTGCCCTTTGGCATACGGGACAGAAGTCGGGCGCCTTGTTGGTGTGCATGCGGCAATCCTGTGCCGGACGGAACACTCCTTTTGACTGGTAGCCTCCACCTTCGTAAACACCTATTTTTGTGTGTATGTCCTTGCCGTCAGCCTCTGTGGGTATCTTGGTGCCTGCCGGGAGCATATCCTTCCATTTGCTTTCAAAGTCGGTGAGTGTAGTGAGGTTCTGTTCCCATGGTTCTATGCCGGCAGGATACATGCTCATGTATTGGTCGTCGTAGAAATACTCGTCGGCCAGGCCAGCAAAAGAATGACCAAATTCGTGCACTATTACCGACTTGTAGTCCCTGCCTTTTGCCGCACTTAGCATATAGCTGTTGTATATGCCTCCGCCACCGTATTCGTTGGTATTTGCAAGGATGATGATGCTCTCGCATGGAATCCCATCCAGTATGTCGTAAAGTTTTTTGATATTGGATGTAGTAAGGTAGCGTTCGCTATAGAATGTGTCGAAGTGACTCCCTACAGCAGTATTCTTCCACATACTATGCTTAGGTATGCTCACACCGGAATGTTGCGATGGTACCTGCACGGCAATGAAGTTGAACCTGTCCTTCAGCTTGTCAAATGGTTGGTGGCTGAAGATTGATTTCATGCTCTCTTTGCAATCCTCCTCGAAGCGTTCCATCTCGTCCGAGGTATATCCTTCTGGTATGAAGACTATGTCTATCTTGTCCCTGCTGTTGCCGGCCTTGTGCAGATAGTGGTATGGCAGAGTTTCCTTTTCAGAGTGTTTGCTTATCAACCTGTCCGAAGGGTTGAGGGTATGCTTCAAGTAAGACTTTGTGCCATTGTGCATATTCTTCAGTTCTACAGTTATTTGCACCTCCTCTTTTGGCATAGGGATAAGGAAAGTGTTCTCATAACTTCTGGATAGCTTTGTGGCCTCCTCGGTGCTCTGCCATTCCTGGAACAGAGTGGAAAAACTGTGTGCATATAGGGTATCCGAACCGCTGATGTCCGTAACCGTAATCTGCCCATTGCCTTCCAGGGGGAGACGGTCCATATTGTTGCGTCTGCCGTACCAGCCCTTGAAGGTCTTCATCCTGTCCAGATATATTGCCTGGGAGTTATTGTTACCGGCAAAGATGTAGTCAAGTCTCAGTGTGGCATCCTCGAAGTGCCTGTTGAATTCCTGAGCGGATGCCTCATGGCATGCCGTGGCCAGGAGAAGGCTTAGCGAAAGTAAGTATTTTTTCATATCATGTATAATTTGTTTCTGCGCAGTTTGGCGTGCTTGGCTGTTTGTATTGTCATGTATGCTATCGCTCGGCAAATTTACAAAAAATTATTTTGAATCCAGCATAATCAGGTACATATAGGGGCGTTTCTGTACTGCACATTCGTCAATAAACACGTTCATTTCTTGATTTTGTAACGATTTAGTGCTATTTGTGAGGAAAAATTACTATCTTTGCACATTATTAAAAATTATTGAGTAAAAAGATTATGGGATTGTTTTCATTTTTCAGCAAGGAAAAGAAGGAAACTCTGGACAAGGGACTGGAGAAGACCAAGACCGGCTTCTTCGACAAGATAGCAAGAGCTGTGGCTGGTCGCGACAAAGTTGACGACGAAGTCCTTGACAACCTTGAAGAGGTATTGGTTACGAGTGATGTCGGTGTGGACACCACACTTCGCATCATTGAGAGAATAGAGCAGCGTGTTGCGCGCGACAAGTACGTAGGAACCGGAGAACTGAACCGTATCCTGCGCGATGAGATAGCCCAGCTCCTCACAGAAAACAACACGGAAGACACAGAGGGCTTTACCCTGCCAGAGGGCAAGCGCCCCTACGTCATCATGGTCGTTGGCGTGAACGGTGTGGGCAAGACCACCACCATTGGCAAGCTGGCCTACCAGTTCAAGCAGGCTGGCCTTAATGTTGTCCTTGGAGCAGCCGACACCTTCCGTGCTGCCGCCGTGGAGCAGATTGTCATCTGGGGCGAAAGGGTAGGAGTGCCCGTTGTAAAGCAGCAGATGGGCAGCGACCCTGCCTCGGTGGCATTCGACACTTTGCAAAGCGCCATTTCACAGGGGGCGGATGTGGTTATCATAGACACCGCCGGCCGCCTTCACAACAAGAAGGGCCTGATGGACGAACTCTCCAAGATAAAGCGTGTGATGCAGAAACTTATGCCCGAGGCTCCGCACGATGTGATGCTTGTACTGGACGGAAGCACCGGCCAGAATGCATACGAGCAGGCCAAGCAGTTTACCGCAGCCACCGAGGTTACAAGCATGGCGGTTACCAAATTGGACGGTACGGCAAAGGGTGGCGTGGTCATCGGCATTTCCGACCAGTTCAAGATTCCTGTACGATACATAGGCCTGGGCGAAGGCATGGAGGATCTGCAACCCTTCAACCGAGTGGAGTTCGTAGATTCGTTGTTCAAGTAAACCCTCTGTTCTGTTTCAGATGAAGATAGATATCATAACCCTTGGATGCAGCAAGAACCTGGTGGACAGCGAGCGCCTTATGCGCCAGCTGGAAGCCGTGGGCTATGAGGTAACGCACGATGCTGAACTGCTTACGGGCGAGATAGCCGTGGTGAACACATGCGGATTCATTGCCGATGCCCAGGAGGAAAGCATAAACATGATACTGGAACTGGCCCAGCGCAAGACGGAAGGGGATTTGAATAAACTCTACGTTATGGGCTGCCTGAGCGAGAGGTTCATGGACGAACTGGGCAAGGAGATCCCCGAGGTGGACAGGTATTACGGCAAGTTCGACTGGACACGTCTGCTGGAAGACCTTGGTCATGAATACAACGAGTCCATTGCCAATGAACGCCATGTAACAACTCCCTCGCACTATGCCTACCTGAAGATTTCCGAGGGATGCAGCCGCAAGTGTGCATACTGTGCCATTCCCATCATCACCGGGGCACACCGCTCACGCCCCATGGAAGAGATTCTTGACGAGGTGCGCCTCTTGGTGGCCAAGGGCGTAAGGGAATTTCAGGTTATTGCCCAGGAACTCACTTTCTACGGCCTTGACCTGTACAAGGAACGCAGGATAGCGCAGCTCGTTCAGGAGATAGCAAACATCCCTGGTGTGGAATGGATACGCCTGCACTATGCCTACCCGACAGACTTCCCTATGGAACTGCTCGATGTCATGCGTGAGAACGACAATGTGTGCAAGTATCTGGACATTGCCCTTCAGCACATTTCCGACAATATGCTTGGAGCCATGCATCGCCACATTACCAAGGACGAGACCTATGCCCTGATAGAGGAAATACGCAGAAGAGTGCCGGGCATACACCTGCGCACAACATTGATGGTGGGCTTCCCTGGCGAGACCGACGAGGACTTTGAGGAACTCTGCAAATTCGTCCGCTGGGCACGATTCGAGAGAATGGGCGCCTTTGCCTATAGCGAGGAACAGGGCACACCAAGCGCCAGGCTCTATGAAGACAACATTCCTGAAGACCTGAAGCAGGAGAGGCTTTCACGCCTGATGCGCCTCCAGCAGAGGATTTCTGCCGAGGTGCAGGAGGAAAAGGTGGGCAAGGAGATGACCGTGGTGATTGACAGACAGGAGGACGAATGGTACGTGGGACGTACGGAATACGATTCGCCAGAAGTAGACCCAGAGGTACTTATCGCATGCGAAGGTGCCGAACTCACGCCTGGGTCGTTCTGCCGTGTCACTATAGACAGGGCTGACGACTTTGACCTCTTTGCCAGCGTTAAGGAGAACATGTAACAATAGTAAACAAATGAATCCCAACCATATCTTATGAACAACAAGGAATTCATAGCAGAATTGGCACGTAGGACAAAGTCCAATGCCAGAGAGACTCAGCAGCGTGTGAACGCTCTGGTACAGACGATGACAGAGCGCCTGTGCGAAGAGGATTCCATAATGATTTCCAACTTCGGCACGTTCGAGACAAAAATGCGACTTGAGCGCGTTCTTGTTTCTCCCACAACAGGACAGCGCATGCTGGTTCCGCCAAAGATAGTGGTGGGATTCAAGCAGAGTACCAATCTGAAAAACAAGATTCAATAAGCCCCCAACAAAGGAACAACCATGAGCAACAAACTGAGTATCCAGGATTTGGCCAGTGCCTATGCCGAGAAATCTGGGACGGACCAGAAGTCTGCACTTGCCTTTGTGAAGACGGTATTTGAAATAGTGGAGGAATTCATCTCCACAGACAAAGTTGTAAAGATCAAAGGATTCGGCACATTCAAACTGATAAGCGTTTCCGACAGGGAGAGCGTGAATGTAAATACCGGCGAACGCATCGTAATAGCAGGTCACACCAAGCTGTCCTTCACACCCGATGCCACTCTCAGGGACGCCGTCAACCGTCCGTTTGCCGATTTCGAGACCACTCCCATAAACGAAAATACCTCCATAGAGGCCATGGAGAAGTTGCCTTCACTTAACGAGGCGCTTCCTTCTGAGGAGGGTTCGGAAGATGATGCCGAGGAACAAGACATCCTTGAACCAGAAAAGGCAGAAGCGGACGAACCCCTGTATGCCGAATTGCCTGCTGCGTCGGATGCAAGCAACGACACACCCGAGGCAAGCGACGCTTCTGATGACGTCAAGACCGCCTTAGGCAACGAGACAGAGATTCACGCAGAAAACCTGCAGGCGGAATCCGGCGAGGAGACTTCGAACACAGAAGACGAGCAGGAATCTGTGAATGCCGAAGACGAGAGTGAGATGACACCAGCAGAATCCCAACCCGTGATAGCCGTAGCGGCAGAAGGAAGCGTCAAGGTCCATAAACCCAATGAGGACAATCCTTCCTATCCCATGGCGGAAGAACCCATTGCCGACCCCGTTCCTGGCAAGGCAGGAAAGTCGCATGCGTGGCTCTACACCATAATCACCCTGTTGCTGATGGCCGTTTCTTATGTGGGCGGACATTACCAGATTCTCAACAACATCAGCATAGACCTCTACACCGAAACCCACTCCGACGCGCCACAAGAAAAGGAAACGTCCCCAGAGGAGACTGATAATGCATTGCCTTCAGAAGAAATGGCAGACACTCTGCAGAACGACACCTCTGCCGTCGACTCCACACTTGCGCCATCCCCCGCAGTTCCCGCAGCACCACAGGAGGATCCAGCAGAAATAGCAAAGTATTTCCCCCAAGTGCCCGGTGGCGAATACTGGATTGTGGGCGATGCCGGCTATGTGCATCACATGCAGGTGGGAGAAACGCTCTACCGCATTGCACGAAAGGAGTTGGGCGACCAGAATCTTGTGCGCTATCTCATCGTGTTCAATAAATTCGAGGACCCCAACATCATACACACCGGCGATCCCATCAGGATACCCAAACTCGTAAAGAAGGAGCAGAAGGAGACGACACAGGCGAGTGCCGAATAGATTCAGGCAGGTTCCGCGTAGATTTGTTTCAAACTATAGCAGACAGAGAGACAAACTGATTTATAGAAATCACCTATATAAATTAAATAAGGAATCCCCTATGACGGAGATTCCTTATTTTATTTTTTTGCCGTTAGCCTACGGTTACTTGTTCTTCAGCAGGTCGCGGATTTCTGTCAGCAGTTTCTCCTCGGCAGATGGTGCAGGAGGTGCTGGGGGAGTTGCAGGCTTGGGTTCTTCCTTCTTCTTG
The DNA here is from genome assembly GCA_045645225.1 of Bacteroidaceae bacterium. Lineage (GTDB taxonomy): Bacteria > Bacteroidota > Bacteroidia > Bacteroidales > Bacteroidaceae > Physcousia. The sequence continues at coordinate 34,438 of JAZRII010000078.1, read as the reverse complement.
GTTGTCAGATTGGCAATGCCCCTGACCATAAGGAATAGATTTTGCCGAAAGCACCGCCAATGATTACACCAACAGCCATATCCACCACATTGCCCTTCATTGCGAAGGCTTTGAAATCTTGTAGGAATGTGCTATTTACTATTTGATTTTGATAAATAGAGTAGTTAATTACGTGTGTTTGATAAATTTTATTTGTCAATTGCGCTCCGAAATTAAAAAGAAATTTGTAAATTTGCGCAAAGAACGAATATAAAAGTGCATAAAAAGTCCATAATCGCAGCCATTTGCCTGCTAACAATGCTTATGCTTGTAGCTTGCAAGAGTGCCGAGTACTGTAATTGCGGTTAGTCCGAAGTAATCGGCAATCCCTATTCCAGTATGGCTTTTTGCGTATTCATATTAAAAAGAATATAGAGTTAATAAACCATAGTTTTTCATTTTTAAAATTTAAATTAAAAAGAAATGGCAACAAAAGTAGGTATTAATGGTTTCGGCCGTATCGGTCGTTTCGTATTCCGTGCTGCTCAGACTCGTGAAGACATCGAGATCGTAGGTATCAATGACCTGTGCCCCGTTGATTACTTGGCATACATGCTGAAGTATGACACCATGCACGGCCAGTTCGAGGGTACTATCGAGGCTGACGTTGAGAACAGCAAGCTGATCGTTAACGGCAAGGCTATCCGTGTAACTGCAGAGCGCAACCCCGCTGACCTGAAGTGGAACGAGATCGAGGCTGAGTACGTTGTTGAGTCAACTGGTCTGTTCCTGTCAAAGGACAAGGCTCAGGGTCACATCGAGGCTGGTGCTAAGTACGTTGTTATGTCTGCTCCTTCTAAGGACGACACTCCAATGTTCGTATGCGGTGTTAACTTCGACAAGTATGAGAAGGGTACTCAGTTCGTATCTAACGCATCTTGCACCACCAACTGCTTGGCTCCCGTTGCTAAGGTGCTGAACGACAAGTGGGGTATTGTTGACGGTTTGATGACAACTGTTCACTCTACTACTGCTACTCAGAAGACCGTTGACGGTCCCTCTCTGAAGGACTGGCGTGGTGGTCGCGCTGCTGCTGGCAACATCATCCCCTCTTCTACCGGTGCTGCTAAGGCTGTAGGTAAGGTTATTCCCGAGTTGAACAAGAAGCTGACCGGTATGGCTTTCCGTGTTCCCACTCTGGACGTATCTGTAGTTGACCTGACCGTAAATCTGGCTAAGCCCGCTACATACGAGGAGATCTGCGCTGCAATGAAGGAGGCTTCTGAGAACGAGCTGAAGGGTGTACTCGGCTACACCAACGAGGAGGTTGTATCTGCAGACTTCTTGGGTGACACTCGTACTTCTATCTTCGACGCTAAGGCTGGTATCGCTCTGACTGACACCTTCGTTAAGGTTGTTAGCTGGTACGACAACGAGATCGGTTACTCTAACAAGGTTCTCGAGCTGATCGCACACATGAAGAAGGTTAACGGCTAATCCAACGCCTTTATATCTTTATAGCGCCCGATGGTTATCCATTGGGCGTTTTTTTATGACCATTAGAAACTGGTGTGAAGTTCTTGGTGATTGCCAATTGGGGGTAAGTATGAAAATATTTTATCATATATAGACAAAAAAAGAGGACTCGTTTTCAGAGTCCTCTTTTTGCCTAATTTATTTATTTCGTGATTCGGAAGGGGCTCGAACCCTTGACCCGCAGCTTAGAAGGCTGCTGCTCTAATCCAACTGAGCTACCGAACCATCCATAATTTTATATACAAACAAAGGGCATAACCCTGTTTGCGAGTGCAAAGGTATAAAGTTTCAAGCAATATTCCAAGGAAATGCGGGATAAATTTTACTTCTCGTTAAACGGCAGAGTTAATCTGCAATTGAAATATTACTTAATTAAATTGAAAAGCCAATTTTTTTGTGTACAAAAGTTCTGTTATTTCTTTTTCTTGTATTGATTATTCTTTCGGATGGATCTTCCTTCTTGTCGCCTACAGTAACTAATCTATTACTATCATTTTTATCAGATCAGGCAGTTCTCGGTGCACTTGTGCTTGGAGACGATGGCATCGATGGCGGCTACGGCGGTGATGGTGACGATGTCGCGCACGCTGCTTTCAAAGTCGGTGAAGTGAATGGGCTTGTTCAGACCTATCTGCAGGGGACCGATAACCTCCACTTCGGGCGACATGTACTGGATGAGCTTGCTGGCCATGTTGGCGCTGGAGAGGTTGGGGAACACCAGGGTGTTCACGTCCTTGCCGCGAAGACGGGTGAAGGGGTACTTGCGGTCGCGCAGTTCCTTGTCAAGGGCAATGTTGACCTGCATCTCACCGTCTATGATGCGTGATGGGTCCTCCTCTTGAAGTATGCGAACGGCCTCGTGCACCTCGGCAGGAGAACCTACTGAATCGGAACCGAAGTTGGAGTAGCTTGCCATGGCCATGACGGGTTCGTGGTTGAATACACGCACAGCACCTTCCATCAGTCGTGCCACATCCACCAGGGTGTTGGTACCGGGATGACGGTTGATGAGGGTGTCACCGATGAAGAATGTACCCTTCTTGGAGTTGAGTATGTGCATGGTGGCGAAGTGGTCGTATCCGGGCTTGATACCCACAACCTCCTTGGCCACCTTGATGGTGTTGCTGTACTTGGTGTAGACACCAGTGATGAAGGCATCGGCCTCGCCAGTCTCCACCATCATCATGCCGAAGTAGTTGCGCTCGAACATCTTATCGTTGGCCTCCTCGAAGGTGTAACCCTGGCGGGCACGCTTCTCGGCCAGAATCTGGGCGAAGCGCTCACGGCGGGGAGCCTCGCGGTCGTGACGAAGGTTGATGATTTCTATACCCTCGAGAGAGAGTTCCAGTTCTGCCGCCTTCTTGGCTATCATCTCGTCGTTGCCAAGGAGTATGGGATGGCAGATACCCTCGTTACGAGCCTCCACGGCAGCCTTGAGCATGGTGGGGTGAATACCCTCGGCAAATACCACACGCTGAGGATTGCGGCGGGCGGTTTCGTAGAGCTGCTGGGTCAGTTTGCTCTCCTGTCCCATGATGTTCTTCAGGTGTGCGGCATAAGCATCCCAGTCGGTAATCTGCTTGCGTGCCACACCGCTCTCCATGGCGGCCTTCGCCACGGCCATGCTCACCTCGGTAATGAGACGGGGGTCAACAGGCTTGGGTATGAAATAGTCCTTGCCAAAGGTGAAGTTGTTCACGTTGTACACCTCATTTACCACATCGGGCACGGGTTTCTTGGCCAAGGCGGCAATGGCACGCACGGCGGCAAGCTTCATTTCCTCGTTGATGGCGGTTGCGGCGGTGTCCAGGGCACCACGGAAGATGTAGGGGAAACCTATTACGTTGTTTATCTGGTTGGGATAGTCGGAACGGCCCGTGGACATGAGCACATCGGGACGTGCCTCCATGGCCTGCTCGTAGGTAATCTCGGGTTCGGGGTTTGCCAGGGCAAACACTATGGGCATGTCTGCCATGGAGCGTACCATGTCCTGCGAGAGCACACCGCCCTTGCTGAGTCCAAGGAACACGTCAGCACCCTTTACGGCCTCCTCCAGGGTATGCACATCACGGCGTGAGGTGGCAAATTCCTTCTTCTCGGGAGTAAGACGCTCGCGATCGTCGGTTATCACACCCTTGCTATCAAGCATGAGAATGTTCTCCTTGCGAGCACCAAGTGCTACATAGAGCTTGGTACATGAAATGGCGGCAGCACCGGCACCGTTTACCACTATGCGCACGTCCTCTATCTTCTTGCCAGCCACTTCCAGGGCATTGAGCAGACCTGCACTGGAGATGATGGCAGTGCCATGCTGGTCGTCGTGCATCACGGGGATGTCCAGTTCTGCCTTCAGGCGACGCTCTATCTCGAAGCACTCGGGTGCCTTGATATCCTCCAGGTTGATACCGCCAAAGGTGGGGGCGATGGCCTTTACCGCCTGGATGAACTTCTCGGGGTCCTTCTCGTTCACCTCTATGTCGAACACGTCAATGCCGCCATAAATCTTGAAGAGCAGGCCCTTGCCCTCCATTACGGGCTTGCCGCTGACTGCACCTATGTCGCCAAGGCCCAGTACGGCAGTACCGTTGCTTATCACCGCCACGAGGTTGCCCTTGCTGGTGTACTTGTAGGCATCGTCGGGATTCTTCTGAATCTCCAGACAAGGCTCAGCCACACCTGGCGAGTATGCCAGGGAAAGGTCGGTTTGTGTACTGTAAGGTTTTGTGGGAACTACCTCTATCTTGCCAGGCTTGCCCTCAGCATGATAAGCCAAGGCAGCCTCTTTTGTAATCTTTGCCATAAATTTTTTACCTTAATATTTTAACTAATCGCGTGCAAAGTTACTACTTTTTGGCAAAAGATGAGATAAGAGCAAGTAAAAAAAGGTTAAACCCAAATCGCTCATTAGCGTTATGATGATAATGCGAAGCCTTCTTTTCGTCATCTGTTCTAAAGCATGGAGTGGGGGAGGTAGTATGAAGGAGAACGAAAACGGACTGTAGACTGTAGACACTGTAGACACCCTTTGGCAATAAATAAAGATGGCATCACATTGCGTGGTGCCATCTTGTTTTTGCATTAGCAGAGCAGTCAACGCTCACCGTTAAACGTTATTATTCGCCTGCGCTCATCAAGCTAAAGCAGTCTGTGTGCAAAAAAATCCGTGTCTCCGTGTCCTCGTGTTGATTGGTTATAGTTTTATCTGTTTTCCATATTCTGTAAAAACCTTTACATCCCTCTGTGTGTGCTACAGGGCGGGAAATCCTCGTATCGTCAAGGCTCGGTCCTCGCATGAAATCTGTCTGGAACATGAGCGAGTAGGCGCATGACAATATGTCAGCACTGCCAAGACAAAACGACGATGATGATGGATGTCCCCAATGTACTGCTTCTGCTCCGATTTTACTTCTATAACATACTGATAATCAATAGTATTGTTTTATGCCTATCTGTGTCGGTGTTGCTATTGTAGCAGTGCTGTGACGTGTATTATGCCTCTTGTTTTCTATCTGTGTTTTGAGAAAAAAAATCATTACACAGCATAAAGGGTGTCTACAGTGTCTACAGTCTACAGTTTGAAAATGAAAGACTGCTATTTAGACGTTATAATATAATATATATAATATTATATATTATATATATTATATTATAAACTTATTTTCTCAATCCCAACGTAGCGTAAATATAAACTGTAGAACTGTAGAACTGTAGAACTGTAGACACTATTAGTCTCCTGTTATATCCAAGATGTTGAAATTAAGCATTATACACTATCTGGTGCTATCTTTAACCACTTGCCACATCCCCCAAATCCATACTGAACTGGTTGACTTCCTGCCCATGTTTCGTTGACTTTTGACTGGAAAAGTTGACTTTAGTAGGTGTTTTTGAACGTTTATCGTTTAATGTTGAACGAAGAGGGAAAATAAATACAGCGGAATTAATGCAAAACAAGATGGCACCACGCAATGTGATGCCATCTTTATTTTGTATGCACCTCCGAAGGGGGGTGTCTACAGTGTCTACAGTCTACAGTCCGTTTTCTGCCTTGCAACCCTGCTCTCCGGCATCGTTGCCGGAACAAGGGAGAACAGCACACACCTTATATATAATGTTGGAGGCCAGCGCCTAAATAAGCCTCAAAAGGGCCTGAATATTGTCAACGGCAAAAAGATGATATAGTAACTCACAAAGACAAAGGACACAAAAACATGAAGAAGATATATTGCAAACCAGCAGCCACTGTGCATGAAATTGCATTGTGCAGTATAATTGCCAGCTCCACCACAGTTGGTGTTTACAACAACACAATGCTCGATGCCAGCAATTCCCTCTCCCCGCGATGGCGGCTCACACAACAGCATCTGGGACTTTGACTGGTAGGAAAGGCATGCTGCGTCCGTGGTATGAGGCATGGTTGGCAGGGGTTTCTAACTGAGATGGATAATTTTTATTTGTATTTTAACAAAAGTATAGAAATTTTGTATATATTTGCAAAGTCATTGCCATTGCTGAAAGCCCCGAGGGGCATAGGTGGGCGTGACACATATATACATAAAAGGCGTTACTGAACGCTTTGGTTTTGACGTATCTGAACTTCGCAACTTCAACTATCTGTCAAAAACAAAGCAACGAGAACGTCTCATGGGATGTTTGTATACAGCCCTCATTGGGTATTTGCCTTTCTTTGGCAATATTCCTCTGGAGGTGTTTTATATATTCATCGGCGTGGGGCTTTCAGCGTTGCTCGTTTCGACAGATAGGGGCAATGCGAAGGCCAAGATACGTGGAACGGGCATCAGACTGGCTCCACGTCTTTTTTGTATATATATGGTAATGTCACAAATCAGCTAATTCGTACTACAGAGCCATGGTGCGACACAACATAATCGTTGTGTTACAGATACATATATAGTAATAAGAAAAATAATTACGAAACCTTTTAATATTAAAAATTAAAGCAATGAAAAAGAACTTTTTTAATGCGTTAACACTTGTTGTTTTAATGCTTGTTTGCAGTGTGCCATTTAGTTCGTGTAGTGATGACGATTTGGTAGACATTCAGGCCGAAGTGGTGCTACCAAGTGATGCAAACTTGATGGAACTGGAGGCGTGGAGCTATGTCGTTCCATTGGATATCAAGAGTAATTCTGAATGGAGAATTGAAAAAAATGGTGATTTCTTTGACGTGATTCCCAGTGAGGGTGAAGGTAATGCTACGGTTGAGATACACGTTACAGACAATATCCACGAAGAACGTCAGAATGGAGAATTGCGCATCGTATTTCCCAATGATGAAAGCAAGAATATGGTATTGAATCTGCAGCAGAAGTGGGAGGGCGATTACGACGAGAATGATAATGCAACGGCAATAGTTGGCCCCAAAAAGTATGCTTTGGGATATGGCTATAATGTAATGGAGCAATATGCTAATTCTGAGTCTGTGAAAGGACAGATTTTTATGATGAATGACCTGTATAAAGATTCTATAGCGACCTGTGACGATAGTCATGTGAATTATAGTATGCAGACCATTACAGGTTCTACTGTCTCAGAAATAAGTAATCAACTTGCAGCTAATGTAAATGTTACAGGTAAATATGGTAAGTTCAATGGTGAGCTCAAATCAAGCTTTACTATGGAACATGTGAAGAATAGTAATTATGAATATGCAATAACTTACTATAATATTGAAACTAAAACTTATAGTTTTGAAATGGGACCATATGACATTGCATCTAAATATATGACCACAGCTGCTTATAATGCAATTAATGGTGAAAACAAAAATTATGCAACAACTCCTGAAGGTCTTAAGAATTTGATAGAAGATTATGGAACCCACGTGGTGCTTAAAGCTCGCTTAGGTGGTAGAATTCGTCATTCTATGGAGATTAACGTTAGCGAAATTAAGAGCGAATATGATCTTGAGGCCTTTGCTTCAGCTGCGTATGATGGCATATTGGTAAAGGCTGACGCTAATGTTAAAGACAATTTCAAAAAATCGTATAAAGATAATCAAAGCGAAATAAAAACCAAACTTGAAGTTATAGGAGGTAGTGGCCCTACCTGGGATAATTTAATTGAAGAATTTACAAATGAAAACGTAGGTGCTTGGACGAAATCAGTTATTAATACTGACTCCGTGGGTTTTGTTGCTTTCGCAGGGAACCGTTCATTGCTTCCTTTGTATGAATTGGTAGATACAACAAAATACCCGGGGCGAAAGGAGGCGCTAAGAGATTATCTGGAAGGTGAAGTTATGCCAAATGAGTTTTCTGCGTACCAATGTGGTACCGTTACAAAGTTCGACATTCCAACATTTGACAAAAAAGGAACGCTGGTAAAGGATATTAAATTAGGCGGGGAACATGTAGGACAGATTTGTGAAGAGTATATACCACAAATCAATAAAGATTCTCGTGTAATAGTTGTTTACCCTGTAATCAGCGGTAAAATGCGTATGAATATGGGATTCTTTATCGGCGATGAATATCATAAACCTGCACGTGTTTCGTGGAATGGAGAGAAAGTAACAATAGAGGAATATCCCGAACTTGACTTTGGTAGTGCTAAAACACTATACCTTAGAGGTTCTTCCATTAGGGCCACTGCAGGCAAGGATGTTAGCATTAAGGAAGGAAAAGTTGAGAACTGTTATCTTTTGGGAAATGTCGCTGACATAAATTTATCTAAAAGACAGGTAAAAGCAAAGGAGCACAAATATCCTTTGGTTAAGATTTTTAATCATATTTGGACACGCGAAGACTATACTTCTCCATTGTATGATACCGGTAAAGGATTGAGTATTGGTTATGCTGGAGATAGGCAAGATGCTTATGTCAATAACCAAAGTAATATATATGTAAGAGCTGCAACTGCAACTAATGCCAGCTATGCTCCGAAAGGATGGGATATTGCGGATTCCAAGGCTTATGAATCTATAAAAACTACATTAACAGCAAATAATATAAATTTGCCCGGAAAGACTTTGTTGGAAGATGGCCTCTTGGGTTACAATGCGAAGTTTATAGGATGGTTGGATTTATATTATTGGAATAATGGAGAAATACTTTGTGGAGGCGACGAACAAATGGAATATCTAACCTCAGATAATTATCACATTCGTCTTAGAAAAGATGGAACTTTGGATGTAGATGGCGGTGTACATCCAGGAAACTGGTATATGCGCGTTCGCCTTATCAAGGAATAATATTTTCGTATGCATAAGTATTTGAAATACTTTATAGTTTTGGCAGTATTGTCTTCCTGTTCCGACAGCATAGACAATACTGCTGACACTTTTGATAACACTCCGTTGATAACCCTTGTTACATCAACAAGCGGTGCTGGTGATAATGGATATAACGATGGTATTATAGCCGGAGTTATGGGTTTCTATGAGAAGAACGATGTGAGGTTGTCACTTGTGAACCCACAAAATTTAACCGAAGCACGAACATTTCTGCAATCGTGGCTTGTTAATGAAAAAGAGGAACAACAGTTACTGATATTGGCAAGCAGCGAATATGAGCAACTGCTCAAGGAGAATACTTTTGAGCCGAGTGATAAAAAGGAGATTTTACTTTTCGAAAGCAATAGTATCCCAAACGTTTCAACATTCCGCATCCAAAGATACGGTGCAAGCTATCTAGCAGGCTGCATTGCCTCTCCTCACAGAGCTGCAACTGTTGTCGCCGCATTACCCAATGAACCGATACTGACGGATGCCATCAATGGGTTTACTGCAGGGTATGAGACTTATAGCGACAACAAAGTCGAAATATTGTACTTGGCCGATGATTACAATGGCTATGCAATGCCCGACAGCGCTTATCGAATAGCCAGCACATTGGGAAACACTTTTGTCTATCCATTGGCGGGAGGATCAAACACCGGCATATACAAGTATTCGCGCGAAGAACCCTTTGAAATGATGCTTGTGGCAGGTATGGACGCTGACTGTTCGGCGCATAGCAGTCGCATCCCCTTCTCCGTCGTTGTCAGAACTGATAAAGTAATTGAAGAATATTTAATCCAATGGATTAGTGGTGAAAAATTGCCCGAGCATAATGTCTACGGATTGGAGTCGGGCTTGATAGATATTGTCATCAGCCCATTGTTTAATGTGTTATCATATATTTGGGAAGATTATTATTTAGATGACAATTATTGGCAAGATGCATATAATAGATACAAAGAGGAAGCTGTGAGAAAGGAGAGTGAGTATGAATCGGAATAAGTTATATCTGCTTTTTATATTCTTGCTGTTGGGGTGTACCGTTGATGAACATTTAGATGTTCAACAGCCGGAGTTGACAACATATAAGGTGGCGGTCATTATGCCTCAATCGCAGCAGTCCCGTTGGGAAAGAATTGCAAATTGGGCAATGGCAAATATTGCAGATGCCCAAAAAGGCTTGCCCAAAGCTGTCGGGCTGAAGATAGAGTGGAAAGATGAAGATGCCGCGGACTTGAAAGATTACGTACAGCAAATAGCTCAAGATGATACATACATTGCAATTATCGGTCCATCGCGTTCTGTAAACGCTGAAGAGGTAGCCGCTTTGTGCTATTCCCAAAAGAAATGTCTGATACTTCCTATTGCGACTTCAACCGAATTTCAGCGTATCAATGCAGCAAAAGGCCACGTGTGGAATATGGTGCAGAGCGACATTACACAATGTGAAATTCTTTTGACTCAAGCCAAATTATCAGGTGTCGCATCTGTCAACCTGCTTTCTTGCGATGATGATTACGGAAAAAGTTTCAGTGATTGGTTCGCCTATCAAGCCATAGAATTGGGGCTTGAAGTCGGTTCTGTTACAACATTTACAAGCGAAACAGAACTACGCAAAGCTGTTAATGAACAGCACGAGCAAAAGAGAAATTATAATCGTGCTTTGATTTTTGTGCCCGGTACGGAAGAGGATTGCATTGTGTTTGACAACGAGATTGGAAAACTGACGGATGAAGATGGTTATGTAGATTTTCCATTGTTGCTCTGCTCGGATATGATGAACTCGGCCACGCTCAATTCTCAATTAAAGAATATGCGTTACGAGGGGATCTCACCGTCTGTTAATCCTCAGTCGGGTTTTATAAGTGCTTATGTTGCAAAGTTTGGGGAAGAACCGGTGAATGGCGAAGCTCACTTGTATGACTCTTTTCTTTTGCTCTCCTACGCATTGACAGCAATGAATGAGAATGAGTCGATTAATGATGCTATACTCCGGGTTGTTGATGGGCGCACAGAGTGGTACGGCTCTTGGTTGACCGAAGATATCAGAAGCGCCTTTCAAATGTTGCAACAAGGAGTAACGCCAGATTTAAGCGGTGTTACTGGCGACTGGACTTTTGATGAAAAAACGCATGCTTCTGTCTTGAACACAACATACAGTCATTGGATTTTAATTGACGGGGAGTATCACACCATTGAGTATTTGTCAACCGATGGATCTGGGCGCACAACCTCCACCATACAAGCTTGGGATTGGCAGAACAGGAATATGCAGTCATTCAGTCATGATCAAAAAGATTTTGAATATCCCAAACTGAATGAACGCTGGGGTGTTGTTATCGGTACTTCTGACGACTGGGCAAACTACAGACACCAGGCAGATGCATTGGCTATGTATCAGTTGTTGAAACGACACGGATATGACGATGAACACATCATACTGATTATGGAGGACAATATCGCATATCACCCACGCAACATATATCCTGGAGTAGTAAAAGTGAGGGCAGATGGTGAAAATCTATATAATGATGTTGTGGTTGACTATAAAATCAGTGATATTAGCATTGATGATTTTGCAAAGATACTTATGGGAGATGTTTCTGAGAGGTTGCCACATGTTGTTTCTTCGTGTGGAAATGACAATATCATCGTCTTTTGGTGTGGGCATGGCAATTTTGGTAAACTGGCATGGGGTTCGGAAGAAACAGTCTATGGTTGGCAATTAAATGGGATTTTAAGCAAAATGAATGAAGCAGGAAAATATCGCAAGATACTGTTTTCCATGGATGCATGCTATAGTGGGACAATTGGGGAAGATTGCGAGGGAATTCCTGGTGTTTTGTTTATGACTGCAGCTAACGCCAATGAAACATCAAAGGCGGATATGAAGGATCCAGAAATGGGAATATGGTTGTCAAATGGATTTACCCGTGCTTTTCAGGAGGCAATAGACAACAATCCGAATATAAGCATGCGTGATTTATATTACAAAGTGGCTAGGCAGACAGTCGGCTCACATGCAACTGTTTATAACCACACCATGTACGGCAATATGTTTACCAATACGATGCAGGAATATCTCAAATAGACTGGGAGGCAAAAAGGTTCCAACTCTTACCTAAACACAAGATGGCACCACGCAATGTGATGCCATCTTTATTTTTTGTATGCACCTCCGAAGAAGGGGGGTGTCTACAGTGTCTACAGTCTACAGTTTGTTTTCGTCTCCTTCATACTCACCCCCCAGTCCTATATTTTAGAACAGATGACGAAAAGAAGTCTTCATTAGGGAGTAACGGTCTAATGAGCGATTTGGGTTAAAGCCCGTTGCGTTTCAGGTGATAAAGGAAACGGCGGAGGTACAATATGCCCACCAAAGTGAGACCGAAGGGGAAGCCCCACCAGATGCCTACGGCACCACCATCCATGATGATACCGAACAGATAACTGAGCGGTATGGTTACAAGGCCGAAGCTGATGAAGGAGTATTTCATGAGTTTCTTCACATCGCCTATGCCACGAAGGGCATTCACGTAGCACGTCTGCATGCCGTCGCCCACCTGGTAGAAGATCATGGGCCATACCATGGACACCACGGTGGAGGAGATGGTGGCAAACAGGATGGGGTCGTCGCTGGAAACGAACACACCGGTTATCTGCCTGCGGAAGATGAATACCAGCGTTGTGGCCACAATGCCGATTGCAACCATCAGATGATAGCCGGCATGGGCAGAGAAGCGTATGCCCCTCCATCCGCCAAGACCATGATAATGTGCCACACGGATGGACACGGCCGAACCGATGCCTATGTAGAACATGTATATAAACGAGGACACCTGCCACCCAACCTGATGGGCAGACAGGGCGGAGGTGGCATCCCACGATATGCCTCCACGGCCAAGTGCGAGAGCTACGCCCGAGAACGCCGCCAATTCTATGGTCAATTGCAAGGCTATGGGCCATCCCAAACGGTTGTGGGTGAGGAGCGACTCGCGTGTTATGACCGCCGTTTTCCATAGAGAGCGGTAGATGGAATAGCGCTTGGCCATGAGGAAGCATCCGGCGTACAGGACAAGCATGAACAGGCGGCTGCTTGCCGTTGCCCATGCCGCACCACAGATACCCATTTCGGGAAAACCAAGATGGCCGAAGATGAGTATCCAGTTCCATACGATATTCCACAGATTGCCAGCCAGCACTATCCACATGGTGGTACGGGTGTCCGTAAGGCAGTCGTAGAAGTTCTTCATGCCATAGCACACGTTCATGAGCAGGAGCGAAGGGATGAGGATGAGCAGGTACTTGCGTATCAGAGGCAGCAAGGCTGTTTCCAGTCCCATGAGGGGCAGGGCGGCATAGCATGCATACATGAGCAGGCACACGAAGATGCCCTGAACGATATCGGCAAAGAGAGAAGACTTCAGTTCGCTGGCTATGTCCTGATGCTTGCGCTGACTGTATAGTTTGCCTATGGTGGGCACCGCCGCCATGCAGAAACCCATGCCCAGGAGCTGTGCCATGATAAGGAGGGAGTTGGCAAAACCTGCCGCCGCCAGTTCCTGTGGTGAATGCTGGCCAAGCATGAGCGTATCGGCCATGCCCTGCAGGGTAAAGCCCACTTGTGCCACCGTGATGGGAAGTCCCAGTTTGAGCAGATGGCGGTATTCCCCTATGTAGTTGGTCTTTTCCATTATTATATGCGCAGTATCTGCGCTGTGCTTTTATGCTATGTCAATGAATTTTCTAATCGTGTCTGGTGTCATGCCACGGCGCAGGGCATAGTCGGCCAGCTGGTCCTCGCCGATGGTGCCAACCTTGAAATGCTGGCACTGGGGATGAGAAATCATAAGTCCCGTGGTGCTGGCATGCGGTATCATTGCCCCGTTCTCGGTGAGGCTGATGCCCAACGAGGGGAAGTCCAGCAGGGAGGAGAGCACGAAGTTGATGCTCTGGTCGGGTAGGGAAGGGTAGCCCACGGCAGGTCGCTTGCCACGGTAATGTTCGGCAAACATTTCCCTGGGAGTAAGATTCTCGTCCGTGGCATATCCCCAAATGTCCTTGCGTACAATCTCGTGCCCGCGTTCTGCCGATGCCTCGGCAAGGCGGTCGGCAAGTGTCTGTTCGAGCAAACCATCCACACGGAAAGGCACGGTGGAGGCAAAGATACCCATCGTTTCTGCCCTCATGGAAACTGGAGGCAGGAAATCGGCAAGGCAGAGGTAGGGCGGCTTTTGCTGGCGAAGGAGCGGAAGGACAAACTTCCCGTCTTCACCATTATCGCCATATAGGATAATGTCCTCATCCACGGAGTGTGCCCTGAACAAACGTACACGAAAGCATGTATGCCTGTGCTCCTCTGCCCAACGGGCAAGCATCGTGTCTGCCTCCTGTCGAAGTTCCTTGCCCTGCTGGGCATTCACTCCCCAGGCATGGTAGAAGTACACCCAATTGATGTAGGGTATGAGTTCTTCGATGGTGAATTGCAGAGTTCTTGTCATTGCCTTGTCATTCCTGTCCTATCATCGCAAGGAACTCGTCCTCGGAAACTATCCTCACGCCCAACTTTTCCGCCTTCTCCAGTTTGGAGGGTCCCATGTTGTCGCCTGCCAGTATGAAGCTGGTCTTGCCCGAAATGCTGCCAACGTTCTTTCCGCCGTGCTGCTCGATGATGCGCTTGTACTCGTCGCGCGAATGGTGGGCAAATACACCGCTTATCACTATGCTCTGCCCCTGCAATGTGGTGCTATGCGCAGAGAGCTGCTCTTCGGAAAGAGTGAATTGCAAGCCTGCCTGCCTGAGTCTCTCGATGAGGGCGCGGTTTTCCTCGGAGGAGAAGTAATTGATGATGCTTTCTGCTATGACCTTGCCTATGCCATCTGTTTCTAAAAGTTGTTCGGCGGTGGCAGACATCAGCGAATCTATGTTCTTGAACTTGCGTGCCAGGGTCTTGGCCGCTATCTCGCCCACAAACCTTATGCCAAGGGCAAAGAGCACCCTTTCAAACGGAACCTCCACGCTTCGTGCCACGCTATCCGCCACCTTCTTGTCATGTGTGATACGGTAGAAGTCGGACACATCATGGAGCATGCCATTGCGATAGTACTGCTGTATCAGTTCCGGACCTACGAGGTTGATATTCATTGCCTTGCGTGAAACAAAGTGCTCCAGACGACCTATAATCTGCGGAGCGCAATGCAGGTCGTTGGGGCAATAGTGCGATGCCTCTTCCTGTGCACGTACCAATGGCGTGCCGCACACCGGGCATCGCTGGATGAAGCGGATGGGAGCAGACCCCTCCCCAGCCCTCCCACAAGGGGAGGGAGTATAATGTACTGTTTGGTGTTGGCATAAGTCGGTTGTTCCTGACTGTCCCCCTGAGACAGGGGCGACGAGCGAAGCGGAGGGGGTGGATAGTTTTCCGTTCATTAAAGCGGAGGGTGGCTGCTCTCCCCCTTGTTGCTCGGTATGTAGGGACGCTGCGTGCAGCGTCCGCTTGGTCTTGTTATCGGGCGCTGCACGCAGCGTCCCTACCATGCTTCTGCTCTCGCTTACTCGCAGATTTCCGTTTTCCGTTTCTTCCTTTCCCACTATCTTGGGGATGATTTCTCCTCCTTTTTCTATCAGGACATGGTCGCCTATGTGCAGTTCGAGGGCATCCATCACGTCGGCATTGTGCAGGGTGGCACGGTGCACCATGGTGCCAGACAGGAGCACAGAATCCATGTTGGCAACGGGAGTGACCACGCCGGTACGGCCAACCTGGAACGTTACCTCGCGCAAGATGGTGCTGGCCTGCTCAGCCTGGAACTTGTAGGCAATGGCCCAACGGGGTGATTTTGCCGTCATACCCAAAGCCTTCTGCTGGGCAAGGGAGTTGACCTTGATGACAATGCCGTCCGTAGCCACGGGCAATTCCTTGCGATGCACATCCCAGTAGTTGATGTATTCCCAAAGTTCCTCCAGAGTGTTGCACAACCTCATGTCCCTGCTCACCTGAAATCCCCACGAACGTGCCGATTCCATATTCTCGTAGTGTCCCGTGGCAGGTATGTCCTCTCCTAACAGATAATACAAATAGGCATCCAGACCCCGTCGGCTCACCACCTTTGGGTCCTTGCTTTTCAGCGTGCCAGATGCTGCATTTCGGGGATTGGCAAAGAGGTCTTCGCCGGCCTCCCTGCGCTCGGCATTCAAGCGCTCGAAACTCTGCCAGGGCATAAGCACCTCGCCACGAATCTCGAACTCCTCGGGGATGTCGCCCAGGCTGGACTCAAGCACAAGGGGTATGGAACGGATGGTGCGCACGTTGGCCGTAACATCATCGCCCTGCACACCATCGCCTCGGGTTACGGCCTGTACCAGTTGCCCCTGCCTGTAATGCAGGGAGATGGAAAGTCCGTCATACTTCAACTCGGCACACACCTGGAACGACTGGCCATGAAGTCCGTCGGAGACACGCTGGTAGAACTCGCGCACCTCCTCCAGATTGTAGGTATTTGCCAGGGAAAGCATCGGACGGCGGTGAGGAACCGTCTGGAACTCATCGTTCAGGTCGCTGCCCACACGCTGGGTGGGGGAATTGGGGTCGGCCATGTCTGGATGCCTCTCCTCCAATGTCTGCAAAAGGTGCATCATCTCGTCAAATTCCTTGTCAGAGATGACTGGGGCATTGAGTACATAATAGTTATAATTATGCCTGTGCAGCTGCTCCCTCAGGCTCAGGATGCTCTCTCTCTCGTTCATGTGCTTTGTTAATTTATATTGCAAATGTACTAAAAAAGGAGCACACCCGCCTGTTATATCGTGAAAAAGTTGTATTTTTGTGCCCAAAATAATATAGAATGGCATATTCCGCAGAAGCACTTTTTACCAAGGATATGCCACCCAAAGAAACAAGCATGGCTCAAAATAAATTCAAGGGCTTGGGAGTAGCACTCGTAACGCCCTTCAATTCTGACGGAAGTATTGACTGGGACGCCCTGTTCCGTCTGGTGGAATACCAGATTTCGCGCGGCATAGATTTCCTTTGCGTGATGGGAACAACGGCAGAGACCCCCACATTGACATCTGAAGAAAAGAAACGCATCCGCGAGGAGATAGTTCAGCGTGTGGCAGGCCGGGTGCCCATCCTGCTCGGTTGCGGCGGCAACAGCACTGCCGCCGTGGTGCAGGAACTCAAGACTGGCGACTTTACCGGCATTGATGGCATTCTCAGCGTCTGCCCCTATTACAACAAACCCTCCCAGGAAGGCATCTACCAGCACTTTGCCGCCATTGCCAAGGCAAGTCCCGTACCCGTGGTGCTTTACAATGTGCCTGGCCGTACAGGTGTGAACATGGCGGTGGAGACTACTCTGCGTCTGGCACGCGAGTTTGACAACGTAGTTGCCATCAAGGAGGCATCGGGCAACATCAGCCAGATGGACGAGATAATCAAGAACAAGCCCCAGGATTTTGACGTGATCAGTGGCGACGACGGCATCACCTTCCCCCTCATCACCCTGGGTGCCGTGGGTGTTATTAGTGTTATTGGCAATGCTCTGCCCTATGAGTTCAGCCGTATGGTGCGCCTGGCTCTGCGCGGCGAGTATCCCCAGGCACTGGAGATTCACCACCGTTTCACGGAACTCTTCAAACTGCTCTTCGTGGACGGCAACCCCGCCGGTGTGAAGGCTCTGCTCAGCGAAATGGGCCTCATACAGAACGAACTTCGTTTGCCCCTCGTCCCTGCACGCCTTGGCACGGAGAAGCGCATCTCCGAACTGGCCACGGAACTGGGCATAAGGATATAGCGCAAGCGTAATAACCCACCAGCCACATCAATATGCTTACCATCAATTCATACAAGGAGTTTGCTGCCTATGAAGGCAAGGAACTTGGAACCAGCGAATGGGTGCTGGTATCGCAGGAGAGAATCAACCGCTTTGCCGATGCTACGGACGACCATCAGTGGATTCATGTTGATGTGGAGAAGTGCAAGGCGGAAAGTCCCTTCGGGCAGACCATAGCACACGGCTATCTTACCCTGAGTATGATTCCCCTGATGTGGAGCCAGATAATAGAGGTGAACAATCTGGAGCGTATGATGAACTATGGCATTAAGGACATGCGCTTTGGCCAACCGGTACTTTCCGGACAGAGCATCCGCATGAGGGTTTCCTTGAACGATATCCAGAACCTGCGAGGTGCTGTCAGAACCAATGTGAACTTCATTATTGAAATACAGGAGACTGGCAAGAAGGCCGTTGAAGGCATAGCCACCTTCATCTACTATTTCAAGAAAGAATAACTAACACGAAGCAATGCATCCGCTCTTCAGGGGGTGCATTGTCTCTTTTCCAAGGAAGGTTTGTACATTATTATGAGAATTCTCGCCACTTGTCTTTTCATCTTGTCCCTGCTTTGTGCCACCGGAATGAAGGCGCAGGTGTCCAAAATACGTCAGGACTTTATCGACTTCGGATTTCCCAGGTACGAGCATTGCACCATGAAAATTCTTCCCGGGGCAAAGGAGAAGTTCAAGGACCTTGAACCTGCCATTTCACAGGCAAAGCACTACATCCACATCGAGTACTACAAGTGGTACAACGACAGTATAGGCCGTCATCTGCTGGATGCATTGGCAAGGGCAGCACAAAGAGGTGTGAAGGTGCGTATACTCTACGATGCCTTCGGCTGTAGTGGTAAGGATCCCAACGTGACGGACGACTTTATATCCCGATACCGCTCCCTGGGACTTGACCTTGTGGGGTGGGACCCCATGCGCTTTCCCTACATAAACCATGCCTTGCACCGCCTGCATCGCAAGATGGTGGTCATAGACGGCCGCATGGTCTACACGGGTGGCTTGAACATTGCCGACTACTACATACACGGCAAGCCCGAGTTGGGCAAATGGGCTGATATGCACGCCCGTCTGGAGGGTCCCATTGTGGACGAGTATCAGCGCCTCTTTGCCGACATGTGGTATAGGGAGACTGGCGAGTATCTGGATTCACTGGCATACCGTAGTCCTGATGCACACCTATATGATGAATCAAAGGAGGGGTATGAGGCCTTCGTTGTGGATCGCGAGCCTGGCAAGAAGAGTGCACGCATCAGACAAAGTTATATATCCTGCCTGGACAATGCACAGAAGCGTGTGCGCATCATCAATCCCTACGTAATCCTTGTGAGCAGTGTGCGCAAGGCACTGCGCCGTTGCATAGAGCGTGGGGTAGAGGTGGAGATTCTTCTTGGCCACAAGGGCGACAACCTGATAAGCGAGGTGAGCACGGCACGCGAGATATACAACCTTGCCCGCCGTGGAGCCAAGGTGTGGCTCTGCCGGGAATGCTTCCATCACGACAAGGTGATGATCGTGGACGACTCGCTCTGCACCGTTGGAACCGCCAATCTGGATGCCCGCTCGCTGAGTTTCGACTATGAGGTGAATGCCTATTTCTTCTCGCCAGAATACTGCTCACAACTCAACGAATACTTCAATCACCATCAGCACACCGCCGTAATGCTCTCCGAAGACAACTGGAAGGAACTCTATCCCCGCAGCAAGCGACGCCTGGGTTGGTGGACAAAGGGCATCCGGGGCATACTCTGAGGACCGATTTGCTATACCTTATATATAATAATAACATAGTCACAAAACTTGCACACACGAACATACTAACGCTATGAATAATACTATTGTCAAGTTACTACAGGATTGGGGGGTGAATCCCGAATCAATGTATTGGCTCTATTGGTGCTTCGTGATACTGGCTCTCGCCATTGTGATATATCTCGTGAACCTGCTCTGCACCCGTGGTATAATCCCATTGGTGAGAAGACTTCGCGAAGGAACACGATCCAAGTGGGACGACATCCTGCTCAACGACGAAGTGCTGAAGGACATCACACGTCTGTTTCCGCCAATCATAATCACTTTCCTCCTGCCCCTGGCTTTCTCTGACGGCAACCTCGTTCTGGAGTTCCTCCTCAAGGTGAACACCATCTACATGATTGTGGTTGTGTCAAAACTGCTGTGTTCATTCCTGAACTCATTGTACAGCCTTTCCAACAACCACGACAAACTCAAGAGCCACCCCCTTAAGGGCATCTATCAGATGCTCAAGATTGTGGTTATCTGCGTGGCGCTCATCATTATTGTCAGCATACTCATAAACAGGAATCCGGAATACATCCTCACCGCCCTCGGTGCCTCGGCGGCAGTGCTGATGCTGGTGTTCAAGGACATGATCATGGGACTCGTGGCTGGTGTGCAGCTTTCTGCCAACGACATGCTGCGTCCGGGCGACTGGATTTCCATGCCCAAGTATGGTGCCGACGGCGATGTCATAGAGGTGACACTTACCACCGTGAAGGTGCAGAACTGGGATAAGACCATTACCACCATACCGCCCTATGCCCTTATCAGCGACTCATTCCAGAACTGGCGAGGCATGAGGGATTGCGGAGGCCGACGTGTAAAGCGTTCTGTCTACTTGGACATGCGTTCCATTACCTTCTGCACCAAGGAGCAGCACCGCGACTTTGCCAAGCGCGGCTGGCTGGAGGGTGTGGAGCGCGAGGATAAGTTTGTGGTAAACCTCCATGTCTTCCGCAACTATCTGGAAAACTACTTGCGCCATCATCCACGTGTGAGCAAGCGCCTCACCATTATGGTGCGCCAATTGCAACCCACGGCACAGGGACTACCTTTGGAACTCTATTTCTTCTCCGACGGCACAGAATGGGTTCCCTACGAGCATCTTCAGGCAGAAATCTTTGAGCACGTCTTTGCCATGCTCCCCACCTTCGGCCTGCGCGTGTTCCAGTCGCCCATGGGCATAGATTTCAACGGAGGGCACATAGGGGTAGAGCAATGAAAAGGCAACTTGTTATTTTCGACCTCGACGGGACTCTGCTCAACACCGTTGCCGACATAGCTGCGGCCACCAACCATGCACTTCGCACACTGGGATATCCCACCCATAGCGAAGATGCAATACAAGGTTTCGTTGGCAATGGGGTCAGCAAACTGCTGGAACGCTCCCTGCCCGTAGACTCACGTACCGAGGAAAATGTTTCTCTTCTGCGTGCACATTTCACGGAATATTACGACAAGCACAATGCCGACCTCAGCACTCCATACCCCGGCATACAGGAATTGCTTTGCTCCCTGCACGAGGCAGGTGTCATGCTTGCCGTTGCATCCAACAAATACCAGTCTGCCACGGAAAAACTCGTTGCCCACTATTTCCCTGGCATAGACTTTGTCTGCGTCCTGGGCCAGCGGTCGGATGTTCCAGTCAAGCCATCTCCCCATATCGTGCATGAGATAATGGACAAGGCCAAAGTAGCAGGGGAATACATACTCTACGTCGGCGATTCAGGTGTTGACATGCAGACGGCACAAAATGCCCATGTGGATGCCATTGGCGTATCCTGGGGATTCCGTCCCCGTGCCGAACTTCAGTCCTTTTCGCCGCTGGGTATAATAAACAGGGCAGAGGAACTTATGAACTATGTACTGTGAATTTCTTTTCGTAGTTCATACCGAAGCGAGAGTGAGTGCCCTGATTTCTGTTGTTTTCAGTGAATGCCACCTCTACAAAGAAGGACGATGAGGTGAGGCGTGATTTTATGTTTTGTGTTCGGAATCTCCTCCATGCAGACAAATGCTTAACGGACATCCGTTCACTTTCTCACCATAGACTTTTGGGGGATTATCCGGCAGGGTAAGGTTATGATGAAAACAACAAACGGTGAACGGACTTTCCCGCTCACCGTTTGTTGTTGCTGTTATCTCGTTCTTATTCCTTGACGAACTTCTTGCTCAGCAGTTCAATGCCAGTGACGAGGAAGAAGCCTGCGAATGCAAAGATGACGGCTCCCATGTAGTGCATGTCCACACTTTCAAGGGGAATCTGGCTGAGCGCATCTTCTGGGAGGTCCGGATACTGGGATGCCTTGATGGCGTCCATGTTGCTCCAAGGCCACACCTTAACAAGCGAACCGATGATGAAGCCTGCCATGACCAGAAGGGTCTGCTTGTGGAATTTGCCAAGAAGCCAGTGCAGGAACTTGGAGAAGGAGACGATGCCTGTGGCTGCTCCGGCACCAAAGACTGCAATGATGGGGAGTGTGCCTGCAATGTCGCCTGCTGTGAGATGGCTGATGGTTTCCATGATGTACTCGTACTTGCCCAGGATGAGGAGGATGAAGCTGCCCGAAATGCCCGGAAGTATCATGGCACAGATGGCTATGGCTCCGCTCAGGAAGATGAACCAGAGGTCGTCGGGTGTCTGGGTGGGAGAGAGGGTGCATACGGTTACGCCCAGGATGATTCCCAGGATGGTAAGAACTACGGAAATCAGGTTCCAGCCCTTCACGCCACGAAGAATGAAGATGGAGGATGCCACGATGAGTCCGAAGAAGAATGCCCAGGTTTCGATAGGGTGGCTGTTGAGCAGATACAGCATGATTTTCGCCAGGGTGAGCACACTGAGCAGTATGCCGCATCCTACAGCCATAAGGAAACTGCCGTTGACGTGCTTCCAGAACGCTCCCACCTTTCCGCCAAGAAGCAGACGGAGTGCTGTGGCATCGAAGGAGTTTATGGAGCCGACAAGTTCCTCGAAAATACCTGTCATGAAGGCTATTGTGCCGCCGCTTACACCAGGGATTACGTCGGCTGCACCCATTCCTGCTCCCTTCAGAGAGAGGAGAAGATAGTCTTTGATTTTGCGCATGATTAGTGTTTTGTTCAGTAATGTTTCTTTGTGAATGTTTTCCTGCTGGAAATGCACCATCTGAGATATGTGAGGACATCTTCCACAAGATAGAGCAGTGCGCCACGGTGGATGCTGGTGAGACAATGCCAGATGTAGGACATGTGGCGTCTGATGGGATGTGAAAGATGGCGGTTTACCTCAAATGCAAAGAGACGCTTGCGTTTCCATCGGCGGTTGCCCTGCATGGCATCCCTGTGTGGATACAGGTGTTCTTCCGTGAGCAGTATTGTATTGTATGGAGTTGCAACGTGAGATATGAAGATGTCCATGGTGCCGGTTTCCATAGCCAGATGGCTGGCTGGACAGGTGTGGGTGAGGAACAGTTCCTTGTGTATTCCTGCCACAAAACTGCCGGCACGGAAGAGCTTGTGGTTCAGTGCCTGTTTCTGGTGCAAGGAACTGCACCAGGCCTCGTGGCCGGCGTTGAAATAGTCGCCTATGCCCTTGCTCCTTTGCCTTAAGGTGGGGATGAGCATGACCTTGCTGTCCGTGCGCCATCGTTTCTCTATCTCCATCAGCCAGTCGTGGCTGGGCACATGAGTGTCGGCACTGATGAGCAGTACCCGCGGATAGCAGGCTGCACGCATGCCCAGGTGTATGGCCAGGCGCTCACGGCTTATGTCGCGGGCGCTGGTGGGGAGAGAGAGGTATCTGAGGTGCGTGTTCGACTCCTGCAAGGATTTGAGCAGGTCTGGAGTCTGGTCCTCGCTGTTCATGTCCACCACCACAACATCATAGTCCGTGCCCTGCTGGCTGAGCAGGGCAGGGAGATGAAGTGCCAGTTTGTCGTGCTCCTCGTGGGCTATGATGAGAAGGCTTGTCATAGGAGGTCTTCGGTGATGTATCCAATTGGGAGGTTTCGGCAGTTATATCCCGAGGCCATTATTTCGCCATAGGCGCCTGCAGAGCGGAAGGCTATGAGGTCGCCACGGCTTGTGCGCGGCATGCCGTAGTTCTTGATGAACACGTCGCTGCTCTCGCAGATGGGACCCACCACATCGTAGGTTACAAAGTCGCCCGGGTCAGAGGCCGTGAGGTTCTCTATGTGGTGATAGGCATTGTAGAGGGCCGGACGGATAAGGTCGGTCATGCCTGCATCCACGATACAGAAATTCTTTATGGGATTACTCTTTATATATAGTACGCGCGATACAAGCGTTCCGCACTGTCCCATGATGGCACGTCCCAATTCGAATTGCAGCTGCTGCCCAGGGCGGAGCAGGAGTTTCTGGCGGTAGGTGTCGAAATAGGAACGGAAGTCGGGCACGGGATGGAGGTCGGGCTGCTTGTAGTCGATGCCCAGGCCTCCGCCCACGTTGATATTCTCAATGCCACTGATCCCTGCTGCCTCCAGGCGGTCCTGGAGTTCGTTGATGCGTATGCAGAGAGCGGCAAAGTCGTCCATCTCCAGAATCTGGCTTCCTATGTGGAAATGCAGGCCTGTGAAGCGGACACCCTCCATGCTGCTGGCAAGGGCAATGATGTGCTCCATGTCCTGCATGTCTATGCCGAACTTGTTCTCTGCCAGTCCTGTAGTGATGTTTGCATGTGTGTGCGCGCCAACATTGGGGTTGATGCGCAGGGCTATCTGTGCCACCTTGCCCTTCTGCAGGGCCAGGGAGTTGATGATTTCCAGTTCTGGTATGCTCTCAACGTTGAAGGCAAAGATGCCTGCTTCCAGTCCCAGTTCTATTTCCCAGTCGCTTTTGCCCACTCCGGCATAGACTATCTTGTCGGCAGGGAAGCCAGCCTGCAGGGCAGCCCTAATCTCTCCTCCGCTGACGCAGTCTGCTCCGAACCCCTCCTGTGCAATGATTGCCAGGACCTTGGGGTTGGCACATGCCTTCACGGCATAGTGGATGTGCATGTGCGGGTCGGCATTGTCCCTGATTTCGCCCAATGTGCATCTCAGGAGTGCCGTGTCGTAGTAGTAGAAGGGTGTGTGGAGCTTTTTGAATTCTTCTATAGGAAACATGTGTCTGTCTTATGTGAGTATCCTTGCTTGCATTAGAAGAGTGTGTTCTGCAATGCCTGAAGTGTGCGCTGCTTGTCCTCGGCCTTGACCAGGAAGGAGATGTTGTGGTTGCTGCCGCCGTAGGAGATCATGCGTACGGGTATGTCGCGCAAGGCGTCGCAGGCAATACTCTCGAAACCGCAGTTTTCAGGACGGAGGTCGCCCACCACGCAGATTATGCACATGTTCTCCTCGCAGGAGACGGTACCGTACTTCTTCAGCTCGGATACGATGTCGGCCAGGTGTGCGGTATTGTCGATGGTGAGGCTCACGCCCACCTCGCTGGTGCATATCATGTCTATGCTTGTGCGGTAGGTTTCGAAGATCTCAAATACCTTGCGCAGGAACCCGTAGGCCAGAAGCATGCGTGAGGAATTGATGCGGATGCAGGTGTTGCCGTCGCGGGCAGCCACAGCCTTTATCTTGCCTTCGTGGAAATCGTTGTTGATGATTGTTCCTGGTGCCTCGGGTGCCATGGTGTTGAGCAGGCGTACGGGCACACCGGAGAACTTGGCAGGCTGGATGCAGGTGGGGTGCAGGATCTTGGCGCCGAAGTAGGCCAGTTCGGCTGCCTCGGCAAAGTGCAGCTGGCGCACGGGATGTGTGCCTTCTACATAGCGGGGGTCGTTGTTGTGCATGCCGTCGATGTCGGTCCATATCTGTATCTCCTCAACCTGAAGGGCTGCACCGATAAGGCATGCTGTGTAGTCGGAACCGCCGCGCAGGAGGTTGTCCACCTCGCCGTAGGCATTGCGGCAGATGAATCCCTGTGTGATGTATATCTGGTAGTCGGGATTCTCGTTCATGTAGTGCAGGCACTTCTCGGTGATGTAGTGGAAGTCGGGTTCGGCGTTCTTGTCCGTACGGATCATCTCCAGGGCGGGCAGCAGGATGGCGTTGACACCGCACTCCAGCAGATAGTTGGTGACCATGTTGGTGGAGATGATTTCGCCCTCGGCCAGAATCACCTTCTCCTCGAAGGAGGTGAAGTGGGTCTTGGTGAAGCTGCGCAGGTAGCGGAACTGCTCTTTCAGGAAACTGCGCGTCTTCTCCTTCCATTCCTCGGTCTGGTAGAGTTCTTCCACGTGCCCCATGTACTTGCGCTCGAGCTGGTTTATGATGGTGCTGGCACCCTCGGGATTCTTCTTGTAGAGATAGTCCGAGATTTCCACCAGAGAGTTGGTGGTTCCGCTCATGGCAGAGAGGACAACTATTTTCTGTTCGCCGTCAGCAGTGAAGAGTTTGCAGACGTCTTTCATGCGCTCTGGAGAACCTACGCTGGTACCTCCGAATTTCAAAACTTTCATGTTTGTAGTATTTATTGATTATTTGTTTTTCGTGTTAGTGTCTCGTTCTCGCATACGTACACCGTTCCAGGGAAGTACTCGGGCCATTGCAGGTTGTGAGTGGAGATGACCACGGCACATCCCGTCTGGCGCCTCACTTCATCGAGCAGAGCCATGACCCGCTCCCCGTTCTCTGCATCCAGCTGGCCTGTAGGTTCGTCGGCGATGATGAGTTCTGGGTGGTTCAGTATGGCACGTGCTATGCATATGCACTGCTTCTGCCCTCCGGAGAGTTCATGTGGGAAGCATTTGCCGGCATCGGGCATTTCCACCCAATTGAGCACCTCCTCTATGCGTTCGCGTCGGAGTTCCTTTCGTCCCCAGTCGGTGGCGCGCAGTACGAAATCGAGGTTTTCATATATGGTGCGGTCCGAGAGCAGCCGCAGTTCCTGGTGCACGATGCCTATCTGGCGGCGCAGGTACTGAAGTTTGCTTCGGCCTATCTTGCGCATATCATGGTCCATGACCATTGCACGTCCGTTGTAGACAGGTGTGTCTCCGTACATGCTGGACAGCAATGTGCTTTTTCCACTACCTACCAAACCGGTAAGGTATACCATTTCGCCTGGCTGTACCTGCAGGTTGATACCTGAAAGGATGGTCCTTTTGTCGTGTCGCAGATGGACGTTGGTGTAGTTTATGGTCATTTTATGGGAATGTGAATCAGTGTTTTTTCCAGTTGGGATTGTGGCGAAGCATCAGTTCCTCGGCCATCTGCTCTATGCGGAGACCCTTGCTGGTCATTAGCACCAGAAGGTGGTAGAGCATGTCGGAACCCTCGTATATCATACGCTCGTCCGTGCCGTTAACCGCCTCGATGACAAGTTCCAGCGCCTCTTCGCCCACTTTCTGTGCCATTCTATTCAGACCGTCGCGGAAGAGGGATGTCGTATACGAACCCTCGGGCATCTGACGGTGGCGCTCCTCAATGAAGTCCTGCAATTCGCTCAGGAAGAGCAGCGGGTTGGCAACCTCTTCTCGTTTTGAGGCAAGCATGGGAGTGTTCTTCTCTCCCCAGCATGTATCTGTGCCGGTGTGGCATACGGGACCAACGGGATTAACGCGTATGAGCAGAGTGTCGTTGTCGCAATCGTTCTTGATGTCCACGACGTGGAGGTAGTTTCCGCTTGTCTCGCCCTTTGTCCATGTGGTCTTGCGTGTACGGCTCCAGAAGGTGACCTTGCCGGTCATTACCGTGAGGTCGTATGCCTGGCGGTTCATGTAACCGAGCATAAGCACCTGTCTTGTCTCGGCATCCTGTATAATGGCAGGAACAAGGCCCTGCATCTTGTCGAAGTCTATTTCCATATTGTCTATATTGAGCATGGTGTGGTTAATTGTTTGTTAAAGTCTTATCACGATATTTTCCCTGTGCAGATATTGTTTCAGTTCGGGGATGGGTATTTCGCCAAAGTGGAACACGCTTGCCGCCAGTGCGGCATCGGCATGTCCCTGGGTGAAGGCATCGCGGAAATGCTCCATCTTGCCTGCTCCTCCGCTTGCTATGATGGGGATGGAAAGGCTGTCGGCCAGAAGTGCCAGGGCTTCGTTGGCAAAACCCTGCTTCACTCCGTCGTGGTCCATGGAGGTGAAGAGTATTTCGCCAGCACCTCTTTCCTGCACCTGGTGCGCCCAATCGAAAAGGCCCAGTTCCTGCCGCTGGCGTCCGCCCTTCGTGTAGCAGTGCCATCCGTCGGCATCGTTTCTTGCATCTATGGCGCATACTATAACCTGAGACCCAAAGTGCCTGGCTATCTCGTTGATGAGCGATGGATTGTAGATGGCGGCCGAGTTGATGCTCACCTTGTCGGCTCCAGCATTGAGCAGACGCTCCACGTCGCCTATCTCCTGTATGCCGCCGCCAACGGTAAAGGGAATATTGATTTCCCGTGCCACACGGCTCACCATGTCGGTAAAGGTCTTGCGACCCTCGAAACTGGCGGTAATGTCAAGAAAGCACAGTTCGTCGGCCCCCTGGTCGCTATAAGCCTTGCCCAGAGCCACCGGGTCGCCAGCGGTGCGCAGGTTCACGAAGTTGGTGCCCTTCACGGTCATTCCGTCCTTTACGTCAAGGCAGGGTATTATTCTTTTTGCCAGCATAGGTCCTCCATGTTAATTTTGCCTTCGTAATAAGCCTTGCCAAAGACCACGGCAGGGATGCCGTTTGCTTCCAGCAGGCGAATGTCATCGTTGCCAGACACTCCACCGGATGCAATGAGGTGCAATTGCGGGTAGTGCTGCATGACCTTGCGGTACATCTCTGTGGCAGGTCCTGCCAGTGTGCCGTCCTTGCTGATTTCCGTGCACAGGACATTACGCACTCCGGCACGCACGTATTTCTCAAGGAATGGCAGAAGTTCCTCTGACGAGTCCTCCTTCCATCCGTTTATGCTCACCTTTCCGTTGCGCACGTCGGCACCCAGGATTATCCTTTCTGCACCGTACTTCTGGATCCAGCCGATGAACATCTCGGGGCAGGTTACCGCCACACTGCCCACGGTAACCATGTGTGCTCCGGCGTTGAAGGCTTTTTCCAGGTCTTCTTCAGTCTTTATGCCGCCGCCGAAGTCAACGACAAGATTGGTGTTTTGCGTGATGGCGTTCAGCACGGCATCATTAACGATATGCTTGCTCTTGGCACCGTCCAGGTCCACGATATGCAAGCGGCGGAACCCAAGGCGCTGGAATTCCAGAGCCTGGCTCACGGGGTCCTCGTTGTATACGGTTTTCTGTGCATAGTCGCCTTTGAAGAGGCGTACGCACTTTCCGTCAATAAGGTCTATGGCAGGTATGAGTTCTATCATAGTTCAAGAAAGTTTCTCAATATTTTTTCGCCCACGCCACCGCTCTTTTCAGGGTGAAACTGTGTCGCAAAGAAATTGTCGCGGTTCAATGCGGCAGAGTAGGGGAGGATGTAGTCGCATGTGGCAATGGTGTAGTCCTCGTGGTGCGGTACATAGAAGCTATGCACGTTATAGATGAACTCCCCGTCGCTGATGCCCTTGAAAAGAGGAGACTTCAAGTCGTGGATGCTATTCCATCCCATCTGCGGAACCTTGTCGGTGTGCTGCTGGGGCTGGAAACGCTTTACGTCGAGGGGAAAGATGCCCAGGCAATCTGTATCACCCTCCTCGCTATGCCGGCACATCAGTTGCTGGCCTATGCATATTCCCAGCACGGGCTGGCGAAGTTCAGGTATCACTCTGTCCAGGTCATGCTGGCGCAGGTATGCCATTGCCGTGCTTGCCTCGCCCTGGCCCGGAAACAGCACCTTGTCGGCCTTTGCCAGCAGTTCGGCATCGTCCGTCAGTGTGGGTGTGATGCCCAGGCGCTTCAACGCATGGATTACGGAATATATATTGCCGGCGTTGTATTTTACTATGGCTACGTTCATCTCTGTTGGTTTAGTTTTTCTTCAGTGTGAGGCTATGGGTCATGCACTCAGGCAGTTCTTCCTTATAGTGTGTCACCATTATCAGGGTCTTGTGAGGGCGCTGGCAGAAGGTCTGTATAATTTCCCTCACTCTCTGCCTGTTCTTCAGGTCAAGTCCGTGGAGCGGTTCGTCCAGAACCAGGAGTTCGGGGTCCTTTACAAAGGCGCGTGCCAGCAGGCATAGCCTTTGCTCTCCGCTTGAAAGGTGCAGGAAGGTCTTGTCCTGTATGTCTGCTATGCCGAAGACTTCCATCCACTGGCGGCATATTTCCTTCTGCTCGGGGCGTGGGCGGCAATACAGTCCCACACTGTCCGAAAGTCCGCTTGCCACTATGTCGATGGCAGGCAGGTCGCGCAGATAGGCACGGTGCATTTCTGGCGAGACATAGCCTATGTGGCGCTTTATCTGCCATATGCTTTCGCCGCTTCCGCGCTTGTGTCCGAACAGACTTATGTTGCACGAATAGCTTTGTGGATTGTCGGCACACACAAGCGAAAGCAGGGTGCTCTTTCCTGCACCGTTCTCTCCCTGCAGAGCCCATCTCTCGCCCTCGCATACGGTCCAGTCAAGGTCCTTCAGTATAGTGCGGTTGCCGTATCGGATAGACACGTTGCTGAGGTTCAGTATTTCCCCTCCGTGCTGAGGGTAGAAGGGTATGGATGAAATGTCCTTGTGTGGAAGGCCGGCGATCCATCTTGAGAGGTGATGGGGTAGGGCATCGCCTGTATGTGGCAGGCTGTTCACGAACTCCTGTCTGCTCTGCTTGGGCATCACATTCATTCCCTGCACGGGTATTACGTGAGTAACGAATTCCGGAACGTCATCATATTTGGAAAGAATCAGAATTACGGTGAGTTCGATAGTCTTGGTCAGGCGTTCAAGCAAATCCTTCAGCAGGTCGCGTGTCTTGGCGTCCAGGCCTATGAACGGGTTGTCCAGTATCAGCACACGTGGTGCTGAGAGCAAGGTGCGTGTCAGCTGGAACTTGCGCAGTTCTCCGCTTGAAAGTGTTATTATGTACTTGTCCAGGACAGGATGCAGGGCAAACATATCATAGAGTCTTTGTCTCAGCCCTGGCAAGAATTCTGGGACGCTCTCCAGCAGGCTTCCTGCCGTGGGCGTGTTCTCGTCTATATCGTGCTGGTTCCAGCGCTGCTGATAGTAGTATGTGCCATCCTGCTCGCCATAGGAGTCGCGAAAGGATATGAATCGCATCTGTTCGCTTATTAGACGTTTCTGGGTTGGGGTACCAGCCTCGGCACCGGTATTGTCAAAAGCGTAGTGCACTTCGTTGCGAAGGAGCGGATAGTGCCCTGTTATGATTTCCACCAGACGGCTCTTTCCTGCGGCATTGTCGCCACATATTGCTATCTGTTCGCCAGGCATAATTTCCATGTTCACTGGCTCTGCCATGCGCCATGCGGGGTGGCGGGTCACTCCATCGGTTATCTTGATAATTGGTGTCATCTTGTCTTCAGTCCGGCTATGTTGGCGGTTTGTCTGTCCTTGTTCTTGTTCACGAAGTCTTTCCATGACGAATATTTCCTGTCGGTCTCCGGTTTGCCCATTTGCAGGAAATGGCAGTATGCAGCGGCCAAGGCATCTGTTGCGTCCAGGAACTTGCCCATTTCCTCACGGTCCAGGTGCATCATCCTGCGCAGCATATCTGCCACCTGTTCCTTCGAGGCCGTGCCCACTCCTGTTATTGCCATCTTTATCTTCATGGGGGCATATTCGGTAATGGGCACCTGACGCTGTATGGCAGCCGCCATGGCCACTCCCTGTGCTCTGCCCAGTTTCAGCATAGACTGTACGTTCTTGCCGAAGAAGGGTGCTTCAATGGCCATCTCGTCGGGCAGATAGGAGTCTATGATACCAGTTATGCGCTCGAATATGTGTCCAAGTTTCAGGTAGTGGTCGCCATATTTGCGCAGGTCTATCACGCCCAGGGCAAGCATCTCTGCTTTTTTGCCGCATACGCGGATAACGCCATAGCCCATGACGTTAGTGCCAGGGTCTATGCCCAGGACTATCTTCTCTGCTTTGGATGCATTCTGTGCCACTATGTTCTGGGGCATGGGGGTTATTCGGTCATTTCGCCTTCAATGATGAGGCGCACGATTCTGTTCTTGGCATTGGAGCGCACGGTTACGGTCTTTGAAAATCTTCCAGGCACCAGTCCCTTGCCGTTGTAGGTTATGTCAATGCTGCCCTTTTCGCCAGACTTGATGGGTTCCTTGGTAAAAGAAGGCACGGTGCAGCCGCAGGAGGCGAAGGCCTGGTTGATGATAAGCGGAGCGGTGCCGGTGTTAGTGAAAGTGAAACTGTATTTTCTGACGGCATCTGATTCAGGGAATATGCCCAAGTTGCAACGCAAGGTATCGAACTTGATTTCTGCATAGTTCTGCGCCTTGGTATTTCCATCGGGGCGTATTTCGCTTCTGACAGACTTCTGGGATTGGGCATTTGCGCTCATGGTAATGCCCATGGCGAGGCAAAGTAGCAGGATTACGGTTTTCATATTGTTGTTTTGTTTACTCTGTTATACATCAGAAATGCTAAAATCACGCGCAAAGTTATAAAAAAAAGTTGGATTACTGTCACTGCTGGCATACAAATGTTCATGCGCGCCTTTAAACAAGGTGAGGGGGGGGAGGGCAGGAGATGTTTCTGGGCGGGTACATAAAAACTGTGCCTGACCCCGAACAAAGTCTGGTCAGGCACGGTTATGCCGATATTTTTCGTACTATGCTTTATAGGTTTTCGCACTCCTTCAGCCAACTTGCCGACGATGCGTCGCTGGGCATGCTCCAGTCGCCTCGGGGCGAGAGACTGCATGTTCCCACCTTTGGTCCGTCGGGCAGACAGGAGCGCTTGAACTGCTGATTGAAGAAACGGCGATAAAATGTTGTTAGCCATTTCTTTATTGTCTCATCGTTATATGATGATTCGCTAAAGGCATAGCGTGCCAGCATGTATATCTTTCCTGGTCGGAATCCATGCCTCAGGACGTGGTAGAGGAAGAAATCGTGCAGTTCGTATGGTCCCACAAGGTCCTCTGTTTTCTGCTTGATTTCGCCATTGTCGTGAGCGGGCACCAGTTCTGGAGAAATGGGTGTGGCAATGATGTCCTTCAGTATTTCTTTTGTGGCGCTGCTCTTCTGCACTTCGGCATACCATGCCACGACAAGGCGCACGATGGTCTTGGGCACCGAACCGTTTACGCTGTACATGGACATGTGGTCGCCATTGTATGTTGCCCAGCCCAATGCCAGTTCTGACAGGTCGCCTGTTCCCACCACCATAGCGTTTTCTTGGTTGGCAATGTCCATCAGTATCTGTGTGCGTTCTCTTGCCTGTGAGTTTTCGTAGGTCACGTCATGGTTGGCGGGATTGTGACTGATGTCCTTGAAGTGTTGCAGGCATGCGTCCTTGATGCTCACTTCGCGCAAGGTGATGCCCAGTTGCTTCATCAGGGAGATGGCGTTGGTGTAGGTGCGGTCCGTTGTGCCAAAACCGGGCATGGTTATGCCCACGATTCCCTTTCTGTCCAGTCCCATACGGTCGTATGTACCAACGGCCACAAGCAGTGCCAAAGTGCTGTCCAAACCTCCGCTTATGCCAATCACAACTTTCTTGCAACCAGTGTGTTTCAGGCGCTTTGCTAAACCTAAAGTTTGGATATTGAAGATTTCCTCCATGCGCTTGTCCAGAGCCTCTTTGGTACTGGGTGTGAAGGGGTGGGGCGAGTATGCTCTGGTAAGGTCCAGATGCTGGCTTACCATCATGTCTGTGTCTATGTGGAGACAGTTGGCCGAGGGCGTGGATTTTGCCACATCGGCAAACGAGTTGTTTTTCCTGCGTTCGTTTCTGATGTACTCCGTGTCTATTTCTGTTGTTACCAGCTGGGCTTCCATGGCAAAGGGCAAATCTTCTGCAAGAATGTTTCCGTTCTCGCACACCATGGCCTGTCCTCCGAAAACCAGATCGGTGCTGCTTTCTCCGAAACCGGCGCCTGCATATACATATCCTGCCATGCATCTTGCACTTTGCGTGCATACCATATTTTTTATGTACTCATCCTTTCCTGCCAAGGCTGTGTCTGCCGCAAGGTTCAGGATTATCTCGGCGCCCATCAGGGACAGATCCGTTGAAGGCGCCTTGGGTGCATGAAGGTCGTTGCCTATTTCTACAGCAAATGTGCATGATGGGGTGTTGAACAACTGGTGCTGCCTTATCTCCACAAGTTCTCCGCAAAGCCACACCTTTACATCCTTTATGTCCTGTATGGAGGAGAACCATCGTTTCTCGCAACATTCCCTGCTGTTTGCAAGAAAGGTTTTTGCCACGATACCCATTATCTTGCCTTTCTGTAGCACCACAGCGCAATCCAGCAAGCCTCCCTTGCATGCTACAGGCATGCCCACAACGATTATCATGTCCATGGAACGGGTAAAGTCCATGAGTTTCATCAATGCCACTTCCGCTTCCTCCATAAGAGTTTGCTGGAAGAACAGATCCTGGCATGTGTATCCAGTAATGCCCAGTTCTGGTGTAACCAGTATCTCCACACCCTGTGTCTGGGCTTTCAGTACCAGTTTCTCTATTTGCTCTACATTAAACTGAGGGTCGGCTACCTTTATTTCCGGCACACCGGCACCAATTTTTACATATCCGTATTTCATAGGACCCTTGTTTAATATTTTAATGATTTATAAATGCAAGTAAACATAATGCCTATTCTTGAAATTTCTTTGTATATTCCTCAGGCATTGCTAATGTGTCTTATTTATGAATTCCTCGGCCAATGCTAATGTGTCCAGTTTTCCTACATCCACGATGTTCAGGCCGGTCTGTGTATATGCCTTTATATTAGCTGAATGGCAAATGGACAGGTAGAAATCGATGATGCTGAATTTCTCTGGCCATCCCGTCATCATATCAAGGAGTTTTGTATCTATCAGGTGTATTCCTGCAAATGCACGCAGGTGCAGATTGTCAGTGTCCAATGTTCCCTGCGGCATGTTTTCCAGTTCCTGGCGTATATCTTCAAATGGTGTACGTATTTCCTTGGTCTGGATGTTTATCCATCCCACAAGGCGCATTTCGCTGTT
>JAZRII010000077.1:0-9490 GCA_045645225.1 Bacteroidaceae bacterium | reverse complement strand
ATAGTAGGCTCTGTAGATGAGAGCATATGCATCCAAAAGGAACAATTTCATAACTATTTATCTTATTTGCCTACAAAAATACTGAAAATTGTGATAATATTCCGCCTTTTTCTGTAAATTTGCATTTGATAACGCATGATTATAAGTCCAGTGGATTTACTAAAAGAGATAAGAAAACCCGTTGAGGCCGACCTGGCACGGTTCAATGAAATGTTCCGTGAGTCGCTCAAGTCCGACAATCCTTTGCTTGGAATGGCATTGGATCACCTGACTCGCCGCACCGGCAAGCAGATGCGTCCCATACTGGTGATGCTGGCTGCCCGTGGTGCCGACAACAGTGTGGACGTGGTCAGCGATCAGGTAATCCATGCGGCCATTGCCATGGAACTTCTGCACACGGCATCCCTGGTGCACGACGATATTGTTGACGAGAGCGACCGCCGTCGTGGTCAGAAGAGCGTGAACAGCCTTCTGGACAACAAGGCAGCCGTCCTCGTGGGCGATTTCCTGCTCAGCAAGGCCATTGAGCATGCCGTGGCATGTGGCGACAGTAGGGTAGTGGCGCTTATCTCCAACGTGGGTATCATGCTATCGGATGGTGAACTCTTGCAGTTGGCCAACGTGGACAGCAAGGAAATAGGGGAAGGCTCGTACTACGAGGTGGTGCGCAAGAAGACCGCCTCTCTCTTTTCTGCCTGTGCCGAGGTGGGTGCCTTGCTTGCTACGGATCATCCCGGATACATATATACTATGAAGCGCTTTGGCATGCTTCTCGGTATATGCTTCCAGTTGAAGGACGACATCTTTGATTACGACGACCAGCACGATGTGGGCAAGCCTGCAGGCAACGACATGAAGGAGGGGAAACTCACACTGCCAGTCATCTATGTTGCCAACAAGAACCCCGAGGCTCATACCCTTGCCCTGAAGGTACGTGCCGGCGAGGCATCGCAAGAGGAAATCACTCATCTTGTCAACCTCACCCGCCAGGAGGGTGGTGTCTTGTATGCAGAAAGTGCCATGGGCGACATGTCCGGCATGGCCACAGGATTGCTGGATGAGGTAGGGGAGAGCACTATTGTCCAAGCCCTCCAGTACTATCTCGATTACGTGGCAAAGAGGGCGATGTAAGGACTTACGAACGGAAAGGTGAAATCGGAAAACGGAAAACTGGGATGTGAGAAGGCAGTTTTCCGTTTTCCGATTATTTAGTGGATGTTCAGAAAGGGTAGGGGGTGTTATGAAACCCTGCCAGTTTTTAACTCCGAGTTCAGCAGCGTATAGACATATTTCGGACTTTGGAAATACAATCCAGTTGCAGAGTCGCAAAGTTTGGTGTATGTCTCAGAATCATATAGGGTGTCAAGGGCTTCACAGATGTTCATGTTGAAATCCTTGGAAAGCAATTCTGCTAGATCTGCAGCCATTCCTTCCTTCATGTATTCAAACTCAGCCTTTGTCATAGTCTTATAAGGTGTTTAATGGCCTTTTTTGTGCCAAAAAAGTATTGGAAGGTTATCCCTTTCATATACTTGAGACGATTCAGGAACTCTGTTTTGTCAATGGAGCCGTCTTTGAGTTTTCTGATTTGCAATCCCACCTTGTCATTTGCTATAGGTCCATAGACAATGTCGTAGTGCTCAACATCTGTCCCTTCTCTATTTGCAAAGACAAAGTCTGCCCACTCCTCGGAGTATTCCTTGAAGATTTTGATGCGAAGGTCAGAGTTGTGCATCAAAGATGTGTCAAATTCAAATTTCGATACAATAGGTTCTCCACCGAATGTAAGTGCTTTGAAGCGTGCCATTTCCAAGGCTTGTTCCTCGCTTTCCGACAAATAGAATCCTTTACCGAAGTCCTTGAAAGGTTTCGACTTTTCAAGTTCTATATGTTCAATGTTAGTATTGGATCCGTGGTATAAGATCATAGTTCACCTCCTGTTCTTCTGCAATAAAGTGTAACGCTCTCCACAGCATCATCAAAACTGAGCGTGTGCATAGCACCATAGTTTTCCTCTATGAAGGCAATCCCTTTATGAGCACGGATATATCTGTACGCTTGCTTTTCAGTCAAACTATACCGCTTGGCAAACTCGTTTACCAAAGCAATAATATACTCGAATATGTCCCTAATACTGTATTTCATAGTGTGAAAAACCAATATACCTTTCGCAAAGATAGTGCTTTTTCATGAAATACAAACGTATTTATGTGTTTTATGCCATTGCTGGTGTTAGATGTGGATTAATGGCAAAGAATAACTTTGCTCTTCTGCTGTTTTACCCAATTGTTCATTGCACGTAACAGCCTATTGGACGGTTTGGTTTTAAGATAAAAATATATGATGAACGTCGGAATAACAGTCCTGTTTACCGACCCATAAATTTGGGTCCCATGAGGCTGTTATTCGCTTCTCCCGAGGACAAGCGCTTGTCCTCAATGGTGACAAGGACGTGTTGTCGGGACAACAAACCCTTGTTCTCATGGAGGACATATTTATGTGTCTTTGGGGTATTTATTTCGCTTCTATGTCCGAAAGGAGAAATCTCCCCTTTTCCATTGTTACCATCATCTTTATATCTTTGTGCCAACCCTTAGCGTCGTCCGTATCGTAGCCAATCCGAAAGGTGAGGCTGTCAATAGAGTCAACCCTAATAGAAGGGTGCCAAAATGCGTCAAAGTCTGAACAATCAATCAACGGATCTATGCTCTCGCCATCCTCCAGATATTTTTGTTTTATAGCCGCATATTTCCCTTGCAGAAATGATGGTGTGCAGTATCGTTTACGCAGTTGCTCCAAATCCTGTTCCAATGATGGTGACATAGTGGCATAGGGATAAACGTAGGCTTTGAAAAAGGTTTCCACGAAAATGCGCGCATCCAATTGGTCTGTTACCCTTTGAGATTGAATATCAAATAAATAGTTGCCATAGCGACTTCCGCCCCATTCTGGCACGATATAATTGATACGCACTCTCCCTTTTTCATCCTCTTCGGTTCTCATCGGTATGCGAATGGTTACGGTGTCCTGCACACCCCAACTAAATGAGCGGTATGCCACCTCAAACCAATTACCCTCCAGATGCCGGCATGTCAGTGTCTGTCGGCCATGCTCCGACACATCCTGCGCACGCAATATCGGGTCAGCGCCAGTGGCATCTATCAGGCGTCCTCTTTTCTCCTGCATTTCGGGTGTCAAGAAACTTC
Organism: Bacteroidaceae bacterium; assembly: GCA_045645225.1. Classification (GTDB taxonomy): domain Bacteria; phylum Bacteroidota; class Bacteroidia; order Bacteroidales; family Bacteroidaceae; genus Physcousia. The sequence goes on along the minus strand of JAZRII010000077.1, from coordinate 6,284 downwards.
TCAGCAAATCGCTCCCCATTTTGCGATTTCCTGTCTCTATGCACTCCATATATCGGTCATAAAAGAACCTGATTTGTTCGGCTTTCGTTACATGTTGTGCCCGGACATATTGTGCCCCTACTATCGGTGCGAATAAGAAAAGGAGCACCAAAACGACTAAATATTTTCGCTTTTGCATGTCTTATCTCCAGAATAGTGTATTATTGATATGTATCATTTGAGAGGCATCGTTTAACCAACCCCTTTTTATCATGTAGTGTTAACGTGAGTTTGATGAATTATAACTGCTTATAAATTTGGTGATTAACGTAAGTTGTTGTGCCTTTATAGTACTCAATACAAAGTATTATAAACAATAATCACTGTGCTCACCGAGGACAAAGTTATAGAATTATTCTTTATGGCAGATGAATTTTGCAAGTTTTGTAGATAGGATGAAGACAAGATATACGCTAAATATCGTAGGGAAATGTACATGCCATCGTGGTGTCACCCTCTCAAGGAGAAATCATGTTTGTCGTCATTTCTTTCCATGATTTTGGATACCGTTGGTTTAAACATTCCTGCCTGGGTAAAGTCTGCAAGTGTCTTCGTTATTCTTTTTGCAAAAGCGATGTCATATCAATTTTCCTTGAACTTGAAGGAGAATATATAATTCCATTAACAATGTTTACCAAGAAAGTCCTTTTGAGTAAATGCATAGAAGTCCGGTTTGTGGATAGTTATTCGCTTTGTATCTGTTGTAACCAATGGACATACACATAGGATATGCTGCTGCATATCGCTATAGAACTTTTGACGACCTTATGTGTACTATTGTTGGTTTTGACTGTTTTCTATGGAGGACTCGTTGTTGGTGGAGTAGGAGAGGCATGACAAAATTTCCACTTTCGTGTTACATGTGTCTCTCTTTGCTATTGTCCGTTCTACTTTGTTCATTATGCCGTACAAAGAAAAATACCATTAACAGACTAATAATCATCTGCTAATGGCATCTTTATGCCTCGTGAGAATCGTTTTCTTTCACTTTTTCAGCCGCAGGGGCGTGAATTTTGGATTGTCAAGAGGGAAAAGACCCTCCATTATTTAAAAGAACTTCACCTCTTCGCCAACGACTTCGCTTAGGAGCAGGTTGGCCAGTCGGCTGGTGCCAAGGCGCAGGTACTGGTTGGTGAGCCATTCGGTGCCCAGTACCTCTTTTACTATGGTATAGTACACGAGGGCATCGTGAACGGTGTTAAGGCCACCAGCAGGCTTGAAACCGATGCGAACGCCGGTCTTTTCGTAATACTCCTTTATTGCCTGGCACATCACGTAGGCAGCCTCGGGAGTGGCGGCAGGGTTCTCCTTGCCGGTGCTTGTCTTGATGTAGTCGGCACCGGCATACATGGCCAGAAGACTGGCTGTCTTTATGTCCGCACAAGAGGGCAGGAGGCCGGTTTCCAGTATTACCTTCAACTTCTTCTCGCCACAAACGGCCTTCAATTCGCTGATTTCATCACACACCGTCTCGTAATCGCCGCTCAGGAACTTGCCCACGCTCATCACCATATCTATCTCTGTGGCGCCGTCCTTTATGGCCAGGGCAGTCTCTGCCACCTTCACCTCGATAAGCGCCTGAGAACTGGGGAAGGAACCGCTTACGCAAGCCACTTCCACACCCTCTACCTCCAGGCTTTGGCTCACGATCTGTGCAAAGCAGGGATACACGCAGATGGTGGCAACGTGGGGCATGTCGGGGTATGCATCCTCGAACTCGTTCACACGTTCGGTGAATTTCAGCACGCTTTCATCGCTGTCGGTGGTCTTCAGGGTGGTAAGTTCCACACTTCCCATCAGGAACTTCTTCACCTCCAGGTTGTCGTTCTCTGCCACCTTGTCCTCGATGATACGTGCCACGGCACGCTTTACCTCCTCGTCCTTGATGTTGGTGTCGTACTCTGCCAGCATCATTTCATACTTGTTTTCTTCCATAATGTTTTAAAGGACCCACCCCCAACCCCTCCACAAGGGAGGGGAGTAGTATGGCAGGTTTGATTTAATATTTAGTTTTTAGTCGTTTTTTCAATATATATCAGCAAATTCCATCCGTCGTTTGCCCTTTCTAACTTTCCTCCATTGAAGTTCCTGGGGTAGGGTTTAGCACCTCAAACAGGGCTTTGCCCTTGCTTTCGCCTATACATTCTATTAGGTCCTGCAGGGTGCTCTTACGTATTCTGGCCATGCTCTTGAAGTGCCTGAGTAGCAGTTCCTTTGTCTTGGGACCTATGCCGGGGATGCTGTCTAATTCGCTGGCTATCTGTCGTTTGCTTCGCTTGTCGCGATGGAAGGTGATGGCAAAGCGGTGCACCTCGTCTTGTATCTGCGTGAGGAAACGGAACAGGGCGCTATCCAGGCGCAAACCTATTGTCCTCTGTGGGAAACCAAAGAGCAGTTCGTTGGTGCGATGCTTGTCGTCCTTCGCCAAACCGGCTATGGGTATGCTCAGGTTCAGTTCGTCCTCCACAACCTCTCTGACAACCTCCATTTGCCCCTTTCCACCGTCGGTAATGATAAGGTCGGGTAGGGGAGTCTCCTCCTCCATCATGCGGCTGTAACGGCGACGTACCACCTCCTTCATTGAGGCGTAGTCATCTGGCCCCTGCACCGTCTTTATATTGTATTTGCGATAGTCGCTTTTGCATGGCTTTGCCTTCCTGAATACCACACATCCAGCCACGGCATCCTCGCCACTGATGTTGCTATTGTCGAAACACTCGATGTGCATGGGCAGGGTGTCAAGGCTCAGGGCATCCTGCAATTCCTTCAAGCAACGCACCTGTTTCTGCTCTGGATTCAACTTGTCTGCCTGGTTTAATCGGTCTTTCCTGTATTGCAAGGCATTCAGGTGCGAGAGTTCCAGTAGCTTCTTCTTGTCGCCTCTTTGCGGTATGGTAAACTCCACATTGTCCAACGATAGTTCCACGTGGAACGGAACGATGATTTCACGACTTTTGCTGCCGTATCTTGCCCTCATTTCACCGATACCAGCAATGAGCAGTTCCTCGGCACTCTCATTTAAGCGCTTTGTGTATTCAAAGGTGAATGCCTGGTTTATGCATCCGTTCACAACGTGCAGATAGTTGATGTAGGCGGTTTTTTCGTCGTTTTCTATGTTGAAAACATCTATATTGTGCAGTGTGCTGCTCACCACCTCGCTCTTGCTGCGGTAGTTCTCCAGAAGGACGTATTTGCGCTTTATTGCCTCTGCCTCCTCGAACTTCATCTCCTCGGCCAGGGATTGCATCTGCGCAAGCATCTGGCGCTCGATTTCACCGGTATTTCCCTTCAGTATTTCTCGTGCCTCGTTGATGTAGGCAAGGTATTCCTCCCTGCTTTGAAGTCCGCAACATGGGCCTTTGCAATTCTTGATATGGTACTCAAGGCAAAGTTTGTGCTTCCCGTTTTTGATGCTTTCAGCGGAAATACTCTCTCTGCATCGGCGCAAGGGGTAGAGGTTCTTGATTAGTTCCAACAATGCCTGTAGGGTGGGGATGTGGCTGTAAGGGCCGAAATAGGTGCCCAGACGCTTGTCTATCTTTCTTGTGTAGACGATGCGCGGCAGGTATTCGTTGGTGATACAGATGCTTGGGTAGGTTTTACCGTCTTTCAGCAGTATATTGTAGCGAGGATTCCATTGCTTTATAAGGTTGTTCTCCAACAGAAGTGCATCCTCTTCGCTGTTTACTACAATATATTTTATGTCGTGAATTTTGGAAACAAGCACACTCGTCTTGAAGTTGTCGTGCTCTCGGTTGAAGTAACTGCTAACCCTACGCTTCAGGTTCTTTGCCTTTCCAACGTAGATGATAGTGCCACTCTCATCGAGATACTGATAGCACCCGGGCAGTTCTGGTAAACTGCCCACGATGGCTTTCAGGTGTTGAAGGAGTGCTTGTTTCATAGGTTTTGTCGGAGTAATCTGACTAATCGGAAAATTCAGAGTAATCAGCAAAATCGGAGTCTTCAGTTCTGCTTAATCAGATATTACCAGCAGGGTGCTAATCTCAGTTTCTTCGTCGAAAACATCCCTTCCGTGGAGGCCTTCGATGGTGAGTTCGATGATGAAGTTGATGTAAATCTTCTTTGGATTGAACTTCTTCACAAGGTCGTAAACTGCCCTCATGCTGCCGCCTGTGGCAAGCAGGTCGTCGTGGATAAGCACCACGTCCTCCTCGCTGATGGCATCCGAAGTCATGCAGATTTTATCGGTACCATATTCCTTGGCATACTCCTGTTCAATTATCTCGCCAGGGAGTTTGTTGGGCTTACGAGCCATAACGAAACCGGTATTCAATTCTGCCGCTAATATACCTCCTAAAGGAAAGCCACGGCTCTCCACACCTACCACTTTGGTTATACCCTTGTCCTTGTACATGGCCAAGGTTTCGTCGCGCATAATCTTCAGGCACTCGGGGTTCTTGAATAGGGTAGTGACATCCTGGAACTGAATGCCAGGAATGGGGAAATCGGGCACAACCCTGAGGTTCTCTAAAAGTGTTTTATTGTTCATTTTAATACGATGATGTTTTAATGCTAGTGTAATTGTTTCACGTGAAACATTGTGTCTGTTCGGGGCTTCTGAGTAATCTGAATAATCTGAGTATTCTGAGTAATCCGAATCTTATGTTACATACACGGGCGTATATATCCCCCTCCATAGAGGGAGGGGTTAGGGGTGGGTCCTATCTTCCCATCAGCACCAGCAACACGTTGATGTCCGAGGGTGATACTCCTGGTATGCGCGATGCCTGTGCTAAGGTTTCGGGGTCGATTTTGATAAGTTTCTGTCGCGCCTCGGTGGAGAGGGATTTGATGTTCTCGTAATCGAACTTGCCACGAATCTTTATATTCTCCAGGCGAAGCATCTTGTCGGCAATCTCACGCTCGCGGCGGATGTAGCCGTTATACTTTATGCGTATCTCGGCAGCCTCCACTATCTCCTCGCGACGGTTGGGGATGGAGTCGATAAGTTGCCTAAGCGCATTGATGTGCTTTGCCAGCGACATGATGCCAACCTGTGGACGAGTGATGAGGTCCATCAGTTTGCAACCCTTCTGCAAGGGCACTGTGCCCATCTCCTCCAGGGCATCGTTTATGTATGCCGCCTTCACGGAGAAGGTACGGCAGAATTCGCTAATCTTCTCTATCCACTCCTTCTTCTCCATCCACCTCTGGTATCGCTCCTCGGTGGCAAGACCGATGTTGTAGCTGCGCTCTGTTAGGCGTGCATCGGCATCGTCCTGGCGAAGCAGTATGCGGTACTCGGCACGTGATGTGAACATGCGGTAGGGCTCGTCCACACCCTTCGTTACGAGGTCGTCTATGAGCACGCCTATGTATGCCTCGTCGCGATGCAGAATGAAACTCTCCTTGCCCTGAAGTTTCAGTGCGGCATTGATGCCGGCAATGAGACCTTGGCCAGCCGCCTCCTCATATCCCGTGGTACCATTCACCTGACCGGCAAAGTAGAGGTTGCTCACCACCTTTGACTCCAAGGTGTGATATAGTTGTGTGGGGTCGAAGAAGTCGTATTCTATAGCGTAGCCAGGGCGATACACTTGCACGTCGCGGAAGCAAGGCATCTTGCGCAAGGCATCCAACTGCACCTCTATGGGCAGGGAGGAAGAGAAGCCGTTCAGGTAATACTCCTGAGTATCTACACCCTCGGGCTCTAGGAAAAGCTGGTGCTGGTCCTTGTCGGCAAAGGTTACCAGTTTTGTTTCTATGCTGGGACAGTATCGGGGACCTATGCTCTGTATCTGTCCGTTGTACAGAGGCGACTCCGGAAGGCCCTCTCTCAGGCGCTCGTGAACGTCGGGGTTTGTGTACGTTATCCAGCAAGGCAGCTGGGGTAGGGGGCGTGCCTCGCCCATGAAGGAAAAGTTCTGCGTTACGGTGTCGCCCGGCTGCTCCTCCATGTCCTCGAAATGCACACTGCGGCCATCTATGCGCACAGGAGTGCCCGTTTTCATGCGTCCGCACCTTATGCCATGGCGTATAATGCTATCTGTCAACTCTTTAGATGCGGGTTCTGCACAACGTCCGCCCTCCAGTTGGGTGCGACCTATGTGCATGAGGCCGTTGAGGAAGGTGCCCGCCGTCAGGATGACACTCTTGGCATGCAAGGTAACGTCCATATAGGTCTTCACGCCCGTCACCAGCTTCGTCTCCTCGTCAACGAGCAGTTCCCTCACCTGATCCTGCCAGATGCTCAGGTTCTCTGTGTTCTCCAGTATCTGTCT